>QCDS01000056.1 GCA_003278685.1 Prochlorococcus sp. AG-355-K03 | reverse complement strand
TCCAAAGCCTGCTGCCCATGGATTGAACCCACCTAAAGCAAAAGAAGCTAATAAATTCATGATTTTAAAACATAATATCTCCGAGTTAGCATACAGATTTTTATGAAAAATATACCCATATTGAGACATTTCTTCGTAATTATTAGATTCGTTTAACCATCCATTTATAAGAAATCCACTAAATTTTTATTATTTGTTTTATTATCGAGTCATTACTACTTTTTCTGGCGCACTTTAAGACCATCAAAACTGTTTTTTTTCTAATGAATTCCAACTTTACCTTTATTTATGATGGAGAATGCCCATTCTGCAACCATTTTGCTGAGCTCCTTGAGATCAAAAGCGAGATAAATAATATTAAAATTCTTGATGGTCGTAAAAATTTAACTCTTATTAAATCCCTCCTAGAGAAAGGTTATGACCTAGATAAAGGAGCTATTCTTCTGAAAGATGAAAATATCTTTCATGGGGCAGATGCAATTAATACTATTTGCAAACAAATAAATAATCCCTCAAGTAGTTTACTTTTGTTACTTTCTAGAGTGTTTAAATCAAATAAACGAACTAATTTCATATTTCCTTTACTAGTCAGAGCCAGAAGATTCGCATTAATATCAAAAGGTATATCATTATCACTAGTTTAAAAATAAAAACTTTCTAAATATTAAATGACATATTTATAAGCTTCTGTATCAATAAATGATAATTAATTATTTCTTAGCTAGAACTAGGTGGTAACAACAAGTATTAAATGATAGAAAACTTCAATCCCTTTATTTCATTGGGCGGTGATAACCAAAAAGTTAATCATATGGCTGAAGCGGCACTTGAAATGAATTTAACTTGTAATGATTTAAAGAAGGATTTAAATTTAACCAATGGTGATGTAGTGGATATGTTGCAACTAGTCATGGATAGGTTTAAAAATAGTAATTAACTAAATATCGTAATTAATTAATCACTGCATATTTATTATTTATTAATGAAAACAGTACAAATTGAGTTTTCGAAATATGAATTAGTTAACTTTTTATGGCCTGAGTTAATAGAAGACTACGGATTCGACAAGGCCCGAAAAATAGTTTCTCAAGCTATTGACTTACAAAAAATGAATGGGACTAAAAATAGCACCATGCCAATCATATTTTCAGGAACAGGAGGATTAGCTCTAATACCAATACAAATGCTTGAAAAAGAAAACTTTGAGATTAGTTATAAAGATGATCAAGTTTTAATATTTAATCTAAAAAGAAAGTCATTTCAAATCTTAAATGAAGCAAACTAATCTAAATTATTAATTTCTCGATAAAGCCAAAATTACCTTATAGTCTAATAAAACAATTAATTGATAATGACTTTTGAAGCGACCTACCTTGGATCAAATGGTTGGCTTATAAAATTTAAAAAAACCAATTTAATCATTGATCCTTGGCTCAAAGGAGATTTAATATTTCCTCCAGGTGAATGGTTTTTTAAAGGATCATTAGAAGAAGAAATTTCAATAGATAAAAAAATAGATATTATTTTGTTAACCCAAGGTTTACCTGACCACTGTCATGCTCCAACATTAGAGATCTTCAGAAAGGATATTCCTATAATTTGCCCTAAAAGTGCTGTTGAAACATTAAAAAAAATTGGTTTTAGTTCTATTAAAGTGCTTAAGCCAAGTGAAAAGACAAATCATTTTAATTTAAGTTTTGAAGCCACTGCTGGGGCTCCAGTACCACGAATAGAAAACGGATATATTGTTAAAGACGATCAAGATAATGGGTTTTATATTGAACCCCATGGATATCTTGATGAAAGTTTAAACAAACAAAATCTTGATGTAGTCATTACTCCTACAAAAAATTTAGAATTACCTCTGGTAGGTTCTTTTGTTAAAGGTGCTGATGTAATACCTAAATTGATTAACAAATTCAATCCAAAATATATACTTTCAAGTACCGTTGGCGGAGATGCAAAATATTCAGGTTTTTTAAATAATTTTATTTCAGTTCAGGATTACGAAGAGGAGTTAAGTTGTAATCTTGTAGATCTAAAGAGTATGGAATCCATTATGATTTAAAAT
>QCDS01000055.1 GCA_003278685.1 Prochlorococcus sp. AG-355-K03 | reverse complement strand
ATTACTTTTGTAAGGGTCTGAATAATAATTGTATCTACTAAATACTTTCACAAAACGGGAAATTACGATTGGATTTAATTGATCAAAGTCAATTATTTTTTTAGCAATATATTTATAACCAGAACCATCCATTGCATGAAAAGTACTATTTGTTGTTACGAAAGTATTTAATATAGCTCTTAAAGTGTTTGGTGATTTTGAATCAAAAAACTTACTTTCAAATAATTTTTCAATGCTATTCGTTTTTTCATCAACTTCTATAGAAGCATTGAATGAGAACCAACTATCCAAAACGACACTATTATTTTTCCATTTATTCAAAAATATATTTGAAATAATTTTTCTTTCAGGACAATTGATCCTACTAAAAGAATTCAATGCAGCTTTTGCTAGCGTCATCGAATTACTATCGACATAATTAATTATTTTGCATTTAATTTCCTCATCATTACTATGCAAGAGTAGTTTCCAAATAGTTTCGATTAGTTTTCTTTCATTTTTACCTTCTGGCCAAACTTTATCTAGATTTTTCTCTATTTCTTGTAGCTTAATATATAATTCTTCTTTTAATTTGCTACCGAATAAATGATTTAATTCGTCAATGGTTTTATAGATCTTTAAAGGGTCTATATTTTTCATCTCCGATTCAATTTCAGCAAATGTCGGAATACTTAGTAATTCTGATAAAAGGGATAAATTAATATCTTTATTTTTAATAAATGATATTAAGGTGCTTATTAATTTATTTTCAATTTTATGATCTGGTTTTTCATCTAATCTGCATAAAATAATTTTTTTATAAAATACTTTTACAGTATTAGATAGTGTAAAAAAATCTTTTTCATATCTTAAGATTAAAAATTTTTCATCAAAGGTAGTGTCTGATTCCCACTCAACAGGTGAAGAAAATTCGCGAAAATAAGTTACTAAAGGAATTTGGAGGTGAGATCTTATATTCCTAAAAATAAATTCTTGTTTTTTTGTTTTTAAAACAACTGTTTTTTCTATCGTTTTATTCTCACCGCAAAATATAGCCAGATTTATAGGAATTATTAGAGGTAAATCATTATATGGGTTCTTCTTTATTGGATTCTTCTTTATTGGATTACCTTGAGAGGCTTCAATTGTAAGTTCTTCGGCTGTTTGATCCCAGATTCTCTTGAATTTAACTTTTGGTGTCCCATTTTGCTTGTACCAGACTTTAAACTTTTCAGGATCGATTTCCTTATTGTTTTCTAAAATTTTATCGACAAATTGGTCTATTGTTGCTGCCTTTCCATCATATGTTGAGATGTAATTACTAAATCCTTGATAGAAATTTTCATCTTTTACAAGCTTATAAAGCATTCTAATTATTTCTGATCCTTTCTCGTAAATCGTGGTCGTATAGAAATTGTCTATTTCTTGATATTTTTCTGGCATTACAGGATGCGATGTTGGACCAGAATCCTCTCTAAATTGATTTCTTCTAAGAAATTTTGCATCATCAAGTCTCTTGATTTCGCGATTATGAACGTCCGCAGTGAATTGTTGATCTCTGAATACTGTTAAACCCTCTTTTAGAGATAATTGAAACCAATCCCTACAAGTCACTCTATTTCCCGTCCAATTATGGAAGTATTCATGGGCGATCACTCCCTCTATTCTTTCTAATTCCTCATCCGTTGTTGTTTCAGAATTAGCGAGTATTAGTTTTGAATTGAAAATATTAAGACTTTTATTTTCCATTGCACCCATATTAAAGTGCCTGACTGCAACAATATTGAACAATGATAAATCGTATTCAAGGTTATATTTATCCTCATCCCATTTCATAGATTTCTGTAAGGAACTTATTGCATGTTGAACATATTTTTCATCGCCATACTCAACATAAATATTTATTTTTACTTTTTTATTCGATTTTGTTATGAAATTGTCTTTTATACAATTAAGTTTCCCTGCTACCAATGCAAATAGATATGAAGGTTTTGGATATGGGTCCTCCCAAATTATTTCATGTCGATTATTTGCAAGATTATTTTCTTTCACGACATTACCATTTGAAAGTAAGACAGGATAATCATTCTTGTCTGCCTCAATTCTCACGGTGTATTTGCTTAGAATATCAGGCCTATCAGAGTGAAAACTTATTCTTCTAAATCCCTCTGCCTCACATTGGGTAGTTATAATTCCATTGCTCTCA
>QCDS01000054.1 GCA_003278685.1 Prochlorococcus sp. AG-355-K03 | reverse complement strand
TTTGAGAATTTTTTGCAAGTGTATCTGGATCAATTTGTTGACTACTGTATTTTTTACTAAGGGAACCTATTCCTGTATCAATAAATTCTTCTACAAAAATTTCTATTATAGTTCCATGAATTTTTCTGTAGACCATATTAATACAGTTATTTTTAACTCTATATTTATCACCTTGATTTTTACCTGAAACACCCATTTCAACACCACTTTCAGAGTTTTTAAGTAAATTAAAATTATTTTCTGAATGCACTGATTCAAATTCTCTCTTTACCCTATGTATACACACTTCAAATAACTGAGAGGCAATACTCTTAACAATTTTCTCATCTTCTATATTTTGAATATTTGGTTTAAAGTCTTTGCCTAATACAAAGTCACCTTTATAAATATGATCATTAGTAAAAAAACTACATTTACCTTGGTAACCATGAAAATCGTTCTTCCAAGTGTAACGATTTTCATAAGCCTTTTTGAAAATCTCTTTACAATTAATTTCTTGTAGATTACCCATTAATTTTTTGAGTATGTGTAATAATTCTACAAAAAAAAACCTCCCTGTTAGAGGAGAGGTTTTTTATTTGATTAAACTAGTTTTGGGTAATTTTTGTATTTTCAATATTGTCAAAAGCTTGACCAATTTTCTTAAAGTCAAATCCCATTGCTCTTAGTGCGTGCCAAAGATGACCTTGTAAGAAAAAGAAACCCAAATAAAAATGAGTATTAGCAAGCCAAGCTCTTGAACTATACGACCCTGAACATAAATCTACTGTATCAGTAAAATAAGGAGCGAATTCAAATTGAAGCTTTAAGGGTTCTCCATATAGATCAACTGGATATATGGTTGTATTTGAAGCACACCAAAAAGCAGCAACAAAAGCCATATAGGAAACACCAACAACTGAGTATGACAAAATTGCCTCAGCTCCAAGTAATCCTTTTCCTTTAAATTCTGTATATTCTCCAAATTGTTTAGTACAAATATGGAAAACACCTCCAATTATTTCTAGGAAAGCTAGGAAAGCATGTCCTCCCATCACGTCTTCTAGACTATCTATTTTTAAAAAATCAAATTGATGATTCCAGATAGCGGCAATATCTAGATTGTAAATAATTTGTCTTGTAGATCCAATTGCTGGGTCGTAAATTCCATGAATACGAGCCCATTCAACGAACATAATTGCTCCAAGCCCAAGAAAGATAAGATGATGACCAAGAATAAAAGTTAATTTATCTGGGTCATCCCATTCGAAATCAAATTTTTGTGGCTTACTATTTTCTGGGTAGTCTCCAAGATCACCTGCAAATTTGTTGGAATGCAATAATCCCCCAGCACCCAATACTGCTGAAAAAATTAGATGTAATGTGCAAATTACAACAATTCCATATGGTTCTGTAATAACACCATTTTCAACGCCACCAATTCCAATACCCGCTAGGTGAGGCAAAACAATTGCTTTCTGTGCACCCATTGGAATACTGGCGTCATAACGGGCCAATTCAAATAATCCAAAAGCTCCTGCCCAGAACATCATTAGGCCTGCATGGGCAGCATGAGCAGCTATGAATTTACCTGAACGGCCAACAACACCAGAATTCCCTGCGTACCAGTCATAGGTGACATCAGATTTTCCGTAAGTTTGTAACACTTGATTTAAGTAAACAGCAAATTGAGCATATTGCTTATCGCTATTGTTTTTACATGTTCTTTACAGATTTAATTACTTATGTAAAAAAAACATATTGTGAAAGAACAAATGTTACAAACTAGGGAGGAATTATCTTAGAAAGCTTAAGCCAATGAAGGGATTTCACCCTTAAGCTGAGAAGCCCATGTTTCAAGACGAGAATCGGTCAAATCAGATTCACTGTCCTCATCAAGAGGTAATCCACAAAAGCTTTCTCCGATAACACTTTTAGACTCATCAAATGTATAAGAAGATTTATCTACGTAACCGACCATTTCGGCGCCTGCTTTTGTGAAGTAACTATGAAGTTCTTCCATTGCATCACAATAGTTTTCTGTATAGGTAGAAGAATCTCCTAAACCAAAAATTGCAACTTTTTTTCCTGATAAACTTAGTTCACCAATATCCTCCAAAATTGAATCCCATGCAGTTCCAGATCTTTCTTCATCGGCACCAGTATTCCAAGTAGGTATACCGCAGATGATTCCATCAAGACCTTCAAATTCGGAAAGATCATCCACATCAGATACATCTTTAGGTGCTTCTGCTGAAGAGATAAAGTTGTGAAGACGATCAGCTACGTCTTCAGTTTTGCCAGTTGTAGTTGCGTAATAAATTCCTACAGTCATAAC
>QCDS01000053.1 GCA_003278685.1 Prochlorococcus sp. AG-355-K03 | reverse complement strand
AGGCGAATTTACTTTAGTGAGCTGTTGTGTTGGCCCGGGCTTTGATTTTAAGGATTTTGAATTACTCAGAAATACAAACTATACTTCTAGATTAGATAAAGCAATTAATGATCTTATTTGAGACATTTTTTTGTTTATATTTTTGAAATTATCCTCTAGATTTATAAGGATAATCAACCAATCTATATTTAATGAATCAAAATTCTGTCAAAACAATTGGTATTAATGATGAACCAAGAAAAGATTCATACTTAGTTTATGTAAATCAGGCTGATGGACTAAAAGGCATCCTTAATAGGGATTTTGATGAATGGTCGAATTTTGATAGTTGGGAAAGTATCTCAGTTCAACAATGGATTTTTTCTAGAGCTTTAGAGGTTTTCAGAGGTAAGAAAATTGATATTAAATGCGACTGTTGTGAACATAATGATTTAATCCCAAATGATTTTGAGAGTATTAAAAAAGAAAAATGTTTTGGTAAAAAAAGTGCTTACATGATTGAAAAAGTGGTAGATGAAATTGTATTAGCTAAAGCACGAAGAGAAAGTGATGGAACATATTCTGCGTAAGACTCATAACTATCTATGGAGTGAAAAATCTTTTACTTACCAGTGAAAATTATCAGAAGAACCAATCGTTAAATTTCTAGTGGACATCTTATGAAATTTAAAGTGTACCGAATCACTGAACTCCTTTTCATCTGAGTAATTCACAAGATCTACTGGGTCGATGTTTTCATCGAACCATGCATCATATTCAATATGGTTTGGTTCAGCAAAGTAACTCATATACAATTAATAGCTTTCAAAAAACGTATAAACGGTACATGCGATACCAAATTGACATTCTTAATTTTTAGATAATCCATATTTTTAACTTGTTCATAAAGATTAGTTGCTAAAAAGATAAGAGAAATATCTATAAATTAATGTCTCTAGATACAACCATGGTTTCTATCCATCCCCACTTCACAATCAAGGATGGGAAGATGGACCAGTGCATAGCTCTTTTAGAAGAAATTTTGGTGCTGACAAAAGCTAATGAACCTGATTGCCTTTTTTTTAATATCACTACTTGCGGGTCAGATAAGGCTTATGTAAGAGAGGCATATAAAGATGGTGCCGCCGCTTTATTTCATCTCAAAAATATGGGACATATGATTCCCAAGCTTTTTGAAGTGTCAGATATTACTGTGCAGGTTCAAGGCCCTGCCAAGGAGATTGAACCCTTGAAGGAAATACTGCCAGATGCTGATTTCTATGAAGCAATATCTGGATTCTGATTTAGGCTGTATATATTGACAGTCGATCGCAGGGGGCTTTGAGCCCCCTTTTTATTTAGGAATTCAAAATAAATTAATCTTCCCTTTACTTATATGAAGTAACTTTATTAGCAGTTTAAATATCATTTTTATGGCATCAACTTTTTACATTGTTCATCATGAATTTAAGGCAGGAAAAGCTGAAAAATGGTGGGAAACAGCTTATGCGGCAATGTCACCAGGTGGTGGATGGGATGATGCGGTTGCAGCTAATAAAGAAAAAGGATTTTTCAACCATTCTGCAAATGCCGTAACTAAAACTGGTCCTGTATATTGTTTTTGGGAAGTAAAAGACGGTATTTCAGCTGAAGAGTTTCAGGAGTTTATAGACGGTCCCTCTGGTCCAGGTTTCGGACAAGATGCTCTGATGAATATCTGTAAACCAATTGACACAGCATTAATGAATGGACAAACACCTTATCCACCAGTTTTTTCTTGATTATTGACAGTCTATCTAGAATAGGGAGCAACTAGCTCCTTATTATTATGTCTCTTGAAACTACCGTTTTCACATTCAAAATTAGCGTACCTTTTGAAGAATGGGCTGCGGTTTATGACAGCGAAGAAAATATACAAATGAATAAAGAGCGCGGAATTATTTGCTTATACAAAGGTGTAAAGAAAGATGATCCAACAAGTGTAATTCTTATTGAGCAGGGTGAAGAAGGTAAATCAATATCTATGTTTGAAGATCCAGCAGTTAAACCATTAATTGAGAGTGCAGGTCATATTTACGATTCAACGGTTATATCCAGTTATTTATAAGTGAAAAGCTTAATTCTTCCTGCAATATTATTATTATTATTTCCTTTTTCAGCTCAAGCTGGTTTTCCAGAAGGTGAGAATGGATATGATTTAAAAAAAATTGAGGAGTCTTTTAGATTACCTTGTAATGAAATTGGAAATGATGATTGTATCGCAAGAGCATTAGGAGTTGCTGCCTGTACTTGGATTTTTGGAATAAACAAAGATAAAGAACCTGCAGAAGCTTTAAAAATTTCAGATACTGTTTTAATTGCTCTTTTGAAAGGAAATAATCTTGATTTAAAATCAATGTTTGAAAAAGATGG
>QCDS01000052.1 GCA_003278685.1 Prochlorococcus sp. AG-355-K03 | reverse complement strand
GGTACTTTTGAATTATTGATCCTAGTATTTATCTTTTTAGGTCTTCAAGCCTGGTGGATTATCCCAATAGTTATTAAGAATAATAAATTAAATAATAGAGGTAAGGATTTAAGAGAAGAAATTAAGCAATTAGAAAAGTTATATAAAAAATAAATTAGTTTATTATTTTTGCAAACTACCTATTATTAGTGAAACTCAAATATCTAATGAAATTAAAAAAATTTATTCCAGTTTGCTTCCTTTTTATTGGGACTTTAGCTTTACCAAAACCTTCTCTTGCAGAAGAAAAGATTGAAGTTATACCTATTATTCAAAGTTCAAAAGGACTAAGTGGTAAAAATTTTAATTATCTCGAGGGTAAGCCTGAATTAAGACTCTTAAAAGTAAAAATTCCAGTTGGCTTGAAAACTCCAATTCATATTCATCCTTCCCCAATGTTGATTCATGTCACCAGAGGAAGATTAAAGCATGTGAGGGGTGATGAAATTAATTTCTTTAAAGCAGGTGATGCATTTATAGAAAGTAATAATGGGGGCCCCCACTATGTGAAAAATGCTGGGAAGAAGCCGGCCATACTTCATGTAGGAGTTGTATCAGTAGTTGGAATACCTACGGCCATAAATAAATAAGATTTTTCTCAAAGTTGTTCTATCAGTTTGAGGATTAAACTTTTATGAAGAACAGCTGTAGTGAGATACTCCTCCATAGTTAAAATACTGGCTTGGCTTTAGTCGATTATATTTTTGATCTAATTCTGAGGATTGTTCTATATATGGATTGCTAAAGACATCCTGTAACTCTTTTATTTTTTTGTAATTTCCTTTTTCAGCTTCTTCATATGCGGGAACGACCATCCATTCGCGCCAAGTATAGACTGGATTAAGGGATTTCATTGATGCTGATTTCGCTTTAATATTTCCCTCTTTCTTCAAGATTGATTGCCAGTTTTGAAGCCATACTTCCCACCTATTGTTGAGCTCATCATCAATTGGAAAATAGAAACTGTCTTTTAAAGAATCTAAGTTATCAGGTATTTCAGAGAGTTTACGGAACAAAATTGAATAGTCTGCTTTTGAAATGACCATGAGATTAAAAAATTCATTTATTAGAGTTTCGTTGTAATGTTCTAAACCAAGCTTGTTTGCCCACATTTTCATCAATTCCTTATTCATTAATTCAGAAAAGTTTTTTTCTATTTGATCTAACTTTTCTTGATCTTGTTTACTTTGCGAAAGTAACGGACTAAGAGAGGAACAGAATGTTTTAAAGTTTATTGCCGCTGCAGAAGGCTGGTTAAAAAATGAGAAATGTTCACCTCCACCTGTCCATGGTTGAAATCTTGGATCAAATAATTCACAGAATCCAAAAGGGCCATAATCCAATGTATAACCTCCAGCAGCACAATTATCACTATTGAAATTACCCTGGCAATAACCAACTCTCATCCAGTTAGCTATAAGTGATATTAGTCTTGATCTGTATAAAGATGCCAGTTTTATTACTTTACTTTCAATTGAAATCTCATATTCAATTTCATCTTTATAATTTCTATGAATTAGATGTTGAACTATCATCTCTAGTTCATTGAGGGCCTCATCATGCGCATTATTACGAACTCTTCTTGCAAAAAGTTCAATCTGGCCTACACGTAAAAAAGATGGAGCGACTCTCGTAGTAATTGCCGCTTGATTATCAATCATGATATCAGGTTCAAAATATCTGGACCCTTTGGAATACCACGGTCTTCTAACTATTTCTGAACGTGAGACATAAAGTGTTAAAGATCTTGAGGTAGGGATTCCCAAGGCATTCATTAATTCCTGTGCGAGAAATTCTCGTACGCTAGACCTTAGGACAGCTCTACCATCTGCTCCACGACAATAGGGAGTTGGACCTCCTCCTTTAAGTTGCATTTCCATTCTTTTCCCATTGAATAAACCTTCAAAAACAGAAATTGCTCTGCCATCTCCATAACCATTGCCAGTACCAAAGGGACATTGTTGAGTATATTCAGTCCCATAAATTGATAATGCATAACCTGTTGCCCAACCAACAGGACTCATTGGATAATTAGCAACAGAAATATCACCTGAGAAAAAACGACAAAAATTCTTGTCTTTAATAAGATCTGAGCTTAGATTTAGTTCTTTAAAAAGTTTCTTGCTATGGGAAATATATTCTGGTTCTGGAATAGCAGTTGGAACAACTGGTACGTAATGACCTGAATATACTGAACGCGGCTTATGATCATTTCCATCTTTTGTTGATTGAGGATCTGCTTTAAGAGAATTCATAAAAGAATAGTCAGATAGTTGAGAAAATTCAGAAAAATTTTCTGTAAGCTTTCCTTTTAATGAATGAGATTTGGTTGACATCAAATTTGTTATTTATTCTTGTAGGCGTTCCAATTTCTTTAAATTAAACACCTAAATGTATCTTATATAGATTCTATTAGGGAT
>QCDS01000051.1 GCA_003278685.1 Prochlorococcus sp. AG-355-K03 | reverse complement strand
AATATGACTTTAAATTATTGAATTTATCTTGATAAGTCCAATCTTTATATATATTTGCAGGTGATACCCAGCGATTTTTATTATTATTTGGCCTTGCCCAAAACATTGGAGCAATAATATTCTTTTTTTTGCCAGTTGTACAAGGAAAATAAGAAAAAGTTGAATTTGAAACTATTATATTTTTGCAATTGAAAATTGTCGCATAACATTTTTTTATATCACTATGGACAATTTCAAATTTAGGGAAGAGAGCTTTGGAATATAAATAGTCATCAGTTACAATTATAAACTTATTTACAGAAAATATATCTTCAAAATTTCTCATAGCATTAACCCAATAACTTTTCATAAGCATAAAATCTTTATGCCTTTTGTACTCTCCTCCTCTGATGTTCAAAATACAGATATCTTTATTAATAAGATTTGACTTGATAATCTTTTTATCAACTTTGATATATCTTTTTAGTTTGTCTAAGTTCCCAAAGAAATACTTTTCAGATTGGTATAGTCCCTCCAGGATGGTTTCATCTTTAATATTTAGAACATTTGCATCAAAGTCTGAAATTATGTATTTTAATTCACTATCATAATATTGTCTCTCATTAAATACTTTATAGTTATTAATATTTGTTTTTTTATTTGCAAAATTATCACAATCTAATCTTATAAAATCTAATCCTTTAAACTTTTCAATATCTTCAATTTCAAGATCATAATTTAGTTTTTCTGAAATACTTTTTGCAGATGCAAATAGCCATAGTTGATTCCCCAAGCCTTGACCTGATCTAAACTTAATGCGGATCATATGATGTTTTTTTATTTAAACAGATAATATTTGTCCCTTAATTATTTTAATAAGCCTGTCATAATTTGAAACTGTTGAAAGTCTATGGGATATTGAAATAATAGTAATTTTTTTGTGATAATTTTTTAAGGATTCAACAACTTCTTCTTCAGTATTACGATCAAGTGCACTAGTTGCCTCATCAAGAACTAAAACTTCGGCATCCCTATATAAAGCCCTTGCAATGGCAATTCTTTGAATTTGACCTCCACTTAGGTTTATACCTCTTTCTCCCACCATTGTATACATACCATTTTCAGTACTATTAATGAAATTTAAAATTTGCGCTGCTTCGCAACAACTTTTTGCTTTTTCGAAATCAATCTCATCAATACTTCTACCATATGCAATATTTTCAATAATTGTAGAACTTCTAAGAAAAATAGTTTGAGGAACATGGGCAATACTTTTTCTCCATCTTGTTAGAACTTCTTCGTTTTTAGGTTCAAGGATATTTATTTTATCTAATAATATTTCACCAGATTGGGGCTTAATAAAACCCATTATTAAGTCAATCAGAGTAGACTTTCCAGACCCTGTTTTGCCAATTATTCCTATTGCTTCGCCTCTCTTAATAATTAAACTTCCATTACTTATAATTTTTTTACTTGTTTTTGGATAAAAATAGTTGATTTTATTTAGGTTAATCTCTTCGAATGAAATAGGCTCAATCTTAGAAAGATTAAGAAAATTAATATCTTGTGGGGTATTCTTAATTAGATCAATAATTTTTCTTGATAAATCATATCTGTACCTTATCCCAACGTAAGATGAATAAATCATAAATGCAGCTGGGAGAAGCTTTTGTAATCCTAATGCAATGCTACTTAGAGCAGGGATTGGATCTATATCAAAAACTGACTTTAGAATATAGGCTAGAGCTCCTAGTAAGATTATAAAGAAACCTTCTACTATAGATTTTGGACTTTGTAATGCAGTTTCAATTTTCTTCTCTGCAAATTCAGCTTTTGAATTTATATTTGTAAATTTTTTTATAAAAGTTTTCTGATTATTCATCAATATAAGATCTTTTTTGGAACCAAGTGTTTCCTGTATCAGTTCAGTCTGTAGATTCCTAGAGATAGAAAGGATACGACCCTCTTTTTTGATTATTTTACTTTTCAATAATCCAAGCAAAAAATATATAACGCTTACGAAAGCAATTAATATAAAAGTTATTTCTTTACTTACAATAAATAAAGTTATAAGAATAAAACTAAAGGCAAAGAATCCTGTAATGCCATCAATAAAGCAAGAAATACTTTCAACACATCTCCTAATTGATTCAAGGAAGTCAGTTATAATTTTGCTGCTTGAGGTACTTAAATAGTATTCATAAGTGCTGTAAATAACCTTTTTATAAGCTAATTTGCTTAATTGATGACCTATTGAAGCTTTTAAATTATTATTGAATTTAATTGTATATACGCTTAAATAACTATTTATTCCAACAACGCTAATAAAGAGCAAAAGAAAAGGCAAAAAAAGTTCATTAGGATTATATATTCCAAATAAAGAAGCAGTGCTTCTTATTTTTTCAAATCTCCAAATTTTTTCTGGATCACTAATTGTAGTTATAAAAGGAATTACTATTAAAATTGGTAAAGTTGTTGACAAGCTTGTAATTATT
>QCDS01000050.1 GCA_003278685.1 Prochlorococcus sp. AG-355-K03 | reverse complement strand
GAGAAAGTAATTATTAATGAAGGCAAAATACCTTGGTTTGAATAAAGTATAAATCCTGAAAAAAAGTATAACGCCCAAATTAAAATCCTTTGAATCAGAATTAATCTCTTGCTTTTGCCAGACATTATTAATTAATTAATTTTTATAATTTTAGTCATTTTATATCTTTCAAAAAAAATGTTATTTATAATAACTTTTTCTTTACGTATAATTTTCCATTCATTTTTAAGAAATAATTCATAACTTATAAAGCTCGCTTCAGTATAAAGAGAATCTAAACCTTCTTTCTTTGCTTCATCCTCTAATTTATGAAGTAACTTAGAGCCGTAGCCTTTTCTTTGGAATTTACCTTTACAGTAAAACAGCGCAATTCTATCGGTGGGATATCTTGTGGCAAAAGCTATAATAATCCCTTGTTTACTTATAAGCCATCCTTTGCCTTCAATTATTGACTTATCAAAATTTGTGTTATTCCAAGCTTGGCTTGACCAAGCTCTTTTTTGTTCTTCACTATAAATTTTTTCATCTAAAGATATAATTGAATCAAAATATACCTTCTTTAATTCCAGTTGATCTTTAATGGTAATTTGTCTTAAATTCATATACAAATCTTTTATTTAATATGCCTAGTAAAAATATAGTTGCAATTGGGGGAGGAGGGTTTGGACGTTCATTAGGTTCTCTTGAAATTGAAAAATATATAGTTTCTTTAAGTAATAAAAAAAGACCTAAAATTTGCTTTATTCCAACAGCATCTGGCGATAGTAGTTTGTACAAACTAAATTTTTATAGAGCATTTTCTAAACTTGATTGTATAACAAGCCATATTGATTTCTTTTCTAGAACAGAAAACTTAGAAGAAAAAGTTTTAACTCAAGACATCATTTATGTTGGCGGAGGTAATACAAAAAGTATGCTAGCTGTTTGGAAAGAATGGAATTTACATAAAATTTTGCGAAATGCTTATGAAAAAGGAATTGTAATGAGTGGTGTAAGTGCTGGCGCTATTTGTTGGTTTGATAAAGGTATAACTGATTCGTATGCTAAAGAATTAGCCATAATTGATTGCTTAGGCATAGTTGAAGGTATTGCATGCCCGCATTTCGATGAAGAGAAAGAGAGGGAACCTTACGTTAATGATGTTATTCAGAGAGAAGTTATTGAATCTTGTATGTGTATTGAGGGCAATTGTGCTTTGCATATTAAAAATAATTTTGAATACTCCTCAATTGATTTTGGTAATGGTAGAAAATGTTTTAAAGTCACAAGGGAAAATAATATTGTAAAGAAAGAAATTATTTAAAAAGAAAATACTTTTAATATATATTTTAGATCTCATCATTCTTCGAGATAGAAGTAAATTCAATCCCTTTGTACTTTACGAAAGATGCAGTCCATACTTCTTTTGATAGATTGCCAAGGTATTTTAGAAACTGTTGTGTATCTCCGTCTCTTATCCATTCAGATTTAATGAATGGAAGCTCTTTCTGCATTCTTTTAGGATGCATATGAACCAGGAGCAAACCTTTTTCTTCAGAAGCCCTTTTTAAAGCACCTTCATCACTTCTTTGAAACACTCTCATTAGAAGATTTAAAATTACCTCTTCTCCAAGTTTCTTGAAATTTTCTGATTCCTCTAAATTATCTTTAATTTCTTTACCTCCAAGAGGCATTGCTCTAACTAAGTTTTGCTCTATTAAAGCTATTGCAATTAGATAATCTTGGCTAGCCATATTTTAAAATAATACTTTATTTTTGATATTCTAACCTCTCGAGTTCATGAAAATCTTTTATAGATTAAATATCTAGGATAAGAAGAAAGTAAATAATTTATTAATTATTTTCCAATAAAATTAAGCCTTTGTTTTTTATTTATATTAATTAGTAAAATTAAAGTTATTTTTATGAGGTATTTTTTGTTTCTATTTTTAGGGATTTTTGCAGGTCTTTATTTATCATGGCCCGGTTTATTAATACCATTAAATTGGAAATGTTTTAATGAAATTATTGCAAAATCTGCGGAAGATAAAATTTCTTTTAAAGCTGCATTGGAGATTTCCCCCAGTTATTTGCTAAAGGGTAAGAATAAAAAAACGTCTTCAAAAATAAGAATCGTAGCAGATGCCTGTTTTCGTTAATATGTTAATGGAAGTAATTTGAATACAAAAATAATGAACAATAATATAAGATATGAATTGTCTTTTAAAAATATTTCACAGTTAGAAAATAAACTTAATTTCTGCAAATTAAACAATATAAAAAATATCAATATTCCATGTAAAGGACTTATTAAGAAGGAATTTTTTAAATCAACTATTAAATATATATCTAAAAACTTCAATGAATTTAATGTGACCTACCACTATAGCCTTTATCATCAATATTCAAAAAATAAAGACAATTCATATAAGGATTTTTTAGATTTTGTTGAAAATTCCTACATTAAAAGAAATTATGAAATTTTGCTTGTGTCGGGATCAAATAAGAAAAAAAACTTTGACTCAGTTGATGTATTAGCTTATTTAAAAAAAGAAAAAAATTTAAAAGTTAAATT
>QCDS01000049.1 GCA_003278685.1 Prochlorococcus sp. AG-355-K03 | reverse complement strand
TAAGAAAACTTGCAAATGAACTAATTGAGGATAATGAAAATAATCAGGATAATTAAAAAAATCTTTTTACCTAATTTGCATGCAAACTAGGATAATCAATAATATGCCTAATTTCTTTAAGAGAAGAACCATAGATTTTTTCACCATTTAAGTGAACACCAATCCATTTTTCCTTTTGATTAAAAAAATTACTATTAGTAGTATCCCTCTCGAGATAATCTGAATTATCCCAATTTAAAGTTATATCCCAACCTTTATAATTTTCTATCATTGTGAAATAGAGAACATACTCAAATAATACTCAGAGAGACCTAGAACAAAAACAAAGGAAATAAGTATTTTTTTCGTTATTTTTATTTAATATTTATGTAGTACTCACTTTTATTTTACGAGCAGCTTCATCTGCATTTTTTCTAGCTAAATTAATATCAGAATTTGATGAGAGAACAACACCCATTCTTCGGCCTTTTCTAGAAACTGGTTTGCCAAATATGAGCACTTTAGTCTTTTCAAATTCTAATGCTTCATTAAGACCCTCATAAACAGGATTTAGATACTCTTGATTAGAAAGTATAACTCTGGTTGCGGAGGGTTCTATTAGATCTATATTCGGTATTGGCAAATTTAAAAAAGCCCTTAAATGTAATTCAAATTCATTAATATTTTGACTAACTAATGTAACCATACCAGTATCGTGTGGTCTTGGAGATAGTTCTGAAAATATAATCTCACTTCCTTTTATAAAAAACTCTACTCCGTATAATCCAGCTCCATTAAGGTTATTTAATATTCTACTTGTCATTCTCTTAGCTTCAATAATTAAGGACTCATTGATCTCTATAGGTTGCCAACTACATTGATAGTCTCCATTAGATTGAAGATGTCCAATTGGTAAACAAAAAATATTTTCACCATTTTCTTTTCTTACAGTTAGAAGAGTAAACTCAAAATCAAAATTAATAAATTCTTCAATAATTACACCTTTAACCTTTCCTCTTGAATTTGCTTGTGCCTGTTTCCAAGCATTTTGTAAATCATTCTTTGTTTCAACCAAACTCTGTCCCTTTCCTGAAGAGCTCATTAAAGGCTTAAGTAAAAGTGGGA
Source organism: Prochlorococcus sp. AG-355-K03 (assembly GCA_003278685.1). GTDB lineage: Bacteria > Cyanobacteriota > Cyanobacteriia > PCC-6307 > Cyanobiaceae > Prochlorococcus_A. Next base: position 1,542 of record QCDS01000049.1, on the reverse strand, counting down.
ATCCAATTTCATCTGCTTTTTTTTCTAAATAATCAAATTCAAAAATATAATCAAACTTTGCAGTTTTAATTTTTAAATCTCTAGAAACTAAGTCTCTAATTTTATGTCGATTCATTGTAATTTCTAAAGTTCTGGCGTTGGGAACAATATTGAATCCTTCAACCTCCAGTTCTTTTAGGGCTTCAATTGAAAGTGCCTCTATTTCTGGGACAACATAGTCAGGCTTAAATTCTTTTATAACATTTTTTAAAATATTTTTATCTCCCATATCAATTACTCTTGAATAATCAGCAACTTGCATTGCAGGTGCTTTTTCATATCGATCAATAGCAATAACTTCTAATCCTAATCTTTTCGATTCTATTACTAATTCTTTTCCAAGCTCGCCACTAACAAGCAATAAAATTCTCTTTTTAGAAAAAATTGATTCTTTCATATATATAAAACTTATTCGTCATCACCAGAAGGTTTTGAAGATGTATCATCTATAATTTTTTTTTCTTTAGAATAACTAAATAAAAAATTTCTACCAAACCAATTTTGACTTCTCATGCTATTAGTTATTGATCTTGAAATTGCTCCTAAAAAAAAGATTCCAATCATTGCCCAAATAATTCTTTCTAAAGCAATTGCAGGTGAAAAACCTTGACCGGAATTAATAATTTCAGTAAGCGGGTCTAAAGGGTCCAAATTTAAAATGATTAATAATATTAATTATAAACGGTTAAATAAATGAAAAATTAAAACTTATAAAAGAAATAACCATAACCACCATATAAATTAAACACAATAAAGTCTATACAATGCTATCTTCAAAGGGTGAATTTTTTTAGACATGCAAGTTGACGTACAAAATACTACAGTTCTTACCGCGGACGGATCATCCATAAAACTTGGTGAATATTCAGGGGAGGTAATTTTAGTTGTTAATGTAGCGAGTTATTGCGGAAATACCGCTCAGTATGAGGATCTTCAAAAGCTACATGATTTATATTCAAGCAAAGGTCTAAAGATACTTGCATTCCCTTGTAATGATTTTGGAAAACAAGAACCTGACTCTCTTCCAGAAATAAAAGATTTTTGCACAACAAAATATGGCGTTAAGTTTGAAATCTATGAAAAAGTTCATGCTAAAGGCAATACCACAGAACCTTACACAACCCTTAACAAAGTTGAACCTGAAGGAGATGTTGAATGGAATTTCGAAAAGTTTCTGATAGGAAAAGACAGTAAAGTAATTGCAAGATTCAAACCAGGTGTTAAACCGTTTGACGAAAACTTAATAGCAGCTATCGAGGTAGCTTTAGATTCATAAAAACCTCTTATAATTCAAATTAAAATATTAAAATTAAGACCCTTTATATTGAAATCAAAAATAACAAATTATTCAAAAAGATATCCTTATTTTTAGGATTGATGCATATCTAGTATTGTTTAATTTAATTTAAAATCTTATTTATTATCAGAATCAACTTCTACGTCTATTATTTCATCCTTAACAGTTCTGTTTTTAGGTTTAATTGATTTTACCTCTGGCTTTAT
>QCDS01000048.1 GCA_003278685.1 Prochlorococcus sp. AG-355-K03 | reverse complement strand
TCCATAAATTCTTCAGAACCAACTTTTCTTCTGAGGGGAACGTTAGTTGCTGCTTGGTATAACCTTTCATGCATACCATTTTGTTCTGAAATAACAGGATTAGAAATATCTGGGATTGACTCAGAAGTAGAATCTAAATTAAAAGGAACAAATTTATCAAGAATTTGCTCGGAAGGATGAGACCCAGGAACATGGCTTATCGAAGAAAATGCCAATGACATCCAGTTAAAACCATATTTGTAACCTAATTCAACTTTATAATCTCTATCTGCAAGTGGGATCGGCAAGTACCACTCAGTACTGTAACTATCAACTGCTATCTCCCTAAGTGTTCCTTGATTCAAGTTGCTTCCTTCAGAACCAGATGCATCAAATAATCGTAAACATAATTTATTGGCTCCCAAAGATTGTGCTTTTTCTCTATCTGCATCAGAAATTTGCCAAAAAACATAAGCCCAATCTGGATCTCGGGGTAGGAAAACTACATTTGTTTTAACTTCTTCACTACTGTTGAAAACAGTAGACTCAGAAGTTTCTTCAGATTTTGACTGTGAAGCTACGTTATAAGTTTTTTTTGTATATTTTTCTCGGTATTTAAGTATTAAATCAACTAAAACGGCTTTTGTTTTGCGACTGTACAGCGGAACAGATAACTTACTAGCTTCTTGACGTAATTGTCTTAGGGTTAGTGAGAGTAATTGATCTTTATTAATGATCCCATCAGCCACTTTAAATTCTCCGTTTTTGTTTGGGATCAGTATGTTCTTTTTTTTTAGGAATTGTGTGTCTTTTTGGCCTGTCGTCAGGATCCTCTGACTACTAAAGAATTATCAAAATTGATATTTCTCTTCAAAACAGTTGGTATCAAAGGAATTAATTAATTTTCAGGTCTTTTTGAAATGTAAATTAATTTTCTTTTTTTTTAAATTTTATTACCTGAATTTGTTAACGACTCAACAAAAATATATTTTTTCTTCGGGATCAGTTAAATAAAAATGAATTCAACGTTGTTCAACTAAAAGTACTAAATCATCTATCTCTAAATCCTTAATACTTTTACCTATTTTTTTTGAAAAACCATTTAATTTTTTAGAAGTGGATTCTAACTGCTCATAAAAAAGATCACTAAATTTTTTATCATCAAATTTTTTGGATTGGTTATCACACCATTCTCTCAGGAGATTTTTATTTTGATTTTCTAAACTATAATCTAAATCGATAATTTTTAAAATCTGAAGGCAATGAGCAAGTATTCTTAAATGATGTTTCTGCATTATAGGTAGATCAAGATTATCAATTTCTTGAATAGTTTCTATATTTAATGGGTTAGAAAAGGGATCAAGATGATTAGACATTAATTTTTAGTTTTAATAAAGGAAAAAAACTCAATATTGGGGGTATCTTTCGTTAAAGTATATAAAGCTAATTGTAATAAGTTATTTTTAATAACATGGTCAACGAAAATTTAGTTAAAGATGTAGTAAAAGAGCCTTACAAATATGGTTTCGTTACTGATATTGAAACTGAAAAAATAGAAAAGGGATTAAATGAGGATGTCATAAAATTAATTTCACAGAAAAAAGAAGAGCCAAAATTTCTTCTTGATTTTAGATTAAAAGCCTTTAAAAAATGGCAAAAAATGAAAGAGCCTGATTGGGCAGCGTTAGGATACAAAAAAATTGATTATCAAGATATTATTTATTACTCTGCCCCTAAGCAAAAAGAGAAAATTTCTAGCTTAGATGAAGTTGATCCCAAACTTCTTGAGACTTTTGACAAATTAGGAATACCCCTCACGGAGCAAAAAAAACTCACAAATGTAGCAGTAGATGCTGTCTTTGATAGTGTTTCTATAGCCACAACTTTTAGAGAAGAACTTGCTGAACATGGAGTTATATTTTGCTCAATAAGTGAAGCAGTAAAAAATCACGCGGATTTAATTGAAAAATATTTAGGTACAGTAGTTCCTGCTAATGATAATTATTTTGCAGCATTAAATTCTGCAGTTTTTAGTGATGGTTCTTTTGTTTATATCCCAAAAGGTGTTACCTGCCCTATGGATCTATCTTCCTACTTCAGAATTAATAGTGGAGATTCAGGACAATTTGAAAGAACATTAATCATTGCTGAAGAATCAAGTTCTGTAAGTTATCTAGAAGGTTGTACAGCTCCAATGTTTGATACAAATACACTACATGCAGCAGTTGTAGAGCTTATAGCATTAGACGACGCCTCAATAAAATATTCAACAGTGCAAAATTGGTATGCTGGTGATGAAGAAGGTATTGGCGGAATTTTTAATTTTGTCACCAAGAGAGGAAAATGTTTAGGTAAGAGAAGTAAAATTAGCTGGTCTCAAGTTGAAACAGGGTCTGCAATTACATGGAAATATCCTAGCTGTCTTCTTTTAGGGGAAGAATCGGTAGGAGAATTTTATTCAGTGGCTCTCACCAATAATCTTCAGCAAGCAGATACCGGCACAAAAATGATCCATATTGGTCCTAAGACCAAATCAACTATTGTTAGCAAAGGTATTAGTGCAGGTAACTCAAAAAATAGCTATAGAGGTCTTGTGAAAATGGGAACAAAAGCTACAGGATCAAGAAATTACAGTCAATGTGATTCAATGTTAATAGGTGATCAAGCTTCTGCAAACACATTCCCTTACATCAAATCTCAACAACCCAATTCCGAAATTGAGCATGAAG
>QCDS01000047.1 GCA_003278685.1 Prochlorococcus sp. AG-355-K03 | reverse complement strand
GATTTTGGTGGTACTTGGAGTGTGACATTTCCATCAAGGGTAGGAACCTCTACTGCACAACCAAGAAGTGCATCATGAGGAAATAACTCTAATTTATATAGAACTCTTAAACCATCAATTCTTAGACCACTTTCCGTTTGAACTTTTAACTGTAGATAATGATCTTTACCTCCTCTTGCAATATTTTCAAGTCTTAATCGCCAACCATCTCCAGCGAATGGAGGAGTATCAACTTCTACTACAGTTTCATCTTCAAGCTCAATTAAAATTGAAGCTCCATTTAATGCCTCATCAGGAGTTAATTCTATAACTGTTTCAATATCTTGGTGGAGTTTAACTGGTGGCGGCTCTTCTGGAGAGGTTGTAGGGTATTCATAATGATTAAATTCATCATTATTTGTATTTGTCGATTCATCCTCATATGGTTCGTTTTCATACTCATCGGAATTCTTTGTTGAATATTCATATCCAAATAATGAATCAAGATAATCTTCAAAATCAGGAAAACCAATCTTGAAATTATTTTTTTCGCTATCACTATGGACATTTTCATCCCCATTATTTTTTCTTACATTAGGATCACGTAGATATTCGTATGCTTCGTTAATTAATTTAAATCTTTCTTCCGCATTAATATCATTTTTATTTAAATCTGGATGCCATTTTCGTGCTTCTCTTCGAAAGGCCTTTTTAAGTTCTTTATCATCGAAATTAAGGGATAAACCCAAAATCGACAAATAGTCTTTTTTAGAGGAAGTAGTCATTGTCCCATGGATCATCGTCCCTAGAATTACCATACCTCGAATTTCTATAATTTCTATTCATTTGATTATCCCAAGGATCTTCATCCCAATAATCATCTGAGAAGAGTTCATCCTTTAATGATCCAAATGTATTTTTAATGCTTTGTAAGGGATTACTATCAGTTTTCTTTTCTGACGCAAATTTTCTGTTTAAACCGAATAATGCTTCTTGTAGAGCACTTACTGAAATTTCTAATTCTTGAGGATCATCATCATCTATATAATCTTCAACATCTTGAATGGCTAATTCAACAGCCCGTTGTTGCCTCTCAGCCCCATAAGGTCCAAATTCTAATGAAGCATCCCTAAGTCTTCTCTCAGCTTGCGCAATAAGAGTTAAAGCACTATTTTTTCTATCAATTACAGCTCTTCTCTTCCTATCTTCATTAGCTTTTGCTTTAGCTTCTTCAATTAACGAATTTATTTCTTGCTCATTTAAGTTTGAACCTCCAGAAATTGTAACTGTTTGCTTTCTTCCAGTTGTTCTATCAGTTGCACTTACTTCTAAAAGACCATTAGCATCTATATCAAATGCAACCTGGACTTGAGGTATTCCCCTTGGAGCTGGAGGTATTCCTGATAGTCTAAATTTACCAAGGGATTTATTTTCAGAGGCTAAAGGCCTTTCTCCTTGCCTTACTTGAACAACGACTGATGATTGATTGGCTTCAGACGTACTAAAAACATCAGATTGTCTTACTGGTATTGGGGTATTACGAGGGATGAGCACTTTCATAAGACCACCAATAGTTTCTAAGCCTAAAGATAAGGGAGTAACGTCATTTAGTAGTAAATCTTGTAAATCACCACTAATAATTCCAGATTGTATCGCAGCTCCAACTGCTACAACTTCGTCAGGATTAACTGATTGACAAGGATCATTTGGAACAAGGGTCTTCACTAATTGTTGAACCATTGGAATTCTTGTGCTGCCTCCCACAAGAACTACCTCATCAATATCTTCAGCGCTCCACCCAGAATCATCTAAGGCTATTTGCACAGGCTCTAATAATCTATCTAGTAAATCTTGTGATAATGATTCAAATATTTTTCTATCTAAGGTTTCTTCAATATGTAACGGCCCTTCTTTACTTGTTGTGATAAATGGTAAAGATATTTTTGTTTTTTGTAATCCTGACAATTCACATTTAGCTTTTTCAGCGGCCTCAGTTAATCTCTGTAAAGCTTGTCTATCCCTTCTTAGGTCAATATCATTTTTAGCAAGAAATTTTTCTGCTAGCCAATCAACTATTTTTGAATCAAAATTATTTCCACCTAACTGTGTATCACCACAAGTGGCTTTCACATCAAATACACCATTAGAAATTTTTAATAATGAAACATCAAATGTTCCTCCTCCTAAATCAAAAACCAAAACATTATTAGAAGAACTTTTTTCAAAACCATAAGCTAGAGCAGCAGCAGTAGGTTCATTTAGAATTCTATCTACTTTAATACCAGCTAATATTGCAGAATCCTTTGTAGCTTGCCTTTGAGATTCATTAAAGTAAGCAGGGACAGTAATAACCGCAGAATCAACAGTATCTCCAAGATAAGTTTCAGCATCATTAATTAATTTTCTAATCAATGAGCTCACTAATTCTTCAGGTGCATACTCTCTTTCTGTATTTGGACTAAGAACCCTAACGCTTCCATTGTTATTAGCCTTTACGTTATAAGGAACAGAAATACTATTCTCATCTAATTCATCCCAGTCACTACCAATAAATCTTTTTAGGTTATAAAAGGTATTCTTAGGATTTAGAACAAGTTGTCTTCTCGCCTGGTCTCCTATTACTATTTCCTTTTCTTTTGTAAATCCAACAATTGAAGGTGTAGTTCTAGATCCCTCAGAATTTGCAATAACAATTGGACGACCAGCTTCTATAACTCCGACTACAGAGTTAGTAGTTCCTA
>QCDS01000046.1 GCA_003278685.1 Prochlorococcus sp. AG-355-K03 | reverse complement strand
TATCCCCACTAATTTTTTCTCCAGCAGCCAAAGATTTCAAAATTCTCCTCATAATTTTTCCACTTCGTGTTTTCGGAAGAGAGTCAGAAATTATAATTTTTTCAGGCTTTGCGATAATTCCAATTTCATTGACAACATGTTTCTTTAAGTCCTCCACTAATTCTGAAGAACTTTTCACGTCTTTCTCTAGAGATACAAAAGCAACTATAACTTCACCTTTTAAAGCATCTTTTTTGCCAACGACTGCAGACTCTGCAACTGATTTATGACTTACCAAAGCAGATTCTATTTCCATTGTTCCTAACCGATGTCCTGAAACACTTATGACATCATCAACTCTTCCCATTATCCATATATATCCATCTTCATCAATGCGTGCTCCATCTCCAGCAAAATAAACATTTTTTTCTCCTTTAAAGGAAATATATTCCCAATAACTCTCCAAATATCTCTCTGAGTTTCCGTGAATTGTTCTCATCATTCCTGGCCATGGTTTCTTAATAATTAAATAACCACCCTCATTCTCCTTAACCCTATCTCCATTCTTATCGACGATTTCAACTTCGATTCCTGGCAGAGGGAAAGTAGCTGAACCTGGCTTTGTGGCAACGACTCCAGGCAAGGGACTTATCATCACACCACCAGTCTCAGTTTGCCACCAAGTATCAACAATAGGGCATTTATTTTTACCAATAACATCCTTGTACCATATCCATGCTTCAGGATTAATTGGTTCTCCTACTGTGCCCAAAAGTCTAAGACTCTCAAGATTATATTTATCAGGGATTTCACGCCCAGATTTCATAAATGCTCTTATTGCAGTTGGTGCAGTATAAAAAATAGTAACCTTATATTTTTGAACAATTTCCCAAAAAGCACCTAAATTTGTGGGTCTTGGCACTCCCTCATACATTAAGGTTGTAGCACCATTAGATAAAGGCCCATAAACTATGTAACTATGGCCTGTAATCCAACCAACATCAGCAGTACACCAGTAAATGTCGTCATCTTTTAAATCAAAAATCCATTTAAATGTCAAATGGGCCCAAAGATTGTAACCACCTGTAGTGTGAACTACACCTTTTGGCTTTCCAGTAGAGCCTGAAGTATAAAGAATAAAAAGTCTATCTTCGCTATTCATTATTTCTGGTTCACACTGATCTTTTTGATCTTTTAGTAATTCATGCCACCATAAATCTCTATCAATAACCATCGAAATATTTTTTTTTGTTCGTTGAACTACAACTACTTTTTCAACAACTTTATCTGCCCCACTTTCAATAGCCGCATCAACTGCTTGCTTCAGTTCAATCACTTTATCTTTTCTAAAGCCACCATCAGCAGTAATAACAAATCTTGCGTTTCCATCAATTAACCTATCTTTTAAAGCTTCTGAAGAAAATCCTCCGAAGACAACTGAATGAGGCGCTCCAATTCTTGCACAAGCTAACATCGCAAACATCGCTTCAGGAATCATCGGCATATAAATACATACCAAATCTCCTTTTTTTACCCCAATTGCTTTTAATGCATTAGCTGCTTTACATACCTCTTTTAGGAGTTCTTCGTAAGTATATTTTTTGCTATCTCCGGGTTCTCCTTCCCATATAAGTGCAGTCTTTTCTCCAAGCCCTCTCTTAATGTGTCTATCTAAGCAGTTATATGTAATATTGAGTTTCCCTTCTTTGAACCATTTAAAAAAGGGGGCATTTTCGTTATCTAATACAGTTTGAAATGGCTCAAACCAATCTAATTCAGATTTTGCAAAAGATTCCCAAAATTGAATAGGATTATCTAATGCTTGTTTTTTTAGCCTTAGTAATTCTTCTTGAGTACTAATATTTGAGTTTTCTGCAAATTTTTTTGATGGAGGGAAAATTCTCTTTTCTTCAAGTATGTTATTGATTGAATTTTTTTTATCTAATGACATTAAACAAATCTATGCTTAATAAATTTAGTCGAAAAAATTAAGGTTTTCAAAAATTTTAATATTAATTTAGCTCAAAGATTTATTTCTAATAGATCTAATAAATACGGCTTAGAACAAATTCCGGAAGAGCCATTAAAGCTCTTTTATATTCTGAATCAGGAAGCCAGACTATTGCTTCTTTAGAAAGCATTGCAAAATCCTCAGCAAGTTTCCTGGAACTTTCAATAGCTTTAGAATTCATGATGATATTAAGAGCATCATCTAAATCATCTTTTTCAGCAAGTTCTCTGTTTATAAGAACTGACAATTTTTTATTTTCTTCTAAGGCATATAAAACTGGGGCGGTAAGATAACCACTAGCCAGATCACTCACAGCAGGTTTTCCAAGTTGTTTATCATTTCCAGTAAAGTCAAGAATGTCATCTACGACTTGGAATGCTAAACCAATATTTTTGCCAAAATCATACAACGAGGTTAAGTTTTCGTCATTAATACCACTCAAAACTCCAGCTGCTTTACAACTATTAGCTATTAATGATGCTGTTTTACAATAACTTTTGTTGATGTATTTGGAAAAAGATTGAGCCGAATCAAATCTATTTAAATTTTGTTTGATTTCACCCTCTGCTAAATCCATTATTACTCTACTAAGTAATTTGACTACATCTACATTGTCAAGATTTGCTAGGTGCCAACTTGCTTGAGCGAATAAGAAGTCTCCCGCTAAAACAGCTACTCTGGTATTAAATCTGCTGTGAACCGTATCTACTCCTCTTCTTGTAGACGCCTCATCAACAACATCATCGTGAACTAATGATGCTGTATGAATCATCTCAGTTATTTCAGCAAGTCTTTTATGTTTGCTTGTCAAGCAAAATTCAGGAGATATAGCTTTTGAAATTAATAAAACTATGCCAGGTCTCAACCTTTTTCCCCCAGCACTAAAAAGGTGTTCTGCTGCGGCTTGAAGAATTGGGTGACCAGCTCCTATTAGATTTTTCAGTTCTAAAATAAGATCATCAAGATCATTTTCAACTGGTTGTAGTAGCTTTGTTACTGTATTCATGATTGACCTCTTCTATATCTTAAGGAATCAAACATTACTTCGGAGGTTAACCAACCTAATTTCTTTATTAATTCCAAGCCAAAATTTTACTTTATCGGAAAACTCATCTCTTTCTGAA
>QCDS01000045.1 GCA_003278685.1 Prochlorococcus sp. AG-355-K03 | reverse complement strand
GATGATTTAATTTTTAAAGATTGGCAACATAAAATTATATAAGAATTATTTTCTATAATTTTTTAAATATGAATGCAATACTAACAGTTTTAATACCTACATTTAATTGTAATAATTCTTTTTTAGAAGTTATTAAACCTTATTTAAATAATGATCTGATAAAAATAATTGTTTCAGATGACAGCACAGATGACAATGAAAAAAGATTAATAATGAAAAATTGCGATAAATTAAAAATTACTTATATAGAGGGAACTCGACTTAATGCTCCATCAAATTGGAATCAACTTCTAAATTATATTGAGACTCCTTTTTTTGTCTTAAATCATCATGACGATTTTATTGATAATTTAAATTTTATAGATTTATTAAATGTTGATGATCTAGGTTTAATAGTTTTGCCCTGCACTTCTAATTTAAAAGATTCTTTTCCACATGTAATTAGATCGTGGCAGCAAAACTTTTTTTCCACTATTTGCTTTGCTTTTCCAAATGCTACTTTTAATATGATTCTTTCTCCAACAGCTTCAGTTATCGTGAATAGTAAGTTAAAGAATATTAAATTTGATGAAAATTTAGAATGGTATGTAGATGCAGAATGGTATTTAAGATTATTTTTAATCTCAAAAAATAATAAATATAAAATCAAATTCTTTAATAATACAAGAATTAATTCTTATCAAGATACAAACAGTATCACTGCTCAAATTAAAAATAAGTTAAATGAAAAAAAAAGGAATGAAACAATATATTTAAAAAGCAAGCAATTATATCCAGGAAAATATATAAGCTTTATTCAATTTTTATTTTTGGCTCTTACTTTATTAAGTTCTAAATTTAAGCAAATATTTTCAGTCAATCGATTCTTTTAATTCATCCAAAATTAACTCAAGAGAATTTCTCCAATGGATTTGCTGAAGTGATAATTTTTTGAATGTTTTTATAGAATCTAGAACTGAATAAGTTGGTCTATTTGCTTTTGATTTGTAATCACTTGATAAAATTGGATGAATTGAATATTTATCATCAAAAAGTTTCATTTTTGATCCTATATCGGCAATAGAAAAAGCTATATCGTACCAACTAGCAATTCCAGAGTTGCAGACATGCATAATTTCGGGAATTGAATTTTTCAAACGTTTAAGTGCAATTGTTTTCCAACATGCATTGGCTAAAAGTTTTGTACTTGTAGGAGAACCAATTTGATCATAAATTATTCTTAGTTCTTTCTTTTTTAAAATTGCTTTTATTACTTTTATGGCAAAGTTATTACCATATGGACTAATTAGCCAACTGGTCCTAATAATATTTACTTTTTTGTGTTTATTTAATATTTGAAGAGCATAATCTTCTCCTTTGGCTTTGGTAAATCCATAAACAGAAAGAGGATTTTTTTCATCAGTAGGAAGATAAGGTTGGCCTTTCTTTCCGTCAAAGACATAATCTGTGCTTATTTGAAGAAGATTTCCTCCATATTCATTCAAAGCTTCAGAAAAATATTTTGGCGCTAACGAATTTATCGCATATGCTAATTCTTTTTCTTCTTCTGCCTTTTCAACATTTGTATATGCAGCAGAATTAATTATCCAATCTGGCCTATGTTCTATTACTGTTTGCAAGCAACTCTCTTTAGATACTAAATTTAGGAGAGATCTACTTTTAGCGATAATTTCAACGCCTTTGGGCTTTGATTCTATAAGCTCTTTACCTAATTGACCGGAACCGCCTGTTATTAATACCTTCATTAGAAAACTTCTGATTTTCTAATTATAGTTTCGAATTCCAAAGCCATGGTATCCTTTTTTGATAATAAGGGATTTTTTTTATTTAAAAAGCTTATAGGCCAATCTATTCCTATAGATTGATCATTCCATAAAATACTTCTCTCTAAATCTTTTTCCCAATAATTAGTAGTTTTATATAAAACTATTGCTGATGAACTCATCGTTAAAAATCCATGGGCAAAACCTTCAGGTATCCAGAATTGTTTTTTGTTTGAATCGTTTAGGTAAACGCCAGACCACTCTCCAAAAGTTACTGATTTCTTTCTTAAATCAACTGCAATGTCAAAAATCTCACCTTTTATACATCTTACTAATTTTCCTTGAGGATATGGATCTAATTGATAATGAAGCCCTCTTAAAACGCCCTTAACAGAACTTGATTGATTATCTTGTACAAAATTTATATTTTTACCTAAGACTTTATCAAAAATATTTTTATTCCAACTCTCATAAAAAACACCTCTAGAATCAGAAAAAGTTTTTGGAATACAAAGTAATAAATCATTTATTACTTTTCCTCTATTTGATTTAACCTTATCAAATTCCATAATTAATTATTTTTGTAAATATCTCTTAATGGATCATTTAATATCTCAATGAGATATTCGCCATATCCGCTTTTAATCATTTTTTTGGCTAAAGATTCAAGATTTTGATCATTAATCCATCCTTTTCTCCATGCCACCTCCTCAGGACAGCCTACTTTGAAACCTTGTCTTCTTTCCATTACTCTTATATAAGTGCTTGCTTGATGAAGAGAATCAAAAGTACCCGTGTCAAGCCAGGCTATTCCTCTGCCCATTATTTCAACATTAAGATTATTTTCTTGCAAATATAAATTATTTAATGAGGTAATTTCTAGTTCACCTCTCTCGGAAGGTTTTATTGTTTTTGCTTTTTCGACAGCCGTTTCGTCATAAAAATAAATCCCTGTAACTGCATATCTACTTTTTGGTTTTTTGGGTTTTTCATATAGTTTAATTACTTTATTATTCTTAAACTCTGCTACACCATAACGTTCCGGGTCGCTAACTGGATAAACAAAGATAGTAGAATTATCAAAATCTTTATTTGCCTTTATTAATTTTGGAATTAGTTCATTCCCATGATAAAGATTATCTCCAAGAATAAGAACAGAAGGGGAATTATTCAAGAACTTTTCACCAATTAAAAATGCTTGGGCAAGTCCCTCTGGGCTATCTTGTACGGCATATTGTATTTTTATACCCCAAGAAGTGCCATCACCTAGCAATTTTTTGAAGGAATTCAAATTATCTTTTTTAACAATAATCAAATATTCTTTTATATCCGCAAGCATCAATGTGGTTAGAGGATAATAAATCATAGGCTTGTCATAAACAGGCATTAGTTGCTTACTTAAAGAAATAGAAATTGGG
>QCDS01000044.1 GCA_003278685.1 Prochlorococcus sp. AG-355-K03 | reverse complement strand
GTAGTTGCATTTCAATGCAGAAATCCAATTCATAGAGCACATTATGAATTATTTACTAATGCCTTACTTTCAGATAATGTCTCCTCAAACTCAGTTGTTTTAGTTCATCCAACTTGTGGACCAACTCAACAAGATGATATCCCTGGAAAAGTTAGATATTTGACCTATAAAGAATTAGAAGAGGAGATATCTGATGAAAGAATAAAATGGGCTTTTTTACCTTATTCAATGCATATGGCAGGGCCAAGAGAAGCTCTTCAACATATGATAATCAGAAGAAATTATGGCTGCACCCATTTTATTATTGGTAGAGATATGGCTGGTTGTAAGTCATCATCAACTGGTGAAGATTTTTATGGTCCATATGACGCCCAAAATTTTGCCAATAAGTGTGCAGATGAATTAATGATGCAAACTGTTCCTTCAAAAAATTTAGTTTATACAAAGGAAAAAGGATACATAACAGCTGAAGAAGCTAAAGAATTTAATTATGAAATTATGAAACTTAGTGGTACTGAATTTAGAAAGAAATTGAGGAATGGCGAACCAATTCCTGAATGGTTTGCATTCAAAAGTGTAGTAGATGTTCTAAGACGCTCTTAATATTGTTTTATTATTAGTATTATAGATTTATTAAAGATTTTTTATCGTGAACAAACGTTGGAGAAACGTAGGACTTTATGTCCTAGCTGTTATTACTGTAATTTTCATTGGTACTTCAGTTTTTGATAAACCTAGTACGGAAAGTTCTACAAAGACCTTGAGATATAGTGATTTTATAGAGGCAGTGCAAGATAAAGAAATCAGTAGAGTCCTAATATCTCCAGATAATGCCACAGCTCAAGTTGTTGAAAATGATGGGAGCAGGTCTGAGGTCAATTTAGCCCCTGATAAAGATTTATTAAAAATACTGACTGAAAATAATGTAGATATAGCTGTTACTCCTACAAAGTTAGCTAATCCATGGCAACAAGCTGTAAGTAGCTTAATTTTCCCGGTACTTCTGATTGGAGGCCTATTTTTTCTTTTCAGAAGATCCCAAAGTGGTAATGCTGGAGGTGGTAACCCTGCCATGAGTTTTGGAAAGAGCAAAGCTAGACTGCAAATGGAACCATCTACACAAGTAACCTTTTCAGACGTTGCTGGTGTTGAAGGTGCAAAATTAGAACTCACAGAAGTTGTAGATTTTCTTAAGAGTCCAGACAGATTTACTGCAGTTGGAGCAAAAATTCCAAAAGGAGTTCTTCTTGTTGGCCCTCCTGGTACAGGAAAAACATTGTTAGCCAAAGCAGTAGCTGGAGAAGCAGGTGTACCTTTTTTCTCAATATCTGGTTCAGAATTTGTAGAGATGTTTGTAGGTGTTGGAGCTAGCAGAGTTAGAGATCTTTTTGAACAAGCTAAAAAGAATGCTCCTTGTATTGTATTTATTGATGAAATAGATGCAGTTGGAAGACAAAGAGGTGCTGGCATGGGCGGTGGAAATGATGAAAGAGAACAAACATTAAATCAACTTCTAACCGAAATGGATGGTTTCGAAGGTAATTCAGGAATAATAATAGTTGCTGCCACCAACAGACCAGATGTCTTAGATTCAGCTTTAATGCGTCCTGGAAGATTCGACAGGCAGGTAACAGTAGATAGACCAGATTATGCTGGAAGATTGCAGATATTAAATGTTCATGCTAAAGATAAAACTCTTTCTAAAGATGTTGATTTAGATAAAGTTGCTAGAAGAACACCAGGATTTACTGGTGCAGATTTAGCCAATCTTTTAAATGAAGCAGCAATATTAGCAGCTAGAAAAGATTTAGATAAAGTTAGTAACGATGAAGTCGGTGATGCCATTGAAAGAGTTATGGCTGGCCCAGAAAAGAAAGATAGAGTAATCAGTGATAAGAAAAAAGAATTAGTTGCTTACCACGAAGCTGGTCATGCACTCGTTGGAGCATTAATGCCTGATTATGATCCAGTAGCAAAAGTTTCAATAATTCCAAGAGGTCAAGCTGGAGGTCTAACCTTCTTTACTCCAAGTGAAGAAAGAATGGAATCTGGTCTTTATTCTCGTTCTTACCTTCAAAATCAAATGGCTGTAGCTCTTGGTGGAAGAGTTGCTGAAGAAATAGTCTATGGCGAAGAAGAGGTAACAACCGGAGCTTCAAATGATTTACAACAAGTTGCCAATGTAGCAAGACAAATGATCACTAAATTCGGCATGAGCGACAAAATAGGTCCAGTCGCTCTAGGTCAATCTCAAGGTGGAATGTTTCTAGGAAGAGATATGAGTTCAACAAGAGACTTCTCTGAAGACACAGCCGCAACAATTGATGTAGAGGTTTCAGAACTTGTTGATGTTGCCTACAAGAGAGCTACAAAAGTTTTAACAGACAATAGAACTGTTCTTGACGAGATGGCTGAAATGCTAATTGAAAGAGAAACTATAGATACTGAAGATATACAAGACTTGCTCAACCGCTCAGAAGTAAAAGTCGCAAACTATATTTAACGCGGAATTTTAAATTTTTAATGAATAATAAAGAAGATTCTTTTTCGGAGTTCCTGAAAATTGAGTCTTTTTTTTTACTTATAAAACCTGAAGATAATATTTACTCAAATACCTCTATAAGAAATTCATTTTTTGAACAATTGGTAGAGTAGCTGCTGGTGCCATAGCAAAACAATTATTAAAAAGCTTCTGTAACACCGAGATACTATCTTGGGTAAAGCGTATACATGATATTGATTCGGATATAAATAAAGACAAGATTTCTCTTGAAAAAATAGATTCTAATATTGTTAGATGTCCTGATGAAAAGGTATCAACAAAAATGATCGAGAGAATTAAGGAATTGAAGCGTCAAGGAGACTCTTGCGGCGGTGTTATTGAATGCTTAGTAAGAAATGTTCCTTCTGGTCTTGGAATGCCTGTTTTTGATAAATTAGAAGCTGATTTAGCAAAGGCTTTGATGTCTTTGCCTGCCACGAAAGGCTTTGAAATAGGTTCAGGTTTCTCTGGAACTTATTTAAAAGGAAGCGAACATAATGATGCCTTCATCAAGTCTGATGATATTAATAAGTTAAGAACAACATCAAACAATTCAGGAGGTATACAGGGCGGAATAAGTAATGGTGAAAATATCGAGATGAAGATAGCTTTTAAACCTACAGCAACCATCGGGAAAGAACAGAAAACAGTAAATGCTGAAGGTAAAGAAGTACTTATGAAAGCAAAAGGGAGACACGATCCATGCGTTCTACCAAGAGCAGTTCCCATGGTTGATGCTATGGTAGCTTTAGTACTTGCTGATCATTTGCTTCTAAATCATGCTCAATGTGACTTAATAAATAAGTAGTAGTTTTGTTGAATAAATTATATTTATTCTCAACTTAATTATTTTTGAGCCATTCATATATTTTGGGATCAAATTTTTTATTTTTGATAGCTTTATCTCCAATTACAACTGCTTTATACCCTAAAGATTTATAAGTTTTTAAATCATTGATTGATATTCCTCCAGCAGCAATGAAATCAACA
>QCDS01000043.1 GCA_003278685.1 Prochlorococcus sp. AG-355-K03 | reverse complement strand
AATAAGAAAGTTGAAGGAGCTGTAAATTTTCTTACAGTTGAACAGGGAGAAGAAACTTGGAGCAATCTTGATTCTTCCAGAAAATGGAATAAGATAATAATCTGGACATTTGTATCATTTGCGAGTTTTGGATTTTTATGGTCAGTTGTAGCCAAAGTAGACGAAACTGTCCAAAGTATTGGAAAATTAGAGCCTAAAGGCACGACTATTGATGTAAAGGTTCCCATTGGAGGTGTAATAGAGTCAATATTAGTTAAAGAAGGAGAATTAGTTAAGAAAAAACAAACTTTACTTAAATTAGATACCACTGCAGCTAAAGCTAAACTTCAAGCTTTAGAAAGAGTCAAATCGCAAATCAATGCAGATATTGTTTTAAGTAAAATTCAGCTTGGCGAAAAAGAAAATATAAATTCTTTAACTTCTAATCAGAAAATTAAATTGAATTCATTAAATAATGAATATGATTCACGGATTGGTGCTTCTGCAAATGCAGTTAAGCAAATTGAATTTCAAAAGAAATCGATTTTAGAAAATTTAAAGTCTCAGCAAGAAGTACTGTTGATAAGAGAAGAAATTCTTCAAAATCTTCAAGAGGTCACTGATATAGGTGGATTAAGCAGAATTAAATATTTAAAAGAGCAGCAAGAGGTTATACAGTTAAGGGGAAGAGTAGAAAGTACAAAATCAGAGTTGGAAAAGATATCTGCAACGCTTGAAGAAGCAAAAAATAAACTTGCAAATACTATTGCTGCAAGTAATATAGATTTTTCAAGTAAGATTGAAGAAAATGTAAAACAGGTTGCACAAATTGAGAATCAAATAAGTGATACTAATTTAACTCTTAAATATCAAGAAATTATTTCCCCTTTGGATGGTTTAGTATTTGATTTGCAACCTGCTGCTCCAGGTTACGTAGTAGGAGGTAATGATAAACCAATTCTAAAAATTGTTCCAATTGGTGATCTTGTTGCTAGAGTATTCGTCTCTAATAGAGATATCGCTTTTTTAAAAAAAGGTCAATTAGTAAATATAAGAGTAGATGCTTATCCGTATAATGAATTTGGTGAAATCGATGGCAAAATTGATTCCATTGGATCAGATGTTTTAGAACCTAATGAGGAGTATAATTTTTACCGATTTCCTGTAACTATAAAAATGGATAATCCATTTATTTTGCATAAAAATAAAGAATTACCTCTAATTACTGGGATGTCTGTTTCTGTAAATATTATTTTAAGACAACGCCCAGTAATTTCTTTATTTACAGAAAGAATACTTCCTTTTTGGTCTGGTTTAGAACAACTTTAGAAATTAATTTTTATGAAAAATATTATTAATGTTGGAATTACAATCAATTTTGATAAAAGTTTTTTCGCTAATGGTTTACAGCAGAATGTCGTTTTTTTGAATAATTTGATTAATCAAATAGATAATTTTCGCTGTTTATATTTGTGGGAGGGTAGCAGTATTGATAATATTGATGAAAAAATTGTTGATCATAATTTGTGTTTCCCTTATAAGAATATTCTTAAGGATGATTCAATACATTTTGATTTAATAATTATGATGGGATTTACATTCAGTGATGATGTAGTTCTGGAAATTAAAAAGACGAGAAAAAAAACAAAATTTGTTTTATTGCAATGTGGCAATCAATATGTAGAAAATATGAATTTTGCTTTATTTGAAACCAATAATAAATATTCTCCTATTGGAAGAATAGATAATCTTGATCAGATTTGGGTTCTCCCACATTATGTAAAGAATATTGCTTACATGAAAACATACTTTAAAAATCAAAATGTTGTTTCTGTTCCATATCTTTGGGACAGTTTATTTCTTGATTCATTATTAAATAGTTCAATTTATAAAAATAATGAATTTAAGTTTTATGAATTGAATGATAAAAATATTTCAATTATGGAGCCAAATCTTCAATCCTCCAAAAATTGTATTATTCCCTTATATATAGCGGACTCATTTGAACAACAATACCCTAATTTACTAAAGTCTTGCAATGTATTTTGTGGTAAAAAGCTCGTAAAAAATGAATATTTTATAAAAATGATTCTGCAAATGGACATTTACAATAAAAGAAAAAACTTTTTAAAGTTAAATGATAGGATTAATTTTCTTGATGCAATAACTAATTTCGGCTCAATAATAGTATCTCATCAACAAGATAATGCTCTAAATTATTTATATCTAGAAGCTTTATATCTAAATTTACCAATCCTACATAATTCAGATTTTATTAAAGAATGTGGATATTATTATCCTGGAAATGATATAGATTTAGCAAAAATTCAAATGGAGAAGATCTTAAAAGAACATAAAAAGAATATTTCTGATTATTCATTGCGTTCAAAAAAAATTATACAAAAATATAGTTCACAGAATATTAAAAATATAAATATCTATAAAAAAATTTTAGTTTCATTATTAAATTAGAAGAAAAGTTTAAGAAATTAGATAATGACTTTACAAGAATCATTTAATTTATTTTCTACGATAAATTCGTAAAATTCATTATTTGATGAATTTATATAATTTTTTATTGAACAAATATCTGATTTTTTTAATAATGATATCCTTTCCAATTTAACTAAGGTTTTATTATAGTTAGTTATTGAATTAATAAAGTTACTTTCAGCTTCCGCTACATCAGCTTGGACATTTACTACTTCCCTTTGAGTTGATAATCCCGCTTCCATCCTTTTTAAAGATATTGCTAAAGTTTCTTTTGCAGATTTTAATTGATCAAAAGACAAAATTATATTTTTCTTGGCAATTTCAAGATTAACTATTGAGTCCAATAATTCCTTTTTTATCTCTAATTTGTTTTGTAGTAAATCTTCTTCTAGTTCATTTGATTTCTCTTTTAAAGAGATATAATTTTGTTTTATGAGCCCACCATCAAAAATATTCCATGAAAATTTTATACCAACTGAATTAAGGTTACTTTTTGTATTTTTGCTGTAATCGGGAATTGATGTTACACCAGTCTCACCGTTTGAAGTAGAAATGGAATAATTATTATAAATTTTGAAAGAAGGTTTCTTTCCCGATAATGTTGAGAGAGATTTATTTCTATTTATAATTATATTTTTTTCTTTAATTCTCAGATCTAATCTATTTTGGTATGCGGATAATAGACTATCTTCTAAATTATGTGTCCAAATCCATTCTATATTCTTTACATTTTCTTTTTGAATAATTATTTCTTCATCAATATTTAGTATTTCAGCCAATGAATTTTTATTTTTTCTTAAATTTCCTAGCTTATTAATTAAATCTATTTCATCTCTATTCAGCTGTATTTTTGCCTCAAGTAATTCTAATTTATTACCAATTCCTGATTTTAGTTTTTCAGTAGCTTCTTTTAAAGCGATTTTTGAAATTTCTATTGATTTATTTGCAACATTAATTTCTTCAAAAGAAGCCTGTATTGAATAAAAAAGTTTTAAACTTTCTAAATATAATTCTTCAATTGAAGAACTGTAAAGTGATTTACTATTTAAAAGTTGATCCCTGGCTATCTTAATTTCTAATCTTCTTTCGGGTTTAATTAAATCCCATTCTATATTCGCATTGACTCCAAAAGTAGATTGTTTTGAAGAAGTATCGTTACCTGTATTTCTTATATCATTTCCGATGTTATATTTTGGTAGTTCGTTACTATTCATTGTAAATTTTGGGTACCAAGAAGCTAATTTTGTTTTTAATATTGCTTTTGATTGATTAATTTGACTTTTGTATTTTGAAAGGTCTTTATTGTTTTTGATTAATAATTCTTTTAAATTATCAATTCCAATAACAAGCGAATTACTTTCTTTAGCATCTATATAATTTTCTTGAATAATGTAATCTTTTTTATTTCTTTCTTCTACCATTTCTTCCTTT
>QCDS01000042.1 GCA_003278685.1 Prochlorococcus sp. AG-355-K03 | reverse complement strand
GATGAAAAATATAAATTTAAAGGATAAAAAAGAATTCTTTAGAATGATTAATTATTTATTTTCTCAGAAAGGTAAAGAACAATATGCAGGTGAGGAAATAACAGTCTCAGATCATATGCTTCAATCCGCTACTCATGCGGTAAATAACGGTTTATCAGATGAAATCATTATCGCATCCCTTTTTCACGATGTAGGTCATTTACTTCTTGATCAAGATATCTATTCTAAATATAATGATCATGAAAAAATAGGTGCAGAATTTATTAAGGACTTTTTCTCAGATAAAATTTTTAATTGCGTAAGAATGCATGTTGATGCCAAAAGATACCTATGTACAAAAGATTCTTCTTATTTTGCAAAACTTTCATCAGCTTCAGTAGCATCATTGAAGGTTCAGGGAGGTGAAATGAATAAGGAAGAAATAAAAAGTTTTGAAAAAAATCAGTTTTTTAATGAAATTTTATTGGTTAGAGAATTAGATGAAAAGGCAAAAGATACTAATTTTAAAAACCTAGAATTGGAATTTTTTATTACAAAAATTGAAAGTATTTTTTTAAGCTAAAAATTTAAATATTCTTCAGCTATTTCTTCTGCGAGTCCAAATGATTGGGTCATTCCAGCACCGCCCAAACAATTGACTATTAGGATTGAATCATCAACTTCTTTTATTAACTCAGTTCCTCCTATTAACTTAGGATATATTCCGTTCCATCTTGAGGCTATCTCAATTGAAGGAAGACTTATAAAACTCTTAACTTGATCGACAATAAATTTATTTATTTCTTCATTATTAAAAGGATCAAAAGTTAATCCATACTCATGAGAATCTCCCAAAATAATTTCACCTAATCCATTTTGAGAAATCATAATATGTATTCCGTTTTCAATTGCAAAAGGGAACTCTTTTTTATATCTATCTTTTAAAGAATTAATTGATGAACATTCAGCAAAAGAATCATAATGCGTTAATGTAAAACCTGAACAAAGTGCAGGTCCTAACTTAAAGTTTTTAGGTTGAGTAATTGTTCTTAACATTTGAAGCTTGCTTTTGGTTGTATTAAATTTCTTATATTCTTGAGGAAATAATGATTCAAAATCGGCTCCTGAACAAATTATACTTTTTTTTGTATTAATCTTATTACCATCACTTGTAACTACTAAATTTGGCTCAACACTTGAAACTGTTGTACCAAAATTAAATTCAACTCCATATTTATTCTTTAATAAAATTGTAATCTTTTTAATTGCCTCTCTAGGATCAACAATCATTTCAGTAGGACTCCACAATCCTCCAATTAATCCTTTACTTAAAACATAAGGGCTAAGATTAAAGATTTGCTTTATTGAAAGTAATTCTGCACTTGAATTTTTAAACTTAGACAAATCACAATATTCTTTCATAACCTGATATTCATCTTCTTTATATGCCAAAATAATTGAACCAACTTGATCTAAAAAAAAGTCGCTGCTTTGGGCTGTCTCAATCCATATTTTTCTAGAATTAAGAGCTCTACTATATAGCTTTCCAAAAGGTTGACCAATTGGCCATATCATTCCAAAGTTTCTTATTGAAGCTCCAATAGCTTTTTCTTCTCTCTCAAAAACTTTTACACTAAAACCTCTTTTTGCAGCTGACAATGCATGAGCAAGACCTACAATACCTGCTCCAATAATAGCTATATCAGTTTTACAATTTTTAGACATCAATAAATTGATTTAAGTAAGATGAAAATTCATTTAAGGAAGAAAAAAGTCCATCATTTTTATGAGCCTCAAGCTGTTCTTTTGAATGAGTTCCATTTGTGACTGCAAAAGATTTTAAACAGCCTGCACTTACTCCTGATTTCAAATCAGATGGGGTATCACCTATAACAACTACTGATTTAGGATCATCAATTCCTAAAACATACATTGCCTTTTGAATCATATATGGAGAAGGACGGCCTTCGTTATTATAAATTTCTGAAGGGGTTACTGATACATCAATAATTGAAGATGAGCCTCCCACATAATTATCATTAAGTCCTAAATCCCATCCAAGATTTTTAAGTATTATGTTTGTTACTTTTCTATAAAAACCTGTGTTTAATCCAATAAAAATATTTTTTGTTTTTAAGGATCTAAATAACTCAAGACAGCCTTCTGTTGGTTCAATATCAGTAGATAAATAGTGACTTTCTAAGATATCCTTAAAAGTTTTAAAAGATTTATTCACATAAGTTTCAAATTTATTACTACCTTTACCAATTTTCTCTTCCCATAATAATTGAAAGACCTTCTTTTTTGGAATGCCATGTAATCGATCAACTTCATTTTTATTAGTATTTAAACCTGTTCTTGAGGCGGCCTCTAAAAAACATCCAGTAACTTCATTTTTATCCTTCACAGTAGTGCCAGCCATATCAAAAATAACAAGTTTTATTTTCATATTTTTTTCTTCATAATATTGATTTTATTCATTTAAGTTTAAGTAGTGTTTAAGTTTCTAATGGATTAATCCAAACAGAAGATTTTTTCGAAACATTCCTAGAAGTAAATTCATAAATTAACCTTACGAATAGACTTGTTAAAACGATAAGAGTAGACATTGCAGCCGCTGATGCTGTATCTCCTGCATCATCCATGTTTACAATTGAAACAGATGAAACTGGTATTTTTGCTGGGTAGAGAAAAATAATAGCTGATACAGTTATCATTGAATTAACAAAATAATAACTTCCTATCTCTAAGATTGTTGGAAGTGATAATGGTATCGTTATTCTTAAAAAGGTTTTATAAAAAGGAACTTTTAAAGACTCTGATACCTCTTCAAATTCCTTATCAATTTGTTTTAAAGTTGTTGTTGCTGATATAAAACACACTGTGAAAAAATGTATGATATTAGCTAATACAAGGATTCCCATTGTTCCATAAAGTAATGAGAAAGGATTAAATATTTGAAAATCTAAAAAGGGTACAGAGAAAGAAGGTTTATTAAAAAAAAGAATATAGGATAAGCCAAGTACTAAGCCAGGAATTGCAATTGGTAATGTTGAAAAAAAGTATATTAGCATTCTTATTTTTTTTAATGGTTTAAATTTTTCTACTAAATAAGCTGTAAAAAATACAAATATAGTCCCAAATATTGCAGTATAAATTGACATGAAAACAGTATTAAAATAAGGTTCATAACCATTTCCAGCTACATTAGAAAATCTAAAGTTTTGTAATGATAGAGAAATATCGTATGGCCATATTTTTATTAGCGAGGCTAATACTATAGATGAAAAGACCCCAATTACTAAAATCAAAATTAAACTGCAAAAAATAAACATTATTGAATCAACTATCAGATTCTTCCTTGGTTTAAACGGTATAGATTTTCCCGAAATTAGAGATGCTTCATTCTTTTGGAAATTTTTATCAATTAGAAAAGCCAAAATTGAGGGTACTAAAAGATAGATGCTAATAGTTGCTCCCATGGCAAAGTTTTGTTGACCAACAACTTGTTTATAAATATCTGTAGCAAGTACATTAAAGTTCCCCCCAACAACTTTAGGAACTCCAAAATCCGTAAAAGATAAAATAAAACATATAAAAAATGAATTCATCAGTCCATATTTGATATTGGGTAAAGTAATAGTTAAGAATTTTCTAAGTGGAGATGCTTTCAGAGATTCTGCTGCTTCATATAATCTTTGATCACTAAGATTTAATGCTGACACAAGAATAATTAGAGCTTGAGGAAAGCAGTAAAAAATTTCACCTATAATTATTCCATTAAAACCATATAGATTTATATCAAATCCAGGAATAGTCCCAAAAAATCCTTGAGTAATTAAACCTTGTTTTCCAAAAATATAAATTAAACCTATGGCAACAGCCAGGGGTGGAATATATAAAGAAAATAAGCTAAAAGTATTGAAAAATTTTTTTAATGGTAATCTTGTCCTCGTGAGAGCATAAGCATAAATAAATCCAATTAATACAGAAAAAAAAGTCGTAGTAATTGCCACCTTTAAGCTATTTATAAAGGATTGCGTTAAG
>QCDS01000041.1 GCA_003278685.1 Prochlorococcus sp. AG-355-K03 | reverse complement strand
AGCCTTTCCTGGCTGCTAGGGGATCAGCTCATTTCAAAGTTAATAAAAACGTAATTGATGGAATAACTTATACTTCAATTGCAAAACTCACTACAAAAAATCAAAGAAAAAATGAACTAATAGAGCTTATAGGTGGAGGTTCATGCGAAGTAAACGAATATGCTTCAAGACTTCTTGATCGCTCAGCAGCATAAAATAAAAAAAATTCTACTATAATAACCTTTTTAAATCATAATTTAGATTTAAGCATGGTTAATAAAGAGGATAGTAGTTTTGGAGAAGATAACTCAATTAATATTAGGGGAGCTCGTCAGCATAATTTAAAAAATATTGATCTTTCTCTACCTAGGAATAAATTTATAGTTTTTACAGGTGTGAGTGGGAGTGGTAAAAGTTCTTTGGCCTTTGATACTATTTTTGCTGAAGGTCAAAGAAGATATGTTGAGAGTCTTTCTGCATACGCAAGGCAATTTTTGGGTCAAGTAGATAAACCTGATGTTGACAATATTGAAGGTTTATCACCTGCTATTTCAATTGATCAAAAATCTACAAGCCATAATCCTCGATCAACAGTTGGAACAGTAACAGAAATACAAGATTATTTAAGATTATTGTTTGGACGTGCTGGTGAGCCGCATTGTCACCATTGCGGGATTCCAATTGCGCCTCAAACAATTGATGAAATGGTGGATCAAATTCTTCTTTTACCAGAAGGAACAAGGTACCAATTGTTGGCTCCTGTTGTAAGAGGTAAGAAAGGAACACATACAAAATTAATAAGCGGATTAGCTGCTGAAGGATTTGCTAGGGTAAGAATCAATGGAGAGGTAAGAGAACTTGCTGATAGTATTGAATTAGATAAAAATCAAATTCATAATATTGAGGTAGTAGTTGATAGATTAATTGCAAGAGAAGGAATACAAGAAAGATTAAATGATTCACTACAAACTTGTCTCAAAAGAGGTGATGGCCTAGCAATAGTAGAAGTTGTTCCAAAAAAAGGAGAAACTTTACCTTCTAACTTAGAGAGAGAAAAGCTTTACTCAGAAAATTATGCATGTCCTGTACATGGCTCTATTGTTGAAGAACTTTCTCCTAGATTATTTTCTTTTAATAGCCCATATGGTGCCTGTCCAGATTGTCATGGGATTGGTTATTTAAAAAAATTTACTGCAGATAGAGTTATACCTGATAAAACATTGCCTGTTTATGCTGCAATAGCTCCTTGGAGTGAGAAAGATAATACTTATTACTTCTCTTTACTTTATTCCGTAGGTCAAGCTTATGGTTTTGAATTAAAAACTCCTTGGAAAGATTTAAGTGATTTGCAAAAACAAGTTCTACTTTTGGGATCAGATAAACCAATATTAATTCAAGCTGATAGTCGTTTTAAAACTTCTAGTGGTTTTGAAAGACCTTTTGAGGGAATTTTACCAATCTTAGAAAGGCAATTGAATGAAGCCAATGGAGAATCAGTTAAACAAAAATTAGAAAAGTATCTAGAATTAGTTCCCTGTAAGACATGTGCTGGAAAAAGATTAAGACCTGAGGCTTTGGCAGTTAAACTTGGTCCATACAACATTACTGACTTAACTTCTATAAGCGTTTCTGAAACTCTAAATCACGTAGAGCGCATCATGGGTTTAGGTAAGACAAAGAAAGAAAATATATCTTTATCAGAAAAACAAAAGCAGATAGGTGAATTGGTTTTAAAAGAGATTCGTTTACGTTTGAAGTTTTTAATTAATGTAGGTTTAGATTATTTGACTTTAGATAGACCAGCTATGACTTTGTCTGGTGGTGAAGCTCAGCGTATTAGATTGGCTACACAAATAGGTGCAGGTCTTACTGGCGTTTTATATGTACTAGATGAACCAAGTATTGGTTTGCATCAGAGAGACAATGACAGATTATTAGAAACATTAAAAAGCTTAAGAGACCTGGGAAATACTTTGGTTGTCGTTGAACATGATGAAGATACTATGAAATCCGCAGATTATTTAGTAGATATTGGTCCAGGGGCAGGTGTTTTTGGTGGGGAAATTATTGCTAAAGGATCCTATCAAGATGTCTTAAATTCAGAAAAGTCATTAACTGGAGCTTATCTCAGTGGCAGGAAATCGATTCCTACTCCAAAAGAACGTAGATCATCTGTAAAAAAAAGTTTAATTTTAAATAATTGCTCTAAAAATAATTTAAAAAATATTTCTGTTGAATTTCCTTTAGGAAGATTAGTTTCTGTAACTGGTGTGAGTGGAAGTGGGAAAAGCACTTTGATAAATGAATTACTTCATCCTGCATTATGTCATTCTTTAGGATTAAAAGTCCCTTTTCCTCAAGGTGTAAAAGAGTTAAAGGGTATAAAGGCAATTGATAAAGTTATCGTTATTGATCAATCTCCAATAGGGAGAACTCCAAGATCAAATCCTGCTACATACACTGGCGCTTTTGATCCTATAAGGCAGATATTTACTGCCACAGTAGAAGCAAAAGCAAGAGGATATCAGGCTGGTCAATTTAGCTTTAATGTGAAAGGAGGAAGATGTGAAGCTTGTAAAGGTCAGGGAGTCAATGTAATTGAAATGAATTTTTTACCTGATGTTTATGTTCAATGTGAAGTATGTAAAGGAGCTCGTTTTAATAGGGAAACTCTTCAAGTTAAATATAAAGGTTTTAATATATCTGATGTTTTGGAGATGACTGTTGAACAAGCTGCAGAAACTTTTTCTGCTATACCTCAAGCTGCTGATAGATTATCTACATTGGTTGATGTTGGCTTAGGATATGTCAAATTAGGCCAGCCAGCTCCTACATTATCTGGTGGAGAGGCTCAAAGAGTTAAATTAGCCACGGAATTGTCAAAAAGGGCTACTGGAAAAACTTTATATTTGATTGATGAACCAACTACTGGGTTAAGTTTTTATGATGTTCATAAATTAATGGATGTGATACAACGTTTGGTAGATAAAGGTAATTCTGTAATTGTTATTGAACATAATTTAGATGTGATTAGATGTTCAGATTGGATTATCGATTTAGGACCTGATGGAGGGGATAAAGGAGGAGAAATCATTGCAGAAGGTATTCCTGAGGATGTAGCTAAAAATCCTACAAGTCATACTGCAAAATATCTTAAAAAGGTTCTGAAATAAGAAAATCTTTGTTGTATTTCTTTTTATTTAAATTATTTCAGCAAAACTAAATTCTTTTGTAAAGGGGCATAAAACTCCTCTATAACTGCTTTTTCGAAAACTTTTATATTAAAAAAATTTCAAATCATAATGCTTTCTTAATATTTCCTTAGAAAATTCAGCTTATTTGTATTAAAGGCCGTTGATCGGAGGATTTGCTGAATGAGGTTGAAATTTTTACATTTACATTTGCATGGTCTTATACGTTCTAAAAATCTTGAGTTAGGTAGGGATGCAGATACAGGAGGGCAAACACAATACGTTTTAGAGTTAATTAAAAGTTTGGCTAATACTTCAGAAGTTGATCAAGTCGATTTAGTTACTCGTTTAATAAAAGACCCTAAAGTAGACGATGAATATTCTCAAGAAGAAGAATTTGTAGACCCTGGAGTTAGAATTTTAAGATTCAAATTTGGACCTAATAAATATTTAAGAAAGGAATTGCTTTGGCCTTATTTAGATCATTTAACTGAAAGCCTAATTTCTTACTATAAAAAAAACAAAAAACCTAATTTTATTCATGCTCATTATGCAGATGCTGGATATGTAGGAGTTAAATTAAGTAAATCCTTAAACATTCCTCTTATTTTTACTGGTCATTCTCTAGGAAGAGAGAAAAAAAGGAAATTGCTTGATACTGGTTTAAAAACTAATCAAATAGAAAAACTTTATTTTATAAATAAAAGAATTGAGGCAGAAGAAAAAGCATTGAAGTCTGCAGATATTGTTGTTACAAGTACTAAACAAGAGTCAGTGTATCAATATTCCCAATATTCCTCTTTTTCACCTAATAAAGCTAAAGTAATTCCGCCAGGTGTTGATCATAATAAATTTCACCATATTCACTCCACAAGCGAGACAGCCGAAATTGATAATATGATGAAACCTTTT
>QCDS01000040.1 GCA_003278685.1 Prochlorococcus sp. AG-355-K03 | reverse complement strand
CAACCTTTAACCTAGCTTTCATTACTTTAGTATTGTTTACAACTACAAGATCGCCTTCTCTAAATTCATCTAAAAGATTCTTGGTAAATTTATTAGTTAAGCAGTCTTCTTCTAAAACACTATTTCTAACTATCATTAATCTTGATTCATGCCTAATTGCAGAAGGTTTACTAGCAATTAATGAAGGATCAAGTAAATAATCATAAGATTCAAGCCTATAATCTCTTTCTTCTTTATTAATTTGATAAATCAATTAAATTTAAGATACAAGTGTCTCTGGCTCATTTTCAATCAGGTTAGCCAAGTCTTTCAAGAATGAAGCACCATCAGCTCCATAGATCACTCTGTGATCAGCTGTAAGATTTACTTGCATTATTTTTTTAACAGATATTGAACCATCACTATTTGCTACAACAGTTGGTTTCGATGATGCTATCGCTAAGATCGCACCAGTTCCTGGGGGAAGTATTGCGTCAAATCTATCAACACCAAACATACCAAGGTTAGATAAGGTAAATGTTCCCGTTGAGTATTCATCTGGTTCTAATTGTTTTGATCTCGATCTTTTTACGAGATCTTTCCATTCCCTAGATAATTCAAATAAATCAGTATTGCATGGTTCTTTTAATACTGGAGTTATTAGTCCCCCATCTTCCATTGCAACAGCAACAGCAATATTTATATTTTCTGGATAAGAAATTCCATTTTCTGAAAAGTTTGAGTTAACTTGAGGATGATTCTTTAGTGTCTTTGCAACTGCCTTTACAAGTAAAGCAGTCATAGTAACTCCGTTCTGTTTTACCTTTTTGTAGAAATTATCTAATTTATCTGTATTTATAGAGTAACCCACTCTAAAACATGGAACATCTAAACTAGATTCCATATTTTTATTTACCGCTTTTTGAAGAGTATTAAATTGAACTGTTTCTCCAGGATTACCAAAACTATTTCCTGAAGTTTCTGGTTTTCTTTCAACTCCCAAATTTGTACCAGGAATACTTGCAGGAGAACCACCTTCTCCTATCCATGGGATAGAAATAGGTTGGCCATTAGCTTTTAAAATATCATCGGCTTGAATCCTTCCGTGAGGGCCAGATCCATGAACCTTTGCTAAATCAACACCCATTTGAGAAGCTAGTTTTTTAGCTCTTGGAGATGCAATTTTCCTCGAAGAAATATTACTTGTTGCGGCATTAATTTGATCGACATTAAAAGATGGGACAGGCTTTTCACTCTTTAAGACGACCTTTTCAGCTTCTTTCTTGATATTTTCAGTCTGGGCTACTGGTTTTTCTTCAGTTTTATTGCTTACCAATTCAAGATGGTCTGAAGTTGAGACTTCATTTTGATTTCCTTTATTGTGTTCTTGGACAGAAGCTATCTCATCTTCATTTTCAACAATGAGACCAATAGTTTCTCCAACAGGTGCAGTGCTGCCGGCTGGCATTAAAACAGCAGCAAGATATCCATCTTGAAAAGATTCAACATCCATATCTGCCTTATCAGATTCAACAACCAAGACAGATTCTCCTCTTTCAACCTTATCTCCAGGATTTTTCAACCATTCCACAATCTTGCCCTCCGTCATCGTAGAACTCAAGGCAGGCATAAATATTTCGTGAGACATAGGAAATTAGTTATAGCAATGGTTTTCAAGGACTGCCTACCAAAGTGTCAATAATTTATGAGGTTAGACGCCTTTTAAACACTTGTTATTATTATACGAAATCATGTTCTCAGTGGAAACTCTTAAAACTTAAGAAAGTAATAATTTAGATCGATTAGAATTTAAAACTTTTCACCAATTCAGATTTACTTATTTTTATCAAAAATACTAAATATTCTCTTTAATTATTATCTATAGATTGAATAACTCCATCTTTAACAGTTATCGAGACTTGCATTTTTTCAATAAGATTGTCGCCAACAGTGACATCACAAAAACTATCCACTTGTCCTTGATCAACAATTTCATCCATTTTTAATTCGCGAACTTGACTCTGTTGTTGAAGTAGATTTCTTTTTTGTTCTTCAATTTCATTTCGTTTTGCTGCGACTTGTTGTTGCACCTGACTAACCTGTTCTTGAACTCTTGGATCTAGAGGATTAACCGATTGGGATCTAATATTATTTACTATTTGCTGCCCCTCCTGCTCAAGTTGAGATAATTGCTGGTCAATGTTTGAAATTGCTTTACTTAATTCTTTTTCAGCATCTTCCTTCCAAGTTGGAGTAACTACAGCTTTAATAGCTATTGAGCGCTTTATAGATATTGAGTTTTTTGTTTCCATAAAAAATTAAATTACCTTACTAATATAGAAAGAACAAATCAATTTTTCTTACTAAATTTCTGTTCATACATATTTTCTATTTGTAATGAATACTTTTTTTCTATTTCTTTTCTTTTTTGTTTAAGAGTTTGTGTTAACAACCCATTTTCTAAAGTAAAGGCATCAACAAAATAACAATCTAATATTTGTTCTTCTGATCTTGCTCCTAATCGACTTTTAAGCAAATTATTAATTTGTGATTTAAAGAATATACCAATATTCTTATCCAGGTTGAATTTTGATAGGTCTTCTTCCAAAAACTTGTTTTTAACTAATTCGACATTAGGCACTATAAGGGCAGTTAAACATTTCTTATCTTGTCCTACTAGTTGAATTTGATTAATAAACTCAGAACTAAGGATTTCGATCTCTAGCGGGTTCGGTTCTATATTTTCACCACTTGATAACACTATCGTATCCTTGGCTCTTCCTGTTATAAAAAGGGAACCATTTGGTATCAGAAAACCTAAATCACCAGTATCAAACCAACCATCCTTGGATAAAACATCTTTTGTAGCTGATTCATTATTAAGATAACCTTTCATTACTTGTGGCCCCTTAACAAGAATTTTTCCGACTTCTTTGAACTTCAGAATCTTTTTTTTATCATCATTCACTATTTTGATTTCAGTAAATGCTAGAGGCTGTCCAGATGATCCTCTAACATTTAATTCTCTTCTTCTACAAGTTAATACTGGACTAGTTTCTGTGAGTCCATATCCCACCAAAACATCTACACCTAAAGATTCAAAAAAAAGATCCACATGTTCTGGCAATGCACCTCCGCCGTTAATGGGAAATTTTAGTTTTTCTCCGCATAGTTGTCTAAGAATATTCGGCCATAAAAAAATTGTCGACAATTTATGTAAAGGATATCTGCTAATCACAGAACCCAGTAAGGGGATTTTTGATTTAAAAGTTATTTGATTGATATCAAAATTTCTTATCTTTCTTAAACTTCTTTTAAAAACTGAACTATTACTTATCAAAAACTTAATAAGTTTTTGCTTCTTGGAAGGCATTTTTTTCAACGCCTGAAAAAAACCATCATGTATTGCCTCCCAAAGTCTTGGTACAGTAGCCATTACAACAGGTTTTATTTGTGTAATATCATCTTTCAGAAATTTTGGAATGGTATAGTACTGAGAACAACCACATGAAAAAAAGAAGTATTCAGCACTCCTCTCATAAGAATGCCAGATAGGTAATACGCTTAATACAGAGGTCCCGGGTTCTGGATCAGCGATATAGGCTAAATTGATTATTTGATGTAAAAAATTTGCATGTGTCAAGGGAACACCTTTAGGTTTTCCTGTTGTCCCAGAAGTGTAAAGAATAGTAGCTATGTCATCAATTTCTGGATTAAATTTTTCAAGATTATTATTTTGAGAATTTTCTTTTTCTACTGAACTTATAAATTTACTCCAACTTATTAAACTTTCAAATTGTTCATCTTCTAAATTGATTATAAATTTCAGTCTTTTTTTTAATTCTTCTTTGTTGTTTAACTTTAGCCAAATCTCTTTAGACTGAACTATAAGACCTACTGAATTAGAGTGCTCAATAATATAGTCCAATTCTACTGAAGGAGAATTAATACCTCTCACTGCATTTATAGCTCCTAAGCGCATTAAGCCTTGATCAACTACTAACCATCTTGGAGAATTTTCAGATATTACAGTGACCACATCCCCTTTTACTAAGCCATAATTTTTAAAAGAGAAAGAGACTTTTGTTATTAAATCAGCCAGCTCAGAATAAGAAAATTTTTCTTTGTATTTCCCTCTTAAATCGCAAACAGCTAAAGTATCACCACATTTAATTTTTAATTCTTCCCAAATTTGATCTATATGATTGAGGTTCTTGATAAAATCTCTATTTTTGGCA
>QCDS01000039.1 GCA_003278685.1 Prochlorococcus sp. AG-355-K03 | reverse complement strand
TACGAGAAAAACTTTTAGTATCAAAAGTTACATCAAGATGATACTTTTATTTCTTTCCTTTTTTGTTACGCCCGATACAGTATAGTTACCCATTTTTATTGGGTTTTTTCAGTGTGAGGTAAAATGAAACTCTTCCAACAACTGTTGGTAGCAGGGGCAACAGTGGGCTTAATAGCTCCAATCGCTGCTCAAGCTTCCGATGTTGTCAATATTGAAGAAATGAATAGCTATGCGCGTAGCCAAACAAAATCTTCAAGAATTGATAGCAAAACATTCATTAACGAAGTTAGTGAAGACATTGCAAAACTTAAGGGTCGTGTTGATGGCCTAGAAGCTCAACAAAATAATTTTGAAGCAGGTGCTTTCTCAGGCACAACATCCATGGATGGTAAAGCTGCATTCTGGATTGGTGGCGTAGACGGTGGCGATGAAATCGGTGACACCGAAAGCATCGAAACAGGTTACATTTATTCAATGAACTTGAATACAAGTTTCACTGGAGATGATAACCTCTATGTTCGCCTTAAAGCAGGGGATGTTGGTGGTAATGCATCAAGCGATCCTAGTATTTGGGATAACAAATCTACTTATCATATAGAAACAAAAGATACTGATGATTCTCTTAAGGTAGATAAAATCTGGTATACAACTTCCATCGGTGAAAACATTACAGCCTTTGTAGGCCCAAGGATCGAGAATTACTACATGTATATAACTCCTTCCATCTACAAGCCAGGTGCGTTGAAATCAATGAAGCTTGGTGGTAATGCTAACTTTGGAGCCAGTACAGATGTTGGCGCCGGTTTTAAATACGAAACCGAAGGTGGATTTGGTTTTGCATCTAACATAGTTTCTAAGGACGCTGATAAAGCTGCTGGAATGCTAGGTAAGGGTGACACAAACAAATGGGATACTCAGATAGCCTACACAACTGATAGATGGCATAGTTCTTTTACTTATTCCAATCAGCAAAACTGGTCAAGTCATGCATACAACGCTACTAGTCAGGCAGCAGCCATGAAAACTGGTGACTTTACTGGTTACGCTTTTAGAGGTTATTGGATGCCAGAAGATACTGGTTCTGCTACTCCTGAAATATCATTTGGTTATGATATAAGAAATGCAGATGACACTGTTACCTCTGGTACAGGGAAAGAATCTGATAGTTATTTTGTTGGTTTAACTTGGAAAGATATGTTCCAGGCAGACGACAGAATTGGTTTAGCTTTTACTCAGCCACTTAAAGTAACCGAATGTAATGGTACTTGTAGCACTGCTGAGGTTGATCCATTTGTTTGGGAAGCTTATTATTCTTTCAGACCTAACGATTCTATTGAAGTTAGACCCGCAGTCTTCGGTGGTTCAGATGTTTTCGAAGACGGTGATGATATCTTCGGTACCGTTTTAACAACTGTATTCAAATTCTAAATCTAGATTTTGATAACAAAAAAGGCCTCAAAACTGAGGCCTTTTTTTTATTTAATTAAAAAATTCTTACCAACAATTCTCACCCTCTCCAATAGGAATACACGCACTTGATTTTGCTGCCTCATCAGCTATTCTTTGGGCCTCTTTATCTAATTTAAAATCTGCATCTAAAGCCATATCTGTATTCCATTCTTTTAATCCGCCTAAGTCATTCTCGCCAGACTTTGCAGAATTGGTAGTTGTTGTTGAAATAGCTAACGCGCTTGTGGCTGCGATAAAAATGGCAATTGAACTTCTTTTTGGCATTTGTTACTATATTTTTCTATATATTAATCATTTTTAGAATCATATTCTTTTTGTTGTATAAAATGATTTTTACTTAATCACCCATAACTCTTAAAAGATTAGAGTAGGATTTGAAAATTAGATCAAGATCGTCAGATCTGCCATGCTTAGCTAACAGACTTCTGGCACCTGCGTCTAAATCAAATAAATATTCTCTCTCCTCAATACTTTTTACATAGCTTTCGATCCATCCAACACAAACTATTCGTTCTCCATTAAGAATTTTTTTAACTGAATGCAAATATGTGCTTGGATAAATTAAGATTTCTCCTCTATCAAGTTTAAATTCACTTTCTGAAGAAAGATTTTCAATTAATAGTTCACCACCGTCGTATTGATTTTTATCTGAAACAAAAATCGTGAAAGATAAGTCAGCCCTACCTGATGACATATATGCATTATCGATATGACGTCCGTAGCTCATCCCTTTAGAGGATTTCGTGAACATAATTCCGTGAATATGTTTTGCCAAAGTAAAACTTTTTACTAAAGCATTATTTAAAATCTTTTGTTTGACTAGCGATGATAATTTTTTCGAGGTATCTGATTTTCTCTTTAATTGCAAATTATTTTTTACAATTGAGGCGTGACTTCCAGCAGTCTTTTTACCATCTTCCCAACCTTGATTTTCTTGTTCTAATTCTTTTTCTATAAAATTTATTTCTTCAGCATTCAATAACTGATGAGTTAAATAATTCATATGCCATATAAAAAATGATACATTTTTATGTATCGAAGATCGCTTTTAGAGCTTGAACTCTTTTGATGGGTATAAAGTAACCATAGATACTAATTTGAAAAAGTGCAAAATTTTAAAAAACTAATTTATACAGCACTAACATGCACATTTTTACTGAATTTTAATATACCCGCTAATTCCACAGAAAAAGAAGTCAAAGTTTATTCCGGGAGACATTACAATACAGATAGAAGTATTTATAAAAAATTTGCAGAAGAGACAGGAATTAAAGTTAGGCTTATTGAAGCGGCAGGGATATCTTTAATTGAAAGATTGAAGCGAGAAGGAAAGAACTCTCAAGCAGATTTAATATTACTTGTAGATGCTGCAAGAATTACTAATGCAGCCAAAGCTGGATTACTTCAACCAATAGCATCTTCTAATTTAGAAAATGATGTCCCAGTAGGCTTGAAAGATCCAAATAAGGAATGGTACGCATTAACAAGAAGAGTAAGAGTTATGATAGTCAATCCAAAAGTGGTAGATGTTAGCAAAATTAATGATTACACTGATTTGGCTGATCCTTCTTTAAAAGGGAAAGTATGTTTAAGAAATAGAAAAAGTCCATATAATCAATCTTTAGTTGCCAATCAAATAATTAACAAAGGTCAATCAGAAACTAAAGCTTGGTTAAGTGGAATGATTTCAAATGTTTCCCAACCATTCTTTCCAGGTGATATTTCAATAATTAGAGCAGTTTCTAAGAAAAAATGCGGAGTAGGAATTGTTAATCATTATTATGTCGCAAGAATGTTAGCGGGTGTTAATGGAAGAAGAGATGCTTTGTATGCGAAAAAAACAAAAGTCCTTACTCCTAATCCTGCACACGTAAATATTAGTGCCGGTGGTGTTGCAAAATATGCAACAAATAAAAATGAAGCTATTCAGTTGCTTGAATTTTTGGCATCTCCTGAAGGAAGTAAAGGTTTAGCTGCTCCAACTTTTGAACATCCTTTGAATGAGGTTAATCAGAATGAAATAGTAAAGAACTTTGGAGAGTTTATTCCTGATAGTGTCACTGTAGAAGACCTTGGAGAAAAAAATTCTTTAGCTATTAAATTGATGAAAGATGCAGGGTGGAATTAAAAATTAAGATAATTATATAGTTCATAATTTTCTCTTTATTGTGTGCATACTTATAAACAGAAGGAGAGGTGGCTGAGTGGTCGAAAGCGAACGACTCGAAATCGTTTAATAGGTAACTATTCGTGGGTTCGAATCCCCCCCTCTCCGTTAATTAATAGTTTCTAGAAATCCTAAAAATAAAATAAGAGGGCATTTATTTCCCTTCTTCGCGTCATCTACACCTAACTGTCCACAAAGTCGATGCAATGTTTTTGAATACTGAATTATTTCTAATCCTAATGAATGGGAAAAGATAGTCGCGACAATCACAAAGTTCTAATACTCGGGTATTAATACTCTATTATTTGCAATTGAATAGGAGGATAATTAAGGAGTTAGAGATATAGGAGGTTTTATGAGACTCACCAGTCCATTCACTGCCCTTAGAAATGCAATTTCAGATATTTGGAAAATGCATGATTTTAATTATCAACTGCCAAAAGATCAAAGACAAGATTATTGGGAAAAAGAATGCATAGACCACCCAACAAGTTCTCATTGCAAACTTTACTAAAGATAATATAGATTCAAGACATTAAAAAGACCCTTTTGAGGGTCTTTTCTTCTAAGTAAGTAGATATTCTTCTAGTATAAAATAAAGAAAACATGGCTATTAATAATTCAATATCTAAATTTGATTTGCAGTATTTTGTAACAGGAATTTTTTTAATTTCAGTTTTTATTTTTACAGATTTAATTGGTGTTCTTGATAAAGAATATTTTTACTTTGTACCAAGATTAATTAGTGATCAACCCTATAGAATTTTCACCTCAATCCTAATCCATGCAGATTTAAATCACTTATTAAGTAATCTTGGTGGGATAATTATTACTAGATATTTTTTGATGAGACTTGGAATCGAAAGCAGATTTTTTTATTTGAAATTTATTTTAATTTGTTCTTTTTTAAATTTTTTAATTATCTGGGTTTATGAAAAGATCTTATCGTACTTTAATATCTATCCGAATTATGCCGCTTTAGGATTTAGCGGTATAATTTATGCTTTATTTGGATTCTTACTATTAACTTCTTT
>QCDS01000038.1 GCA_003278685.1 Prochlorococcus sp. AG-355-K03 | reverse complement strand
TTTAATAAAAATATCCCTAATCAAAATATGAATTGAAATTTGTGAATATGAATAATCAATTAAATCATTATAAATCGATCTGAGGTTTTGACTTTAATTTCCTTAATAAGAAAGGTATAATTATCTGATAATTTGTTTACTGATATTTTAAAATTTCCTATTGTCATATATATTGGTTTTTTTGTGTTAGAAGAAAATGGAACTTATAAAAAATTTTTTTCTGACAAAAAGTTAAAATACACAAGCCTAGATATTGATGAATGACCGAGTGTAGATCTGAATTAAAAATAATTTTATTTTTGGGAAGAAATAAAATATAAATCTTAAAATGTTTTTTTTAAGTCAAGGTTTTGAACACATAGTTTTCTATTGAATAACTATACAAGAAATAGCTAGTCCTGTAAGGAAAAATAGTTTAGTCTGTATAATTGCCCCTTATAATCATGTAGAGAATATATATATCGTGCAAATTGGGTTAGATTTTTTTCAGATGGTATGGTTGATTTAGCAAGACGAACAAATCTTAAAATTATTTATCTCACATTATTAGCCCCCCTTCATAAAATATCCACACAAGGTTTAGTTAAAAAATGCTAATTCAATTTTAGTAGTAAAAAAGGAATATAAAGGAAAGGAAGTTTTTTAAAACAAATGATGATTAATATAAACCTATAAGTGATTTTGAAAAATTTTAAAATTCATTCCCTCAAAAAAATATTTAGTAAATTTAAATCAAAATGTACAATTCTAATTATTTGCTTTCTATCAATTTTTTCTCTTATTAAAAGAAAGATTTCATGGAAGTTAAGAAGGAAATAATGCAATTACTTCTTTATAATCAACTTTTAAGTAAATTTGAAAATTTATAGGCAATAATAAAAATAGTGAACTTGCAAATGAAAAATTCTTGAAAAGTTATTCAAAAATTAATCTAATAAGTTTTTTGGTTAAGAAAATTTGTTATCTTAATTTTTCATGATAAGTCTATAAATTCTATCAATATCATTTATTACATTTAATCTAAATATACGGCCAGTTTTTTTATGAAATTTGTCGACATTAATATTAAAGTTTCTTTGATAGTTATTTATCATTACATAATCAATTTTCTTTTTGGTTACTAATCTTATTTGCTCAATAATTTCATGAAGTGTTATGCTTCTATGGGTTCCAATATTAAAAATTCCGTATAATTTTTTTTCTATAGAAAGCAAAATTGCTTCTGATATTTGGTCAAAAGAAATAAAGTTTATTAAAGAACTTTGTGAATTATATAATTGTATTTTTTTGTTGTTTTTTATAGAGTAAATCCATTTATTTATTACCCCTTGATCTGAAAATCTAGGATCATATCCATAAGCTGAAGATACTCTTAAAATTATTAAGTTGAATTTTAAATCATCGGCAAAATTTTTAAGTAACAATTCACCCTTTAACTTTTCTTCACCATATTTATTTGATGGCGCAGTTATATCGATTTCTTTGAAATTATAATTTATATTTTGTGGATATATTGCTCCTGCGCTTGAAATAAAAATAATTTGAGAGGGATTAATTTTTTTGCAAATATTTATAAAATTTTTTACTATATTTATATTTTTTAACGAAGAATCACTGATATTATCTTTATTTCTTGGCCCTCCATACCAAGCAAATAAAATTGCTATTTTATCTTGGTATTGTGTATTTTCAACTATTTTGGATACTGTCTCATTAATTTCATATTTAGTAAGATTTTCGCCAAGATTACATAAAATATCATTCTTGGAAGTTTGCTTTCGAGTTATATAAATTAAGTTTGTTTTGGAATTTTTCAGGTTTTTAACAAAGTTTTGAGCTAAGATCGATGTCTTTCCAAAAATAATAATATCTTTTGTATTCATGAAATTTTTATGAATTTTATTTTTTTAATCCTAATCTTTCTCCTTTATAAGAAACTTTTGATTGAATATTATTAATCCAATCTTTGTTTTTTAAATACCACTCTACAGTTAAATTCAATGATTCTTTGAAATTGAAATTTGGTTTCCAACCTAATTCTTTCCTTATAAATGCTGAATCTATTGCATATCTTTTATCATGACCTGGCCTGTCTTCTACAAATCTAATTAATCTTTTATAGCTTTTTTCTTTTGGAAGTTTTTTATCTAATATTTCACAAATGCAATTTACTATTTCAAGATTAGTTTTTTCATTATTACCACCTATACAATAACTATTTCCAATTACCCCCTTATTTGCTGCTAATAATAAGGCATTAACATGATCTTCAACATACAACCAATCTCTAATATTTTCGCCATCCCCATATATTGGAATAATTTCGTTGTTGAGTGCTTTTATTATTATTAAGGGAATTAATTTCTCTGGGAATTGATAAGGACCAAAATTATTTGAGCAATTTGTTTTTATTATTGGGAAATCATAAGTATGAAACCATGCATTTGCTAAATGGTCGCTTGATGCTTTACTTGCAGAGTATGGGGATCTTGGATCATAAGCAGTTTTTTCATTGAAGGTTCCTTCTAAACCTAAGGAACCAAAAACTTCATCTGTACTTACGTGAATAAATCTAAAATTTTCTCTTCTTTTTTCACTAAGATTTTGCCAATGAATTTTTGCTAATTCAAGGATGTTAAAAGTCCCAATAATATTACTTTCTATAAATGGTTTAGAATTATCAATAGATCTATCTACATGACTTTCTGCAGCTAAATGAAAAATTAAATCTGGATCTGATTTATTTAATGCTTTTTTAAGTTGTTCATAATTAACCAAGTCTACTTTAAGAAGATTATGTCTTTTTAAATTTAAACTTTTATTTACTTGGCTTAGATCGCTTGCATATGTAAGTTTATCTAAGTTAAAAATTGTTGCATCGGAATGATCTAGTAATTTTTTCACAAGACACCCTCCAATAAAACCAGCTCCACCGGTTATAAGAATCTTTAATTTTTTATTTTTAAAAATAATATCCAATTTAAGTTTTATTAATTAATTTATTTTAGGACGTGAAATGTCAAAAATTTAGAAAATTATATTTTTGAAAGATTTTTATATCTTAGATATCCTATTATTATTTTAAAAATGTAATCTTAAAAAGAAAATGAGTTATGGAATTAAGTGATGTCAAATTTAGTGTTCTGCTGCCTGTATTAGAGAGAAGTGACATTACAAAAGGATTGCCATTTGCCTTAAATAGTATATTTCAAAACACAATCAAGCCTGATCAAGTTGTGATGACTATTGATGGATTATTTTCTAAAGATTTTGAGTTGTTTATTAAAACTTTTGAGAAAAAATATAATTTGGATGTAATTTGGATAAATAAAAAAGTGGGTCTTGATAACGCTTTAAATCTTGGTATATCGAAATGTAGAAATGAGTTTATTTTTCGTGCGGATGGAGATGATATTAATCTAAAAAATAGGTTCGAAGAGCAACTTCCTTATTTAATAAATGGATTTGATGTGGTTGGCTCTGATATAGACGAATATGACGAATTTGGAGAATATTTATGTACAAAAACTGTTCCTTATTCAAACAAAGAAATAAGTAAAACAATTTTTTACAGAAACCCCATTAACCATATGACAGTAGCATTTAAAAAAAAGGTAGTTTCTAGTGTTAATGGATATCCTAAATTATTTTTAAAAGGTGATTATGGTTTGTGGATAAAACTCCATTCAAAAAAATATAAATTTATAAATTTAAAAAAATCACTGGTTAAAGCAACCACTGGTTCTAGAATGATAAAAGATAGAGGAGGTTTAAGATATGTTTTATCAGAATTCAATTTACAAATCTTTTTACTTGCAAATGGTGAAACAAATATAATCTACTCAATTTTAATATTTATATTGAGATCATTAATATTTATTTTACCCGTAAGTTTAAGGTATATTTTTTACATGAGATTTCTTAGAAGGAAATAAAATTCCTTTATAAACAAGATCTTAATAACTTAATGTAATACCTGCCTAATATAA
Organism: Prochlorococcus sp. AG-355-K03; assembly: GCA_003278685.1. Taxonomy (GTDB): domain Bacteria; phylum Cyanobacteriota; class Cyanobacteriia; order PCC-6307; family Cyanobiaceae; genus Prochlorococcus_A. Next base: position 725 of record QCDS01000038.1, on the reverse strand, counting down.
TTAAAATTTTTTGTTTTATCTTTTCAATTAGTTTATTTTCTTTATTTTTCATAAATGTACATTTTCTTTCCAGTTTATTCAAACTATTTTTACTTATATTAATTTCCATTTTTTTATTGGTAGGAATCGAAGAATTCCAAATTGTATTAAGACTTCTTTCTAAAAAGTGAGATTCGCAAGAAAATTGGGAATGACTTATGAATATTTTTAAGTTTTTATAAAAGTTTTTAGATCTTAAAAGTATATTTTCTTTTTTGACTAAATAATTTCCACCTGGGGCAAACTCTAAGAACAATGGAATATTAGATGTTTTAAATATAAATTGATAAAATTCATTGAAATTTGCAAAATACAACCTTTCATAATTATATTTATACCAACTTGTGTTTATCTCGTTAAAGTTATGTCCAGAAAGAATTAATGATTCTATTTCTTTTAATTTTAATGAGATGTCCTCCAAAGGAGTGTAAATTTTTCTTTTAATTAGTTTTAAAAATAAATTCTTTTCAATATGTCTATTGAAGATATTATTTTTGCAGAATACAATTGATTCAGGTAAATTTTCATAATTATCAATTATGTAAATTAAATAAGAATACAAATTGTAGCCAACATTTTTTATTTTTATACTTTTTATTTCATTAGATAAGTTTAGATTACTTTTGTTGTAGACAATATATTTTGATGGATTAAGTGATTTTATCCAATCTAATTTTCCTTCATAA
>QCDS01000037.1 GCA_003278685.1 Prochlorococcus sp. AG-355-K03 | reverse complement strand
GGATTAATCCAATTTGTTAGATAAAGAAGTAATAGTTATTGGTGCTGGTCTTGCAGGATCAGAAGCTGCTTGGCAAATAGCAAATTCTGGTGTACCGGTCAAACTAGTTGAAATGAGACCTATCAAATCAACTCCAGCTCATCATACTGGTGAATTTGGAGAATTGGTTTGTAGCAACAGTTTTGGTGCTTTAAGTCCCGATAGAGCTGCAGGTTTATTACAAAAAGAACTTAGGATTTTTAAATCATTGATTGTTCAAACAGCAGATAAATTTGCTGTGCCAGCAGGAGGTGCTTTGGCGGTTGATAGATCTAAATTTAGTATCGCTTTAACTGATGCTTTATCTAATCATCCTTTAATTGAAATTAAGAGATTTGAACAATTAGATCTCCCAAACAAAGAAAATATATCGATCCTCGCAACTGGTCCATTAACTGCTGATGAATTGTCTTGTAAAATTCAAGCTTTTACAGGTATCGATGAGTGTCATTTTTTTGATGCTGCTAGTCCTATTATTTATGGAGATACTATTGATCAAGAGATTGTATTTAAAGCTAGTAGGTACGACAAAGGAGATCCGGCATATCTAAATTGCCCCATGGGTGAAAATGATTACATCCATTTCAGGAATGAACTTATAGAAGGAGAACAAGCTAATTTAAGAGACTTTGAGAAAGAATCAGCTAATTTCTTTGAAGCTTGTTTACCAATTGAAGAAATTGCTAGAAGAGGTGTTGACACAATGAGATATGGACCGTTGAAATCTATTGGTTTGTGGAATCCAAAATGGGGAGATTTATTTGATAGGGAAAATAGATTAAAAAAGCGACCTCATGCAGTTGTCCAATTAAGGAAAGAAGATTTAGAAGGGAAATTACTAAATATGGTAGGTTTTCAAACTAACCTCAAATGGTCTGAGCAAAAAAGAATATTTAGGATGATTCCTGGTTTAGAAAAGGCTGAGTTTGTACGTTTTGGAGTAATGCATAGAAATACTTTTTTAGAATCTCCAAAATTACTTTTACCGACATTGCAATTTATGAAAAGAGAAAACCTTTTTGCAGCGGGTCAGATAACGGGGACGGAAGGTTATGCAGCGGCAGCTGCAGGAGGCTTGCTTGCAGGAATAAATGCATCCTTATTAGCAAAGGGTAAAAAACCAGTAAGTTTTCCTGATGAGTCAATGATTGGTTCTCTAATGAACTTTATCAGTAACAAAAATCAAATATTATCTAATCAGAAAAAGAATAAATTCCAACCAATGCCTGCTTCATTTGGTTTAGTTCCAGAACTAACTAAAAGAATAAAAGATAAAAGATTAAGGTACAAAGCTTATCAAGAAAGATCTACAGAAGCTTTGAATAACTTTAAAAATAAACTGGAGTCTTGCTTTGATAAAGACCACTTACTCAGCAAAATTTACTAAGATTAATTATCAAAGATCCAAAAAATGGAATTAAATAAAGAAAACTTCGATGCAATTATTATTGGCTCAGGAATAGGAGGGTTAGTAACTGCTTCACAATTGGCAGCAAAAGGAGCTCAAGTTTTAGTTCTTGAAAAATATATTATTCCAGGAGGGAGTGGAGGCTCTTTTAAGAGAAAAGGCTATACCTTTGATGTAGGGGCTTCAATGATTTTTGGATTTGGTGAGAAAGGTTATACCAATTTATTAACTCGTGCTTTGAATGATGTAAATGAAAAATGCGAAACTATTCCCGATCCCGTTCAATTGGAATATCACTTACCACATAACTTTAATATTTCTGTAGATAAAAATTATGAGCAATTTATCAGTAAATTATCAGCTAGTTTCCCAAAGGAAAAAAAAGGTATCAAGAAATTCTATGATACTTGTGCAAGTGTATTTAAATGTTTAGACTCAATGCCTCTTTTATCAATAGAGGATCCAAGTTATCTTTTTAAAGTTTTCTTTAAATCTCCATTATCCTGTTTAGGGTTAGCTAGATGGTTACCAGCAAATGCGGGAGATGTTGCAAGAAAGTTTATAAAAGATCCTGAACTTTTAAAATTTATCGATATCGAATGTTTTTGTTGGTCTGTAATGCCAGCTCTAAAAACCCCTATGATTAATGCTGGAATGGTATTTACAGATAGGCATGCTGGGGGAATAAATTATCCAAAAGGGGGTGTTGGAACGATAGCAGAGAAGTTTGTTTCTGGTATTGAAAAATTAGGAGGAAAAGTTAGATATAAAGCAAATGTGACTGAAATCCTCTTAAAGGATGAGAAAGCGGTAGGAGTTAAGCTCTCAAATGGGGAGGAGATATATTCAAACATTATTGTATCTAACTCCACTAGATGGGATACATTTGGATTAAAAGATAATACTAAAGGATTAATTTCTAGCAAAAACGTGCCAAAAAGTGAATATAAGTGGTCAGAAACTTATAAACCCTCACCTTCTTTTGTTTCGATTCACCTTGGAGTAGAAAAAAATCTAATATCCGATAATTTTAATTGTCATCATATAATCGTTGAAAATTGGGATGAATTAGAAAGCGAAAAGGGAGTTATTTTTGTTTCTATACCTACTTTGCTTGACTCGTCTTTGGCTCCAGAAGGTAAACATATCGTACATGCATTTACTCCTTCATCGATTGGTGAATGGGAAGGCCTATCAAGGAAAGAATATTTGCAAAAGAAAGAAAAATATTTTTCTTTCCTTGTTGAAAAAATATCAACCATTCTTCCTAATCTTGAACAATATATTGATCACAAAGAAATTGGTACTCCCAAAACTCATAAAAAGTTTCTTGGAAGATATGAAGGTAGTTATGGGCCAATTCCCAGTAAAAAGTTGCTCGGACTTTTGCCAATGCCTTTCAACACTACAAAAATTCAAAACCTTTATTGTGTAGGGGATTCATGCTTCCCTGGCCAAGGCCTAAATGCAGTTGCTTTTAGTGGATACGCATGCGCTCACAAAATAGGTGCAAAGTTAAACATAAACAGTTTAAAATTGCCCGATTAAAAGGATCTTTCTGAAATGATAGAAAAATTTAAAACTCTCTTTTTTGTGAAAAGTTCGTTAATTTCTCTTTATTTAGCGCTTACAATTCCCTTACCATTTATTTCAATCGAAAAATTAAAAATCCCCTCTATTATAATTTTTGCCATCGGACTTTATTTGATAATCAATATCACTAGTGATTATGTTGAAACTTGTAGTAATAAAATTTCATATAAAAGTAGCTTTATTTCAAAACTCTTAGGAAGAAAAAATTGGGAGATTTTTTGGAAAGATATTAAATTAATCAAATCTTTGCCAACCAGTCAGGGTAGTAAAGTTTATTACTTTAATACTTTTCAAGGTGATAATTTTCTTGTCCCACAAAGAGTGGAAAACTTTGAAAAATTCTTATTAATTGTTTCAAGTAATACTGGGATTGCGATTGATGGAATATCTTATATATCACCATTATGGACATATAAATTACTGACATTACTGTCAGTTTTAATGATTATTGGTGAACTTTTCGCTTTTTTAACTTAAATATTATCAATACTGAATCGATAACCTTGTTGTCTAACAGTGGTTATGCCCCCGCCTTCTCCTAATCCAGCCTGTTCTAGTTTTCTCCGCAAAGTTAATACCTGAGTATCTACAGACCTAGGGCCACCGCTGAAGGGCGGCCAGGCCATTCTCAAAAGCTCTTGACGACTTCTAACCATTCCAGGGGGCATTAAAAGAGCACAAAGCAGTGCGAACTCCCTAGGGCTTAATTCTACAGGTTTTTCGCTTAGAGTAACTTGTCTTAATAGAAGATGAACCTCTAAAGGTCCAACCTCAACCTTTTCTTGTAATCCTATCCTTCCCCTCTTTAAAAGTGTTCTGCATCGTGCTGCAAGCTCTTCGAGCCCAAAAGGTTTTCTGAGAACATCATCTGCTCCTTCATCTAATAGATTTACTAATGCTTCAACACCTGATCTTGCCGTTAAAACTATGACTGAAGACCCTAGTTGATGGGCTAGTCTCATTGCAGTATTCTGATCGAGGATTTCTGCGCTAACTAATAAGTCAGGTGATTGTTCTCTGCATAAGTCGATAGCCTCTGCAGCTGTGCCTACTGCTGCAGCTAAATGGCCATCTTGGCGAAGCCTTTGCACAAGGACTGTTCTAAGAGTGGGATGAGGTTCAACAACTAGAACTCTTGATGGAGTTTGAGAGCTCGTTGGCAATTGTGAACTGCCAGGGGTTGAAGCTAAGATTTGCTCAGTTGATTGCATTCTTAATTACTGTTTGGCCAGGCAATTTATGATCGTTCTTAATAAGGTATAACAAATGCAAAAAAAAAATCAGAATCTATCGAATTATGACATCATTTGAAAACCCAATAGCAATTCGTCACTTTCAATCAATTTGCGATAGTTGCCAGGACTTAGTTACGCGTTTTCATACGCCATCCGATCTTAAATTATATAGTGACGGTTATCTCCAAGCATTAAGGAATTGCAGTAGTTTAGAGCAAAAGGATCAAGAGAAATTAGAAAGATTAATTGAAAGATGGATTTTAGATCCCTCAAGTTTTATTGATCCAGATGGAGATGGAAATAAAGGTTTTTTTGATAAAAAAAGGATTTAAAATATTAATTTTTATTAATCAATACAGTATTTATACTCACTATTTGTCTTAAGACGCTAATTCGATTTCTATTTTTTCTTTAAGAGATCCAGAGTTGTACATTTCAATAAGAATGTCTGATCCACCAAGAAATTCACCTTTTAAGTAAACTTGAGGAATTGTTGGCCAATCTGAATATTCTTTGATACCTTCTCGTATAGAAAAATCACTTAAAACATCAAACGTACCAAATTCTACCCCTAAGGAATTTAATATTTGAACTACATTGTTGGAAAAACCGCATTGAGGCATTAATTTTGTCCCTTTCATGAAGACCATCAATGGATTAGTATCAATCAGTTTTTGAATTTTTTCTTTTGTTAGGTTGTCCATAATTCAATTTGGAGTTTCTGTTTTTAAAGCCAGAGCATGGATAGCCTCTGAAGCTAATTCTTCCTTCAAAGCGGAATATACTAGCTGGTGTTGTTTAACTAATGATAATCCATTGAATTCAGAAGCAATTACAGTTACTTGCAAATGGTCATTTCCTTTAAGGTTTTCAACAAAAACTTGGGAACTTGGAATTTTTTTAGTGATTAAATTAATGACTTCTGTTTTTGTAATCATGATAATTTTTAATTAACCTTTGTATTTTGTCTCAACAAATCCTAGTTGGATTAATGTTTCATAAGCTTCTTTACCTTCTTGGCTATTGGGTGACATTATTCTAATTGTTTCAACAAGCAAGGGTACT
>QCDS01000036.1 GCA_003278685.1 Prochlorococcus sp. AG-355-K03 | reverse complement strand
AATCCAAACACCACAAACCTTAATGCATTCCTAAAAATTAATAAAAAAGATCAGGTGTTTGCATTAAATTAATCACTCATATCAAGCATTCTCTTTATCGGAGCATAGGCTCTTCTTATTATTTCTGGGTCAAGTTCGATAGACGGGGAATTATTTTTTAAACAATCAAGAATTTTTTCTAAGGTATTTAATTTCATATACGGACACTCGTTACATTTACAACCTTCTACATCTGGGACTTCAATAAAAATTTTGTTAGGTTCTTTCTTTTTCATTTGATGAATTATTCCAGGTTCAGTTAGTACCATGTAAGTCTTAGATGGATCTTTACTCACGAAATCAAGCAGCTTACTTGTTGAGCCAATAAAGTCTGAGAGAATTAGTAAATTTTGATTACATTCAGGATGAGCAATGACTTTTGATCCTGGATTTTGATATTTTAATTTTAGAAGTGCTTCTTCACTAAATGATTCATGAACAATGCAGCTGCCAGGCCATAATTTAAGATCTCTGCCTGAATTTTTCTGTACCCATCTCCCAAGGTTCTGATCTGGTGCAAATATTATCTTTTTATCTTCAGGTATCTTTTTAATTAATGAGACTGCATTACTGCTTGTACATATCAAATCGCTTTGAGCTTTTACTTCTGCAGTACAATTTATGTAACTTACGACATAGTGATCTGGATTTTCTTCCCTGAACTTTTGAAATTCATCTGAAGGACAATCGTCTGCTAATGAGCATCCTGCGTCAATATCTGGTAGTAGGACTGTTTTATTAGGGCTAAGTATTTTTGCGGTTTCAGCCATAAAGTGCACACCACAAAAAATTATTATATCTGCGTCATTATTTGCAGCTTTCCTAGATAGATCTAATGAATCGCCAATAAAATCTGCAATTTCCTGAATCTCTGGAGCTTGATAATAGTGCGCAAGAATAATTGCATTAGCTTTTTCGCAATGCTTCTTTATTTCAGAAATCAAATCCTCTTCGTTTTGAACTGATTCCTGTTTTGCAGTAGAAGTTATACTGGTCAGGATTTAGAATATCTCTAAATAGATTATATGCCTTTATACAGAAAAAATTCTGACAAATTTAAAAATTGCTATTGTTGGTGACTGTCATGGTCAATGGTCTGAATTAGACTTGAAAGTCTTATCGATTATTAAACCAAATATTGTTTTATTTGTGGGTGATATTTCTGATGGTAGTGTCAAAATAATTAAAAAAATCAATGAGATCAAAATTCCTACTTTTGTGATTTTAGGAAATCATGATAGAGGGAAGGATTCTACGGGCGAAACTCTTTCAAAGCAGATACGTGTTCTTGGTGAAAAATATTGTGCATGGGATTTGAAAGTTTTTAATAATCAAATAAATTTATTGTCTGCAAGACCATGCAGTTCTGGCGGCGGTTATTTTCTCTCAAAAGAAGTTAAAGGCGTTTATGGACCCATTACCGAGCAAGATTCAATAAATAAAATCATCAAACGTTCACAAGAGAGTATCAAAGATATACCTTTAATAATTATGTCTCATGCAGGCCCTTCGGGTTTAGGTTCAGAACCTAAAAGTATTTGTGGGAAAGACTGGAAATTACCCTCTTTAGATTGGGGAGATAGAGATTTGTCTGTGGCTATTTCTCATATACAAAAGATAAGAAAAGTTGATCTTGTAATTTTTGGTCATATGCACAATCGGCTTAAAAGAAATCTTGGTTTAAGAGAGATGTTTAAAATTGATAGCAAAGGGACAATTTATTTCAATACTGCTGTAGTGCCAAGATATAAAACTGATGAAGATGGGAAATTACTAATTAACTTTTCATGGATTGAATTTGAAAAAAAGGAATTAAGACATGTCTCTCACCGATGGTATTCAGAGTCTGGTGAAATTTGTGAAGAAGATAAATTTTTTTAGGATTAGATATTTTTGATCATATTTTAAGTATTTTTGGGCTTTTCATATCTTGAAAATAATGTTTGAGATAAAATATAACCCGCAATTCCTGCTGCTGTAAAAGCTAAACCATTTTTAAATAACGGTAATAAATCATTTGTTCTAGATATTATTGGTGCCAGACCAAAAATTCCAAATAACATTCCCCATAAAGGAGAAAGAAGAGCTAAAAATCCAATTGATATCACTTGACCTTCTTTTCGTGGCGCAGATGCGAAACCTGCTACTAAACCTCCAAGAATAGATGTACATAACGTCCATATATATTGTTCTTTGGGAAGGCCAGGAACAACTTGACACCCTCCTCTCTCAAGGCAAATCTTTACGGAATTAATTGCATCTAATACTGCGCCATCCTCACCATGATCTTTCACATAATATTGATTACCAAATCTTGTTTGAAGTTCAACCCAAAATAACCTTGGCATAAAATTGAAATATGCCTCTCCCACGTTAAAGTTCAGTAAATTTCCTCCTCTAGGATCTGCAACTATCAACAAACTTGTCTCATCTAAATCCCAATAGTCCTTTATTGCGCTACCAGGAGAACTCTCAAACTGGGATAAATATTTAATTTTCCACCCACTTTCAATTTCTAGATTATTTAGCTTGTCCTCTAATGATTTTTTCTGATTAGGGCTTAATGTTTTAGCTAAATCAATCACGGGTGTTTTTTCTTCTGGTAAGAGATTTGGATTATTTATAGCGAAAACGGGTTTATGTGAAATTAAAACTAATATAGATAGAAATATTCCCAATAAATAGTTAATCTTTGAAGGCATAAATAAGTTTTGTCTTTTTATATTTTCGCCGATGAATAGCCTACCCGCGAATAATCCAGATTGGTTAGTAAAAAAAATAATAAAAATGGGTGGGACTATCAGTTTTTATGACTTTATGAATTTTGTTTTAAATGATCCTATTAATGGTTATTACGGCAGTGGCAAAGCTGAGTTAGGCGTTCGAGGAGATTTTGTCACATCACCTTCTTTATCTGATGATTTTGCTTATTTGACTGGTAAACAAATAGAAGATTGGCTAATTCAGTTCAAAAATAGTTTTTTATCTAATCAAAAATTAGCTGTAATTGAATTTGGAGCAGGAGATGGAAGCTTTATGAGTGGATTAATTAAATATTTTTTAGAAAATAACAAGGATCTTTTGGAAGGAGTTTCTTTTGTAATTATTGAACCTAATGAAGGGATGGTGGAAAAACAAAAAAATAAATTAGAGGAATTTTTGAACTTAGGTATTGATATTTTCTGGAAAGGTTTAGAAGAAGTAGAGGAAAATAATATAACTGGAATAGTTTTTGCAAATGAGGTTTTAGATGCTTTGCCAGTAGAGAGAGTAACCTTCTCAAAGGGAAAATTAATTCGACAAGCAGTTTCTATAGACAAAAAATCTCATAAATTATTTTTTGATGAAATGCCAATGACAAGTGAATTGAAAAAAAGTATTGAACTTGCTAAAAACGATTTGGGAATTACTATTCCGCCCAAAGATGCTCCTGAAGGATGGACGACAGAATGGCATGTAGATAATTCAAAATGGTTAGAAGCTATTTATGGAAAAATCAATAATGGCATTTTATTGATAATTGATTACGCTAAAGAAGCTAAAAAATACTATAACTCTAAGAATTCTGATGGGACGATAGTTTCTTATGAAAATCAAAAAATGATGAATGATGTCTTAGATTCTCCTGGGAATTGCGATTTAACATCTCATGTGTGCATAGAAACTTTAATTAATGATGCTGAGACTCTTGGATTTAATACTCTTGGAATAACTAAACAAGGAGAGGCTTTGTTGGCACTTGGATTGGCAGAGAGACTTTATGGGATTCAGAAGGAATTTAAGGAGGATTTATCAAATGCTCTTTTAAGAAGAGAGGCATTACTTAGACTCGTTGATCCTGTATGTCTAGGTAATTTTAAGTGGTTTGTTTTTAATAAGTTTAAGGAGAAGGAAATGAATATAAATTCAACCTGTTTGCGTTAAGAAAAAAACTTTAAAAATAATGAATCTTCTATGTCATCATATATGTCCACTGCACCAATTTCTTTCGGTAATATAAATCTCATTTTGCCATCACGAACTTTCTTGTCGCCCATAAGTATTGTAAGAACGTCTTCTTTATTTATTTTGGGGATCTCGGTAGGAAGATCATAACTCTCCAAGAGAATTCGCTGTCTCTCTAATTCTTCTTTAGACCATAACCCTTTTTCAATTGCTATTTTCCCCGCAATATTCATACCAATTGATATTGCCTCACCATGCAGAAATTTGCCGTATCCACATAAATTTTCAATAACGTGACCAAAAGAATGACCATAATTCAATATTGCTCTAACACCATTTTCATGTTCGTCTTGAGAAACAACATGAGACTTTGTTTTAATTGAACTATTAATTATTTTAATTAGATATTCATTTTTGAGATTTATAAGTTCATTTTTGTTTTTTTCAATTTCTAAGTATTCGAAAAGTTCTTTATCTCTTATTACTCCGTATTTTATTACTTCGGCCATGCCTGCACTAAATTCTCTTTTGGGCAAACTTTTTAAAGTTTCTGGATCAATAAAAACTGCTTTAGGTTGATTGAAAGCTCCAATTAAATTCTTACCTTTTGGATGATTTACTCCTGTTTTTCCTCCCACAGATGAATCAACCATTGATAATAACGTTGTTGGAATCTGAATATATTCGATACCTCTCAGCCAAGTCGCAGCTGCAAAACCACTTACATCTCCAACAATTCCTCCTCCAAGGGCAATAATTATTGAATTTCTATCTAAGCCAAATTCAAATGCTACATCATATATTTCACTTAAGGTTTTTAAGTTTTTATATGATTCTCCAGCCTTGATAAGGAACATTTTGGCCTGAAATTTATTATCTTTTAAATTATTTAAAAATTTTTCTCCATACAAATTTGATATTTCTTCATTTGAAATCACAAGTATTTTTCTATTCTTTGTTATTCCAATTTTTAAAAGTTCTTCGCTGATATTATTCAATATCCCTGCTTCTAGAGTTACTTCGTATGACTTATCACCTAATGGGACTAATATTTTTCTCTTATTCACAATTGATTACCTAGTTAAAATTTATAAATATTTGGTATTAAATACTTTATATATTAGCAAAATCTAAGCTTTAGATCCTTAAAAATTCAGTTGTTAAGAATTAGAAATGGTAATAAAATCATGCTATGAGTTTTAAAAAAAAAATAAACGATATTAAGAAAAATTATTCCCTAGGAATAATTGGAGGGGGTCAACTGGCGTTGATGTTAACCGAGGCAGCCAAAAAAAGAGATTTAGAAGTCTGTGTGCAAACAAAATCTTGTGATGATCCTGCTGGTTCAAAAGCAGATCATGTCATTGAAGCTGATCCTTTAAAGATAAGAGGTAATAAATCATTAATTAATGAGTGTGAAAAA
>QCDS01000035.1 GCA_003278685.1 Prochlorococcus sp. AG-355-K03 | reverse complement strand
GTCTGATAAAAAGAAAGATACAAAAAAAGATTTTAAAAAGAATAAAGCTATGCTTGCTTACGGAGTGATACAACTAGGATCAGCAGTTGTATCAGCTGTTGCCTTAGTAGCTATTGCACTAAGCTTTTGCTCATTAAAAAAAGAATCAAAGTTCTTTAATGAATGTGTTGAAGAAATGAAAGCGACTGGTTCGCCAACAGCTGATGCGGTTCGTTTCTGTACTGGTGGTTAGCATTAGGTAAATTAAGTGTTTCCGATATTTTTACAAATAATATTTAACTTGTCTTAGTTCATATTAACCATAAATTAATTTTTTCTTATTTTCCCCTTAGTAAAACTAATAAATAAACTAACTAAAATTTAAGTGGTTAAAATTTAGGAAAATTTTATGAGTGGAGATTATGAGACATTAGAAATCAATCAACCTAAGATTTCTTATTTTAAAAAGAGATCAGAAGATAATACTTTATGGCTAGAGGAAATGATTAAAGAGATTGAAAAGATTGAAGATACGAATAACAATATATCTGATGCTGCTTAATCCACGATGGTTTGTGATTAATGATATTTATTGAGTAATCGATTATAAATTACCAACAATACTATTACTCCACCTATACCAAGAATTGCATGGTATGGGTCCTAATGATTCTGCCAAAGCTCCTTTAAAAATTCCATTAATTTAGTCTTTGGGTCGAGTTAATATTAAGTGTTTCATTTATTTGTCTTGTTGGAAGAATTACCTAAGGAAAAAATATTAGAAGAATTAGCAAATTTATTAGATTGATTTAAAATCCTTTATATAACTTTAAATAATAAATAATTTCTGATAAATCATTAATTTTTTGAATCTTTTCTTGGTTAAATTCATTTATTAATTTATTTAGTATTTCAATATCTTTTGAAAAAAACATTAAATTACATTCCGCTTTAAGTCCTGAGATAGATCCTGCATATGAGTCTTCTATAACCCATGATTTCCTAGGATCCACATCCAATATTTTTAATGCTCTCAAATAAGGATCAGGCGAAGGCTTGCCATCAGAAATGAATTTATCATCTCCAAGAACCTTTGTATTGAATAAATTTAACCAGGGATTTGCAGAGCTTTTTATTTTAAAACTTTCACTACTACTACTTGTTACTAGTGCAATAGGTAATTTTGTATTTATACAAAATTTGATTAATTCTATTGCTCCTTTAAAAGGTTTTGCTTTAGTAAGTACTTTATCTACTTTTAACTTTTGAGTAATGAGTAATTCTTCTATTGTGATTTCTTCATTTATCCATTTGAAAACTTTTTTTGCGCAATCTATTCTTCTTCTTCCTTTTAATTCTAGTAATTTATCGTTTGATAAATAGTAATTATATTCTTTTGCGGTTTCATACCAGGCATTAGCTAGTAATGGTTCTGTATCTAGTAATACCCCATCTAAATCAAAAAGAATTGCTTCTGGTAATTCCATCTTTATAGAAATATTTTTTATTTGCTTTTAAAATTTGGAATATCTTTTTAAAGATAGCTTATTAAAAGGAGATAATTGCCCCTTATTTTAGATCGACTTTCAATCCTATTTAATTTAGCTGCCAGTAGTAAGCGTTTCATTTAAAAACTATATGTGACTTTATTGCATTTTTTCCTTCGATATATTTTCTGCATTTCTTTTTGTTCTGATAAATAATCTTCTTTTGCTTGTTCATTAATTGGATCATATTTGGCTTTAAATTCTTCTTTGATAGCTTGAGCATTTTGTCTTCTTTTTTCTGGCATAAAATCAAAATCACCATTACTATAATTTCCACTTTTTAAGATAGTTTCAAACAAATAACATTCACTAGATAAATCAATATCATATTCTTTTATTAAGAAATATTCATTACATAAGCTTTCTATTTCATAAGGACTATCAAAAAGATCCTCCCATTTTGTTTCTATTGCATAAATTTTGGTAATTTTATCATTAGCAAATTCTTTGCTTTGTTTTGCAAATGATATTTTTTGCTGATAATCATTTTTTGATTTATTTATTGCAAATTTAAGGTCTTCGCATAATCTTGCTTTATCGTTTCCAAAACCAAATATAAGTGGGAAAACAATAAATAAAGCTAAGCGTTTCATTTAATCGTTGACTTTTTGGTCTAATAATTCTTTTAATTCCTTTGGTAAGTTTAAAAAAGAATCTCTTAAACTTTCATTCTTTTCTCCTATATGCAGTATCCACTCTCTAAATTCTTCTGCTATTGCATAACTGTCTTCATATCTTTCTAGATTATCCATAACAGAAATTCTATTAGTAGCCCAACAAGTTGCAATATCAATTCTTTTTTTGTTTAGTATTTACTGCCAAAACTCATCTAATACATCAAACACTCTGTTGAGATAATCGTTTGCTCCTATACATTCCCATTTCCCCTTTTCCCCAATCGCGCATTTGTAGTGAAGTTCTCTCTTGAGTTGCATTAGTTTGTTGGTCATAGCAACCTTGTCTAGTCTTCCGTTCATAGTAACTCCTCCGCTTCCGTCAATATTTGATTCTTTAAAAAAACAAGCGCGTCTAGTTTTTCTTCTTTTTCTTCATAATTTTCAAATTTCATTTCCGCAATTTCAACAATTGCTTTATCAACCTTTTTAAGCTGTTTCTTAATAACTCCCTTTTTAAGTTGTTTTTTAATAATCCTTTTTGGGATTTTGGTTGATTCCATTGGAATTACCTTTTTTCTTTATATTCTCTTTCTTTTCTTAAAAATGCGAGTCCATCACTTTAAATTCTGGTTAAATTCTCAACATAAAATCGTTAAGAATATAGTTACCGCTCTTTCAATTTAATTTAATCAATCATTGGGGTTTTCATTCTTTCTGATCAATTTGTCTAAAGTTTTTTGATCTGAGACGACAATAAAATCATCAAAATGGATAGATTGATCGGGGTATTCAATTCCAATTTGTTTTCCCGAGTGTCTATAAACACCTATTCTTACATTAGTACCAGTGTATTTTCCTTTCCAGTCAGATGTTATACCTTTATAATCAAATATTAATTTCTTATCTTTGAAGACTTTTACAAAACCATCATCATCCTTTGTATTATAGATTCCAATTTTATACGTGCTCCATTCACCTAATTGAGTCGCACTAAATGTTTTGTTCGGTGTGAGTTTAAAATTATTTTTTATTTTTTTTTCACCTCTAGTTTTTTCATTACGCACAAACCAATTTGAATCATTTTTTTTATATTTTATATCAATGCGATGCTTAATATTATCTTCTTTATTCCTTCTATTGAAACCAGTACCGGCAGTATTAGCTGCTATTTTTAATGTTTTTCCAGTGTCATCAAAACTTATTCTTACAAGAGGATGCGTTCTCATATATACATGTCGATTTTTAAATTCAAAAAACGTTACTCTGCCATCTGTATGTTTAAAATCTTTAGGAAGTCTTGTTTTAAAACCAATCCATATTTCTTTATTTAAAGTGCTTCTTTGCTTTGTCTCAAATATTGCTCTTTCTGTTTCTTTTCCTGAACCTTCTTTAAGAGGATCATTATTCCATCCATGTTTCACTGTAACTTCAAGATACTTATTGCCATCAAGATCTTTTTTAATTCTAAATGGTTTTAAACCTGCTCCCTTATCGTAGATTCGAAATATTTGGTTGAATGATTTTTCTGTACCCCCACCAGAAGGAGAATTTGAGGATGAAGGGTTAGGGTTGGCAACTTTTAATTTTCCTTTTTCTTGATTTTCAAAGTCTTCAGAAAAATTCCAAGGAGATTTTGTTTTTTTATCTACAGAATCTTGAACAGGTACCTTTTCCAATGAGTATGAATTACCAGTGGTAAAAGACATCAATACTAGAAAAATGTATAATAATTTTTTCACAAAAAGAGAGGGTTTTATCTCTCCAATTTTATATCGACTTTCAATCACCGTATCTAGTCTATTGGCCATAACAAATAAATTTACCCCCTTTCCAGTTTGAACATTTTTTCTTTTTGCATTTCTTTTTCTTATCAGCCATCCCAAAAACGTTTACTAGTATTTAAATCTTTTTTTAATTCTCTAATTTTTTATGTCATAAATCCTTTCAGCATTTAAGTAAGCAATCTTTTTAGAAACTTCTTTTTTTTAAAAGCAAGCCTTTATTTAGAATTTAATTTTTGTTGTTACTCTGTTCTTATTTTGAGATTTGAATTCAAAAAGTCCTTTATCAGTAAATATGGTCAACTCATCTCCAGATGTTTCTTCAATTGCAATTCCCTCAGACTCTAAATTTTTAACATAAACATTACCAATAAGTTTTAGAGATTTAGCATCCTTGTCAAAAGAAAGCTTGTCCGAATAAGCCTCAAAATTACCGCTATTACTCTTAATGACTACATTTCCCTTAGCCTCTAAATCTCCTTCTAAAGTATTAACTTGAGAATCAGATGTAATTGTGTAATTAGTTAATTCCTCAGCAAAAGAGAATTCAGCTAATAGAAATAAAAACGATGCAAGAAGTACACTTTTCATTTACTCCCAACCCTTTTCTGCATTTTGAATAATCCATTTTGCAAGAACCTTATCCTCTCCATCCTTTAATTTATTTTTATAACCCTTCATAAAACCAATCCCCTCATTAGCTATTTTTGCTATTGATTTCTCATCTGAAATTCCTCTTTTTTCAAGGTCGGAAAGTTTTAATGATTTAGATCCTTTGAGAACGACTGATCCACCTCTTACATGGCAGCCTGCACAAACATTTCTAAAAATTGTTTCTCCATCTCTAATTTCAGAAGCCATTAGATATCTATTTTGCAAAGAGATTTGAAAAATAATTATTAAAGTTATTAAAGGAATTACAAATAGAAATTTAAATATTTTCATTTTATCTAGTTGACCTAAGACTAATTTAACTTGTAATTAGTCTTGATTGTTTTAATTACCGATTTTTTAGGATCTTTATTTGGATAACAATTAACAATTCTATATTTACCACCTTTTCTATCTGTCTCAACGAGAGTAAATTGAACAAATTTTTCTTTTTCAACATTTGAAAAATCTTTGACTTCTATTTTGATGATTTCTTCATTTTCACTTTCAATTATTCTGGATTTACCTCCACAAAGACGAACAGCAGTTTCTTTAGTTACATAAAATAATTTTTTTTCATCAGTAAAGGATGATTCACCTTTCGTGATCGAAATTTCATCTTTTGTAATGGATAATTCTTCTTGGGTAATAGATAATTCATCTTTTGTACTACAAGAAGTAAGAATAAGAATAAATACAACAAGTAGCTTTTTCATATTTTTTTAAATGATAAATTCACTTGTAATTGCTTTTAATTGTTTTTTATTTAGTTGGGTAAGATAACTATGAATTTTATTTCTAAATAATCTGTCTTCAACTCTTTTACTTTCAAGAATTGAAAATGTAATGAAGTTAATAAGTTGATTTTTGTTCATATTTATCTTTTAGGCCT
>QCDS01000034.1 GCA_003278685.1 Prochlorococcus sp. AG-355-K03 | reverse complement strand
GCAAGAAAAATGGGAAAGTCTAAAGGCGTTTAATCCTAACCCTGAGGATGATGGGGAGCCTTTTTGTGTTGTTATTCCGCCACCAAATGTAACTGGATCTTTGCATATGGGGCATGCATTTAATACGGCTTTGATAGATGTTGTAGTACGTTTTCAAAGACTTTCAGGTAAGAATGTTTTGTGTTTACCGGGAACTGATCATGCTTCAATAGCTGTTCAAACTATTCTCGAAAAACAATTAAAAATTGAAGGCAAAACAAGCGAGGATATTGGAAGAGATGAATTTCTTAAAAGAGCATGGAACTGGAAAGAACACAGTGGTGGAAGAATAGTTTCTCAATTAAAAAGGATAGGATATTCAGTTGACTGGACTAGAGAAAGATTTACTCTTGATCAAAAATTAAATGAAGCAGTTATTGAGGCTTTTAATATTCTCTATAAAAAGAATTTAATTTATAGAGGCGAATATTTGGTTAATTGGTGCCCTGAATCTCAATCAGCTGTAAGTGATCTTGAAGTTGAAATGCAAGAAGTAAATGGTCATTTATGGCATTTTAAATACCCTTTAATTTCTGAAGGTGGTGAACAGTTAGATAAGTACTTAGAAGTTGCAACAACAAGACCAGAAACTCTTTTGGGTGATACTGCTGTGGCAGTTAATCCTGATGATGATAGATATAAAGAATTTATTGGTGTCAAAGTAAAGGTTCCTTTCGTTGATAGAGAAATACCTATTATCGCTGATTCACATGTTGATAAAGATTTTGGTACGGGTTGTGTGAAAGTTACTCCAGCCCATGATCCAAATGATTTTGCAATAGGAAAAAGGCATAATTTAAAACAGATTAATGTAATGAACAAAGATGGAACTTTAAATATTAATGCAGGTATTTTTCAAAATTTAGATAGATATGAGGCTAGAAAGAAAATTATCAAAGAATTGGATAACTTAGGCCTTTTGACAAAGATAGAGGATTATAAACATACTGTTCCTTTTTCTGATAGAGGTAAGGTGCCAATTGAACCTTTATTGTCAACACAATGGTTTTTGAAAATGGATGATATATCACAAGGATGTCTGAATGAAATTGATTCTAAAAAACCATCATTTATTCCTCCACGCTGGGAGAAAGTTTATAAGGATTGGTTAGAGAATATTAATGATTGGTGTATCAGTCGGCAATTGTGGTGGGGGCACCAAATACCAGCCTGGTATGTTTTAGATGAATCTCAAGACTCAATAGAACAAAATACTCCATATATCGTTGCAAGAAATGAAGAGGATGCCTTAATCGAAGCTAATAAAAAATTTGGATTAAATATTAAATTGGTTCGTGATAAAGATGTTTTGGATACATGGTTTTCAAGTGGTTTATGGCCTTTCTCAACCCTTGGTTGGCCAAATACAAATGATCCGGATTTTAAAAAATGGTATCCAAATAGTGTTCTTGTTACTGGTTTCGATATTATTTTCTTCTGGGTTGCAAGAATGACAATGATGGGGAATACTTTTACAAATAATATTCCTTTTAAGGATGTTTATATTCATGGTCTAGTTCGAGATGAAAACAACAAAAAAATGAGTAAAAGTTCAGGTAATGGAATTGATCCAATATTATTAGTTGATAAATATGGTTCTGATGCTCTACGATTTGCTTTAATTCGTGAAGTTGCAGGCGCTGGACAAGATATCCGGCTTGATTTTGATAGGAAAAAAGATACGTCTTCAACTGTTGAAGCTTCAAGAAATTTTGCGAATAAATTATGGAATGCAACTAAATTTGTGTTAATTAATAAAACTTCTAATAATCATTATTCGCTTAATGAGAGTGATGAAACTTCTTTAGAGTTATGTGATAAGTGGATTTTATCGAAATTGAATCAGGTAAATATAAAAGTCGCTGCTTTGTTGAAAGAATATAAATTGGGAGAATCTGCGAAACTTCTATATGAATTTACATGGAATGATTTTTGTGACTGGTATGTAGAATTTGCTAAACAAAGGTTTAATAATAAAGAGACTAAAAATAGACAAAGATCTGAAAAAGTTTTAATAAAAGTGCTCAATGATATTTTGGTAATGATTCATCCTTTTATGCCGCACATTACTGAGGAACTTTGGCATGTGCTGCAACTAAAGCCAGATCATACATTATTATCTCTTCAAAAATGGCCAATTCACGAAAATAAATTTGTTGATAATAAGCTTGATAAGTCCTTTCAGCAACTCTTTGAAATTATTAGGCTGATTAGAAATTTGAGAGCTGAATTAGGTCTTAAGCCATCAGAAAAAGGGCCTGTATATTTAATTTCAGACAATGATGAATTGATTGATTTTCTAAAAACTTTAGTCGATGATATTCAAACTTTAACTAAATCTTCTGAAGTATTTATTTTTAAAACTAATGCTGTTGATAAAAAAGAGTTTGCTAAATCTTTTTCTGGGATAATTAGTGATTTAGAGGTTTACTTACCTTTTCAGGATTTTGTCAATATAGATGCATTAAAGGAAAGGTTAACCAAGGATTTAAAAAAGGTGACTATTGAATTAGAAAATTTAAATAAGAGATTATCTAATAAAAATTTCGTTGATAAGGCTCCAAAAGATATTGTTGACGAATGCAGATTTAAATTAAATGAGGGTTCGGCACAAAAGGAAAGAATTACTAAAAAACTCGAACTTTTGAATTGAGAATGAATATATTTCTTGAAAATATTTATAATTTGTCTTTTTTTTTTAATACTGGTTTTGGGATCTTTTCGTTTGTTTGTATTTATATTTTAATTGTTTTATTAATACTTCCAGCCTCTTGGTTATCTTTATTATCAGGTTTTTTATATGGCGCATATTTAGGATCAATTATCGTTTTCATTTCAGCTTCCATAGGAGCATCAGTTGCTTTTTTTATATCAAAAAGTTTTTTTGCAAAAAAGCTAAAAAATCTTTTTATCCGTTATCCAAAATTAAGTATCATGGAAAAAGTAGTAGAAAAAGGCGGACTTAAATTAATTTTTTTAGCCAGATTATCGCCGATATTTCCCTTCAGTATTCTTAATTATTTTTACGGTTTGAATAATATTAAATTTAGAGATTTTGCTCTTGGTCTTCTTGGAATAATTCCAGGCACTTTTCTTTATTGCTCAATAGGTAGTTTGGCAAAAAGTATTCAGGAGTTAAAAAATGTGCAATCACCAAATAATTTATATATTACTAGCATTGGAATTATTTCAACTTTTTTAGTTGTATATTTCTCAGCTAAATACTCCAAAGAATATTTTGAAAAATCTTAAGAATTTACTCTTTAATATTCCAATCTCTAATTGATGCAATTAAGATAAACCACAAAAGCCTTAATTTACCTAGTAAAGTTTTGTTGGCTTCTAATTCGATGTATTTTGCCTGTCCACAAGGTGTTTTTATGAAGTTGAAAACTGTTTTCTTCGTCATAAGTCTCTCAAAAAGTCTTGTTAATTATTCTTATATTTTATAGCCAAAATTTTTATTTTTTTATTTAAAAAACACATTTTTCTTTGACTACTTTGTTGAATATTATTTTTTGAAATTTAAACTTTTTCTCCAGCTTTAAATCCTCTAAAGCATTTAAATCTAGGAAACCTAAGACTAAAAGCTACTGCATCCTTTGACTTGGTTTTTGCATCAGCTCGGATTTCTACAAGTTGACCAACTAGATGATTACGTTTTGACCAATATTCTTCACGTTGAATATCACTAAATCCGCTTCCGCAACTAAGACTGTATTCATAACCATCATCTTCTCCTTCTACCAGGATTGCTCCCAGTCTCCCTTTGTTGCGACCTGTACCTTCCTCAACCGATACAACTTTTAAAGTGACTTCAATGAAAGGTTTTGCTTTTAACCAACTGTGTGTTCTTTTACATTCATACCTAGCATCAGGATCTTTAATCATTACTCCTTCATACCCACCTTCCACAGCAGATTTATTAAGCTCTACAAATCTTTTTTGTCCTTCAATAGTGTCGAGATCTACATTTTCCCATTCAAGTGTTTGTATATGTTTTAGATGCATAGAATGTTTTGCTACCCATTCTTTTACTAATAAACTTCTTTTTGTTTGACTAGTGTTCCATCTCCCTTTTTGAAAATTTTCAAGGGGACATAAGTCAAATAGGTGGAGAACTGCGT
Organism: Prochlorococcus sp. AG-355-K03; assembly: GCA_003278685.1. GTDB lineage: Bacteria > Cyanobacteriota > Cyanobacteriia > PCC-6307 > Cyanobiaceae > Prochlorococcus_A. Next base: position 1,724 of record QCDS01000034.1, on the reverse strand, counting down.
CTTTGGTTTGTTTGCCATCTTTTCTATGTACCTGTTTCATTAAATCTTGAAAGTTAGCGCTCATTACTTCACCATCGAGTACTAAGTCATAAGGTGCTGGGTCTTCTTTTAAGGCTTTTTCTATTTCTGAGATAATATGACCAAAATTATGGAATTGTTTCCCATTGCGAGAAAACATTTCTACTTTATTTTGTCTAATAATAGTTAAGACGCGTACACCATCTAATTTGATTTCAATTTGCTTTTTTCCTATCATTTTTTTTTCATGATTTGCACTGTCATGAGCTAAAGGACAAGAAAAAATAGGAATAGCATATTTGGGGAATTTCTTTGCTATCTTGTTGATTGTTTTTTCAGATACACCACATCTAAGATCTTTAATTAAAACTCGTCTATAAAATCCATTCCACTCTTCTTTTGTTGCAGACTCCATAGCCATAAGAATTGCATCGCGAGCAGCGTGACCAGTAAGATCTCTTTGAATAAGCTTATTGGCTAATTTTCTAAAATCTTCCCATAAAAAATTTTGACTTTTTTCAGTCTCTTTCTCAGGGACAATTTTTACACCAAAAGTTACCAGTGGATCAAGTGCCATACGTATACCTTCAAAAAAATCATCTAGACCTTCTTCCATTGCTTCTGAGATGATTTTTTCTTTATCTAATCTACTTGGGTGTAATTCTAATTGATGTATTATTTCTTCTTTAAACAATTCTTTTTGCCTCACAAGAAATTATTAATTCACCTTAGCTATTCTGTCTATTTTCCAATCATTGTCAGTTTTTGCAAAAGTAAAATCTAATGGGAGCTCCTCTTGTTTGTCTTCTGATTTTAAATTCAAAGTTATTATGATTTGATCTTCTTGGACTCTAGGTCTTCCTGATTTTAAATTTCTGTATTTATTGAGGTTTAAACTAGCTAAAAATTTAAGAAAGTCTTGTCTTTTTACATGAGTTTTATAAGTTTTTGTAGTTAAACCATAAGCTGCATCAATTCTGCCAGCAGCTATTTGATCGAAAAACTTTCTTACTAATGGATTAATTCCTCTGGCGCTTATAACTAATTTGACTGCATTAAAAGTCCAAAAAGAAACTAGTACAGCTCCGCCAACTAATAATGCTTTAATTCCGATATCTTTAACTAGTGTTGCATCCATGTTAGTTTGAGTTTTTTATTACTTTAAGAAAAGAAATCGTTTTTGATGGCTTTTTTTGTCAAAATAATACTAATTTTAATCCATAATGCCTGTAATTCCTCTTTTACCCTTATTTCATAGATTTAATAGCCAATATTTTGAAAATTCTTTAACGGTTAATAATCAGCCTTTAATAAAAGTTAGATGGAGTGATAATAGATTAAAAACTACTGCTGGTTTTTATAAAAGAAAACGTATTAATGGTTTTATAGATTCTGAAATTATCTTATCGAAACCTATCTTGAGTAAATTATCCACTAGTGAAATAAACAGTACTTTATGTCATGAAATGATTCATGCATGGGTAGATAGGATATTAAAGAAAAATGAGATACATGGTCCAAATTTCCTAGAAAAGATGCATGAAATTAATTCAAAAGAGAAGAATTTTCAAATTGCTGTAAGGCACTCATTTCCTGTAGAAAGGAGAGAATTAAAATATATAGGAACTTGCCAACATTGCGGTGAGAAATTTTTTTATAGAAAAAGAATAAAAAATATAGCCTGCAAAAAATGTTGTGTAAATTTC
>QCDS01000033.1 GCA_003278685.1 Prochlorococcus sp. AG-355-K03 | reverse complement strand
AAAATTTGATAATGACCTGTGCAACAACTTAATTAATGATCTTAACAAATTCATTTCCAAAGAAAATTTACAAAAAATAAATAAGTTATCTGTCAGCATAGGGCCAGCAAATTTTAATGCTTCAAGACTAATTGTAGTTTTAGCAAGAACTATCTCACAACAAATAAATTGTCCTCTAAACAGTTTTAGTTCATTTGAGATAATGGCAAAAAGAATCGCATCAAAAAATAAGATCTTTACAAACAAAAAATCATTCTGGATTTACAAAAAATTAAAACGGAAAGGTTTTATTGCAGGTAAATATGAAATTTGTCAAAACGAAAAAAACTCCTTGGATCTAGTCATTCGAGAAACATTTTTACCAAAACTTGTGAAAGAACTTAAGAGTAAAGAACTTTCTTTTGAGGCCACCTATGATGATAAAGAAGATTTAAAAGAATTATTAGATTTATCAAATAAAAATTTATCAAATTTAAATGTAGATTCCTGGAGGAAAGTTTTACCTCTTTATCCTATTTCTCCAATTAACTAAATATTCATCCAATCAAATTATTAATTTTATCTTTAAGGTGCATTGTTACAGAATTTAGATCATCTCTTGACGAACTTTGCGGAGGTTGAACAGGTTTGCCAACTTTAATAACTATTTTTGAAAACAAAGGAATAAAGAATTTAAATCTTATAAGTTTATGTGAATTAACTATTGCAACAGGCAATAATAATTTTTGATTTTTAAACGCTAATAATGCTGCTCCTTGTTTGGGCTTATTCACTCGACCATTTTTTTGACGTGTACCATCAATAAAGATTCCAATACAATTATCATTTGATAATTTTTTACATGCCGTTTTAATTGTATTTTTATCAACAATTCCTCTTTTTACAGGATACGCTCCACAAGCCATGATAATAAAGCCGAGAAAAGGAATTTTAAAAAGCTCTGCCTTGGCCATAAAAGATATATTACGTCCAAGGGCATGACCTAACAAAGGAGGATCAAGTAAAGAACCATGATTAGAAACCATAATAAAGGAATCTTTTTGCGGAATATTGTCTCTACCTATTAAATGACCTTTAAATACAAATTTATAAATAGGAAATACAAAAAGCTTGCTAACTAATTCATAGGTTAATTTTTGAATAGTATGATTTTTCATACAATTTAATAAGATATTTGATCAGAAGATGAAACTTGAGAAATTTTTACATCTTTAAGATGTCTTTTTCCTAAACCGCTTAGTACATTTGAAGGGCCAATTTCAACAATATGAAGATCACTATCTTTTGCCATTAAATCCATAGTTTCTCGCCACCTCACTCCATTACACATTTGCTTTTCTAATCTAATTTTAAGCTCGTTTGGATCACTACACAGTGAAGGTTCATAATTGCTTATGACAGGGAAAGAGGGATTGTTAAATTTAATCTGTTTTAAATACTCAGAAAATTTTGATGAAGGTTCATTCATGAATGGCGAATGAAATGCACCTGAAACATTTAATTTCAAGAATCTTTTACAAGAAATTTCTCTCGATAAATTATCTAATGCTTCAGTAGATCCTGATAAGACAACTTGGGAAGAGCTATTATCATTAGCAATTACAATATCATCAATTTTTTCTACTAATAGATCAAGTTGATTTCTATCAAAACCAATTACTGCTGCCATAGATCCTTTCCCAGCATTTACCATTAATTGAGACCTTTGTTTTATTAGAGAAACACAATCTTCGAATGAAAAAACATCCGCACAATATAGTGCAGTGATTTCTCCTAAACTATGCCCAGCAACATAAGTTGGTTTAAATCCATTTTCCTTTAATGCATCTAATAAAATTGACTCAACTAAAAAAAGACAAATTTGTGTATTTCTTGTGTTGTTCAAATCAATAAGAGGATTTGTTGGTTCAGTATTTAATTCACAAATTTCAAATAAATTCCTCTCAAATATATCAGATGCAAAACTAAACCTTTCTTTTGTGTTGGGCAAATTTTCAATTTGTTTTGCCATTCCAATTTTTTGCGAACCCTGTCCAGGAAATACCCATGCAACTGTCATAATGCTCCTTTTTTTTTTAACCCCACTTAATGAGGGCTGCACCCCAACTTAACCCAGCGCCAAAACCACTTGTGGCAATAATATCATTTTGTTTAATCCTATTATTTCTAATAGCCTCATCCATCACTAGTGGAATAGTTGCTGCTGAAGTATTACCATATTTTTCTAAATTACTAAGAATTTTTTCCTCTGGAATTTTTAACCTCTCTCCAACAGAATCCAATATCCTTTGATTAGCTTGATGCAACACAAGCCAATCAACTTCATCGGAAGTATAATTCATTTTTTTAAACAACTTTTCTAGAATTATTGGTACTTCTCTAACTGCAAATTTATAAACTTCCTGACCATTCATCTGAATTGGAGAAAAAGCTCCATTTAAAAAATCAATGTTATCAATTATTGAATCCTTATTATTTTTTGATGGGAGATTAAGAAAAGAACCTCTTTCTCCATCAGTTCTCATATCAAAACCAATTAAATTATCACATTGATTAGTGGCTTCAATTGCTAATGCGCCTGCACCATCTCCAAATAGAATACAACTGCTTCTATCATCCCAGTCAACAAAGCTTGATAGTTGATCTGCTCCTATAACAATAGCCCTTTTAAAACTACCCCCTTTTAAAAATTGTGAGGCTGTAATTAAGGCAAATAAGAAACCACTACATGCTGCAGTTAAATCGAACGCTACGGCGTTCGCTGCCCCCAATTTTGCTTGAATGGATGGTGCTGATCCAAATAAATCATGCGGAGTAGAAGTAGCTAAAACAATCAAATCAATCGTCTTAATATCCCAATTAGCCATTTCAATAGCAGATAAAGCCGCCTTATGGCCCATCTCAGTAACATTATCTCCTAAGCTCGCGATTCTTCTCTCAGAAATGCCCGTTCTAGATTTTATCCACTCATTGCTTGTATCAACCTTTTGACTAATTTTTTGATTAGTCAAAATTTGATCAGGTACATAACTTCCGCTCCCCTTAAATGATACTCCAATCTGATTAAAGTTTATTCCTTCCAAAAGAGTTTTTTAGTTACTTATATTAGTCAAACATAAATTTGACTCAATATGTTTTATGAATTTAAAACTTGAAGCTTTTGAAGTTGATTTAAATTTTCCATAACGCCGTGGTTAACTGCCGAGTGAGCCAAGCGAAGAGCACTAACTACTGATAAAGATTTGCTACTTCCATGACCAATAACGCAAATCCCATTTACCCCAAGTAATAAAGCTCCTCCATGTTCGGCATGATCTAACCTTTTTTTAATTCTGAGTAAATTACTCTTTAAAAAAGCTGAACCAACTTTCCCACGCCTTCCACGTGGCAATTCAGATCTCAAAATATCTAATAAAACTCCTCCAACAGATTCAAGAAATTTCAATAATATATTTCCAGTAAATCCATCACAAACTACTACGTCGAAACCACCTGATAATACATCTCGCCCTTCACAATTACCTCCAAAATCAAAACTTTTTTCAGAAGATAATAATTCGAATGTTTTTAAGGATAAATCATTACCTTTGCATTCTTCCTCTCCAATATTTAAAAGACCAATTCTTGGTTTTTTTACTTGTAAGACATCTTTTGCATAAATATTACCTAAGAGAGCAAATTGATGTAGATAAGACGGTTTACAATCAGTATTGGCACCGACATCTAAAACTAATACAGGTCGAGTTTGATCCCTTGTTGGAAATAATGCTCCTATAGCTGGTCTATCAATTCCTTTCAATCTCCCAATTCTAAATATGGCAGAGGCCATCATGGCTCCTGAATTACCCGCTGAGTACACAGCTTCAGCTTTATTATTTCTCACTAAATCCATTGCAACATTAATACTTGCATTCTTCCTTTTTCTAACTGCAGTAGCTTCTTCATTCATCCCAATAGGCTCTCCACTATCAATTAATTCAAGACGATTATTATCAATTTCATTTTCTAATAATTCTGCTAAACCAGTTTTTACTGCAGCATCTTTAACTTTTTCAATTTTGCCGACAAACTTTATATTTATTGGAAATCTACTTATCGCTTCGAGGCATCCCTCAAGAATTGGACCTGGAGCATAGTCTCCACCCATCCCATCAACTGCGATCCAAATTCTATTAGATTGAGACTCCTCCACCCTATCTAAAATGTTATCGTTGTTTTGTAATCTTTTTAATGGGTCAAAAACTAATGGCTGTAATGTATTTTTAGCTATTGAACTAGCATTTGAAACAACACTGCTAGCAGTATTTACAACAGATTCAGCGCTGGAAACTACATTACCTGCAACATTACCTGCAACATTACTTGCAACATTACTTGCTGTGCTCACAACAGAACCAGCACCAGAAACCATATTACCCGCAACATTACTAGCCGTTGCTGCAGAACTAGCAGCAGTATCAACTATAGAAGTTACAGCCGAATTTCTTTTGTACCAAATCACTAATCTTCTAATAGCTCTGGACTTGTTAATTTTTTGCGCTGTTTCTTTCCCCATTTATTTACCATCAAAAGGAGCAATGTCGACAATCCGCTGAAAAAGATATCCTGTACCTCTTGCTGTCAAAATTAATTCAGGATTTGCAGGGTCAGCCTCAAGTTTTGATCTTAATCTTGATATATGAACGTCCACAACTCTGGTATCTACATGCCTCTCGGGGGTATATCCCCAAACTTCTTTCAAAATCTCTCCTCTACTAAATGGCTCTCCTGACCTACTTACCAAAAGCTCTAGGAGACTAAATTCCATTCCAGTTAATCTTATTCTCTCATCACTTTTAAAAACTTGTCTGCGATTTGTATCAATTTTTATATCCGTTACCAAAATTAATCCTGAATTAGGCATTCCAGGAATTTGTTCTTTGTCGATTCTTCTGAGAACGCACCTAATTCTAGCTTCTAACTCCTTTGGACTGAATGGTTTTACTACATAATCATCAGCCCCTAATTCTAAACCTGTTATCCTATCTGCAACATCTCCTAGTGCAGTTAACATAACAATTGGAACATCAGAATCTTTCCTTAATTCTTGACAAACCCCATAACCATCTAACTTTGGCATCATGACGTCAAGCACTACTAAATCAGGTTCATAGTCCTTAAATAACTTTAGTGCTTCTTTACCATCACTTGCAGTTACAACTTTGTAGCCAATCATGGAGAGACGCGTCTCCAGAATTCTTCTAATACTTGCCTCATCATCTGCGACAAGAATAGTTTCTTTAGTTTGACTAGATAGAGCCATTTGTTTCTATTAGCTAATCAGTAAGAGAATTAATTATTTATCTAATCTAACTTGTAGAGGGGCAATATCCCAAACATCCTAGTTCCTTTACTTCATTCAGAAACTTAATGTCTAGCAAATTATCGACTTTTATTTGTCAGAATTGTGGATCTGAAACATCTCAACACTTTGGTAAATGCCTTAATTGCAACTCATGGAATTCCATTGTTGAAGAAATAAAAAGTAAGCACTCTAAATATCAAGAAATAAAAGATATAAAAAACAGTAAAAAATCCGTACCATTTAATGAGATCTCATCAAAAAAAATATCAAGATTTACGAGTGGTTTTAGGGAATTTGATCGAGTTCTAGGTGGTGGAATAGTACCTGGATCTGTTGTTTTACTTGGAGGAGAACCAGGTATAGGTAAAAGCACAATAGTTCTTCAATCAGCAGGAAAAATATCTCTTAATGAGAAAGTTTTATACATAACTGCAGAAGAATCTTTAGAACAAGTAAAAATTAGATGGGAAAGACTAAATCAAAAGAGTGTTGATTTAAAAATTTTTGCAGAAACTAATTTATCCCTAATTCTTGAAGAGATCAAACGTGTCAATCCAAGTTTCGCAATTATTGATAGTATTCAAGCCATCCATAATCATGAAATGCAAAGTTCTCCAGGATCGGTTTCTCAAGTGAGAGCATGTTCATCTGAATTACAAAATCTTGCCAAAGATAATAATATTGCGCTTCTAATAATTGGTCATGTAACCAAAGATGGTGCCTTAGCTGGCCCTAAAACTCTAGAGCATTTAGTTGATACAGTAATAAATTTTGAAGGAGATAATATTTCCTCACATCGATTACTAAGAAGTATAAAAAATCGATTTGGATCGACCTTCGAGATTGGAATTTTTGAAATGCTTGAAGAGGGATTACGAGAGATAAAAAACCCAAGTTCAATTTTTACAAACAAAGAGAATATTTCAGGTGTAACAACTACTATTACAAATGAAGGCTCTCGACCATTAGCAGTTGATATACAAGCACTGGTAAATAAAACTTTCTACAGTAATCCAAGACGTACTACAACTGGAATAAGCATAAATAGATTACACCAAATTCTAGCTGTTATTGAAAAACACGTAGGGATAAAATTATCTGAATTTGATTGTTATATAGCTAC
>QCDS01000032.1 GCA_003278685.1 Prochlorococcus sp. AG-355-K03 | reverse complement strand
ACTGAAATGCAAAGTAAAATGAAAGTGCCCAGTCAGGTAAATTTAAGTAATTCAAGATTGTCATATCAAATTTATGAACTTTTGGAAAAGATTTATCTAATACCCACCATAAAAGAAAAGGTAGATTAAATAAAATTTGTAATTGCCATTTATACGTTAAAACTCTCCAAATTTTAATTAACTTAGTTTTGAGTGAATCGTCTAACTCTTCCCAATTTTTTGATATTAAATTGAATAAGCTTTTAGACTCTGTATTTAAGGAATCTGGTGTATTCATTTTGTTTTTACTTATTTATAACCCATAAACATTTCTTTCGAGAGTTTTAACCTGGGGGCCAATTCATTTTTCTTCCAGATAAAAAATGAATATGTAAATGAAAAACTGTTTGTCCCGATTCTGCTCCAGTATTAATAACTGTTCTCCAATTATTTAAATTTTTTGATTTAGCTATTTTGCTACCAACAAAAAGTAAATGCCCCAATAAATTTGTATCTTCTTCAATACAATCCAATAAACTTACAATTGGCTTTTTTGGAATCACTAAAAAATGAACTGGTGCTTGCGCTTGGATATCATTAAAAGCAATACAAAAGTCATCTTCATAAAGCTTATCGCAGGGTATTTCTTCATTAATTATTTTTTGAAATATTGTAGTTTCAGTCATTAGATTAATCAATAGAAATTACGTCTTTTTCGTTAAACCCTTCCTTAATAAGTTCTTTGTTCAAATCATCTTTTGATGTAACTCTATCAACAAATAATATTCCGTTTAAGTGATCCATTTCGTGTTGAATACACCTCGCCAGAAGTCCATCTGCTTTCATTTTACGTGGTCTTCCCATTTCATCTCTAAATTTTAATTTTATAGTTGATGGTCTTACTACATTCAAATAGACGCCAGGTATACTTAAGCAGCCTTCTTCGTATGAATTAAGGGTTGTTCCAAAGTCTGTAATTTCTGGATTGATTAATATTAGAGGTTCTGCCGCTGAATCTTCAAAATTTACATCTATGACAAGAAGCTCTTTGTTGATACCAATTTGAGGCGCGGCAAGTCCAATTCCTTTAGCTGCATACATGCTTTGAAGCATTTCTCTGGCAAGTTTTCTAATTGATTCATCAACCTTAGTTATTCTTTTGGAATTTTGTCTTAATACATCATCACCAAGTTTAAAAATGTCCAGAGATGGTTTACCTGCTTGTTCTTTTGCAATTTTTTCTGAGCTTCCATTTGTTCTTGACTTTTTTGCAAGTTGTGAAAAATGGTTTGCCACGTTAAAGTTTTTAATTAAGAGTTTAGCTATAAAAATACTAGCACTTTAATTTACTTTCTTTATATTTTTTTTAAATGAGTAATGATGATAAGTTAAAAGTTAGGCAAACTGAATCTAAAAAAAATGCTTTCAAGGAATTAACTATTATTAGGGATACCATTTTTTGGATTGATGTTGTTGGAGAAGGTCAAAATGAGAATGCCATATTCGCAAGACCATTTAATGATAAAAAGGCGTTTCCTCAGAAATTAACAAGTAAAAAATTTAATATTAAAAATAATTTTCATGGATATGGCGGTAAATCTTATAAATGTATAAATTTTAAAGATAATTTTTATTTGATATGGATAGATCAGACTACTAAGGCATTATGGTTTCAAATTTTTAAAGAGGCAGCGTTGCATTATAGAAGTCAAAAAAAATACCTTGATTCTATTCAAGAACCCATACAACTATCTAAATCAATTGATGGAAATTTCGATTCTTCATTTGTTATTTCTGAAAAATTTTTTTTGTATGGTATTTGCGAAATAAATAATAGAGATTATTTATTTTCTTTAAATTTAAAAAAAACTAAACAAGATATTCATCTAATAAAAAAATTTAAAAATTTTGCTGGAGAATTATCTTCTAATACTTCTGCTAGATTAATTTCTTGGATAGAGTGGGATTCTCCATACATGCCCTGGGAAAAAAATGATTTGTTTTTTGCTCAAATAGATCTAGATGGAGAGATACAAAAAATAAAAAAATTCTCAAATAAGCAGATAAATGCCAAGAAAAACGTTTCTTTTTTTCAACCCTATTGGATAAGTGAAACACTTCTAGTATGTTCTGAAGATAGTTCTGGATGGTGGAACTTATTGTTTTTAGATGTTAGTGAAATTGATAATATTTTTATTAAGAAAAGATTAGAGAGAAATTTGATTGAATATGGAGCACCACAATGGGTAACTGGAATAACATTCTTTTCAGGGAATATAAAAAATTTATTTTGCATAGCAAAAAAAGAAAATAGTTTAATATTGGAACAATATAAAGATCTTGAATTTGTTAAAGAATTTTCTACTCCTTTTACCTCAATAAGTGATTTCAATGTTTTTCAGAAAAAAGTAATTTTAAAAGGTTATGGATCTGATTTTTTGGGAATTGTATTTGAAATTGATTTTGCAAAAAAAGTTTTATCAAATTTTTCTGAGCAGATATTTTTTGATCATATAAAAGATTGTTCAAAACCTGAAACATTTTGGTTTAAAGGTTTTGAGGCCCAATCTACTCATTCTTTTATTTATAGGCCGCTTGTCGAAAATTTTAGAAAGCCACCGCTTCTTGTTAGAGCACATAGCGGACCAACTGCATGTTTTGATGGATCATATAATTCTGAAGTTCAATATTGGACGTCGAAAGGATTTTTTGTTGCTGAAGTCAATTATGGAGGATCATCAGGATTTGGCAAAGCATATAGAGAGAGGTTGAACTATAAATGGGGTATTGTTGATTCTTATGATTGCAAGGCACTAGCTCTTGAATTGATTAAATCAAATCAAGTTGATAGTGAAAAAGTAGTAATTTTTGGGAATAGTGCTGGTGGTTTAACTGCTTTGAACTGTTTATTATATGGGTCTATTTTTACAGCAGCAATTTGTAAATATCCTGTTATTGATTTGAAGGATATGCTTTACAATACTCATAGGTTTGAAAAAGATTATTTAAATTCTTTGTTAGGAAATTATACAAAAAATCATGATGACTATATAAATAGATCACCGATAAATCATATTAACAAAATAAAAAAACCTATCTTGTTGTTTCATGGAAAAAAAGATAAAGTTATTTCTTATAAACAAACTTTAAAAATTCAAGAAATTTTGATTCAGAATAATAAATATTCAGAAGTTATTTTTTTTGATAATGAAGGGCATGGTTTTAGAAATATTGAAAATAAAAAAGTAGTAATGCAAAAATCTCAGGATTTTTTAAAAAATGCTTTGAATATTTAAGAATTGATTTTTAGAAAATCAATAGTATCCTTTAATTTATCTATAAACATATCAATTTCTTCCTTATTGGTTGTGAAATTCATGCTGATTCTTGCTGTTGATTTAATTCCAATGTATCTGTGAAGAGGTTGACAGCAATGGTGACCACTTCTGATGCAAATTCCTTTTGAATCAAGAATTTCAGCAATATCATTTGAATGTATATTTTTTATATAAAAGGTGGCAAGTGAGGCTCTGTCTGGATCTATATTTGGCGATGGACCTATGATTTCAATATTTTCTATTTGATTTAATTTTTCAAATAAATATTTAGTAATAGTCTTTTCATATTCATGAATTTGATTTAATCCAATATTGTTAATATAATTTATTGCTTCTGCAAGACCTATTGCTTCTGCAATGGCTGGAGTTCCAGCTTCAAATTTGTGTGGTAGCTCTGCCCAAGTACTTGTCTCTTCAAAAACATCTTGAATCATTTCGCCACCTCCGAAGAGAGGAGGAATTTTTTCTAGGATTTCTTTTCTTGACCAGAGGAAACCAATACCTGTAGGACCGCATAGTTTATGTCCTGATCCAGCCAAAAAATCTATATTAAGATCAATCACATCTAGTTTTCGATGAGCCAAACTTTGGCATGCATCTATTAACACTAAAGAACCTTTTTGTTTGGCTAATTTAGTTATTTCTTTGATTGGATTACAGCAACCTAGAGTATTACTAATATGAACCAGGCTAACAAGTTTAGTTCTAGATGTTAGTTTTGATTTAAAGTCGTCTATATCTAATTTCCCATCTTTATCTATACCTATAAATTTTAATTTGCATTTATTTTTTGCTGCAACCATTTGCCATGGAACAATATTGCTATGATGCTCCATTATTGATAAGAGAATTTCATCATTTTCTTTTAATGAATATTCGCCCCATGATCTAGCTACTAGATTGATTGCCTCAGTAGCATTTCTTGTGAAAATAATTTCTTTTGTTGAATTCGCTTTTATATATTTGCTAATTAGATATCGTGCATTTTCAAATTCTTCTGTTGCTTTAGCACTTAATTGATGAGCCCCTCTATGTACATTAGCATTAAAGTTTTTGTAATATTCATCAATTTTTTTTAAGACTTGCACTGGTTTTTGTGTGGTTGCAGCATGGTCTAAATAAATAATTTGCTCATTACTTTTTAAGTTCTTATTTAAAAGAGGAAAGTCTTTCTTAGTTATTTGAGGAAAATTTTGAATCGTTTCCATTAATTCTCATTTAAAAGTTTATCAAGCAAATCCCATTTATCTTTTGAAATGGGAATAAATGAAATTATTTCTTGAAAGTAAGAACTTAATTGTAGTTTACTTGCTTCTGTTAATGTGATCCCTCTTGTGCGCATATAAAAAAGTTCTTCTTCATTTAGTTGCGAAATTGTAGCTCCATGCTTGCATTTGACATCATCAGCAATTATTTCTAATTGAGGTTTGGTATCTATTTGTGCGAGCTTTGATAAAAGTAAATTTCTGCTTAATTGGGACGCATCAGTTCTCTGGGCAATTTTCGGAACTATTATTGAACCTTCAAATATTGCATGTGATTTATCATCAGCAAGTGATTTATTAATTTGATCTAGAAATCCATTTGGGCCATTAAATTCTATTTTTGTATAGGTTGAAATTTGCTCATCTTTTTTTGTTATTTGCATCCCTTTGATATTTGTTTTAGCGTTTCCTGCAGATTGTTTAATACTAATTTCAAATCTCGCGTAATTGAATTTGAAGTGTAAAGATCCTAGGTTGTATGCACTATTTTTTTGTTGAATTACATTGAGAGAATTTAATAGATTGGATCTATTTTCACCGTAAGAAACAACACCATGATTTACGGAACTATTTTCTTTCAAGCAAAAGAAAGTTGATTGAGTTAATGAAGAGTTTTCTTTACCAAGATTTACTTGTAATAATTCAATATCACAATTCTTTTCTAAAAATATTACTAGGGTTTTTGCGTTTAAAGAATTACTTGATGCATGACTAAAAATTTCAATAGGAGGAATTTTTGATCCATTTATTTTTAATCCCAAAATATTATTTTTACAACTTAAAGACAGATTTAGTAAATCACTCCAATTTTCGTTTTGCTTAAAAAAAGATATCTGTTCCTTGATATATTTTTGTAATTCATCCTCACTTAATTGCTGTATTGAATAATTTTTCTCTATTAATTTAATTTGGCAATTATCACCAATTATTAATCGAATAGTACTTTGCGAATTTTTCGGATATGGTATATCAAATTTTGAATCTTTTTCATTAACTGAGTAATCTAAAAAGTTTGATAATTTTGATTTATTTGAAAGTCTCCATAGTTCACTTTTAGGATTAGGGAGAGGGCTTGACTGTAATTTATGAAGACAGATTTTTTGTATTTCTGTTAGGTTATCGTCCGATTTATTAGCTTTTATTTTTTCAATAATTTCCATTTGTTTAGGTCTCTTTTATAAAGTTATCAGTCCATTCATACCCTTTTTCCTCAAGCTCTAGAGCAAGATCACTCTCACCAGTTTTTATGATTTGTCCGTCTGACATAACATGGACATAATTTGGTTTAATTTCATCTAATAATCTTTGATAGTGGGTAATAAGTATAATTCCAGTTTGTGCATTAGATATTTTTTTAATTCCTGATGCAACTATTCTAAGAGCATCGATATCAAGACCAGAATCGGTCTCATCTAATATTGCTATCTTTGGCTCAAGTAAAGCCATTTGCAGAATCTCATTTCTTTTTTTTTCACCTCCAGAAAAGCCTTGATTCACACTCCTTGATAGGAATGCCTGATCCATTTTCACAATTTCTAACTTTTCTTTAACTAATTCTTCAAAATCAAAAGTATCCAATTCTTCTTTGTTGAGGAATTTTCTTCTAGCATTAGTTGAAACTCTAAGAAACTCAAGATTACTTACACCTGGAATCTCAATTGGATATTGAAAACCAAGAAAAATTCCTGATTGAGATCTCTCTTCAGGTTCTAGAGAGTTGATGTTTTCACCTAAAAATTTTATGTCCCCATCTGTAATATTATAAGAGGGATGTCCTGCAATGATTTTCGAAAGAGTACTTTTGCCACATCCATTTCTTCCCATAATGGCATGGATCTCTCCAGGATAGACAGTAAGTGAAACCCCTTTTAAAATTTGAAGATTATCAGTAGATGCAGAGAGATTTTCAACTTCTAAAATTGGATCTGGTTCTTTCATTTTACTTTGCATTTCAGT
>QCDS01000031.1 GCA_003278685.1 Prochlorococcus sp. AG-355-K03 | reverse complement strand
ATCAAGTCTGCTGTTATATCCAATTTGGGTATGATGATATCTTATTGGGCTGCCATGAACAGCCAGTTCTCTAATTTTTTTTGCAATCTTCTGATCTGAAGTTGTTACTGCTCCACCATCTCCAGCAGCTCCTAAATTTTTAGTAGGGAAAAAGCTAAAACAGCCTATATCGCCGATACTACCAACTTTGGAAGTTTCCCACATTGTGCATGTTGCCTGAGCACAATCTTCGATTACTTTTAAGTCATATTTCTTGGCCAAAGATTTTATTAAGGTCATATTCACTGCATTACCAAATAGATGAACTGGCATAATTGCCTTGGTATTAGAATTTATTTCTTGTTCTATTAGTTCAGTATTAATGAGATAAGTTTCTGGATCTATATCTACCAAAACAGGATTAGCACCAACTGCACTAATAGCCTCTGCAGTTGCAAAAAAGCTAAAAGATGAGGTAATAACTTCATCACCCACACCAATATCTAATGAGCGCAAAGCTAATACTAAAGCATCAGTTCCACTATTACATCCAATAGTATTTTCAACACCAATCAGATTTGAAAAACTCTCCTCAAATTTAGCAATTTCTTGTCCTCCAATATACTGGCCCCCTTTTAAAACTTTAGAAACCTCACTCTCAATTTCTGAGCCAATTTCTTGGAACTGCCTATCTAAAGTAAATGGAGGTATCTGCATAGTAAATATATTAACCCTAAACCATATTTCTATGGGTAAAAAAAATTTTTAATTCATTTAAACCAACTTGGTTCTTTACCAGGAGTCCATTTTATATTGCAACCTAAAGAAGGGATCTGATTTGAAGGATAAGCATTATTTTGATTCAAATCTTTTACAGCAGATCGCAAATCTTTTCCAGATAGAGGGATATTATTACCTGGTCTACTATCGTCTAATTGGCCATGATAATACAATAAAAAATCACCATCTCCTTCATTTGAAAAAAGATAAAAATCTGGGGTGCAAGCCGCTTTTAATTTCTTAGCAAAATTTTGATTTTCATCATATAAATAAGGAAAACTCCATCCCTGTGTTTGTGCTTGTAATATCAACTTTTTAGGGGAATCTGAAGGATGAGTGACAATATCATTACTAGAAATTGCAACTGTTTGAACTGTATTTTCAATTTCTTTACTTAAGGTGAAAATTTAATTCTCAATATATTTAACAAATGGGCAATGGGCACAAATAAACATTAAAAGTAAATGCCGATTATCTAGATTATGAGAATTAAAATATTCATTTTTTGAAGAATTAGCATTTAGCATTTCGAAATTCGGTAATTGAAAACCTAATTCCAAAACCATAGAATTTGTCCTTACCATGTTCAAGTTAAAAATTCTTTGATATTTGAAAATTATTGTATATTTTGCAGTAATCCGTAAAGATAGGTACTTTTATATAGGAGAATAATAGAAATAATAAACAAAATGCTTCTAAATCTAACTGGCAAAAAAATTCTTGTTACGGGGATTGCCAACAATCGTTCAATAGCATGGGGTATCGCTCAACAACTTTCAAAAGCAGGCGCGGAACTTGGAATCACATATTTACCTGATGATAAGGGAAGATTCGAGTCTAAAGTTAGAGAACTAACTGAACCTTTAAACCCATCGTTATTTTTACCTCTTGATGTTCAAAATCCAGCTCAAATTGAAGAAATCTTTAGAAATATAAAAGACAATTGGGGGCAAATTGACGGATTAGTTCACTGCTTAGCATTTGCAGGACGCGATGAATTGATTGGAGATTATAGTGCTACCACTTCAGAGGGTTTTGATAGGGCTCTTAATATAAGTGCGTATTCGTTAGCACCTTTATGTAAAGCAGCAAAACCACTTTTTAGTGATGGTGCTGGAGTTGTCTCATTAACTTATTTAGGTTCAGAAAGGGCGATTCCTAACTATAACGTGATGGGAGTTGCTAAAGCAGCTTTAGAAGCTTCAGTAAGATATCTTTCTGCAGAACTTGGTCCCGAAAAACAAGTCAGAGTTAACGCAATAAGTGCTGGGCCTATAAGAACACTTGCTAGTTCTGCTATAGGTGGCATTTTAGATATGATTCACAATGTTGAAGAAAAGGCTCCTTTACGCAGAACAGTCACCCAAACAGAAGTAGGTAATACAGCTGCTTTTTTATTAAGTGATCTCTCTAGCGGCATTTCAGGCCAAACAATTTATGTTGATGCGGGTTACTGCATTAATGGAATGTAAACTAAGTTTTTTGCATAAAATGTCATCTCTAAGGCAATCTGAAATAAAAAGAAAAACAAATGAAACAGATATTTCTGTATTTATAAACTTAGATGGAAATGGAATTTCTGAGATTGATACCGGGGTACCATTCTTAGATCATATGCTTCATCAAATATCCAGTCATGGTTTGTTCGATTTAAAAATAAAAGCAATTGGAGATACCCATATTGATGATCATCATACAAATGAAGATGTAGGAATCGCATTAGGCAAAGCATTTTCAAAAGCCTTGGGAGAAAGAAAAGGAATAAGCAGATTTGGACATTTCTTTGCCCCATTAGATGAAGCATTAGTTCAAGTCACTTTAGACTGCTCTGGTAGACCGCATCTATCTTATGACCTTCAATTAAAAGCCCCTAGAATAGGAAATTATGATACCGAACTAGTAAGAGAGTTTTTTATTGCCTTTGTAAATAACAGCGGTATTACTCTACATATTAATCAAATACGAGGAAGTAATTCACATCATATAGTTGAGGCGAGCTTTAAAGCTTTTTCAAGAGCAATGAGAATGGCTACCGAGATAGATCCAAGAAGATCTGATTCAATTCCAAGCAGTAAAGGAATGTTAGAAAAATAATAAAATAGGAATTTTTTCGAATCAGCCACAATTCAGTTGATTTTTGGCGAAGATAGATAAAGTGATTTTTTTGTTGTGACTAATTTACAAGATAAAAAAATTGATAAATTCAATATTTTTAAAAAAGAAGATTGGTCAAGTGCTTATCAAAATGTAGAAAAGGAGCTAACTAAAGAGCCTCTAAAAATTAGCAAAGGTAATAATATTAAAAATTTAAATGGAACATTATTAAGAAATGGACCAGGAATATTAGAGAGAGGTGGACAATGGGTTCATCATCCATTTGATGGTGATGGGATGATAACATCCATAAAATTCGAAAATGGTCAGCCATTCTTAACAAATAGATTTGTTAAAACTAAAGGCTATTTGGAAGAAGAAAAAATAGATAAATTTATTTATAGAGGTGTTTTTGGAACACAAAAAAATGGAGGAATTTTAAATAATGCATTAGATCTAAAATTCAAGAATATCGCTAATACACATGTCATTAAATTAGGAGATAAAATTCTCGCATTATGGGAAGCAGCAGGTCCACATGCAATGAATCCTGATACTCTTGAAACTATTGGTTTAACAACATTAAAAGGAGTACTAAAGCCAAACGAAGCATTCAGTGCGCATCCCAAAACAGACCTAAACTCAAATGCATCTTCAGACCTTTTAGTCACTTTCGGAATACAAACCGGGCCCAAAAGTACCATTAGATTAATGGAGTTTGATAATGCTGGTACAAATTCTGGAGAGCTCATTTTTGACAGAAAAGATACCTTTAATGGCTTTGCATTCCTTCATGATTTCGCAATTACAACTAATTGGGCAATATTTTTACAGAATGCTATTGATTTCAATCCTCTTCCATTTGTAATGGGTCAAAGAGGAGCAGCACAATGTCTAAAGTCAAACCCTAATAAAAAGGCAAAGTTTTTCATCATCCCCAGAGAAAGTGGATTATTTAGAGGACAGCCTCCTTTAACAATAAATGCTCCAGAAGGATTCGTTTTTCATCATGTAAACGCTTTTGAAAAAGATTCCAAAATCGTATTAGATAGTATTTTTTATGATGATTTCCCATCAGTTGGTCCAGACGAGAATTTTAGGGATATTGACTTTGATAAATATCCAGAAGGAAAACTTAAAAGATCAATTATCGATCTAAAGACAAAAAGTTGTGAACTTGAAACTTTCAGTGATCAATGTTGTGAATTTGCTGTTGTTAATCCCAAAAAATTAGGATTAAAAGCAACTTTTAGTTGGATGGCAAGCACATCTCAAAAGCTGGGGAACGCTCCACTTCAAGCAATAAAAAAAATAAATTTAATTTCTAAGGAAGAGATTTTTTGGTCAGCAGGTCCAAGTGGATTTGTTAGTGAACCAATTATGGTTCCATCAGAAAACTCTTCAAAAGAAGATGAGGGATTTTTATTTATACTCCTATGGAATGGAGAAAGAAGAGGAAGCGATTTAGTGATATTAGACGCAAAAGACTTAAAAGAATTAGCTGTTTATGAATTACCCATTTCAATTCCTCATGGCCTTCATGGATCTTGGGTTAATTGAATTTAAGAAAAAATTTCAATTAAATCTGGAATAATTTTTTTTAATGCTTTACCTCTATGACTACAAGAGTCTTTAATATCATTATTCATCTCTGCGAAAGTTAATCTGGTAGAACTCTCCTCAAAAATTGGGTCATACCCAAAACCACTTTTTCCTCTTGGGTTTAAAATAATATTGCCATGACATTTGGCCTCAGATTCAATAATCACTTCACCATTTGGGGAACAAACACAAATATTAGCAATAAAGAAAGCACTTCTATTTTGAACTCCATCAAGTTCTCTTAAAACTCGTTCAATTCTCTTCTGATCATTTTCTGCATATCTAGATGAGTAAATGCCAGGCTTACCACCTAGTGCTTCAATACAAATTCCTGAATCATCTGCTATTGAAAAATTATTCGTTTTTCTCGAAACTTCACTCGCTTTTTTAATTGCATTATCTCTAAATGTCAGTCCATCCTCTTCAACTTCTAATGATTCTGGCTGGAGTAACAATTTACAATTAACTCCAACAAGCAATTTCTTATATTCTTCAATTTTACCTTTATTCTTACTCGCTAAAAATAAATTATTCATCCTTATTTTCCTGCCAAATTTATAAATTCTTGACCCCACTCTAATACCTCAATTAGATAAGATTCTTTTGGTGCTTCACAATATAATCTTAAAAGAGGTTCCGTTCCTGAAAACCTAAATAGAAGCCAAAAATTTTTATCAATTCTCAACTTTATTCCATCGATCTTTGAGATACTTTTTAACTTATGATTATTAATATTCTCAGGAATATTATCTATGATAAATTCTTTTACGTTATTTTTTTCTGACTGATTTGGAAATTTAATATCAATTCTTTTATAAAAACTTGGCCCAAAATCTTCTTGAATTTCATCTAAGGTTTCATATAAATATTGAGATTTTTCAGCAATTCCATTTAATAAGACCATCGCTGCATATAGAGCATCTCTTTCAGGTATAAATTCACCAAAACCAACTCCCCCAGATTCCTCTCCTCCAATAAATATTTTTTCTTTAATCATTTTTTCAGCAATATATTTAAAGCCAACTGGGAGTTCAAAAACATCTCTATTTTGACTCTCTGATATATTTTTAATAATATCTGAACCACTAACAGTCTTTAAAACTGGATAAGAATTATTTTTAATTTCGCCCAAATAGCTAATAAAGTATGGGAGTAAATCTTGAGTACTAGAGTATCTTCCTTTTTCATCAATTGCAGCAATTCTATCACCATCACCATCAAATATAATTCCTAAAGTTTTCACTTCATTTGTTGAATTTTTCATTAGTATTTGTTTTAGATCATCTGCATTATTCAAAAGAGGTTCAGGAGGTTTTCCTCCAAAAAAAGGATCAGCATCTTTCCTGATTTCTGAAATAACTTCTAAATTATTAGAAGCAAAAATCTCAGCCATACAATTTGCAGCTGAACCATGCATAGAATCTACAAAAATTCTCAATTTCATTTTTTTTAATCTCTTGGAAATATAGTCAATATCAAAAAGGGACTTAATTCTATCTAAATGAAATTTCTTAATATCTGCCAATTGATTAACACCATTTATTTTTTCAATTGAATTTCCAAGCATTAATCTTTTTTCAACTTCACTTGTAAATGATTCGTCAACTGAACATCCATTAAAGCTCTTTATTTTCAGACCTAGCCAATTATATGGGTTATGACTTGCTGTAATTACTAACGCTCCAAGACAACCGAATTCTTTGGCATAGAAACTACAAGAGGGTGTAGTAACAAAGCTATCAGATAAGATCGGTTCCAAACCACATCCTCTTACAAAAGGCACAACTTGCTTGGCGAATTCACAAGCCATAAATCTACGATCATATCCAATAATAATTTTCTTTGAATTAACTTCTTTATAGTATTGATAATGCAACTCCTGACATGCAGCGACAACAACTCTTGAAAGGTTGGACAGATTAAAGTCAAAACCAATAATTCCTCTCCAACCATCAGTTCCAAATTTTATCTTATCTAATTTATCAGCTCTCAAATTTCAAATTTCCTTGATTTATTTTAATTATCTATAATAATTTATATGAGTAAATTTTAAAACCGCCCTTAAAAAAAATTTGAATTCTCTTCATTTAAAAAGTTTTACAAGATGTAAAAGAAAAGCATGGCTCGATTTTGAGGGTAAAAAATCTTATGAAGTTTGGTCTTCCCATAAAGCTATAGATAAAATTAATCAGTTTCAAATTTTCTCTGAATTTTGTAATGGTGAAATATATACGGGATTAAAAGCCTGTGAAAATGGTTATCAAGGGGTAATTGGATTAAAAATCAAAGGGAATCTTTTCCAAAATATAAACGCAGAGATACGTCCACAATTACTTCTAAAGACTAAAGGTAATAGTAAATGGGGACAATATAAATATTTACCTGCTGTTTATAAGTTAGGCCACAAAACAACTAAAGAACATTTATTCGACTTAGCTTTTTGTTCTATGCTGTTGGAATCTTTTCAAGAATCTAAAATTGAGAAAGGATTAGTAATTTCAACTTTTGATAAAAAAGTTAAAGTTGAAGAAATTTATTTAAATAAAAAATTAAGAAAAAAAGTTTTAAATGTTTTATTAAATTTGAATGAATGCTTGGAGGGATCTATACCAGAAATAACTCAAGATAGAAAAAAATGTACTATTTGTTCCTGGCAAAAATTTTGTGACAAAGAAGCAAAAGAAAATGGATATCTAACAGATATAGATGGAATAGGGTCCAAAACAGCCTCATTACTCAAAGCAAACGGAATAACTAATACCCAAACATTAGCTTCGTATAGCGAAAAACAACTTGGAGAGAAATTATCTAAATTCAAAGATCAGAAGTATGAAAAAGCATCCATATTTGTAAAGCAAGCACAAGCTTATATTTCTGGGGAACCATATCACATCTCCAATAAAAATAATAAGGAAGATCTATTAGAAAAAATATGTTCGGGATTTTATATATTTGATATTGAGTCAAATCCAGATGAAAAGCATGATTTTTTATATGGATTTTTAAAAGTAAATAATTTGTCTATAAAAAAAGAAGATCTTATTTATGAACCAATCTTAAATCTTAAAAACAATAGACGAGAATCTTATAGGCAAATTATTGAAATACTTTTTTCACACAAGGAATGGCCAGTTTTGCATTATGGAGAAACTGAAAAAATATCAATAATTAATATTGCTAAAGAACTAAATTTTAGTTTTGAAGAAATTGATTCACTTTCCTCCAGATTTATTGACTTACATACCTTAATAAGAAAGTCTTGGATATTACCACTAAAAAACTATAGCTTAAAAACTGTTTCTAATTGGCTTGGATTTGAATGGGTGCAGAAAAATGTAAGTGGCTCAAAAGCCCTTTATTGGTGGATTCAATATCAAATTACAAAAAATGAAATTTTTTTAAAAAAAAT
>QCDS01000030.1 GCA_003278685.1 Prochlorococcus sp. AG-355-K03 | reverse complement strand
AACATAATAAATGAAAAATTCAATGAATTAATAAAAGAGAGAGCAGGAAAGAGTTTAGATGATTATGAACTTCGAAAAATAGGATCAGAAATCGAAGGTTTAATTAAATTTTTGCTTCAAAATGGTCAGCTTAGTTATAACCCTGATTGCAGAGTAATGAACTATTCAATGGGTTTACCAAAGACAAATGAAGTGCTGTGAATAGATCATCCTCAAATAGAAGGCCAAGAAGAGGCTCAAATAGAAGTTATTATCCTTCAAATTCAAGGGATATGGATCCTTATGGTCAAAGAAGCGATAGATTGCCCGCTTCTTCTGAACAAAAGATCAATTTTAGTACAGGAACCATTGCCGTACTTGCTGGAGTATTAATTTTGGGGGTTGGTATCGGGAGCGCTATTACTAGTACAACCGACGGCGGGCAAGGAAATATAGCAAGTCAACAACAATTAGATATGGCTGTTCCAGACCCTGAATTTTGCAGACAATGGGGAGCTAGTGCTTTTGTAATTGATGTTGAAATGTATACGACCCTAAATCCATCTACGAGTTTTGTGACGCAACCAGCTCTTCAGCCAGGGTGTGTTATTAGAAGAGAGAATTGGACTGTGTTACAAAAACAGGGCGCAATTAGTAATGAAGATGTAAGAGAATGTAAGCAAAGGATGAATACTTTTGCTTATATTGGTTCTATAAGAGATAAGCCAATAGTTAAGTGCGTTTATCAGACTGATGTAAATGAAAATAAATTTATAATAAAAGGTGATGGACAGGCAGAAGACGGCGGGGTAGGTATTAACAAAGAGGCAATTCAGTTTTGATCGAAATTATATCTGCCTCAAAGGGCTTTCTAAACTAGCAAATTGTGGAAGAATGTTTTTTTTAAATACTTCTGATGCTCTTGATGTATATCTTGACGGATTAGTTATTAATTTAAGTTCCCTTTTGACCTCTAAATCAGCAACGAACGCTTTATGGATTGTTCCAGCCGATAATTCTCTTTCAATAGAAACAACAGGCAAAAAGGAAGCTCCTAAACCTGATTGAACTGCATTCTTGATTGCTTCAAGAGAGTTAAGTTCCATCTCAATTTTTAATCTTTGAATATCAAGCCCAGAATCTTGGAGAAGTTTGTCAACAACTTTTCTTGTTGTAGATTGCGAGTCTAATGTTACAAAATTTAATTTGTATAGGTCTTCTTTTAGAAGCTCTTTTTTGGTCGAAAGTGGATGTTTGGAAGGTAAAACTAATGCTAATTCATCAGTGGCATATGGAATTACTTGTAGCAAATTTTCCAAATCTCCAGGTAATTGTCCGCCAATAATGGCTAAGTCAATTTGTCCATTGGCGACACTCCAACCAGTTCTTCTTGTACTATGAACTTGAAGTTGAACGGATACATCAGGGTATTTTTGTCTGAATAGTCCTATCATTCTCGGCATTAAATAGGTACCTGTTGTTTGGCTCGCTCCAATGACAAGAGTTCCACCTTTTAAGCTATTTAAATCTTCAATAGCTTTGCAAGCTTCGTCGCATTGATTCAAAATTCGTTCACAATATTCAAGTAATAGTCTCCCTGCTTCAGTCAATAGAGCCTTCCTACCACCTCTGTCGAAAATTGTGATTTCAAGTTGTTTTTCTAAATTTTGTATTTGTAAACTCACGGCAGGTTGGGTTACATATAAGAGATCTGCAGCTTTTTTAAAACTTCCCTGAGCTGCTATAGCTTTTAATATTCTTAATTGGTCGAGTGTAAATGGTAATTCTGGCATCTATTATGCCTACAATTTCTTATAATTCTAATGCTTAGGAGCATTCTTGTTAAGAACAAAAATTATTTGAACAATTTAAATATATGGAGACTCATAAAACTTCCCTAATAATCTTACTTTTGATTTTGATTTTTGCGGTAATTCATAGTGGGGGAGCTGCTTTAAGAATCAAAGCAGAATCTATTATGGGTCCAAGATTATGGCGGTTATGTTTTGTTTTTTTAAGTTTGCCATCTGCAATTATCTTGATTAGTTATTTTTTAGCTCATAGATATGACGGAATCAGATTATGGAATTTACAGGGCAATAATTTTGTTTTTATGGTCGTTTGGTTCTTAACTGCAATAAGTTTTTTATTTTTATATCCCGCTACTTACAATTTGCTAGAAATACCTTCCGTTTTAAAACCTAAAGTACGAATCTATGGAACTGGGATAATGCGAATCACAAGACATCCACAAGCATTTGGTCAGATAATTTGGTGTTTTGCTCATACTTTATGGATTGGTACATCATTCACACTAATAACTTCTATTGGCTTAGTTTTGCATCACCTTTTTGCAATCTGGCATGGAGATAAAAGATTAGCAACTAGATTTGGAGAAGAATTTGAAAATTTTAAAAAAAATACTTCCATAATCCCTTTCTTGGCGATATTTGAGGGGAGGCAAGAATTTAAGATTAAAGAATTTTTTAGGTTATCTCAAGTTGGCATATTAATTGCAATAGGCGTACTTTGGTGGTCTCATCAATATATAAATATTGCTGTTAAAACATTTAATTCATCATTTTTGTCTGAATTTTTCAATTGACAGTCTAAAATCTAAACATAAGTACTTTAAAAAATGCCACAAGCTTCAGAAATTGCCTGGTTAATTCCCGTTTTCCCACTTATAGGAGCAGTGCTTTCTGGATTAGGACTAATAAGTATTAACAAGAAAATTAATAATTCAAGAGAAATTGTTTCTGTAGGTCTGATATCTTTCGTTGGGATTTCTGCGGTAATTAGTTATAAAGCTTTAATTGAACAAGTTAATGGTTATCAATCTGTAGAAAAATTATTTGTATGGGCCAATGCAGGGGATTTTACAATTCCAATGGGATTTGTCCTTGATCCTTTGGGTAGTGTAATGCTTGCATTAGTAACTACAATAACTTTGCTGGTAATGATTTACTCCCATGGATACATGGCGCATGATAAGGGATATGTCAGATTTTTTACATATTTAGCATTATTTAGTAGTTCAATGATGGGATTAATAGTTAGTCCGAATTTATTAGAAATTTATGTTTTTTGGGAATTAGTTGGGATGTGTTCTTATTTATTAGTTGGTTTTTGGTATGACAGGGATGGCGCTGCACACGCTGCACAAAAAGCATTTGTTGTTAATAGAGTGGGAGATTTTGGTCTATTACTAGGAATACTTGGCCTATTTTGGGCAACAAATAGTTTTGATTTTAATGAAATAGCTACTGGAATTTCTCAATCTATATCTGACCATTCGATACCCATTTGGGCTGCTTTATTACTTTGTTTTTTAGTTTTTCTAGGGCCAATGGCTAAATCCGCTCAGTTTCCTCTTCATGTGTGGTTACCTGACGCAATGGAAGGTCCTACACCAATTTCTGCACTTATCCATGCTGCAACAATGGTTGCAGCAGGAATCTTTCTTGTAGCAAGACTTCAACCTTTGTATTCAATATTCCCCTCTATTCAGTTCATTATTGCTTTAGTTGGCACCATTACTTGTTTTTTAGGAGCCTCTATAGCGTTGACTCAAATGGATTTAAAAAAAGGTTTGGCTTATAGCACAGTTTCTCAGCTTGGGTATATGATGCTCGCAATGGGTTGTGGAGCACCAGTAGCAGGAATTTTTCATTTAGTAACTCATGCTTGCTTTAAAGCAATGTTATTTTTGGGATCTGGTTCCGTAATACATGCTATGGAAGAAGTAGTTGGCCATCAGCCTGTATTAGCTCAAGATATGAGACTGATGGGCGGTTTAAGAAAAAAAATGCCATATACAGCAACAACTTTTTTAATAGGTTGTGTAGCAATTAGTGGAATTCCCCCATTGGCAGGTTTTTGGAGTAAAGACGAGATACTCGGAAATGCTTTTATATCATTTCCAGCTTTTTGGTTTGTAGGACTTTTAACAGCTGGCATGACTGCTTTTTATATGTTTAGGCTTTATTTCTTGACATTTGAAGGAGATTTCAGAGGGGAGAATAAAGAATTGCAAAAAGAGCTTCTAATAGCCTCTAAAACAATCCTAGATGAAGAAAATGAAGAAGAACATGAAGAACATGGCTCTATTCATGAGTCACCCTGGTCAATGACATTTCCCTTGGTATTTCTAGCTGTCCCGTCTGTAATTATCGGTTTTATGGGACTTCCCTGGGATAGCAAAATTGCAAATTTACTAGATCCTGAAGAAGCAGAGACTGCTGCAAAAGCCTTTGAGTTAAAAGAATTTTTGCCTTTAGCACTTGCGTCAGTACTTATTGCATCAGCTGGAATTATTATTGCTTATCAGGCATATTTTGTGAAAAAAATAAATTTATCAGTTTTATTTGCCGAAAAGTTTCCTAGCATTAACCGATTTTTATCAAACAAATGGTATCTAGATGATATTAATGAAAAACTTTTTGTTAAGGGTAGTAGAAAACTTGCTAAAGAAGTTTTAGAGGTTGATTCTAAGGTTGTTGATGGAGTAGTTAATCTTACTGGACTTGTAACTTTAGGAAGTGGAGAAGGTTTAAAATACTTTGAGACTGGTAAGGCTCAATTTTATGCGCTTATTGTTTTTGGGGGTGTAATTTTACTAGTTGCTATATTTGGTTTTCAATCTCCTCAAGTATCTTAATTACAATTGTGTGTCTTCACTGTCCATTGGGGTGAAAAAATACAGAAAATTTCTAGACTTTATTTAAGATAAATTTCTTATTAAATTGAGTACTTATTTTTATACACATTTTGCGACACAAATGTTGGGAACTTTGGGAGCTGGTTTGTCTAATTTTCCTTGGTTATCTGCTTCAATTTTATTCCCAATTGGTAGTGCATTTGTGATACCTTTTTTTCCGGATAAAGGGGATGGCAAAGAGGTGAGATGGTTTGCATTATCTATTGCATTAATAACTTTTTTAATAACTGTAGGTTCATATATAAATGGCTTTGATATTAGTAATGAAAATGTTCAACTTAAAGAAAATATTAGTTGGCTCCCTGATTTAGGTCTTACTTGGTCTGTTGGCGCTGATGGCATGTCTATGCCTTTAATATTATTGACTAGTTTTATAACTGCTTTAGCAGTTCTTGCTGCATGGCCAGTCAAGTTCAAACCAAAGTTATTTTTCTTTTTGATATTGGTTATGGATGGTGGGCAAATCGCTGTCTTTGCTGTACAAGATATGCTTTTATTCTTTCTAACTTGGGAACTTGAGTTAATTCCCGTTTATTTATTACTGGCTATATGGGGTGGTAAAAATCGACAATATGCAGCAACAAAATTCATTATTTATACAGCTGGCAGTTCTATCTTCATTCTTCTTGCAGCTTTAGCAATGGGTTTCTATGGTACAGAAATTCCTAACTTTGAGTTTTCTCACTTGGCAGCTCAAGATTTTAGTCAAAGATTCCAAATATTATGTTATGTAGGGCTTTTAATTGCATTTGGTGTGAAACTGCCAATAGTACCTCTTCATACTTGGCTACCAGATGCTCATGGAGAGGCTACAGCTCCTGTTCATATGCTTTTAGCAGGAATTTTATTAAAGATGGGAGGATATGCTCTTTTAAGATTTAATGCGCAATTATTACCCGTTGCTCATGCTCAATTTGCCCCATTATTAATAGTTCTAGGGGTTGTTAATATAATTTATGCTGCATTAACTTCTTTTGCTCAAAGAAATCTTAAAAGAAAAATTGCATACAGTTCGATAAGTCATATGGGTTTCGTTCTCATTGGCATAGGGAGTTTTAGTAGTCTTGGAACAAGCGGAGCTATGCTACAAATGGTTAGTCATGGATTAATTGGCGCAAGTTTATTTTTTCTTGTTGGGGCTACCTATGACAGAACAAAGACTCTTAAACTTGATGAAATGAGTGGTGTAGGACAAAAAATGAGAATAATGTTTGCTCTTTGGACTGCTTGCTCCCTGGCTTCCCTCGCTTTACCGGGTATGAGTGGATTTGTTTCCGAATTGATGGTATTTACAGGATTTGTTACTGATGAAGTGTATACACTTCCTTTTAGGGTAGTGATGGCCTCTTTAGCTGCTATCGGTGTAATACTTACTCCTATTTATCTACTTTCTATGTTGCGCGAGATTTTCTTTGGTAAAGAAAATCCTAAATTAGTCGAAGAACGAAAACTTATAGATGCAGAGCCAAGGGAAGTTTATATCATTGCTTGTTTACTTTTGCCGATTATCGGTATAGGTTTGTACCCAAGATTAGTTACTGAAAGTTATATTGCATCTATCAATAATTTGGTCGATCGAGATTTAACTGCAGTTAAAGGTGCAGTAAAAACAAATATTTTTTCAGGTACTAAAACAAATGATATTTTAAAAGCTCCAACAATATAATTTTTTAAATTAATGCAATATTGTTTGGCATTAAATCAATTAAAAGATATCTTGTGAGTAGATTTTATCTATTTCAAAATATCTTATTTAAATCCTATTGATAGGCAACAATTAGGCCCTAGATTGTTGATCAAGTTTCTTCAAGACGCTGCAGGAAAAGGCGAGCTTGATCCATGGGATATTGATGTAATAAGTGTAATTGATAGTTTTTTAGAGCAATACTCCCATACTTTTAAGCAATCTTCAAATAGTCAAATCTCATATCATAAGGATTTAGCTGAGACAAGCGAAGCTTTTTTTGCTGCTTCCGTACTAGTTAATTTAAAGGCTCAAGTTTTGGAATCTGATGTTTTCAAAGAAAATTCTTCCGATTTTGAAGATAATTTTGACTTGGATGATCAAGATTGGATTGATAATGAGTTTAATATTCCAAAATTTCCTGAAAAATATCTTAGGAGAAGATCAATTGCACAACCAATTCTTAAACGTACAACAACATTGGGAGAACTTGTAAGTCAGTTAGAGTCCATAGCAGAAGTTATTGAAACCCAAGATCTGCTGCTAATGAAGAGAAAAAGAAATAAAAAATATTCTGATAAGGCTTTAATTTCACAAGTAAAATCTCTAGCACATCGCGAGAAACTTCCAGAAACCACAAAAGCATTAGGGAAATTTATTGATGGATGGGAAAAAGCATTACAGTGGACAGATTTTGAATACCTAGTTGAGAAATGGCAAACTGTTGTAAAAAATGATTTAGATAAAGATCGTTTGGGAGTTTTTTGGGCTTTGTTATTTTTATCATCAGAAAACAAAATTGAAATTAAACAAATTAATTCCTTATATGGCCCAATTCAAATTAAAAGAATAATTCCTGAAGGAGGTTTAGCTCAATTGCCTATAGAGAATCTTGATGTAAACAAGACGCTCCCTTCTGCTGTTTAGGAGCTTATTAGTAATAACGTATAATCTTTAAAAAGAGGTTTTGAATTCATGAAGGCAATGATACTTGCTGCAGGTAAGGGTACACGTGTTCAGCCTATTACGCATGTGATCCCGAAACCGATGATTCCGATTTTGCAAAAACCTGTTATGGAGTTTCTCTTGGAACTTTTAAGAGAACATAACTTTAAGGAAATAATGGTAAATGTTTCTCATCTGGCTGAAGAAATTGAAAATTATTTTAGGGATGGGCAAAGATTTGGAGTAGAAATTGCTTATAGTTTTGAAGGAAGAATTGAAGATGGAGAATTAATAGGTGATGCGTTAGGATCCGCAGGAGGATTAAAAAAAATTCAGGATTTTCAAAATTTCTTTGATGAAACTTTTGTCGTTTTATGTGGTGATGCTTTAGTTGATTTAGATTTAACTCAAGCTGTTAAAAAACATAAGCAGAAAGGAGCTATTGCGAGCTTAATAACAAAGAAGGTAACTAAAGATCAAGTATCAAGTTACGGTGTCGTGGTTTCTGATGAAAACGGCCGTATAAAGGCTTTTCAGGAAAAGCCAACAGTTGATCAAGCTTTAAGTGACTCTATAAATACAGGTATTTATCTTTTCGAACCCGAAATTTTTAATTACATACCTTCAGCAGAGAAATTTGATATTGGAGCTGATCTGTTCCCTAAACTTGTTGAAATGGATTTACCATTTTTTGCATTACCAATGGATTTTGAATGGGTAGATATTGGAAAAGTTCCTGATTATTGGAGTGCTATTAGAAATGTATTACAAGGTAAGGTAAGACAAGTGCAAATACCAGGTAAGGAAATAAAACCCGGAGTTTTTACAGGCTTGAATGTAGCGGCTAACTGGGAAAAGGTTAATATTACCGGGCCAGTCTATATAGGAGGTATGACTAGGATTGAGGATGGAGCAACTATTATTGGCCCATCAATGATTGGACCAAGTTGTTGCATTTGTGAGGGGGCAACTATAGATAACTCAATTATCTTTGATTATTCAAAAATTGGTAAAGGTGTAAGACTTATGGATAAGTTAGTGTTCGGTAAATATTGTGTTGGGAAAAATGGAGATCATTTTGATTTGCAAGATGCATCTTTAGATTGGTTAATAGCAGATTCAAGAAGATCTGATTTGACTGAGCCATCTCCTCAGCAGAAAGCTATGGCAGAATTATTAGGTACTGATTTGATTAATATTCCTGACTAAGATCAGCTTTTTCAATAATCTCAGGAATTAAATGCTCTGATTTTACTGCCATTAGATGAACACCATTTGCGATATTAAAAAAATCATGAGCTTGTTCAGCTGCAATTTTAATACCTTCTTGCAATGGCTCTTTGGAATCTTTAAGACGATTTAAGATATTTTCAGGGATGTTTGCACCTGGAACGTATTTATTTATAAAGAGAGCATTTTTGTAAGATTTTAATAGGAATACTCCTGCAATTACAGGAATTTCAAGAGGCTCGGCTATTTTTTTGCAGAAATCTATTAAATTTTCCTTTTCCATAACCATTTGAGTTTGTATAAATCTGGCTCCACTCTCTTTTTTCTTTCTTATTCTATTTTCTAAACTTCTTTTATTTCTGCAATTTGGATCAGCTGCAGCACCTGCAAAAATAAATGTTTTTTGATCGTGAAGTTCTCCTAGGGTAGGATCAATTCCTCTATTGAAAGCCTGAATTTGTTGAAGCAATCTAACAGACTCAAACTCATGCACGGCCTTGGCATCTTGTTGATCCCCAGCTTTTACTGAATCACCGGTAATGCATAAGATATTTTTAATTCCTAAAGCATTTGCTCCCAGAATGTCCGATTGTAAAGCGATTTTATTACGATCTCTGCAAGAAATTTGCATTACTGGTTCTATTCCATTTTCCAGTAATAGTTTGGACATTGCCAAGCTGCACATTCTCATTACAGCTCTACTTCCATCGGTAATGTTAACAGCATGTACCTTATCTTTCAAAAGTTGTGCTATCTTAATAGATCTTATGGGGCTTCCACCTCTTGGCGGCATTAACTCTGCCGTTATTACCTTAGATCTTTTTTCTAAAGTCTGCTGAAGTTTTGATTTCAATTGCTTTTGTTTCCTAGTTGGTTAACAAGTGTACTGAGATTGCTAAACTTAATTAATATAAAAAAGGAACTGTTTAAATGCAAATGGTTGAAGAAGAAGTAAACAACATTGATATGATGGGTCTCTCAGCAAGAGAGATGGAAATCATTGATCTCGTAGCCGATGGGCTTACAAATCAAGAAATTGCGGTAAAACTAACTATTAGTAAAAGAACTGTTGATAATCATGTAAGTAATATGTTCACAAAAACTGGTTCTAAAAACAGAGTAGCACTTTTGAATTGGGCAATGGACAACGGAAAGATTTGTAGAGATGGGTTTAATTGTTGTACACTCCCAGACTCTGATCAAGATTAGTATTACCCTTTATTTTTTTTGTATCTTTAGCCAAATCAATTAGACAATAATTTGTAGAACATAATTCAAAGAGTTCAGCATATGCAATACATGCATCCTTGTCTGAGTCAACGAATCTCAATATTCCTTCTTTGTCGTAAAGACCATACATCTGAAAAAAATAAAAATAAATTTCTTAAATATAAAGAAAATATAAAGGATGAGTGGCTCCTCTGCCTAGTTTCTTTTTAAAGTTATTTATTATTCTTCGTTCCACCCTGAAAAAGGATTGTTGGCAAGATTGAAATTGGAGTAATGGGTCAGCCCAGTAATTTCTTTTGAAATGAAAGATGGAAGAATTAAATCTTCCCCTTCATTAGAAAGTTCAATTTCTGCAATTTCAAGTGGATAATTATTTTCTTTAAAGCAATCTATAATCCAAGATTTTTTTTCAATTTCTAATAAGTATCTATCTTTTTTAATTGTGTTTGAAAGATTTGACATTATTGTTTCA
>QCDS01000029.1 GCA_003278685.1 Prochlorococcus sp. AG-355-K03 | reverse complement strand
CTATGTAGCAGTTGAGCCTCTTACCTGCGATATCGTTAAATCTATAGCACTCCCTTCCGATGAAGTTATATGTCTAGTAGATAGAAAACAAGATGTTCATGATTTAAAAATTTCTCCAAAACAGGCAAGATTATTAAAAAAGGCAGATAAAGTTTTTACTTTAGGGACAGAAATGACACCCGCAATGAGGAATTGGGTGAAGAGAAATAGCACTGTTGTTTTAGGCGTAAGCGCAATTGATATTGACGATCATAGTGACCATGATGACCACGACGATCATGGACACTCAGCAAAGAAACATGACGACCATGATGACCACGACCATCATGATCACGGAGGCGTGGATCCACATGTCTGGCATGATCCTCATAACATCATCAAGATGGGTAAAGTCGTATCAAAAAGTCTTAAAAAAGATGTGCCTGAAAGAAAACTACGCAAAGCTATCTCTAATAGATTCAAAACTTTTGACAAAACACTAGAAGATCTTGATAAATGGATTGTTAAACAAGTATCTACTATCCCTTCTTCAAATCGTGTAATTGTCTCAAAACACAAAGCTATGGATTACTATGGCGATGCATTTGGTTTTGAAACAATAAGTTTATTAGATTTCTTAGGTCATTCATCTAGCCTGAGGCCTCAGAACATATCAAAAGTTTTAAATGAGTTAAAGGAAGAAAATGTCAAAGTTATATTTAAGGAGCAAGAGCCTGCTTCAAAATTAGTCAATAATTTAAGCAAGCAAAGTTCTATCCCACTCTCTTCTAATCAAATTTTTGTCGATGGACTAATGATGGAAGGAAACACTATCACTGTGGCAGTTCATAACACATGCACTATCGTCAATGAGCTTGGTGGCTCATGTGATGAGACAACAGGTTTTGATTTAGCAAGTAACTGGGGATCACTTAATCAATAAATTTTATAGATAAAAATGGTTTTCATTTCGATTTTTTGATTATTATATTGATGGTTAGCATTACATTTTAAAAACAGAGAGAAATGAGTATTAAGGAAAAGGTTCCTGTAACCATACTTACTGGATTCTTAGGATCAGGGAAGACTACTTTGCTTAATAGAATATTGAGTGAAGAGCACGGGAAAAGAATAGCAGTAATTGAAAATGAATACGGTGAAGTGGGTATAGATCAAGGGCTCGTAATTAATGCCGATGAAGAAGTATTTGAGATGTCAAACGGGTGTATTTGTTGTACTGTTCGCGGCGATTTAATAAGAGTCCTTGGCAACCTTATGAAAAGAAGAGATAAGTTTGACTATGTTTTAGTAGAAACGACAGGATTAGCAGATCCAGGCCCAGTTGCTCAGACATTTTTCATGGATGAAGAGATTAGTTCTGAATTTACTCTTGATGGAATTGTGACTTTAGTTGATGCTGCCCACATTGATCAACAGTTAGGCAGGAGTGATGAAAGTTCAGAACAAGTGGCATTTGCAGATGTTCTTGTCCTTAATAAAACTGATTTAGTATCTGATGATGCACTAGATACTCTTGAATCGAGATTGAGAGATATGAACCGAATGACCCGAATTATTAGAGCTGAGAATGCCAAAGTACCAATTGAAACAGTCTTAAATCTAAGTGCATTTGATCTTGATCAGATCCTTAAACGCAGGCCAACATTCCTTGAACCAGAATATCCTTTTGAATGGACAGGTGTTTACGATCTTGATGCAGGTAAATATGAATTAATGCTTGAAGAAGGACCCGATCCAGAAATGTCCTTAGTAGCCCTCGCTAACCAAGGAGAGAGTGAAGAGGAACTTAAAGATGGTGCTGAATCCTCCGTGAGACTTTATGCAGAAAAAGCTAATAGTTTAGATCCTGGAAATACCATTCCATATGGAGAACATATAAATCTCAAATTGGAGGATAAAGGAAATAAATCCTTCATCCTGAACATAGAAAAACCAACAAAAATAGGTTTGTTTACACAGCACACTGCTGAAGAATTCGATATGAAAGTCATTAAAAGTGACGAAAATAAAGAGATTCCATTTAATACTGAAAGATTCTGGCAAGCAGAGCACGAACATGATGATGAAGTAAGCTCAATTGCTATAGAGCGTTTTGGAGATGTTGACCCAGAAAAACTAAATACTTGGATGGGAAGACTTCTATCAGAAAAAGGAGTGGATATATTCAGAACTAAAGGTTTCATAAGTTACTCAGGTAATCCAAGGAGAATAGTTTTCCAGGGAGTTCACATGTTATTTACTGCACAACCTGATAAAGAATGGGGTAACGAACCTCGTAGAAATCAACTTGTTTTTATCGGTAGAAATTTAAATGAGAAAGAGATGCAAGAAGGCTTTGATAAATGCCTGATATAGAACCATTTAGCCCAAGAGGCATGTTCCATGAAGGATGGACTGCTGAAGTTAGCGATTATGCCATAGCATGTGGTTGGGCTCTTAAAGGGAAACAATTTATTGTTGGCGACGTGGCAGGTGGTATTTTTGCATTCGAAGGAGATACAGGAAAAATTATTTGGGAAAAAGAAAATACTCACTCTGGTGGTCTACTAGCAATGGCAATTCATCCAGAGGGTGAAATTTTTGCAACATCAGGTCAGGATGGAAATGTTCAAATTTGCAATTGCCACGAAGGTAAAGTAATTAAAACGCTTGATCTTGGCAAGGGTTGGGTAGAACACCTCAAGTGGTCTAATGACGGTTTATTTCTGGCGATAGCTTCGTCAAAAAAAGTTTATGTTTTTAATGAAATTGGAGAAGAGAAATGGATCTCAGAAGACCATCCAAGCACAGTAAGTGCAATAACATGGTCAAATAAAAATGAGCTGGCAACTGCATGCTACGGCAGAGTGACATTCTTTGACATAGTTAATAATAAAACGAATCAAAAACTCGAGTGGCAAGGATCATTGGTATCAATGGAATTAAGTCCTGATGGAGATATAGTTGCCTGTGGGAGTCAAGACAATTCAGTTCATTTTTGGAGAAGGTCAACAGGAATGGATGCTGAAATGACTGGATACCCTGGAAAACCAAGTCACCTTTCTTTTGATGACAGCGGAAAATTATTAGCGACTAGCGGCAGTGAAAGAATTACAGTATGGAGCTTCATAGGCAATGGTCCAGAAGGGACTATGCCAGGAGAACTATGTCACCATACAGAACCTATTTCGAGCTTAGCCTTTTCAAATAAAGGTATGCTTGTAGCCTCAGGATCTAGGGATGGTTCTGTTGTCGCAAGTTTCCTAAAAAATGACGGCAATGGAGACCCAGTTGGGGCTGCATTCGCCGGAGATTTGGTAGGGGCAATATCATGGAGACCTGATGATTGTGCACTTGCAGCAGTTAATGCAAAAGGTGTTGTAAATGTATGGAAATTTAAAGTTCGTACTAACCTTTTTTCAAAGGGATTTAAGTAAAAAGTAGAAATTTATTAATTACCAATAGTTAGCTTTTAAATGTCTTTCCATACAAATGACCTCACAGTCATTATCTATCCCTTTTGGGTGAATATCGCAATATGAGAGACATTGAAAATATTCGTCTATGGGATTTGATTTATCATTTTTACTAACTTCTTTCGAATGATTCATAAAAGATTTCCTCAATTACTTAAAATTAAGATAGACGAATTGAATATCAAAAGAAATAAGCAAAACTTACTAAAAATATCTCAAAAAATTAGCACGATTGATTACTACTCTCGGACATTTTTAATTAAAAAGCAATGCGTATAAAAACGGATTGTCTTTAGAGAAATATTTTCCTAATTTTATATTGTTGAGTTCTAGGAGGTCTTTCAAAATGATCGATAGCCTGCCTGAAATTTCGGAATAAACCGAACTAATTTAATTAACTGCTCCAATTATTTTTTATTAATGTCTAAGCTTCCTTCTTCTGCATCGTTTAGGTGCCCTTTAAGAAACAAGCTTAATTCTAGAGTTTTTGCCCCAGTTAAAGACAATTAGTTAATTTTGGTGAGCATTAGCTTAATAGAAGTTGGCAACAAGGATCCATGATTTAGGTGCGTTATTAACTTCAGAAAATAATATAAGTAAGAGATAAAAGAGGGCTAAAATAAGCCCTCTTTTTTAATAAGGTGACTTTCTTCTAGTTTTATAGATAATGATTAAAACAATAAAATTTAAAAATGGTTCGATATTATTGCCCATTTTGCAATCCTAAATATCAATTTCAAAAACAATCCTCAAAAGGTACTTTGATTTGTGGCTTGTGCGGAGAGAATCTTGTAAAAAAACCATTTATTAGGTTGAACCAGATAATTGCCTTGGTGGCTGCCTCATCATTACTTCTACCTTTAATATATACTTTTATTTTTTTAATTAAAAACCAAATAAATCCTCCTAATAAAAATTATCAAGCAAATAGTATTTTTATGATAATTATCAAAGAAACAATTTCATAAAATAATTTAAAAAATTTTGATAGGTTAACCTCTACATAGTGATTTGTTTAAACAAGAATTTTTACTCTCAATATTTATTTGATCATCAATATTTTTTAATTTGTTTATATTACTTATTACTTTAACTTTTTGACCACAATGTTCTTTGCAACCACCATTAAATAAATTATGTGCATATAAACTAGAAATATTCGTAAGTAATAAAAGAAAAATTATTCTATAAATTTGATTAAAATAAGAATTCATTTTTTATTATGATTTTCCCAGAATTAGTAAATAAATAATATCAGTTAATTCCAAGGAGTGTTTATAAGTCCCCATATATCGAAGAAGAAAAATAAAACTGCAATAACGACAAGATCCCATGCTCTTTCCCTAAAAGCCCAAGGCGCAATAAAGACCTCCCCAAGTCCGTGAAGTGCCGCCCCTACTGGTAGATGATCGAGAACCAGCAAACTATGAGAGAGGATAAAAAGAAAGCTTGCGAAATATCTAAAAAAAACAAATTGCCAATTACTAGAACTCATGCTTTTTAGATTTTTAAGAAATATACTTCAATGATCAAAATAATGATATAGATCAAGTCAAGAGATATTATTTTTGGTAGCCATAAATACGAATAAAGATATAAAGCTAAAGTAAAAGTTACTAAACGATGAAATATATGTTTTCAAGTTATCAGCCTAAAAATAGTTTTGATGAATACTTTAAGGACAATGTTAATTCTGCTAGAGAAATATTGATTCCACTTCTTTCATCTTTAGATAATATGGGACTTGAAGAATTAAACAGGAATCACTCTGCCGCAAAAAAATTATTACTAAGACATGGTGCAACTTTTAGATTAAACGATACTGGTTTAAAAGGTACTGAGAGAATATTACCTTTTGATCCACTTCCCAGAATAATTAGTAAAGATGATTGGGTAACGTTAGAAAAAGGACTAAAACAAAGGCTTGAGGCAATAGATTTATTCCTAGATGATATTTACAATTCTCAAAAAATAATAAATGATGGAATAATTCCAAGAGAATTAATAGAGAGTTCAGAAGGTTGGAGACCTCAGATGATAGGTTTCAAACCTCCACTAAATAAATGGTGTCAAATTTCAGGACTCGATCTAATAAGGGATAGGAAAGGCGATTGGCATGTTTTAGAAGATAATTTAAGATGCCCTTCTGGGGTTGCTTATTTTTTAGAAAATAGATTAGTTATGAAAAATATTTTTCCTAATCTTTTCTCAGGAAGAATTGTAAAACCAATTGATGAATATCCATCATATCTTTTAAAAACACTTCAAGAACTTGCTGTTTGGACTGACACTCCCAAGATAGTTCTATTAACTCCAGGAATTTTTAATAGTGCTTATTTTGAACATAGTTATTTAGCTCAAGAAATGGGCATCCAACTAGTTCAGGGTCATGATTTAG
Source organism: Prochlorococcus sp. AG-355-K03 (assembly GCA_003278685.1). Classification (GTDB taxonomy): domain Bacteria; phylum Cyanobacteriota; class Cyanobacteriia; order PCC-6307; family Cyanobiaceae; genus Prochlorococcus_A. The sequence goes on along the minus strand of QCDS01000029.1, from coordinate 5,720 downwards.
TTTGTAATGATGATTATGTATACTTAAAAACCACCTCTGGATTAAAAAGGGTAGATGTCATTTACAGACGAATTGATGATGATTTCTTAGATCCTCTTAATTTCAGAAAAGATTCCTGCCTTGGTGTTAGCGGATTACTTGATGTTTTTAAGGCAGGTCATGTTGCTTTAGCAAATGCACCTGGTACTGGAATAGCAGATGACAAAATGATTTATTCTTTTGTTCCCAAAATGATTAAATATTATCTTGATGAAGATATTATTATTAAAAATGTAGAAACGTATATTTGTCATTATCAAAAGGATCGTGAATATGTTCTAGAAAATTTATCAAAACTTGTTGTTAAGTCTGTCGCAGAAGCTGGGGGTTATGGAATGTTAATTGGCCCTCACTCAACAACGAGTGAGATAGAAGAATTCGCTAATAAAATAAAAAATAATCCTAGAAATTTCATAGCACAACCAACATTAGAATTATCTACTGTGCCATCGTTATGTGATGGAGAACTATATCCATGTCATGTTGATTTAAGACCATATATCTTAAGAGGAAAAGATTCATGGGTTAGCCCAGGCGGTCTAACGAGAGTAGCATTAAAAAAAGGATCATTAGTCGTTAATTCTTCTCAAGGTGGAGGATGCAAAGATACATGGGTTGTGGGTAAATAATATGCTTTTAAGTCGTGTAGCAGAATCTCTTTATTGGATCAATCGTTATTTAGAACGTGCGGAAAACATATCTCGTTTCGTGGAAGTAAGCGAAGCAATGTCATTAGATTGTCCGCCAGGAAGTGCAGAACCCTGGCTACCGTTAATTGACGCTTCTAGTGACAGAGAATCTTTTGATAAAAGATTCCCAGAGAAAAAACCTGATGACGTTATTAATTTTTTAATAAGAGATCGTTTAAATCCAAATAGCATAATTTCTTGCATTCAAATGGCAAGAGAAAATGCAAGACAAATCAGAGATGTAATGACCACAGAAATGTGGGAACAGATTAATATTTTATATTGGAATATGCAAGAAGGAGAGGCAATATGGAATAAACCAAGACAAGAACAACTTAGTGAAATAAGGAGGGAGTGTCAGCTTTTTTATGGAATTACAGATGCGACTCTAAGCAAAGATCTTGCCTGGAGATTCAGCATTCTTGGTAGATTAATCGAAAGAGCTGATAAAACATCCAGAATTTTAGATGTTAAATATTATTTACTCTTACCTAGCTTAGATGAACTTGGAGGAGTTCTTGATGAGCTGCAATGGATTGCACTTTTACGTTCAGCTGGAGCTTATCAAATGTTTAGGAAAGCAGTGCAGAATTCTATAAAGCCTAATTCAGTTGCGAGATTTCTTTTACTTGATCCAATATTTCCGAGATCAGTAAGGTACTGTCTTGATGGGATAAGTAATACACTTAAAGCGATAGATAACTCTCCATCTATTGAAAATCCATCAGAATTAGAATGCATGAGAGGTTTGCTTAAAGCAAAGTGGAGTTATATCAGAATTGAAGATATAATCAATGATGGTTTACATGAGGCAATAGATTCATTGCAAATGGATTTAAATAAATTAAATGATCTCATTCAAGAAAAATATTTTATTAATTAATAAGTTTATTAATGAGAATTAAATACATTCACAAACTTGAATATAAATACGAAGAGCCTGTTCAATTAGGCGAGCATAGATTATGTATAAAGCCAAGGTCGAATGGCTTCCAAAAACTAAAGAATTTTGAATTAAAAATAACCCCAGAACCAGAAATTATTTACCCATTACTTGCTGCCAGCGGAGAAGAGATTAACAGAATCAGATTCAATGGATTAACAGATAATTTAATTATTGAATCAATCAGCGAAGTTGAAACTATAAAACATCCAAACATTATTGATGGAGTTAAAAATAGAGATTTAACATTACCTTTTTGTAGAAGCATTATTAATAGAGATTTACAGGGAGCATTGGAGGGATGGATGCCAAATGGACAACACGATCCCTCTGCAGTAGAACTTGCACAAGAAGCTTTAGCAGGAAGCATTAATAACGCATTATCATTTACCTACCAATTAATTGAGATTATTCAAGATCGGGTAAAATATACCAAAAGACATACAGGCCCAGCATGGCCGGCTAGCAGGACACTTAGAGAACGTATAGGTTCATGCAGAGATTTAGCAATGCTTATGGTTGAAGCTTGCAGGTCTATAGGTATCCCAAGTAGGTTTGTAAGTGGTTATCATTTTGAAGATCCGTTACCCTCTGAGTTGGATTTACACGCTTGGGCTGAATTATATATTCCAGGTGCTGGTTGGAGAGGTTTTGATCCAAGCGGAAAAGGATTAATAGATGATAGATATTTAACATTGGTATCCTCTTCAAAATCTAATTTAACCTCTGTAATTACAGGAAACTTTATAGGAAAAAATAATTTAGAAAATACTTTATCCTGGGAAATCAAACCTCTTGAAATTAAATAAACACTAAATTTTTAATCTTTTAAAGTAACAAAAAAATATAAATAATAATATGTTTCTTTTTTAGTGTTAATTGATACGTTCTTGTATATATATATCTGTTTTCATTTGTTTAATCTTTAAAGAAAATTGAACTCAAGTTTAGAAATTCCAGTTATCAAATCAAACAAATCGAAAATGTTTGAATTGATAAGTTATGAAAAATTTCGCGATACAAAAGATGTAAGATTTTTTGATATTAGTGTTAATGAATCAAACTATAGAGATCTAGTTATTCACAGTGGGCCTGCAGTTAGTCCTCCAAATGATGAAGAATTTAAGAATTGGCAATTTTACATACATCACAATCAAGAAGATAATCTACTGGCTATCTCCGGGGGAAGAACATTTTTTCTTGTCAATTTTGGCTGGGATTATCCTTTTTATAAAGTTAGATTAGAATCTTGCGGATACATTTTAAGAATACCTAGAGGAACTTTTCATAGATCAGTATCTGACCAAAACGGTTCTATAGTTTTAAATCAAGCTATAAGAGATAAAGAAGGTACAGTTGAATCTGAATTCAAGGTTACGAATAGCAAAGATAACAAAAAACTTCTAGATTGTATAACCAATTTAGAGCCTAGATTCAAAATTTATAGTGTTAAATAATTTTAAAAAGGAGTTCCAAATTTAGTCATCAATTTTAAAAATTATCTAATTGTTATAAAATAGAATTACTCAAATTTATTAATATGAAATTTTTTAGGTTTTTAAGATATTTTTTATGTATAACTTTTTCTTTCTTGGTTTTATCCTCTCCAGTTTTTGCTGGAGCGAATGTTGCTGTTAAGGGAGAAGGAGATGAAGTTCCAAGTTATGTAAGATCTAATATCACAGGATTCGATTTCCATGGAGAGGATCTTCATTTATCTTCTATAGCTGGAGCAGTTGCTAGAGATGCAGATTTTAGTGATGTTGATTTACATGGAACTACATTAACCCTATCTGATTTAAAAGGTTCTAATTTAAATGGAATCGACCTGACCGATACTCTTTCTGATCGAGTTAATTTCCAAAAAACAGATCTTAGAAATGCTGTTTTAATAAATATGATCGCATCAGGCAGCAGTTTTGCAGGAGCTCAAATAGAAGGAGCTGATTTTTCTTATGCCATCCTTGACAGCGAAGACCAAAGAAATCTTTGTGAAATCGCTGATGGGATCAATCCAACAACAGGAGTTTCAACAAGAGAAAGTCTTGAGTGTAGTTAGCATTAAAAATTATAAGTAAACTTTCTTACCGTCATTAAATTTATAAATCCTTTGTTCATCGTCTTGAAATATCATCTCGCCATTTAATTTGGATTTCCTAAATTTTGAAAGTCTTGCTCTGTGTATATTGGATTTTCTATTTATATTTTCTTCGTTATCATAAAAACCAATATAAATATTTATATTAGGATTTGAAAAAGTTTTTTCTTCCTCTCTTAAAAAAATCCTGTCAATATTTGTTTGCGTGCTCTGTAATTTATTTTTAAATTTATCTAATTTTAAGTTATTTGTTTTTTTAGAATTAATTTTTTTGAAGACCAAAAAAATAACTCCTAAAATTAGAAAAACTAAAAATACATTCATTACTTAATTTTTATTTTTATATCTACGCCTAAGTTACTTTTAGTAGTTAATATTTCTTTTTTTATGATTCCATAGGTAAAAATTTTAGATAAAGTTTTTAAAGAATTAAAAACTAAAAAAACAGTAAATAAAAAGAAAACAATAATGTTTTCTACAAGTAGATTTTTATTTTTATTATCTAGATTGCTCATATAAGTCTTAATTCAATTATTTTTCATCACTATTTGCATATGGGCCGAAAAATTCACTTGCGTCTCTTCCCATTACTTTAGCAAGATTTAAACTTTTATCTATATCCCATTTAGATGCCATTCCATAAAGAATCCCAGCAGCAAATGAATCGCCACATCCATAAGAATCAACCTTTAATTTTTTGTTTTTAAGAGCCTTATATCTTCCTCCTGGGAATATTATGCCTCCCTTCTCTCCCTCGGTTTTAATAGTATATTTTGGTTTTAACGATAATTCAGAAAAAGAAAAAACTTCTCCTGGATCAAGATTACTGCCTATTAATCCATCTAAAAGAACATTTGAATTATTAATTGTATTTAATCCTACCCTTGGTGTCGTACATAGTATTGAAGCTGATCTAGCCATTTTAAAAATCTCTGAATCAGATGCCGTAATAAAAATTCCGTCCATTTTTTTTAAAATATTCCATTCCAACTTGTCTTTATGAGTTGGAGCTAACCTTTCACCAATAACTGTTATTGCTCTTTCACCTTGAGAGTCAATTAAACTAAATCCTCTTCTAGTTGGTTTATCACGCCAAGCTACATGCATCTTAATTCCCATATTTGAGAGAATCTTGAAACACTTATCTCCATATTCATCATTACCTAATGACGTAAAAAAATGAATTTGGTTTAAAGTTAAATCAGAAAGTATTTTCGCGATAATAGAGCCACCACCAGCTGGATACTCAAGAGATTTTTCAGAATGAGAAATGACGCCTGGTTTTGGTAATTGATCGACCTTTAAGAAATTTATCCACTCAACATGACCAACAACAGCAAAATTTAAATTTCCTTTTTTAAATTTATAGTCTTCAACTTTATTATTCTTTTCAACAACCATAAGCTTTTAAATACTATTATTAAAAGAAATATTTTTGACAAGTGAATTCATTTAACATTTTAAAAGATAATAAACAGATACTATCTTATCTTTACCTTTTTCTATCAATTTTGGGTGCTGTACTGCCAATGATGGCAAATTTCGAATTTGCTAGGGAATATGGAAACAGCTTTGATATAAATAACTTCATTTCTTTAGCAAATGCAAACCCTGCAGCTCAGTCAATTTCTAGAGACTTATTAGTAGGTGCAAGCGCTATTTTTATATGGATAGTAAATGAATCAAAAAAACTAAACATGAAGAATATGTGGGTTGTATACATTGGAACTTTTCTTATAGCCTTCGCATTCTCAGCACCTTTTTTCTTATTTCTAAGAGAGAGAAGAATTATTGAATTAGAAAAAATTAATTAAAATAATCTCTTAAATAGAATTGTATAGGCAATAAAGCAACAACAAGAAATTGAAAGCCAGATTATTGAAGCATAACCAAATAGATCTAATATGCGTCCTGAAATAAATGGTCCAAAAAAATAACCCATAGCAAAACA
>QCDS01000028.1 GCA_003278685.1 Prochlorococcus sp. AG-355-K03 | reverse complement strand
TCGAGATTTAATTTTTCTTTTTCAATTTCTGATACAAATTCTGGACATTCTTGCTGAAATATTATCTTATTCTCTTTTTTAGAATTTATAGCTTTCTTGTAATACGATGATCGAACAGTTGTTTGCGTTGCTAAGACACCAATTATTTGTTTATCAACTATTTCCGATACTGAGTTTATAAGGTCAAAACAAGGGACCTTTAAATTATCTTCCAGAATATCAAGCGCACATGCATTTGTAGTGTTACAAGCAACTAAAAGTGCGTCCAAATTCTTATCATCAAAAAAAGTACAAATCTCCTTTGCAATTAATCTTATCTCTTTAGAGTTTTTACTCCCAAAAGGTATTCTTTCTGTATCCGCCAAATAAAAAACATCTACATCTTTACGTGTTTTTAGTAAAGAATTAAGGATAGTAAAACCACCTATTCCACTATCAAATATACCTATTTTAAATTTCACCCTACTTTATCTAGATATTCAAGGATGCCTTTTGCAATTGCATAGGCTAATCTTTTTCGATGGGTTATTTTTTCTAATCTTCTTGCATCTAATCTTCCCGTTAAAAATCCAATTTCTACAAGGACTGCAGGCATCCTAGTATTTTTAATTACATAAAATCGACCTTGTTTAACTCCTCGATCAGGGCTCCCTGGGGAAACTCTTAAAATTTGTTTTTGAATTCTTTTCGCGAGTAATCTTCCTCTCCACCCTCTGTAATAAAAGGTTTCTAATCCATTTATGTCCCTTCTTTTACCTCTTGAGGCATTTGCATGAATACTTACAAAGATATCTGCATCCGTATTATTAGCAATGGAAACCCTTGGAGGCAAATCCAAATCAATGTCATTTGTTCTAGTCAACCTTACTTTGACACCTTTCTCAGAAAGTAAATTTTTAACTATTTTTGAAACCTCTAGAACAACATCTGTTTCTCTAATACCGCCAATACCTATTGCTCCTGGATCAGGTCCTCCATGCCCTGGATCAATTACAACCTCAAAATTGTTTCGTTTTACCTCTGGTAGTTTCAAGTAACCATAATTATTTTTCTTGTTATGAATTAAATTTTTATTTGCTTTGATATTTCCTCTTTTCTTTTCAACTAAACCTTCACCAATCTTTTTAAATGAATATTTTGGGTTAAATAGTTTAATTCTCCATCTATTTTGATCTAAGCCAACCATTTGCCAAGTCAAAGGTTTCAAATAAGTCTCTTCCTTAAATTCAATTACTAGTCTTGTTTTACCCTTATCTGGTTTCCCTAATCTAATTTCTTTTATTGGGCCATTACCTTTTATTGTTCTGGGATTTTTTAATTCTCCTGGAAAATCTACCCAGAATCTGTCTCCCGATATTTGGTTAGCCTTCTGAAAGTATGCTTTTAAATTTGTATTTGATTTAGTTCTTAATTCTAAAACCCCATTAGTATTTACAGCCCATGCCGCAAGAGCACTTGAAGATTTAACAGGAAGGATTGAAGAATTTAAAAATAAAAAAACGGATAAATAACGAAAAAGTTTTCTATCTAAAAACCATATCATAAATTTTAAAACAATTTGTTTTTTCTATGTTTAAGGCTTGGCATCTGCTCCCTAATTTTCTTTACTCTTTCTTTATCAGCAGGAGCTATTGCAGCTCCCTGAGTCTTTCCAGCATCAGATAAAACTGTACCCCAAGGGTCAATTACCATTGCATGGCCATGACTTTGCCTTCTTCCATAATGAATCCCAGTTTGAGCTGGAGCGACTACATATGCTGTGTTCTCAATTGCTCTTGCTTGTAATAGGATTTGCCAATGATCTTTTCCAGTAAATGCTGTAAAAGCTGCAGGAATCATTATTAGCTCTGCACCATTGGAAGACAAATATCTATAGAGTTCAGGAAATCTAACGTCGTAACATATCGATAATCCTATTTTGCATAAACCTGGGACATCTACAACAGGTGGATACTCTGCTCCAGATAAAATAGTGGATGATTCCTTGTATAAATTTCCATCTGGCAAATCAACATCAAACAAATGAATCTTGTCGTATTTTGCCAAAATCTGTCCATCTTTCCCAAATAAGGCTGACCTGTTAAAAGTATGACTATCATCACCAGCAGGGACAGGATACCCTCCCCCCAAAAGGAATACTTGATATCTTTGAGACATAGTTTTTAAAAAATTTGCACACTTCTCAGACAATTCAGAAGCTAATCTAAGTTTTTCATCATCTCCTCCTAAAAAAGCAAAATTCTCAGGCAATCCTATTAACTCAGCACCTCTTCTAGCAGCTAATTCAATCTGTTCTTCTGCTTCAATAAAATTTGCTTCAACATTTGAAGTACTCGTAATTTGTAATGCAGCTACCAAAAAATCAGTCAAGACTTTACTCCTAATGAACAAATTCGTAAATCATAAGGCACGAATTACACCCCTTTCAACTTGAGCTGGAACAATATCTAAGCAATCAAGTTCAGAGCAACATTTAAAATCATCGTCATAATTTCCAAGACTTGTCAATCTTTTGCCATGGGTTGCTGTTTTTAAACATTTCAAGATATCATTTTTCCAAAAATCCCAAAGTGCCAAAGCAGCTTGTAATTCGTCATTCAGAATATTAATTTCGAAATCACAGTTCTGTTTTAGATATGAAGCCAAAGCACCCGCTGCTAGGGAATCCTCAAGTGAATAAGAACCTTCCCAGCCACTACCAAGAATTAAAAGATTTTCTGTTTTCAATGAAATGATTTTTTCGGCAACTGCTTTCCTATTTGGGAGACCCATTGCAAATAAATGCTTAGCATTTTGAACTTTTTGCAATGATTTAGTCCCATTAGTCGTACTCATAAATAGTCTTTTACCATTAACAACTTTTTTTGTAACTGATAAAGGAGAATTCCCTAAATCAAAGCCCTCAATCTTCTTTCCGCCTCTCTCTCCAAGCATTAGTCTTTTTTCAGCTTGCCAATTAATTGCAGATTCTTTCAATAAATCTAAATCTGCAAAAACTTGTATTGAATCAGCACCATTTTTTAAAGCCCAAGAAATTGTGGTTGTAGCTCTTAAAACATCAATGACTACTGCAATGTCTAGACTTGTTTCCGGAACATCCTTTGCAACGTGATAATAAGTAAGATTAATAATCAAGTCCTCTTCTTGTTTTATTATAGAAAACAGTTACTTAATTTGATTATTTTTTTTTTAAAAACAAACTTATTGATAATATATAACTAATTTGTTTTTACAGAAATCTTATCAAGTAATTAATTTGAAAATGAATAATATCCGCACAATAAAAGGTGGAGTTAATTTAAAAGGAAATGTAAAAGTACCTGGAGATAAATCTATTTCTCATAGAGCTCTAATAATAGGAAGTATTGCTAACGGTGATACGACTATTGAGGGGTTTTTACATTCTGAAGATCCACTTTCAACTGCTGATTGTCTAAGAAAATTAGGTGTAAAAATACCAGAAATAAAAAAAAATGAGCCTTTTACAATTTCAGGATTGGGTCTTGATGGATTAAAAGAGCCCAAAGAGATTATAAATTGTGGAAATTCGGGAACCACCATGAGATTATTAATGGGGTTACTTGCCGGGCAAGAAGGTAAGAATTTTATATTAACAGGTGATATTTCTCTCAATGAAAGACCAATGGGGAGAGTGGGTAAACCATTATCGTTGATGGGTGGCAAAATTTTTGGTAGAGAAAAAGGAAACAAAGCTCCAATCTCAATTAATGGGAATAAATTAAAAGGATGTGTTATCGGAACCCCTGTAGCGAGCGCTCAAGTAAAATCCGCAATCTTATTAGCAGGCCTCAAAGCTACTGGGACCACTTCTGTTATTGAACCAGCATCTTCTAGAGATCATACTGAAAGGATGTTAAAAGCATTTGGAGCAGACATCAGTATCAGAGGAGAATTGGGGAGAAATGTAGTTATCAAGTCAGGGGGGAACTTAATTGGCCAGAGAATATTGATTCCTGGGGACATAAGCTCTGCTTCTTTTTGGATGATTGCTGCATCTATTGTTCCAAATTCAGAGGTTTTAATTCAGAATGTCGGATTAAATCCTACTAGAACGGGGATTTTAAATGTAATGGATTCAATGGGATGTAATTATGAGATTTTAGATGAATCAACTATTGCAGGCGAACCTATTGGATCTATTAAAGTAAAGACTTCAAATAATTTAAGATCATTCACTATTGAAGGGGATATTCTACCAAAACTTATAGATGAAATTCCTATCCTCACTGTGGCTGCCTGTTTTTGTAATGGAGTTTCTGAAATTAAAGATGCACAAGAATTAAGAGTTAAGGAGACAGATCGATTAAAAGTCATGGCACAACAGTTACAAAAATTCGGTGCTGAAATAACAGAAAAAGAAGATGGGTTAATTATTAATGGGCAATCAAAATTTCATTCTGCTGAGGTAGACAGTGAAACAGATCATCGAGTAGCGATGAGTCTTGCTATTGCTTCACTTCTTGCCAAAGGTACCTCAAAAATCATGAGGGCAGATGCAGCTAGCGTTTCGTATCCCACTTTTTGGGAAGAGCTGGCCAAACTAACTAATTAACTAAATTAAAAAGTTTTTGTCTGAATTAATAGAAGTTTTAACTAAAGATGGTAGTTACTCTTTAAGAAGTGCGTTTTTTCAAGAAAACTTCCATAGCTCGTTAGGAGCCTTGGAGGAAACAAAGTTAAAGTTTACAGCTACTTCTAATTTGCAAAGATTTAAGGGTAAATCTCTAAACGTTTTGGATATATGTTTTGGGATAGGATACAATTCCGCTTCTTTATTAAATGAATTAATTAAACAAAAATCTTATCTAAATTTGTATGCGTTGGAGATTGATAAAAAGCCTCTTGAATATTCACTTAGTAATGAATCTTTCTTTAAATTATGGGCTCCAAAAGTCAGAACAATATTTGAATCATTGTATCGTAAAGATTACTTTGAGGATCAATTTTTTAAATGCAATATTTTATGGGGTGATGCTAGAGAAAAAATCAAAATTATTCCTTCATCTATTAAATTCGATCTGATTTATTTAGATGGTTTTTCACCTCAAAAATGCCCACAAGTATGGACGATTGAATTTTTATCTAAAGTTGCAGAAAATCTTAATTCTCAGGGTTATTTAATAACTTATTCTTCTTCAGCGGCAGTAAGAAAAACTTTAAGAAATTTTGGATTAGAAATTTTTACTATTAAGCCAAGTTTTAAAAACAGGACTTTTTGGAGTCAGGGAACTGTCGCAATATCAAAATTTGATAAGAATAAATTAAAACCTAATTTCAATTTTGAAAAATTATCTTTAATGGAAGAGGAACATCTCTTGACTAAAGCTAGTATTCCATATAGGGATCAAGATTTAAACTCAATTAAAGACGATATAATCAAAAGAAGATTAGATGAGCAATTGTATTCAAATCTATTATCTACAAAAAAATGGAGAGAGAAGTGGGGAATGACGAAGTTATCCGTTAAGAGTTAGATTTAAATAAGGATTTCAAATAAACATGTTAAGTGTTGCGATATTAGCGGCAGGCAAGGGCACTAGGATGGAAAGCTCATTGCCTAAAGTTTTACATAAAATTTCTGGCAAAAGTCTTCTACAAAGAGTAATTGATTCATGTGTTGAATTAAACCCTGATCAAATTTTCGTAATTACTGGACATAAATCAAAAGAAGTACAAAATTCGATCCCAAAAGATAAAAAAATCCATGTTGTTATTCAAGAACCTCAATCAGGAACCGGTCATGCTATCCAGGTCCTTTGTAGAGAAGTAAAAAAACATGAAGGTGAACTTTTGGTACTTAACGGCGATGTACCACTCATTAGGCCAAGCACTCTAAAAAGACTTTTATGTTTACACGATTCAAAAAAAGCAGATGTTTCTTTAATTACTACAAAAAAAACAAATCCACATGGATATGGTAGAGTTTTTTTGAAGGGGGATTTTATAGAGAGAATTGTTGAAGAAAAAGATTGCGATGATCTAGAAAGAGAAAATCCATTAATAAATGCAGGTGTTTACTGTTTTAACTGGGGAAACTTGTCAGAAATAATTAATACCTTGCAAAGTAATAATAGTCAAAAAGAGATTTACTTAACAGATACAATATCCTTGCTAAAAAATTCCATAAGCCTCGAGGTAGAGGATAATGGAGAGCTTCAAGGAGTTAATAACAGAATTCAACTATCAGAATGCGAGGATAGTATTCAGAATTCAATTAAAGAAAAGCATATGCTTAATGGTGTAACTTTTATAAATAAAGCAAGTTGTTCAATTAGTGAAGAAGCTGAAATTGGAAGGGATGTAATTATAGAGGCTAATACACATATAAGAGGAAACACCAAAATAAATAGTCATTGCATTATCGGACCAAATACTTTTATTGAGAATTCTAATGTGGGGTTAAATTGTGAAATTTCAAACTCGACTGTTTATGATTCACAGATAATGGATTATATAAAAATTGGCCCTTATAGTCATATAAGACCTAATTCCAAAATATCTTCCTTTAGCAAAATAGGTAATTTTGTTGAAATCAAAAATAGTCAATTAGAGGAAGAATCCAAAGTAAACCATTTAAGTTATATTGGCGATTCTATTATTGGAAGATCTACAAATATTGGAGCAGGGACTATTACTGCAAATTTTGATGGTCAAAAAAAACATCAAACAAAAATTGGTAAAAATTCCAGTATTGGCGCAAATACAGTTTTTGTAGCGCCAATAAATCTCGGGGATTCGGTCACAACAGGAGCTGGTTCAGTGCTCACAAAAGACTCAAAAGATAATTCATTGGCAATCTCAAGAACTAAGCAAATAAATATAGAAAATTGGAAAAGAAAGAAATCCTGATCTAATCAATCAATTCAATAATTTTTTCAAGTTGCCAACATCTGCTCCCTTTTAGAAGAATAGAATCACCTTTTTTTGTAGATTTGTTTATCTCTTTAGGTACATCTTTAATGTTATTTAAAACTAAAAATTTTTTCTTATCTTTTAGATAATTGGTGTAAATTTTTTCATTTTTTTTATCGCAAATAAATAAACACTTTTCTATGTCTGAATTATTTATTAAGTTGAATATTTCTTTATGATATTTTTCAGATTCTTCTCCCAATTCTTGCATACTTCCAAATATGAAAAATTTATTTCTAGGTTTTTCAAGCAGGTTTCTAATACATGCTTTTACTGACTCTGGCGAAGCATTATATGATTCATCATATATTGTTGTTTTTATAGATTTAAGGATTTTATTCCTTCCACCTAAAATTTCAAAATCAAATTTATTAAAACTTCCAAAATCAATACCTAGCTCTTTGGCAACTGCATAAGCGAATAAGAAATTCGAAGCATTGTGAAATCCCTCAAATGAAATTTCAAAAATATTTTCTTCAATTAAAATTGTTTTATTTGAGTTATTATAAAAACCTCTCAAAATATCATCTTTCTCGAAACCATCCTTTTGATTTTCTATATTTAATAGTTTTACTTTGATAACTCTACCTTTCCAAAATTCTTTTAAAGTTTTTTCTAGGAATGGATCATTTGCTGGAATTATTACAACTCCTTCTGGATTTAAGAACTTACTAATTTCACACTTTGCATAAGTAATATTTTTTTTTGAACCTAATAATCCAATATGAGCTGTGCCAATGTTAGTAATAACTGCAATATTGGGTTCACTATATTTAGATAAATTCTCGATCTGTCCAAGCCCTCTCATCCCCATCTCAAGAACTAAAGCTTTATCTTCTATATCTGTAGAAAGAATAGTAAGACCAACTCCAATTTCATTATTGAAATTTGCATGAGATAATTTTATTCTTCCAAGTTTATTTAAAACTCCACCAATCATTTCTTTAGTTGTTGTTTTACCCACTGAACCAGTTATTGCGATAATAGGGATATTTAATTTTTTTCTTTTTAGCAATGCTAATTTTTGAAATGCCTCTAATGTGTCATTTACAACCCAATATGGAAAATTACTAGGAAGTAATCTCTGCATCCCTTTTTTAATTACTACCGATTTAACTCCTTTATCTAAAACATCTGAAAGAAAACTATGTCCGTCAAAATTTTTACCCTTAATAGCTATAAAAAGATCATTTTTTAATAAAGTTCTACTATCAATACTAATATTTTTAAAATTTAAAAAATCTCTTTTCCCCGCGCTCAGATTTTTAATATCCCCCAAAACATTGTTTAATTCTGATAAAGAGAATTCCATTAAAAATTAAATCATATTTTTTTTAAGGATGGATCAGCCGATTGTCCGTAAGAGAATTTTTCAACTTCAACAAAATCTGGAGATGGTTCTTTTATTCCACAAACATCTTTATACATAATTTCATATTCGAGTGCCGATCTTTGCCAACTAAACTCTTGACTCATTGCTCTTTTTTGCAACAATCCCCAACTATCTTTATGCCTAAATGCCTCCCAAGACCTTACTAAAGATGTATAGAAATCTATAGGTTCAAAGCGATCGAAGCAAAAACCAGTACCGCTATTATTTTCTGGATCATGAGGTAAAACTGTATCAACTAAACCTCCCACTCGCCTTACTATTGGAATAGAACCATATCTCATGGCAAGTAGTTGACTAATGCCACAAGGTTCGAATCTACTTGGCATTAAAAATGCATCAGAGCCACCATATATAAGTCTTGATAAAGAATCATCATAGGTAAGAAATACAGAAAATCTTCCTGGGTAATCTAATGCAAGTTGCCATAATCCTGACTCTAAATATCTATCTCCAGTCCCTAGAACAACTATTTGCGAATCTGTATATGCTAAAAGTCTTCTCGAAACTTGTAGAAGTAAGTCAACCCCTTTCTGATCAACTAACCTACTGACCATACCTAAAAGATATTTTTTAGGATTAATTTCGAGACCCATTTCTCTCTGCAGAATTTTTTTATTTTCTAGCCTATTTTCTAAATTCTTAATACTAAATTTTGCAGGTAAAACTGGATCTTTAGCTGGATTCCATTCATCAAGATCTATGCCATTAAGAATTCCACGTAATTTACCTGAAATATAATTAAGTAATCCTTCGAGACTTTCCCCGTATTCATGGGTTTTAATCTCATCTGCATAAGTCGGAGAAACAGCATTGACCCTATCTGCGTACAACATTGCCGCAGCCATTGTGTGGTCTCCATGCATATACCAAGGACACCAAGTCATTTTTTCAAGTTTCCACCTCCAAGGGCCTTGGTATTTTAAATTATGAATTGTGAAGACAGTGCTAATTTCGGGGTCTTGATGCATCCACACAGGAATCATTCCAGTGTGCCAATCATGGCAATGGAGAACTTGAGGTTTCCAACAATTCCAGGCAAATTCTGCAGTGGCACTAGCAAAAAATGTAAAGCGCCAATCCTCATTTTCGCCTCCGTATATTTGATCAGAGTCAAATGTTGGATGACCCACTAGGTAAATCACATAATTATGAATGGGATGTTTTGCTTCATATACGGCAAAATCAGAGCCCATTGTATTTGCTCTAAAGACTGGTTCATTCGATACCTCTAAAAGACTCCACAATTTTCCATATCCTGGAATTATTACCCTTACATCATGACCAAGTTTTATCAGAGATGGAGGCAACGAACCAACCACATCTCCCATACCTCCAACTTTGATCATTGGAGCACATTCGGCAGCGGCAAGAAGAATTCTCATCGATAATTATTTAAAAAAGTTCTTTTGAAAAATAAACTAGGGGGTCCACTTATAGTCAGAAAAATCTGGTGGACGCTTATCAAGAAAGGCATCTCTACCTTCTTGAGCTTCTTCAGTCGAATAGAATAATTGAGTTGTGTATCCAGATAATTCTTGAATACCGGCAATCCCATCATTCTCCGCATTGAATGAAGCTTTAAGAATACGAATAGCAGTTGGACTATTTCGTAAAATCTCTCTTGCCCAGATTACACCCTCAGCTTCTAATTCTTCAATCTTTGTAATTGCATTTATCAAGCCCATCTTGAGAGCTTCCTTGGAATTATATTTTCTACATAAAAACCAAATTTCTTTTGCTTTTCTTTGACCAACAAGTCTTGCTAAATAACTAGATCCAAAACCCGCATCAAAACTACCAACTCTTGGGCCTGTTTGACCAAATATTGCATTTTCAGAGGCGATACTGAGATCACAAATTAAATGTAGTACCTGGCCTCCTCCAATCGCGAAACCAGGAACTAAGGCAATAACCACTTTAGGCAAACTTCTTATCAATCTTTGAAGTTCAAGTACATTTAATCTCTGCTTACCTTCATCATTTTTATACCCATTTTTACCCCTTACACTCTGATCACCTCCAGAGCAAAACGAATAAATGCCTTTCTTGTCAGGTCCCGCACCTGTAAAGAGAACTACACCAATAGTTTCATCATTTCTTACGATATCAAATGCGTCAATGAGTTCATCTACAGTTTGTGGCCTAAATGCATTTCTTTTTTCAGGCCGATTAATCGCAATTCTCGCAATTCCCTCATCTGATTTGTGAAACAATATATCCTCATAAGATTTGCATTCAGACCAATTTAAAGTTGTTTTACCAGGTAATACTTTCATGAAGTCTAATTATTCAAAGATAGAAAATGATAAATTTAACTGCCAATAATTTTTTCTAGCAGGGCATTTTTTTCACAAATTTCATTTTCTGGATCAACATCAACTTCAATTATTACAGATTTCTGGATAGAAATGCTCCAATCGAATGCCTCTCGTAATTTTTTAAAATTTGCCACACTTTTAAAGTTTACTTGATAACCCTCTGCGAGTTTTGGCCAGTTTATTTCTTTTGGCATAAGAAACAGTTTTTTTAATTCATCTTCTTTTAAATTTTTTTTATAAATACGATTAAATATATTTCCGCCATTGTTATTTATTAGAAGAATTGTTAAATTCATGTCGATTGAATTTTCAATAAGCCAACCGTTTATATCATGAATAAAAGCCAAATCTCCAGTCACAAGGAGTAGAGGATTTTTAATTCTAGAAATACCTAATGCAAGAGATAAAGTACCGTCTATGCCAGAAGCACCCCTAAAGCTGAAGCAATTTCTTGTTAAAGTACCATTTTCTGAAAATGTAAGCCAATCTCTAATCGGGCTACTTGCGGAGAGCATTATAGGATTTTCAGCTGGCCAAAGTTTTGGGACAAGATTTGCAAGCATATACTCAGTAATTTGATTATCTTGAGTAATTTTCTCTTTTAAAACCCCTTTAATCTGCTCGCCTTCCTCTATAAGATCTAAAGCCATCGGAGTAAGAGACTTTTTATTTTTTGCGTTAATTGATAATTCTTCCAGCAATAGAGTAGTAAAATTTGAAAGCCCAAAATCATATTCAAATGATTTTTTTATAGGGTCCAATTTTCTATAGTTTTTTTCTTTTATAAGAATTTGTATACCTTCGAAAGTTGTTAAAAATTCCTCTAGATCTATTGAAGATGACATGGGGCCAAGCCTCAAAAGTTGATGACAATTTATTGAATTTTTATTTTTTCTTAAGACTAATTCCCAATTCACAACTAATCCTCTTAAATTAGAAT
>QCDS01000027.1 GCA_003278685.1 Prochlorococcus sp. AG-355-K03 | reverse complement strand
AAACTAGAGTCACAATTAAAAACAGGAGATTATAAAGTTACTCTTTTTGGAGCAGGTTCCTCAGGAAAAACATCTATAGCAAGATCTTTATTGAAAAATATTGTCGGGCAAACCTCCGCAAAAATAGGAACAACAAAGCAAATTACTAGCTATAAAATTCGTATACCAATTTTAAAAAGAAACATTAATATAGTTGATACTCCGGGTTTATTCGAACCATCTAAATTAGGAGAAGAAAGAGAAAAAGCAACAATTATACAAGCGTCAAATTCTGACTTAGTTCTTTTTGTGTTAGATCAGGACATAAATAAATATGAAAACTATTTGATTAAAGAATTATTAAGATTAAGGAAAAAAATAATAATAGTTTTAAATAAATGTGATTTGAGGTCTAAAGATGAAAATAACCTTATCAAAGAAAATATAATTTCTATAACTTCCGCTAGAAAAAATAAAATTTCAGTCGTTCAAACAATTGCAGTCCTTCAAAAATCCACCTATACGAAATCAGATACTTTAAATTTAGTTCCAGAGGTAGGAAGTTTATTTAGAGAAATAATTGAAACCCTCGATAATAATGGTGAAGAGTTATTGGCGGATAATATTCTTTTTCGCTCAAATAAGTTAGGTATTAAAAGTAAAAATTTCGTACAAGAACAAAGATATTTAATGTCAAATAAAGTAATCACTAAATATATGTGGATAACAGGAGGAGTAATACTAGTTAATCCACTGCCAGCTGTTGATTTTCTTGCTACTACCTCCGTAAACCTTCAAATGATAATGGAGTTATCAAAAATATATGAAATAAAGCTTACAAAAAGAGATGCAAAAGATTTAGCTACATCATTGCTGAGTGCATTGGCTAAACAAGGAATACTAAAAGGGGGTCTCGCAATTCTTTCTCCTGCTTTAGCTACAAGTTTGACTAAAATAATATTATCTAAATCTATCCAATCAGTTACAGCAGGCTGGTTAATAAGAATAGTAGGACTAAGTTTAATTGAATATTTTAAAAATGGGCAAGATTGGGGAGATGGAGGAATACAAGAAGTAGTTGATAAGATCTATAGAATAAGTAAGAGAGAAGATATTTTAAACAATTTCGTAAAAGAAGCTATTTCAAAAATTGAAATGAAAAAGTATTTTAATTCAAATAAAAGTTTGCCTCCATTTACTATGTAAAGTTGGATAATTGATCATTTAGATAAGTTCTGAAATCAAAGATAGTTATTAAGAGTAAATAAGCAATACAAATTGCTATAGATATAAACCCTGTAACTATTGCAATAATTTTTGGTCTACCTATATTCATTAGTTAAGTATCTAAAAGTTTCAAAAGATCTTCAATATGAGATTCATTTGTATTGTAATTTCCCATGACTACCCTTAAAAAATATTTACCTTTAAATTTTGGTCTAGAAAGCATAAAATTGTTGTTAATTAGTTCATTAACTTTAGTTTTAGTCCATGCATCAGAGTCTTTTGGCTCAAGTTTCTTTGGTAAGAATGAAACAATATGAAGAGGACCTGAATAAATATCAAATTTATTTTTACTAATATTTTTTATAAAAAATTCTTTTCTTTTAATTGATGATTTCAATATATTTTCTATTCCATTCAGACCTAAAAAACGTAACCCAAGCCATAGTTTGATAACCTCTGCAGGTCTGGAACCTTGTATACCTATTTCTCCTCTATTTATGATATTTTTTTTAGATGATATATATGGTAGTCCAGTATTAAAAGTATTTTCTAAAGTACTCATATTTGAAACCAATAACAAAGATGAGGTTTTTGTAATGCCGATAATTTTTTGTGGATTTATCGTTATCGAATTAGCTTGATTTATATTATTTAAACCTTCAATTGGAATAGAAGTTAAAGCAAAAATCCCTCCAATTGAACCATCAATATGTAACCAGATATTTCTTTGTTTACAGATTTCACTTATTTCTTTAATAGGATCAACTGCTCCTCTCACAGTCGTCCCAAGGGTGGCAACAATAGCAAATACTTTTTTATTATCTATTGAACATTTATCTAAAGACTTTCTGAGATCGTTTATATCCATTCGACCTTGATTATCAGTTTTAATCCTGACAAGATTCGTAGTATCAAGGCCCATTACTCTTATACATTTAACGAAGGAAGAATGAGCATCTTCACTAACAAGAAATACAGAATTAGGATTTGTTCCTAACCCAGCATTATTTCTAGCCGCTATAAGTGCATTCAGATTACTTAATGTACCTCCGCTAGCAGCTATACCTCCTGAAAAATCATTAAACCCTATTTTTTTGGCAAACCATTTGCATAATGATTCCTCAAGCAAAGTTACACTTGGTGATAACTCGTATGCGAGAAGATTATTATTTAAACCAGCAGCAATTAAATCTCCAATAATTGAGAAAATTAAAGGTGGAGGATCAAGGTGAGCTAGTGAGCCAGGATGAATGGGATTAAATGAATTATTTAAAAGAGATTCAATCTCAGAAAACAAATCTTCTTCAGAGTTACCATCTTCCGCAGGCATAATGCACTTGAAACTCTCATCGAAAGGTAGAGGACCATTTTTATCAGATTTAGAGAACCAGTCACAAAGAGTTTGACTTGCTCTATTAAGAAGAGTAATCAATTTGTCATTAGTCCCTAAATTTGAGGGGAAATATATATCTTTTTTATTAATTAAATCTTCAGCCATCAGATAAGATATCTATTAATAATTCTATTCTCAATATTGATAAATGAGATATTTTTTTGAAAATGGAAATAGTAATAAAGATCAACAAAAAAAAATAAAAAATTCAAAATACACTTTGTGGATGAACTCGATATTAAGAAGATCTAAAGAAATTGGAAAAGTTGAGCTTCCAATCTGCTCAATAATTTTAGATGAGAGAGGAAGATGTATCGGGAGGGGGGTTAACAGAAGGAATTTAAATAAAGATCCATTAGGTCATGCTGAGATAATGGCACTTAGGCAGGCATCTCTAATAAAAAATGATTGGAGATTTAATGAATGTACTATTATCACAAATTTAGAACCTTGTACTATGTGTTCCTCTGTTCTTATTCAAGCGAGGATGGGTAAAGTTATTTTCGGAGCTTACGATAAGAAAAGAGGTGGATTGGGTGGCTCAATTGACCTATCAAAACATGAAAGTGCTCATCACAAAATGGAAATTATTGGAGGTATCCTGGAGGATGAATGTAGTCAAATTTTACAGATTTGGTTCAAAAAGTTGAGGACTCAAAAATAGAAAATTTTTTCAGTTCAGTATCAAATAGGTTTAATAATCTGTCAACATTCTCCTCACATGAATTAAAACCCATTAGTCCTACACGCCACACCTTACCAGATAATTCTCCAAGTCCATTTCCTATTTCAATTCCAAAGTTTCTTAAAAGATGATTTCTAAAACCCTCCCCATCGACTGCTGGAGGTATTTTAACTGTGGTTAAAGTTGGCAATCTATAATCCTCTGATACATGTAACTCCATTCCAAGACTCTCTAAACCATTCCACAGTTTCCTTGCATTAGTGTTGTGTCTATTCCAAACATTGTCTAAACCCTCATTAGCAATTAATCGTAGACCTTCACGAATAGCAAAATTCATATTGACGGGTGCAGTATGGTGATAAACACGATCAGACCCCCAATATTTATTTAATAGAGATAAATCTAAGTACCAGTTGGGAACTTTTGTTTCTCTTGAACTTAGTTTTTCCTCAGCTCTTTTATTCATTGTAAAAGGGCTTAATCCTGGAGGACAACTTAATCCCTTTTGACTACAGCTGTAAGCTAGATCAATTTTCCAATCGTCTATCAATAATTCTAAAGCGCCAAGTGAAGTAACTGCATCAACTAAAAACAAGCAATTATTTTTTCTACATAAATCGCCAATCCCTTCAAGAGGTTGTAAAACACCACTTGATGTTTCAGCATGGACAATAGCAAAAATGGCTGGTTTTTTAGTTTCTATTTCATACTTAATTTCCTCATATGTAAAAGCCTCACCCCATGGTTTTTCCATAACGGAAACTTGAGCTTTATATCTAGTTGCCATATCAACTAATCTGTCTCCAAAATATCCTTTTTTTGCAATCAAAATATTTTCTCCTTCTTCAATAAAATTAGCTATTGAAGCTTCCATCGCAGCGCTACCAGTACCACTCATTGGGAGTGTAAGACGATTATTGCACTGCCATGTATACCTTAAGAGTTGCTGTACATCTGACATAAGTGAGATATATGCTTCATCTAAATGACCAATGGGATTCAAAGAAAGAGCACTCAAGACTTCTGGATGAGCATTTGAAGGACCAGGACCTAATAAAAGTCTAGAGGGAACATAAGTCTTTGGGAAATGAGATAAGTTCTCTTTGTTTAAAGCCGGAATAAGTTTTGCTTCTGTCAAAGCATTACATTCAATTACCTTTAAATTAAACTAATATCGTCGCTTAAGCGATATTTATTTAAAGAAATTAATTCAATTTAAATATTTAAGTAAATAATTATTAAAGTTATGACTTGAAATACTGAAAGAAGACATCAAGTGTTGAAAAAAGTAACGTTTGATACATAATAAGAATCATCAAGTAATTAATTTCATAGAAGGTATCTTATAAGTTATGTCTAAGTCTCCACAAGATGTTTTGAGTCAAATTAAAGATGAAGGAATTGAACTCATCGATTTAAAATTTACTGACATCCATGGTAAATGGCAACATTTAACTCTCACATCAGACATGATAGAAGAGGATTCATTTACAGAAGGTCTAGCATTTGATGGTTCATCAATAAGAGGTTGGAAAGCAATTAATGCCTCAGATATGTCAATGGTTCCTGATGCAAGTACTGCATGGATAGATCCTTTCTATAAGCATAAAACTCTAAGTATGATTTGCTCTATCCAAGAGCCTAGAAGTGGCGAGCCTTATGATAGATGCCCAAGAGCTTTAGCTCAAAAGGCATTAAAATATTTAGACTCCACTGGAATAGCTGATACTGCATTTTTTGGACCAGAACCAGAATTCTTTTTATTTGATGATGTTAGATATGACTCTAAAGAAGGAGGTTGTTTTTATAGTGTAGATACTATTGAAGCCCCATGGAATACAGGGAGAATTGAAGAAGGGGGAAACTTAGGATACAAAATTCAATATAAAGAAGGATATTTTCCAGTAGCTCCAAATGATACTGCGCAAGATATCAGATCTGAGATGCTTCTTCTTATGGGTGAATTAGGTATCCCCACAGAAAAACATCACCATGAAGTTGCTGGTGCCGGTCAACACGAGCTTGGAATGAAATTTGATTCGTTAATAAATGCTGCTGATAACGTTATGACCTATAAATACGTTGTCAGAAATGTTGCAAAAAAATATGGCAAAACAGCAACATTTATGCCGAAACCTGTTTTTAACGACAACGGAACAGGAATGCATGTTCACCAAAGTTTATGGAAGAGTGGTCAACCACTATTCTTTGGTGAAGGATCATATGCAAATTTATCTCAAACCGCAAGATGGTACATCGGAGGCATACTTAAACATGCTCCATCATTCTTAGCATTTACTAACCCAACTACTAATAGTTATAAACGATTGGTTCCAGGATTCGAAGCACCTGTAAATCTAGTTTATTCTGAGGGTAATAGATCAGCTGCGGTAAGAATACCTTTAACAGGACCAAGCCCTAAAGCTAAAAGATTAGAATTCAGATCAGGTGACGCACTTGCAAATCCTTACTTAGCATTCTCAGTGATGATGCTTGCTGGTATTGATGGAATTAAAAATCAAATTGATCCTGGTGATGGAGTAGATGTAGATTTATTTGAACTTCCAGCTGATGAACTTGCAAAAATTGATACAGTACCCTCATCTCTAAATGACTCACTTAATGCGCTAAAAGCAGATAAGGATTATCTACTAGCTGGTGGAGTATTTACTGAAGATTTTATTGATAACTTTATCGATATAAAATACGAAGAGGTACAACAACTAAGACAAAGGCCTCATCCCCATGAATTCTTCATGTATTACGATGCATAATTAAAAGAAAAAATTAGTTTAAATTAATCAATTTGAGAAATATCACAAAATATTCTCAAATTGAATTTTTTTTTGTTGGAATATAAATAGATAAATTAAAAAATGGCTAGGGAATCTATTTCAAAAATTGCATATAAAACGCTACAACAAAGTAAAAGCATCGCCGGTTTCGCTCACAAGCAGATTAGTTCAAGATTAATGAATTTAATTCTTCCTGATTCGAAGCTTGAAAATTTTGATATAGATAAGGATCTACTAATGCAAATCCAAAAT
This sequence comes from Prochlorococcus sp. AG-355-K03, assembly GCA_003278685.1. Lineage (GTDB taxonomy): Bacteria > Cyanobacteriota > Cyanobacteriia > PCC-6307 > Cyanobiaceae > Prochlorococcus_A. Next base: position 7,412 of record QCDS01000027.1, on the reverse strand, counting down.
TCAATGGATAACTTAAGAGAAGAAGATTGGAATGATGCAGAAAAAAATATATATCCAAAAAAATTATTGTTCGACGAGCCATGGCTTAGATATCTAACTCAATATCCTAAAATTTGGCTCGATATGCCTATTACATGGGATAGACGCAGAAAACAAAACTTTGATGATCTTCCAAAATCAATTGATAAAGATAATTATCCTCAATATTACTTGAGAAATTTTCATCATCAAACAGATGGTTATTTATCAGATTTTTCAGCTAGTATATATGATCTACAAGTAGAGATACTTTTTAATGGAACTGCTGACTCAATGAGGAGAAGAATAATTAAGCCAATAAAAAAAGGACTTGAAATTTTTAGCGATAGAAAAAAAAGTTCTATAAAAATACTTGATGTGGCTACAGGATCAGGAAGAACATTAAAACAATTAAGAGCTGCATTTCCTAAAGAAAAAATTACAGGAATAGATTTATCTGATTCATACTTAAAAGAGGCAAGTAGATATATTTCAGATTTAGATGGAGATTTAATTGAGTTAATAAAAGGTAATGCTGAAGAATTACCTTTTGAAAATGATAGTTTTCAATGCATTTCTTGTGTTTACTTATTTCATGAACTACCTAGAACAATTAGAGCTAAAGTATTAAATGAATTTTTTAGAGTTCTTGAACCTGGTGGGATATTAGTATTAGCTGATTCAATTCAAATAAGTGATTCACCTGATTTTATATCCGTAATGGAAAACTTCTATAAATCCTTTCATGAGCCTTTTTATTGTGATTACATAAAAGAGGATATAGATTCTAAAATAGAGGAAGTAGGGTTCAAAGATGTAAAATCAAATTCCTTTTTTATGACCAAAGTATGGTCTGCTGTAAAGTAAATAAAATTTTCTATGACCGATTGGGATAAAGATACTATTCAGCTTGTTCAATGTCTTAATGACAAACTAAAGATTGATCATACTAAATGGCATAAAGACAAAGGAAATAAATATAAACGATCTGCTGAACTAATTTCAGCAGCATTATGCCATTTAATTATTTCCTGTAATGAGAAGGAGACTATTGACTATATAGAAGAAAGTATTAAATGGTTAAAAGAAATTAACGTTGATCAACCTTGCCCTAGTAAAAATCACCTTTTTAAAGCCAACTGAAGCCTATTACCTTTACTACTCCATCTAATATCATCAAAACATTCATTAATAATATATAGGCCGCGCCCATTTACACTACTTATTTTTTTTGGTAATTTGTAGTCTCTTTTTTTTATTTCTAAACCATTACCTTGATCTTGAATTTGCCAAACACACCAATTAGGAGTAATTATCCTTCTTACTCTAATATTTTTTTTAGGATCTAATTTATTTCCATGTTTTACTGCGTTAACTAGAGCTTCATGTAAACCAAGTTTTATAAGATAGCTTGATTGAGAATTTTTAATAGGTTCTAATAATTGATCGACAAATTCATTTAACTGTAATGATGATTCGAATTCGTAGTTTGACCAATTAATCTTTGGTCTTTTAAAAAATTTTTTTAAAATATTTTTGCCCCGAAATAAGGACATAATAATATTTTGATACTGTCTTAATTTTAACTTATTAAATACCTCAATTTAAAGAATATTATTATGTCTCTCTGCAATAGCAGGATGTCGTAGGATGGAGTCCATAAGTCTTACTCCTCTTAGTTGGTTTATTAAAGGCATATGTCCGTCAGGAGCATCCAATGACCAGCAAAAAGATCCAGGATATCTAGTCCATAAGCCCTCTTTTTTCCAACCTATTTTCGGCCACATTAATTCATATTTTTTCCCTACTGATTTTAATATCTTTGCCTGAATTGAGAATCCAAATCTACCATTAGAATAAATAGTCCATAATCTATCTATTGTTTCTAGATCTTTACCTGACATATTCTTAACTTCACTATAAAAAACATATCCACGGTTTTCAGCTAATTTTCCAGCTAATTTTCGTAAATAGGAACTTGTTAATCTATCTGCCTCTTCAAATTTTTGCTCAACCAACATCAATTGCAAATCTTCATAATTAATATCAATATCTGAATATGTATTAAACCAATTATTAAATTTAAAGTTTTCAAAGAATTCAGGCTTAAATTTTTTTAAAACTTGCAATATCCAACCAGCAGCCCAATCATCTCCATCACAATCAAAGATATCAAACAATGAAGGGCCAAGATTAAAAATATTTTCGACTTCAGATTCTATTTGAGTTAATGAATTTATCCTTTTTCTTTGATTGGAATCAACAAATTTTTTTATAAGATCTAATGTAGCATTATTATAGTTATCTTGTTCTTTGTAATTCATTTTAATAAATCAATCTAAAAAATAAAAACTATCCATGTATTTCAAAAGAAAAGAACTAGAGAAATTTAGAAGTTTTAAAGGACCACTTATAGATGTTAGAAGCCCGAATGAATATTATAAAGGACACATGCCTAATTCTATTAACATTCCACTATTTGATAATGATGAGAGAACTATAATTGGCACGATTTACAAAAAAGAAGGAAGAAAAAAAGCAGTCATAGAGGGTTTGAATTTTTTTGAAAAAAAAATGGAATTACTTCTTGAAAATTTATTTATGATTATTGACTCTCACAAAATTATTCCCGAAAAAAATAATAATGGTTCCTATATAAAAATATATTGTTCTAGAGGAGGAATGCGATCAAATAGTATTGCATGGTTACTAGAAAAATTTAAATTTCATCCCATAACACTTAACGGAGGATACAAAAATTATAGGAGATGGGTATTAGATAGTTTCATAAAAAAGTTGAATATTGTAGTTATTGGAGGAAAAACGGGAACAGGAAAGACAAGATTATTATCATTATTAGAGAAATATAAATATCAAACTATTGATCTTGAAGGATTTGCTTGTCATAGAGGAAGTACATTTGGAGGCTTAGGAATGAAAGAACAACCTTCAAATGAACAATTTGAAAATAAAATTGCAGAAAAATTAAATTCTTTTAAATGTTCTAATAATATTTTTGTAGAAGCTGAAAGTGCAAATATAGGTAAGTGCAAAATCCCCCATGAATTCTTCAATCAGATGAAGAATTCTAGGAGAATTGAAATTTTAAGAAGTGAATCTAACAGATTAGATGAGTTGATAGAAACTTATAGTGTTTTTAAGAAAGAGGAACTTAAAGAATCTGTACTAAGGATAAGAAAAAGATTAGGACCGCAAAGGACAAAAATAGCTCTTGATTCAATTGATAATGAGAAATGGGATATAGTATGCAGATCAGTTCTAGATTATTACGATAAATGTTATGAATATGAAAAGGTTGGCAAAACAAATATAAAGTTACTAGATCTGACTGACAAAATTTATGATAAAAGGATCCTAGAGTTAATAAATAATGTTTTATAAAATAATCACAAACGAATCTGAAAAATATTTCTTAAGATAAAAAATTATTAACCCAATATTATGACAGTAAATAAAACTGCAAAAATACAATTTTATGAAGGAACTGATGAACCAGTTGTGCCTGAAATAAGACTGACTAGGAGCAAAGATGGTACAACTGGCCAAGCATTATTTTTATTCGAAAAACCTCAAGCATTATCTTCAATTACAGATGGTGAAATTACAGGTATGCGTATGATTGATTCTGAAGGTGAAATACTAACTAGAGAAGTTAAAGTAAAGTTTGTTGATGGAGAACCCATATTTTTAGAAGCAGTTTATATTTGGAAGAACACAACAGATTTTGATAGATTTATGAGATTTGCTAATAGTTATGCCAAATTTAATGGATTAGGATATTCTGAGAAGAAGTAGAATATTATGAAAATTGAGTAGTTCATCATATTTCAAATTAGTAGTAATTTTAATCACTTCGTTAATAATATGGACTTTAAGAGATTTTCTCCTCTTAATAGTTTGTTCTTTAGTAATTTCAAATATTGTTTGTAATTTATGTAATCACATGCAAAAGGGTTTAAAAATTCCCCGATCGCTATCTTTGTTTCTTGTTTTAACTGTTATATCAGTAATAGTATTTACAATTTTTATTCTTGTATTGCCTCCATTTATAAAAGAATTCAATGAAATACTAGTTGATATTCCAAATGGTTTATCAAAAATAAATATTTTGATTAATACAAATCTGAACAAATTTAATAGCTTATTTTATGGCGAACAATCAGAAAATGTTATAGACATATTTAGTCTTATAAATAATGTAGTTACCATTCCAGATGCCTCAACTATTGCAAAAGCTATTCAAGAAAGTTTTAAGAATTTAATAAATATAGCTGGGAATCTGGGTTCAGGTCTTTTGAAATTAATATTCGTACTAGCAGTGAGTTTGATGATTTCTATTGAACCAAAACAATATAAAGAAAATATACTTGTATTAATTCCAAAAAATTATCGAAACAAATTTAGAAATATTCTTGAAAAATGCAATATTGCATTGGCTAATTGGACCTTTTCTATGGTGATAAGCTCTTTATCAGTAGGTCTATTATCATTAATAGTTTTATCTATATTAGATGTCAAATATGTTGTCTCAAATGCTTTAATAGCGATGGTTCTTAATATAATTCCAAATATAGGTCCAGTTATTAGCGGTATATTTCCAATATCAATTGCACTACTAGATAATTTTTGGAAACCACTGGCCGTTTTAGGAGCATATGTAATCATTCAAAATATTGAAAGCTATATAATAATGCCATCTATAATGAAGAAAAAAGCAAACTTACTTCCTGGTCTTACATTAATTTCACAATTTGGATTTACATTTATTTTTGGACCATTAGGCTTAATTCTATCTCTTCCATTAGCTGTAGTAATACAGGTTTTAATAAAAGAGTCGTTTAAAGATCATTAATATTTATTAAATTAATTTTTTATATAAATAAGGCAAGGAAAAAAGTATAAAGAAAGCTAAGGGATGTTTACCTATAGCAAAATACAGTGAGCTAAAAGTAAAGTGATCAAATAAAATTCTTAGCTCAGTAGAAAGATCTATTAAAACTAAAGAAAATAAAATTATAAAATAGTAATTAAATTTCATAAAATTAGAAGCTTAAGTTCAGTCTTTAAGCAACAAAGAAGGAGCTAATAAAATACTTGAATAACTTCCGACTAAAATTCCTAATGACAAGGACAAAGAGAACCAAAATAGCGAATAAGATCCAAACAAAATTATGCTTAATAAAGGGATAAGGGTCGTAATACTAGTAAAGGTTGTTCTCCTAAATGATTCGTTTACTGATAATTGAATAGTTTCGTTATAGCTTTCTTTCCTTGTTTTTAGATTCTCACGAATTCTATCAAAAATTACAACAGTATCATTTACTGAATAGCCAGCAATAGTTAACAAGGACACCGCGAATAAACTATTCACCTCAACAGATAATATAATTCCCAACCAGGAGAATATACCGAAAACAATTAATAAATCATGGAATAAAGCTAATAATGCAAATAATGCATATTTTTTATCAAATCTAATAGTTATATATAAAGATATTGCAAATAAAGAAACTAACAATGAAGTAACACAATTAGTAAGTAATCTTTTCCCAAGCTTTGGACCTATTAATCTTGAATTCTTACTTTTATAATTTAGAGGCCCAACAATATTCTCAAGATTAGTAGTAAGATTATTTGATTCTTCGATACTCAAAAAAGGTGTTCTTATTGAAATTAATTTATTGTTATTTTGAAATTGTAATTTAATATTATTCAAAACCTTTTTATTTTTAGAGATTTCTCTTAAACTTTCTAAAACTGAATCAGGGGAAAAATCAGAACATTCCTCTTCACAAACTCTCTCTATTCTTAGTTCATTTCCCCCAACAAAATCCATCCCTAAATTTATAGGTTTCTGATAAGAAGTATTAAAAGAAGAATATAAAATGCCTAAAAGACTCAACAAAATAAGAACAGCAGAAAAACCAATTATCTTTTTTTTATTTTTTATTAGTTCAAGATTGTATTTCATGGGAAATTAAAAAAACAATTTAATTTGAAAGACTATTCCTTGGCAGATAGAGATTTTTTTGTCTAAAAGATTGATATGTTGTAAAAAATCGTAAAATAGTTTTGGAACAATTTAAAGAGGTAAACAAGCTTATTAAGACTCCAATACCTAACGTTGCCGCAAAACCTTTAACAAAATTTGTTCCTAATAAAAACAATACAAAACAACTTAGAAGTGTTGTTATGTGGCCATCGACTATAGATGAATTAGCTCTTTGAAAACCGCTATCAATAGATCTTGTAAGAGTATTACCATTATATAATTCTTCTCTAATTCTCTCAAATATTAGAATATTTGCATCAACAGCCATACCAATACTAAGAATAAGCCCTGATATTCCAGGCAAAGTTAAAGTTACAGGAATTAAAGAATATAGGGCTAAGTTAAAGAAACCATAAAGTACTAGAGAAAGAACTGAAACAAAACCTAAAATTCTATAATTAAAAATCATAAATATACCAACAAAAATTAATCCACTAATAGCCGCATAAAGACTTTTTAAAATATTTTTGGATCCAAGCAAAGCACCTATCGTGTTAGTTTCAACTATTTCAATTGGTAATGGCAATGAACCTCCTTTAAGTTGAACTTCTAATTCTCTAGCATTTTCAGCACTAAAATTACCGCTTATAGTTGCTGATCCACCTGTAATACCAGTATTAGCGAACTGACTACCAACACCAGCTTCACTTATTGATTCGCCATCAAGAATTATAGCCAATAGTTGATCAGTGCCCGCTATTGACTTTGTAATTTCTGCAAACTTTTCACCTCCTGAATTACTAAAATTTAATAACACTTCCCAACTACTTTTTGTTTGTTCTTGTCTTCTTCCTGCGTTAATAAGATCCTTACCTGATAAATCTGTTTTAATAAATAAATTTGTAATTTCTGTCTCAACATACTTTTTAATTTCAATCAAGTTTTCATATAAATTACTACTAGTAAATGAGTAATTTAATACTTGCTGTATCTCTTTAAGATCATCCTCAATTATTTTTAAGAAATTATCATCATATTGACTTTTTTCTAAAGAGGAATATTGTTCAATTAATTCTTTTATATTCAATCTCTGAAGTTGCAAACTTTTTAAATCTTTAGATGTTCCTGCTTTTTGTGTTCTAAATTCTAATAAAGCAGTCTTACCTAAAACTCTTGAAGCGGCTAATGGATTTTGTTCTCCGGGTAATTCTAAAATTAATTGATCTCCACCAAGTGTTTGCAAGTACGACTCTGAAACACCTAAATTGTTAACGCGTCTATCTATTACTGCATTAACTGCTTCTAATTCATCCTTGCTTACTTTACCTTCCTCTTTAATAATTTGTAGTGTAAGTTGAGAACCCCCTTGTAAATCTAATCC
>QCDS01000026.1 GCA_003278685.1 Prochlorococcus sp. AG-355-K03 | reverse complement strand
GAGCAATAATTACAGATACAGGTAATACAGAGACAGCATTAACAGACCTTATTAATAACGAAAAGGTTACTGTTGCTGAGTTTGGTTCATCTCCCGCTGCTAACAGTGATATAGTTGATACTCACAAAAATATTACTGACACATTATTAGCTAGCGCAGTAAGTAACCAAATCAGATCTATAGATGTTCTTTCAGGTGATACTTTAAAGTTAACTTCGGCACAGTTCCAAAAATTATTAGATGCTGAGACAGTTGCAGGTGGTGTTCTATTCGCAGGAAAAATTCTACTAGATACAACTTTATCTGGTACATATGCCGAGGTTTATGCACAAATAACTGATTACCGTATTGCTGAAGAAGAGAATTTCAGTGCGGGAGATTATACATTTACTGTTACAGATGCCATAACAGTTCAAAAAGCAAACAATTTAAAAGCCGCAGGTTTGACATTGTCTACAAGTCAAACTTACTCCATAACTGATAGTCTTACAGCTTTAAACACTCAAGCCACAAGTGGTGATAGTAGTAACGCTCTTGCTAATGCTGATGGAGTAACAATTAATGATTCTGTTATTGAATCTGCTAATTTCTCAAAATTAAATACTGTAGCTAATACTGCTAATGGACCTATTACTGCAACAGTTAAAGGAACTGGTACTGCTTTAACTGACGGTACACCTTTATCAAACTTAGCAGATACTGATAAGATTTCGTTCCAAGTTCAAACCAGTGCCACCCCTGCTCAGGTAAAAACAATTTCTGAATACAGAATATCTGCATCTGTAGATGATAGTTATCCAATTGTTTTTGTAGATGGAGCTAATTTGACTGGTGCTTATAGCGATTTCATAAATGCTGGTGCCGCAACAGATCATGCAAATTATACAATTGTTAAATCTGAAACAGCTGCTGTACCAATCACCCTATCAACATTTACTACAGCTTCTGCTGCAATGATCGCTGACCTTAATAAGCTTTTAAAAGAAGCCGAAGGTATAGTAACTGTTGCTATTGAAGATGATGTATCAAATTATTCTTTACTTACATCTTCCTCTGCTCGTCTTGATACATCTAACGATAATAGTAAGACTCATGTAGTTACTGTAAATACAGGTACTCAAGCAGTAGGTAGTAATACTATTGCAAATTTAAATAACTTAGCGGGACAAAGCCCAATATCTACAATTACTGGAACTTTGACTGGTGTAACTGCTTCAAATGTAGATGCACTTAGTGCTGATTTGAGTTCTTCTAATTCTAGAGTAAGTTTCACAATGGCTAACTCAGGGGCAAATGGCACCTTAACAGTAGCTCAAGCTACTGGGTTACTTGACCATACAAGTCAGACTACATCTGGTGTTAATGTTATTTATACAGGTGGTATTACTGGAGCTATCGGTGACTATGTTCCTTCTGGCACTACAGTTCTAACAGCAATGCAAAATGTTATTACAGAGGATAGTGATGCTGCTTTAACAATAACCGATGAAAAATTAACTACAGAAAGCGAAATTAGAAAACTAAATGCACTTGCATCAGCTAGTGGTGGTGTAATAACAGCTACTGTTGAAACAACCGGAGCAAATTTACTCAGTATTGGATCTGGTGGAGTTACTCTTGGGACTGCAGCAACCGATCAAATAACTATTACAGCTACTACTGAGCTTACCCCTGCACAACACGCTCAATTAGACGGTAAAACTGCTTCTACAGTTACTTTGACAGGAGGATTTTCAGGTACTCTAGAAAAATTTGCTACTGCCTCGGATATTTTAACTGCCCTTGATACGGCATTTGCTGTAACAGCTAACAGAGGCCAGAAGATAACAATTACTGGTCCTACTAATGGTTCTACTGCAGCACTCGGAGCTGATAACATTGCAGCATTAAACAAAGTTGCGACAGAAGCTAAGCATACTGGAATTGTTCAAGCGACACTTAGTGGAGCATTAGCTGATTTTGCATCTCTAGGTACTTCTGCTTCAGATGGTGATTTAATCTCAATTACAATTACAGATACTCTTGATTCTGATGATATTGCTGCAATTAACACATTAAAGACTAAAACTGCTTCTCCAATAACAATTAATAGAATTGATGCTACTGCTGCACAATTAAAAACACTCGATACTACAACTTCAGATTCTGTGACAATGAACGTCACAGGCTCTACCAACCTTGTCGAGGATGTTCTTCTTGCTTCTACAAAAACAGACGCCCTATCCAAGTTAAATATCACTGGAATAACTGATGATCAGGGTAAGGTTGCAGGTACTTCTCTAAGTTCAGATGTTACTGCAGCTCTTACAAATATAAAAACTCAAATATCATCTTCTTCAGATACAGATGCTATTGATGCAGTTTATGACCAGGTAGCAACAACTGGTGCTGTTGCGCTTACTGCAGCAACAATATCTGTAAACAATGCAGTCTCTATTTCAGGATTTACTGTTTCATCAAATAATAATGCAATTACTTATTCAATATCTGACTCTGCTGGTACGGAAGCTGATATTGGTGTGGCAACTGCAACTTCAGCTGTTGATACTGCTATAACCAAAGCTACTGCAGTTACTGCTACGGGAACTCTAACTGTTGCTGAAGCTGTAGAAATGTTAGGTGGTGTAACTAATGAAGTTGCGGCAGCGAAATTCACCTATAACATTGATGATACTTTTGATAACATTACTGCTGCAAACGAGCAATCTGATTCAAATCATGTAGAAAAAGTTGCTCACACTAATGCTGGCTCTGTAACTCTATCTGCTGGTTCTGTAGCTAACTTAATTACTAGTGTTGACAGCCTTGCAGCTGGTTCTCATACATATACCGTTAGAGACACTCTTGATAATTTATCATCTACAACAACAGCAAAAATAAGTAATCTTCTATCAAAAGCTTCTTCTATTGAGATTGCTGATGCTAGTGGCAACCCATTAGAAGTTGATGCTGATGTCTCTGCTAATAGAGATAAATTAAATAAAGTCGTTGAATATGCCCTTGATGGGTCAACCCCAGTAAAAATTACTGCAACTGTTAGTGGTACTGCTGCTAACTTATTAGATAGTTCTAATGGTATTAATACATCTAAGACTAGAGGGGATGTTATTACACTCACAGTAAATACTCCAACTGGTAGTAATGTTCATACTGTGGCAACAGTTAAGGCTATAGATGATTTAACAGCAACTAGTACTCGTCCATTCACATTAAACGGCGGAATCACAGATTCAATCGATAATATGATGGCTAACAATACTGATGCACACGAAAATCTCACTGTTGCCATGGCTGCTACCACTAACGCGCCAATTGCCCTCACTGAATTTGCTATCACCAGTGCTAATGACCTCACAAAAATCAATAATTTCTTTGATCAATTAGATTCAGGTACAGTAGTTACAGGTACTGTTACTGACGTAACTGGTAATACTGGAGGAAATGGTGGTCAATATATTTTATCTACTTCAGCTGATACATTTGATCCAAACTCATCAGACCAAATTACAGTTAACTTAGGTACTGCTACTACAACAGACAGCAACTTTGTTACAGAACTAGGAACGCTGGCAGCTAAATCAGGTGTAATCTCTGTGACGGGAACAATAACTTTAGATTCTACTAGAGCTATAGCAGTTGGTTCTAATAGCAATATCACAAAAGCTAATGGTATTGACGTTAACTTCGTTACAAGTAATGCTGTTTCTGTAAATACAGCAGAGGGACTTATTGGAAAGACTGACGGAACAGCTGATTTCAGTCAAGGACTTTCTGATGCTTTCGGTGCATTTGTAGATAGTGAGACTGATGCTTCTAATCTTTCCACTAAGATGGGAACTATAAAAGGTAAAGATGATAATGCTCCAGTTTCAATTACTACTACACTGACAACTGCAGCTCACATGAAAGCTTTAAATGCTTTAGCTGGTAATTATTCAGGAGCTATAACAGCCACTGTCACCAGTACTGAGGCAATATTGGATGATATAACTGCTAGCAACCTTAATACAACTGTTAATATCACTGATGATGTAGATATTGTTGAATATGCGACTATTGCTGATACTACGAGTAACAACGTTCAATTTGATACATCTGGTTCAAATACTGGAAGAATTAAAGATGCTTTATCAGATCTATATGATGCTGGCTCCAGTGATGCAAATAGAGTCGCAAGATTACATGAAGCAATTTCTGGTGATACTGATGTAAACATTGAAATTACTGATACCTTAACTTCACAGACTGATTTTGCAAAACTCAATACAATGGCAGGAGGTTCATATGCAGGTTCTATTACTGCATCCTTCTCAGGTACAGGAACAGTTTTAGGTGTCAATTATTCAAATCTAAGTGGTTCAGGTTCTCATGCAGATGCAATTACTTACACCGTATCTGGAACAGCTACTGCTGCTCAACTTGCCGCAATGGCAGCTAATACTAATGTAAATATTTCTGATAGCGGTCTTAAAGATAGTCTTGACAATTTAATAGCATTAAGTGGAGAAACAGCATCTGGAAAATCAGATTTCACAACTTCATTAGCCAACACTACTAAACCAGATATTACGGTGCATGAAACGGTAGATACCGATGCCACAATAACTATCACTGCTGCTGGAGATGTTACTAAATTAAATAAATTAATTGAACTTGCTAATGCTGAGGAATCCAAACTTACTATGGCTCTTGAAGATATAGCAGGATCTAATATTTTACTTTCAAATACATTAACCAACGCTACTGGAACAGGTAGTGCTATTACAATTAACCTTGGAACTATTGCTGCAGATGCAACTAAACTTGCTGCCCTAAATACATTAGCTGGATTAGCATCAGTTACTGAAATAACAGCAAATGTTACAGGTATTGATTCAACACTCATTGCTGGTTTTGGCACCACAATGTCCAATGTTAATACTGATGCTAAGTTCCAGATTGATTACACTACAACAGCTGCTGCTTTAAGTCTTGCAGATGCAGTCACACTAGCTGGTAAGACCAACAAGGCTAATTCTATTGACTATGCTGCAGGTGTCACCATAACTGATGGTACTGATTTAAGTGATGGCTCTGGAAATGCGAGTGCAAACTTTGCTGCTGTTGTAGCTAAGGACACTGATGTAGACCTTACTATTTCAAATAGCATTGATGGTGAAGCTGACATTGATGGTCTAAACACTGCCAATGGTAATGCTGGTACAACCGGAACCATCACAGGTGCTGTTGCAGCAACAGGTGCATTGGTCAAAACCATAACAATAGGTAGATCTGGAAGATCAAAGGCCAAAAATGATATTACAGTTCAAATCTCTGATGCTTCTTCCTTTACTGTTTCACAGTACCAGGCTCTAGATGATGTTGTAAAAACTGGAAAAACAATAGATTTCACTACAAACGCAGCTAAACTTTCTGATACTTTAAGTGCTTTACACACAGCCAAAGATACAACCGTAGCAACTGCAGTTGCCGATGGTGCTGGAATAGTTGTTGAGGTTAATGATGGTGCTGTAACGACTGCTGATAATATGGCCAAATTAGATGCTATTGCTGCAGTCGCTGACACAGGTGGAGTTAAAGCATCTGCAACTGCTTCTGCATCTATCCTCACAAATAGTGGAACTGGTTATTCGAACCTTTCAACAAATGATGATATAACATTCTCAGTTGTTGGTTCAGCTGATGCTGCACAAATTGCTATTCTTGCAGCTGATACTAAGACGTTCCCCATAGGCGTTTCTGTTGGAATAACAGACACTATGGCTAATTTGGTTGAAATGGACAGTGGTAGTGCTGCAAATACTACTAATTTCGATACACTCTTATTAAGAACAGTTGGAGAACCTCTCACTGTAACTGAGGGATCTTCAGATACTGTTATAAATATTACTAATGCAGCTGGTACAGATCAGAAGAAACTAATTAATAAGTTAATTGCTTCTGCAAATTCAGAATCTTCTGCACTTACAATGTCAATCCAAGACGATAGTTCAGGAGGTTCAGCTAACACACTACTAACAGGTGATGCCTTAACAGGTGCTGCCGCAGGTTCAGCTATTACTATTGATCTCGGTACAGTTTCTGCTACTAATGCTTTACTAACTCGAATTGATAGTCTGGGTGCCCAAGATGGTATTACTTCAATTACAGCTGATATTACAAATATTAACGCAGATAGAGTTGCACATTTAAAAACACTCACAAATATAGGTTCTGGTACGAAATATCAACTTACCTATGCAACCAGTGGAGCACTAACATTAGAACAGGCAAAAGATCTAACTACATTTACTAATAAAACTACTAACTCTATTGATTTTGCTGCTGCGGTTACTGGTGCGACAACTGACTTTTATAATGGATCAGCCTTTACTTCTGACTTCCTAACTGTTTTAGGCAAAGATGCTAATCCTTTTGTTTCCCTTACCGATACCATAAACGATAGTACTAAGGTAGCTGCACTAAACGCTCTTGAAAGTGGATATGGCTCTCAAGCTGGTACTACCGGAACAATCGCAGCTACTGTTACTGGTGCTGCTGGTACCGTGAAAGCTGTTGATGTAACTACGCAACAATTAACATTTACTGTTTCCTCGGGAACTCTTAATCTCACAGAGGTTGAGTCAATACAAGGCACTATTAATGCTAATACTTTAACGCTTACAGGTGCTGCAAATGTCGAAGATACATTATCTAATGCTGCTACAACTAAGAATGCTGCTCTTAAACTTCTTACAGCCTCAGATAATAATGCGCCATTAACAATTTCTGATAGCTCGATTACATCAGATTCAGATTTAGTATTACTTAATCAGGTTCTAGGAGACTTTTCTGGACCAGTAACCGCGTCAGTTGAGGCGACGGCAGCAAAAATTAAGAGTGAATTAATTACCGAAAAGAATGCAGCAGCTACTGATGTTCTCTCTTACACAATTGCAAGTGATATAAATGTTGCAGACACAAAGACTATTGTTGCTAAGACTACTAGCTCAACTATTACCCTCGGCAATTCATATAAACTTGCAGATTCTATTGGTAATTTAATGGATGGAGCTAGTTTGACATCAGATGCTGAGGATGCTGCTGATGCTCTTATTTATAGTGGTTCCACAACGCCAAATGTTGCTGTTGATGCAATCAGTGCTGTTACGACAGCTAACATAACCAGCTTAAATGGATTAGTTTCTAATGCTAAGGTGGGCAATGTTAGTTCTACTATTACAGATAGTGATGGAACAAAGATATTAGCTGGAACTCATGTTTTGTCAGTGGGAGCTTCTGATGCATTTGTGGTTAATACTGGAACATATGCGATGACTACTACTAATAGAGATGAACTTATTAAGTTAGGAAAACAGGCAGGAGTAACACATTTAACTGGAACAATCACTGGAGTAACAGCAGCTCATACAACAGAATTAATTAAGGCGGAAAACGATTTTGTTTCAACGGATGTTTCAAATCTAAATATGACTACATCTGAGGCACTAGGTGTTGCAGCTGCAGCAAGTTTAGCTACTAAAGGAAATATTACCTTTACAGGAGCAGCTAGTGTTGGAATAACTACTGATACTATTACCCACCTTGCAAGTAGTTCAGATCCTTATACAGCTACCGATAATTTAAAAGCAATTGTTGCAGATGATCCTGATGTGAATATTTCTTATACCGGTGCTGCTTTAACATCAGCTGATCACGTAGGTATGATAAATAGTATATTTGCGCAAAATAATTCCGGTTCTAATACAGGTGAAATAACATTAGCTCTTAATACCACTGCTTCTAATCTTGCAAACCTAGCCTCTGGTATGGCTACAAATGCCAAAGCGTTAGATATTAACATTACAGATGCAATAGGAAATGATGCATTCGCAACTCTTGACAGTAAAACAAGTGTTCAACTTAACTTTACTGGTGATGGCAAGATGTCTGATACACTGGCTGGTTTTACCAAAACTGGTGGTGCAAGAGAAGATGGTTTAAGTGCTGCTATCACTCAAGACAATGATGTCGCCATAACAGTCACAGATTCTAAGATTGAAGCTGGTACTGATAATGCAAACTTTACCGCTTTAAATAATGTTGCAGCTGGAACTGGAGGGGTTATAACAGCTACTGTCGAGGGTACTGCGAAAGCAATAGCCGATAATCTAGGAAATTTAGCTGAGGCTACTGATGCTATTACCTTTGTTGTTACAGCAGATAACAACAATACAAAGGCTAATTTAGATAGTGTCGCAGCAATGACGACTGCTGCAACATTGATTGATGTTGCATCTATAAAAGACAACTATACGAACGTAAAAAATGTACTAGATAATAACGCTAAATTTAATCATGCTGATGCAACAGTTGTAATTGATAGTGGAGCATTCACTACGGCAAATTATGACGCAATAGTTGCAGCCGGAGTTACTACATCTGCAATAGATTTTTCTGCAGTTACTATCTCCGGTACATATCTTCAGTTAAATGCATTAGGAAGTGTACTAAATGGTCAAAAAATTAGTGTAAGCGATGCTATCGATATCACAAAGCTAGATGCTTTAATTGCTCATGGGGTAGCTATTGCTGATATAACTTTTGATTTAAGTGATTCATCGACAGACATATTAGCTGCAAGTTCTACAAAAGTTGCTAAAGCCTCTACTATTGAAGTAACTGACTCAACTACAGTTACAAGATTGCAGAGTATAGATACCGCAGCAGGTAGTGACACTACTATATCTGGTGGTCAAATTACATACTCTGGAGTCACTGATGTTGCTACAGTCCTTGGACATGCTAGTGATACAGATATTCAAGCTATATTGAATGGTAAAGCTCTTACTCTCGATGGTAGTGCTACTGCTGCTCAATACAGGCAAGCTCTTACCAATGCCGGGACAGGTAGTGTGGCAGGAGCTGTTGTTGATGGAACAAGAGCTGACTTACTACAAGGTGCTGGAACTGATCTAACAGGTGCGACATCAATCACATATACAGTCCAATCCGCAGGAGAAGATCTAACCGCACTTACATTTGATGAAGATGTAACTGGTGTTAATTTCGATCTAAATGGAAAAGCAGGAGTTTTAATGACTGTTGCACAAGCCGATGGAGCAACAATTACTAAAACAGATAATGGTACATACTTTATCAAGGATGAATACGCAACTATTGCAGCAGCAGCAGCTCAATCTGGTGGAACTGCAACTAACGCGGCTAAGTTTAAAGCTATCTTCAGAGCAAATGAGGTCCAGGTTACTAATTATGCTAAAACTCAAGATTTTGCAGCAATAGTTCCTGTAGCTGCCGATGGTATATCTAATGCCGATATTGCAACGGCCTATAATAAAGTTGACAGTGGTGTAACCGCTAGTCTTGGAAGCGTTAAGGTTACTTTATCTGACAACACTACTTACAACGATACAGAAGCTGCCTTAGCAAGTAATATCTCTAAAATTGATATTGCCTCTGGTAAGACATTAACCATTGAATCAGATGCTTTTGATAATTCATCTAACGAGTGGTCTGCACTAACTACTATCACTGGTCTTGGAGGTACAAACACTCTTGCAATCACTGACGGTGGAGCAACAACTATTGACCTATTCAGTATTAATTCTTTAACCGATATTGATGTTGTTACAATAGCTGATACTACTGGTGCAGATACAATTAACTTATCTCCAGCTTTAACTGAAGGAGGCAATACTACAATTAATTTATCTAGTTCAGATGGCGCAGCAGATAAAATATTCTTTGGTATTAATGAATCAACTTTCACTAGTTCTTCAACTCTTGAGTACGTAACTGTTAATAACTTTGAAGTTGGGAAAGACCGTATAGGTCTCTATTACTATGGTTTTACTGGAGACACTGATAACAAAATTAGTGGACTTGTAGGTACAAACAAGAGTACTGGTATCCAGGGTGGAACGACCTCTCTTACTGCTGATAGAACCTTTATTGAAGAAGATTCTTCATTCAGTGCAGCAGACATTTCTGATTTTGATACCGTATCCAACGTGAAGTCAATGATTGGGAATAGTGTTGCCCAATTTACACCAGCAGGAAGTGGAGCCAGCAGGTTAGCGTATGCACACTACAACTATGATGAAACAGCTGATGTAAACACTGCTATCATCAATGCGGCAGATCTCACTGGAGTGAACGCAACATCAGATCTTACAAATTCTGACAGTTTTGAGGTTGTTGGTGTGGCTCAATTGGTCGGTGTATTTGAAGGTGCGTTAGGTAACACAATTGGTGGATTTAACCTAGTTAGAAATAAGGCAGGTACATTAGGAGGTGCGTAGGTAAAATAAACTACGTTAATAATGTCGAAATTATGGATAAAGTTTGATGAACTAAAGGTTAGCTTAGACCACATACCTAGTTTATTAGACCGTTATAATTTATTACCTGATTTTTTAAGACGACTTTTAGAATCAAATTATACTCATAAAATCATTCCAAATAAAGATGATCAGATAAGATTTTTTAAGCGTTTTTTAGTTGACAACAATATAAAAGGAAAGGATGAACTTAATCAATGGTTGTTAGATAATGGTTTGGACGATAAAAGATTAGATACAATGCTTTATGAAAGACTTCAAGTTGAGCAATTTAAGAAGGATATGTTTGAAGATAAAATTGAAGATAAATATTTAGAACAAAAAGAATTAATAGATAGAGTTATGTATTCTGTTCTTAGGGTGCCTGATAGTAACCAGGCGAGTGAACTTTTTCTGCAGCTTGAGGAGAAAGAATCTAGTTTTACAGACTTAGTTTCGCAATACTCTATTGGATCAGAAAAAAACTTTAATGGGATTATAGGACCTGTAGAACTTGGAAGGCTTGACCCCGTTTTAAGAGAAAGATTAAAAATCTCTAAAAATGGTCAATTATGGCCTCCATTTGAATTTAAAAATAATTGGCTGATAATAAGGCACGAAAAACATCTTCCATCCAAACTTGACGATGAAATGAAATCTAGAATAAGAAATACAATGTATGAAAAATGGATTAATAAGAAGGTATTGGCCTTATTAGATGAAATTCGTTATAAGGATAATTCAAATAAAAAAAATTCTGTAAATAATGGTGATAATATAATACCTACTATTAATAATTCAACAGAATAAATATTTGATTTATATGAATTATAAAGATATTAAACTTGTTGGCGAGAAGCTTAAAATTGAAGAAAAAATATTAACTAATTGGAAAGATAAAATAAAAATACAGGAATTTAAAATCGGCGAAATAATTCTAAGTAATACCTTAATCACTAAAAATATTTTAATTTTAATTAATGGAAAAATTAGATTGCGAGGGATATCCAATAACAAAAATAACAAGATTTTTTCTTTAGGACTTCTTGAATCTATAGAAATTATTGGTTTATCTTCTAACAGAATTAATCAACCAATTGAAATTGTTTCTGCTGCCTCGAATTGCATATTTCTTTCGATCCCTTTTGAACAATGGGATGCTTTTCAAAAAGATATTAATAGCGATTTTTTAAAACTTAGACAAAGAACAATAGATTTATCTGAGTTATGGTATTTAATTAATAATGTATTATCCAAAGTTCAGTTTCCAAATGAGCCAAGGGAATTAAAAAGATTTTTAAAAAATTTTCAGAAATCTGTAATAGTTAAAAACACTCTAGATGATTTCATAGAGTCTTCTCAGGTTAATCCTAATGAATTTAATTGGTTATCTTTGAGAAATCTAAACGATGAGAAATTTGAATATAAGAATGTTATGGAAAAAAATATTAAAACACTTTTTAAAAACGATAGTACCAAAAGGTTGATTGGAATACCTAAAAGCCTTATTAATTTAGATTTTGAGATCGATTCAGTTATAGAAAACAAAACAAATTTATCAAAACAAAAAGATTCTTTAGAAACTAGTAATTTTTCTGATAAAGCAAAAGAGCTAAACGAGGAAAAAACTAAAAATAAAAATAAATTTGAATATAAATTCTTCTCTTCTAGTGAAGGAATAATTGATGAAACTACTGCTTGTTTTCAAATGTTGGCAGATATGATGGATATTCCTCTCAGAAAAGATAGTGTAAGGAAAATTTTAGCGGAAAACGTAAATAAAAAGACAAATGATTTAGGCCTAGATTTATGTGCAGCGATTGCTGAAAGCTTAGGTCTGAAAACTCAAATGGCAAATATTCCTGTAAATCTCATTCAAAGATCACTAACACCTTTATTTATAAAAAGCAAAACAAAAAATATTTTCATTTGTTTTGACGTTAACAAGGAAGTTGCAATAGTAGGTGATCCTAAAGATGAAATAAAAGAAATTCCACTTGATACTTTTCAAGAACTTTTTTCAAATGATGGATTGTTAGAAGTTCTTATTTTTACAAGAACTGCAAGAACTCCAACAAAGAAATTTGGATTAAGTTGGTTTAAACCAGCAATAAAAAAACATAGAAAAGCTCTAACTGAAGTTCTTGTAGCTTCAATATTTGTTCAGGTTTTTCAATTAATGAATCCTCTTATCATTCAACAAATTATTGATAAAGTTATTGGACAAAATGGAACAAATACTCTTCCTGTTTTGGCAGTTTTACTTTTTACTTTTTCTATCTTTGAAAATGTCTTGACAGCAGTAAGAACAAATTTATTCATTGATACTACAAATAGAATAGATCTATCTTTGGGTGAAGAAATAATTGATCATTTATTAAGACTTCCATTAACTTATTTTGATAAAAGACCTGTAGGAGAGTTATCTTCAAGACTTGGAGAAATGGAACAAATAAGATCCTTTTTAACGGGTACAGCATTAACAGTTTTATTAGATGCAATTTTTTCAGTCTTATACATTGGCATAATGTTAATTTATAGCTGGATTTTGACAATAGTTGCTTTATTAGTTGCTCCAATCCTTGCATCAATAACTTTTTTGGTATCTCCTGTAATAAGAAGACAACTTAGACGTAAAGCAGAACTAAATGCCCATACTCAAAATCATTTGGTTGAGATTTTGACAGGTATTCAAACTGTAAAAGCTCAAAATATTGAATTGAATTCACGTTGGCGCTGGAGGAATAGATATACAAAATATATTTCAGAAGGATATAAAAATGCTATTACTTCAACTACATCTAATAGTTTATCTCAGTTTCTTAATCAAGTTTCTTCCTTATCAGTACTATGTGTGGGTACTTTTTTAGTTTTAGAAGGGCAATTGACTTTAGGGGAATTAATAGCTTTTAGAATAATTTCAGGATACGTAACTACTCCTCTTTTGAGATTGGCAAATTTATATCAAGGATTCCAGCAGACAGCGATTTCAATAGAAAGAATAGGGGATATACTAAATAATATTCAAGAGTCAACAGAAGATGATAAATTGAATATTCCTTTACCACCAATAAAAGGAGCTGTCACTTATGATGATCTATCTTTTAGGTTTAATAAAAAAGGGCCTCTTCAACTAAGTCAAGTCTCACTTAATGTTAATCAAGGTGAATTTGTTGCAATTGTTGGTCAATCAGGTTCTGGTAAATCAACTCTTATGAAATTGCTATCTAGGTTGTATGATCCTGATGGCGGAAAGATTTCTATTGATGGTTATGATATTTCTAAAGTTGAGCTTTATTCTTTAAGAAGACAGATTGGGATAGTACCACAAGATTCCTTATTGTTTGAAGGTAGCGTCGAAGATAATATCTCTCTTTCTCTTAAAGATGCTTCTAGTGAGGAAATAGTTCAAGCGGCTAAAGTAGCTTGTGCTCATGATTTTATTATGACTTTGCCAGTTGGTTATGCATCTAAAGTTGGAGAAAGAGGGACAAGTTTAAGTGGAGGACAAAGACAGAGAATTGCTATTGCAAGAACAGTTCTTCAAAATCCAAAGTTATTAATTATGGATGAGGCTACATCTGCTTTAGATTATGAAACAGAGCGAAAAGTGAGTCTTAATTTAATGGAATTTTTTAGAGGCACAACTGTTTTTTTTATTACTCATAGATTAACTTCAATAACACATGCGGATCGCATAATTATGATGCATAACGGAAAAATAGATGAAGAGGGGACTCATGATGAACTTTTAGCTTTGAAGGGAAGATATTTTGCATTATTTAAT
>QCDS01000025.1 GCA_003278685.1 Prochlorococcus sp. AG-355-K03 | reverse complement strand
TTTCCGTTGAGGCGAATGAAGATAAATGCGTTTTTAATGAATCCCACTCTAAAAGGCTTATAGATTCTTCTTCTAAGGTGTTATCGGAATATGGTTTTTTAGAATAACTTTTCTCTTGCATACAAAAAAAAAGAATCAAACATTCGATTGAATCCCTTCAGGAGGAACATAAAGCATTTCAAGCCAGTTTCCTTCAGTATCCTTCATATAAAAAGATGCTGTTCCATCTCTATGCTCATGCAAAGGACCAACTTTTACACCAGAATTTTTTAAATCATTTTGAATATTTTCAACTTCTTTCTTATTTTCGAAATGAAAAGCGAAGTGAGGTCCCGCAGCTTTATAACTAGGGCCTAGCAAGGCAAGTCCATCTTTCCCTTTACCAGCTTCTAAATAAGACCAATCTTGATCGTCCCAAACTAAATTCATACCTAGCTTAATATAAAAAGATTTCGCCCTTTCGAGATTCTCTACTCTAAGCGCAATGTGACCAATCCTATTTACTCCTTGTGAAAACTTCAAAACAAAGCATTTGACTTATTACTAACCTAAGAATAAACCAAATTTTTGTTAATAATGAGTTTTTAAGTATCCTGCAACCATTGAGACGCATCGCAAGCATGATAAGTGAGTATTAATTTTGCTCCTGCTCTTTTAAAACTAAGCAATGTTTCTAAAACAATATCTTTTTCGTTAATCCAGTTCTTCATAGCAGCAGACTTTACCATAGAATACTCCCCACTAACGTTGTATGCAGCTATCGGTTTATTTGAAAAAGTACTTAATCTATAAACAATATCCAAGTATGAAATTCCTGGTTTTACCATCAAAATATCAGCTCCTTCATACTGATCTAATGCAGATTCAATTAAA
Source organism: Prochlorococcus sp. AG-355-K03 (assembly GCA_003278685.1). GTDB lineage: Bacteria > Cyanobacteriota > Cyanobacteriia > PCC-6307 > Cyanobiaceae > Prochlorococcus_A. The sequence goes on along the minus strand of QCDS01000025.1, from coordinate 13,349 downwards.
GCCTCTTTTGAATTAGCAGGATCCATTTGGTATGTAGACTTATTTACTGGAATTATTTTCTTACTATTTTCTCTAGGAGCCGAATCTAAAGCAGTTCTAAATGGACCATAATAAGCAGAAGAATATTTTGCTGTATAACTAATAATACCTACATCACTAAATCCCTGACTATCAAGAGCAGCTCTGATTGCTCCAACCCTACCATCCATCATGTCACTAGGGCCAATAAAATCTGCTCCAGCTCTTGCTTGTGTTAAAGCTTGTTTTTTTAAAATATCGATTGTTTCGTCGTTCAATATTTTTCCAGTATCATCAACTAATCCGTCATGACCATCACAAGAGTAAGGGTCCAAGGCAACATCTGTCATTATTGCCATTTCTGGAATCTCTTTTTTTAATATTCGAATAGCTTTAGGTATTAAACCATCTTCATTAAAACATTCTGCTCCATCTTCAGTCTTTAAGCTATCGTTAATTTTTGGGAAAAGAACCACACACCTTATTCCCAATTCCCATGCCCTAGTAACCTCCTTTATAAGGCCATTAATATCCCATCTATAAGTTCCGGGCATTGCTGAAATTTCCTCTTTAAAATCTTTTTCATGAATAAATAATGGATATATAAAGTCCGATGCCTTAAGATGGTTTTCTCTAACCATTTCTCTAATTGCCTCAGTTCTTCTTAATCTTCTAGGACGAATAATCGAATTCATTTGAATATTATTTAAATTGAAAAATATTTATCTAATACATTAATCGCTTGCCTCGCACATAAATCAATCAGAGACTACTTTTGTTCAGGAAAATTAACTAAAATTTATTTAATAAGGGCAAAAAAAGTTACAAAAATATTTTGCACAATCTTCAATTTTCACAAATTTACGTCATTAAGAGATAATATCTTTTAGTTAAGTATTTATTTTAAGGAGATCATCTTTGAAAATAATTAATGGATTTCATCTAAAAAATGTAAGAGGCGATATTCTTGGAGGCATCACAGCCGCAGTAGTGGCTTTACCTCTTGCTCTTGCTTTTGGTAATGCCGCGTTAGGACCTGGCGGAGCAATTTATGGATTATATGGAGCAGTAGTAGTTGGTTTTTTAGCAGCATTATTCGGCGGAACACCTGCACAAGTTAGTGGACCTACCGGACCCATGAGTGTAACTGTTGCAGGTGTAGTAGCAGGCTTAGCAGCAGTAGGAGTTCCAAGAGATCTTTCTGCAGGACAAATTTTACCTTTAGTTATGGCAGCGGTAGTCATTGGCGGCTTACTGCAAATATTATTCGGGATTTTAAAACTAGGTAAATATATTACTTTAGTTCCATATTCTGTTGTTTCAGGATTTATGTCTGGTATTGGAGTAATAATCATTGCGCTTCAAATTGGACCATTACTTGGAATTAGCACTCGAGGGGGAGTAGTCGAATCTTTAACTACTGTATTTTCAAATTTCCAGCCCAATGGTGCTGCTATTGGAGTAGCAGTAATGACACTAGGTATAGTATTTCTTACCCCAAGAAAAATAAGTCAATGGGTTCCTTCTCCTCTCTTGGCCCTATTAATTGTTACCCCAATATCAATATTAATTTTTGGAGATGGAGCTATTGATAGAATTGGAGAAATTCCAAGGGGTGTTCCATCTTTAAATTTCCCAAGTTTTAATCAATATTTCCCAATTATTTTCAAAGCAGGATTAGTCCTAGCAGTACTTGGCGCAATTGACTCCTTACTAACATCTCTAGTAGCAGATAATATCTCTCAAACAAAACATAATTCTGATAGAGAACTTATTGGTCAAGGAATAGGAAATGCTGTTGCAGGTCTATTTTCAGGTTTACCTGGAGCAGGAGCAACAATGAGAACAGTTATAAATGTTAAATCTGGAGGATCAACTCCCATTTCTGGTATGGTTCACTCGGTTGTATTATTGATAGTTTTAGTTGGAGCAGGACCTTTAGCAGAACAAATACCAACTGCGTTGCTTGCAGGAATTCTCATAAAAGTCGGTCTAGATATCATTGATTGGGGATTCTTGAGGAGGGCTCACAAATTATCTTTAAAAACTTCAGTTGTTATGTACGGAGTACTCTTAATGACTGTTTTTTGGGATTTAATTTGGGCAGTTTTAGTCGGTGTATTCATAGCAAATATGCTCACTATTGATTCAATAACCGAAACTCAACTAGAAGGTATGGATGAGGATAATCCATTATCAAATGATGATCAAGCTAAAAATGCATTACCTGCTGATGAAAAAGCACTACTAGATAGATGTTCAGGAGAAGTAATGTTATTTAGACTTAAAGGTCCACTTAGTTTTGGAGCAGCTAAAGGTATATCTGAGAGAATGATGCTAGTTAGAAACTACAAGGTTTTGATACTAGATATCACTGATGTACCAAGACTTGGAGTGACGGCGACTCTTGCAATAGAGGACATGATGCAGGAAGCAAAAAATAATTCCAGAAAAGCATTTGTTGCTGGGGCAAATGAAAAAGTAAAAGATAGATTAGCTAAGTTTGGAGTTGAAGGCATTATTGAAACAAGAAAAGAAGCTTTAGAAACCGCTCTAAATGAAATAGCCTGATAATTTATGGAAATAAATCCAATTCTGCAAAATGTATTAGCCCCGCCAGTTCTATTCTTTTTGATTGGAGCAATATCAGTTCTCTTTAAATCTGATTTAGAAATACCAGCTCCATTACCTAAACTTTTCTCATTATATCTGCTACTAGCTATTGGGTTTAAAGGAGGTATAGAGATACAGAAAAGTGGGTTTACAGATCAAGTATTGCCTACTTTAAGTGCTGCAATACTGATGTCATTGGTAATCCCGCTGATTGGATTTTTAATTTTAAAATTTAAGTTTGACGTCTTTAATTCAGCCGCAATAGCAGCAGCATACGGTTCAATTAGTGCTGTTACATTTATTTCCGCAGAAAGTTTTTTGGAAAGTCAAAAAATAGCTTTTGATGGGTTTATGGTTGGCGCCTTAGCTTTAATGGAATCTCCTGCAATAATTGTTGGATTATTACTTGTGAAATTTGCAGCTCCCAAAAATAGACCAAAATCAAGAAAAATGCATCTAAGCGCGATATTACACGAATCACTTTTGAATGGATCAGTATATTTATTGCTTTCAAGCTTAATTGTAGGATTTCTAACTGCTTCCAGTAATCCCTCAGGGATTGCAAAAATGGAGCCTTTTACTGGACAATTATTCTATGGAGCAGAATGCTTCTTCTTGTTAGATATGGGAATAGTCGCTGCTCAAAGATTGCCGAGACTGAAAAATGCGGGTTCTTTCTTGATTGGCTTTGCTATTTTTATGCCTTTATTTAATGCATTTATTGGTGTTTTCGTTGCAAGATTTTTATCTTTAGGACCTGGCAACGCACTTTTATTTGTGGTTTTATGTGCAAGCGCCTCTTATTTAGCAGTTCCTGCAGCGATGAGGATGACAGTTCCAGAGGCTAAATCTAGTTATTATATTTCAACTACACTAGGTCTAACTTTCCCATTCAATATAGTTCTCGGCATTCCTATATATATGAGTTTAGTAAATACCATTATCCCACTTTCCCCTCTATAAAAATGAAAAGATTAGACTTGATATTTAGTGAAAGAGAACTAGATGCAATCATCAAAACATTAGAAAAAGCTAATGTTCCTGGATATACAGTTATGAAACACGCCACAGGCAGAGGGCCTGAAAGAGTTGTTACTGAAGATATGGAATTTACAGGACTAGGATCAAATGCTCATGTAATTGTTTTTTGCGAGCAAGAATTAATAGATAAAATGAGAGACAACATCAGAGACGATTTAAGTTACTACGGAGGAGTCGCTTATATTTCTGAAGCAACACCCCTTTAAATTTATAGGTTAAATATTCATTTTCAAGAATGGATCCAATCTACTCTTATATTTTTTCGACTATTTAAATATCTATCAATAGACATTGCGGCAATGCATCCATCAGAAGCAGCAACTACTGCTTGCTTAAATGGTGTATTTCTTATATCTCCAATAGCCCATACTCCATCAGAGTTTGTAGACATAAAGTCATCCACAATAACTCCTCCGTCTTCTTTTAAAGCAATTTGGTCCCCTAAGAAATCAGTAATCGGCTTTGAACCACTCATGTAGACAAACACTCCATCTAAATTTAAATTGATGGGATTTTCTTCTTGCTTATTCTTTACAACAACTCCATTCACGCCCATATCATCACCCAATATTTCCAATAATCTTGTTCTACTCCAATGTTTTATGTTTGAATTATCCATCAATTCCATTGCTTCTTCATTATCTGATTTAGGATCACTTGATGTAATCCAATGCACAGTTGATGCAAATTTAGTTAGAACGGTTGCCTCTTCAATTGCCTCCTTATTCACTCCAACAACGGCCACTTCTCTATTTTTATAAAAAGCACCATCACACGTAGCGCAATAACTTACTCCTTTGCCTAGAAAATCTGCTTCGCCCTTAAATGATGCAGGCCTACCCATGGCTCCACTCGCTAGTACAAGTGCTTTAGCTTTGAAAGTGCCTTCGGGTGTATAAACCATTTTCCATTCTCCACTAGTGTCTATTCCAAACACTTGTGCTCTTCTATAATCTGTGCCGTATTGCACAGCCTGTTCTCTCATTAGAGTAAGTAATTTCTCACCACTTATATCAACCGGAACACCTGGATAATTAGCTATTTGATGAGTTATTGCTAAAGCGCCAACAGATGGATTTTTATCTAAAATTACTGTCTTTAAGTTTGAACGTGATGTATAAAGTGCGCAAGTACATCCCGCAGGGCCTCCTCCGATAATAACTACATCTGTCTCAATGATTTCCAATTTTAAAAAACTCCTTTTTAGTAGTTCATTAGATGAGTTCTTGGTTAGAAGATATTTTTAATTTAAATACCTAAACCTTTATATAGATATAAGTTAAAAGAAAAAAGAGAAAAAAGCATAATATAGAAACAAACTTACATAGGAAAAACATAAAAAATTAATTATCAAAATGATCAGTTACGTGAAATGTTATGTATTGATCTATTATTAGGGCATATCGAAAAATCTATTACCGTAGAAACATTATATTTTTCATGACCAACTCTGATTACCTTTTCAAAGCTGCCATTAAGAAAGTAACCGAAAAATTAAACGAGATATTGGTTGAAAAGATTGAAGAAGCAACAAATATTGCTCAAGATGCTCCAGAAATTCTAAAAAAAGAATTTGACATTTTAAAAGAATCCATAATCGAAGAAGCCTCAAGAATGGAAAAAGCTGAAAATATTCAAGAAAATGAGTCTTCAAATACTAATCAAGATTCCAAAATAGAAAAAGCTTTAAATGAAATTGAAGATATTAATAAGCAAATTGATCTGTTAAATAAAACCATAAATAAGCAAATTAAATGATAAATCACATTCTTAATTATCGTCTAAAAGAATTGAAAAGGGCCTTTCTTATTTGGATAACTTTGATTTCGCTTCTAATAAATTTGTGGGTAGATAATATTAGATTTACAATTTTCCAAACTCAGAAAAATGAAAAAAGTAGGATCCAAATTAAAAGAGCTAGATGGTTTACTAATCAATTAATAAAGCTTGGTTCAGCATTTATTAAAATTGGACAATTATTATCAGCGAGACCTGATTTAATTCCTAATACCTGGATACAGGAATTATCTAAATTGCAGGATCAAGTTCCTAATTTTTCATTTGCTCAAGTTGAAGAAACTATAAGAGAAGAACTAGGATCTAAGTTTAATGAAATAGATCAAATAATAGTCGATCCGGTTGGATCCGCATCACTAGCTCAGGTTCATAGAGCGAATTTAAAAGATGGTAAGAACGTAGTATTTAAAGTTCAAAGGCCCAATTTAAAAGAATTGTTTATTATCGATTTGGGCATAATGCAACAAATAGCAGGTTTGTTGCAGAAAAACAAGAATTGGAGTCGAGGTAGAAACTGGGTTGAGATTGCTAAAGAGTGTAGGAAAGTTCTCATCAAGGAGCTTGATTTTAATTGCGAAGCACAATATGCAGCAAGATTTAGACAGCAATTTCTAAATGATGAAAATGTTGAAGTTCCAGAAGTTATTTGGGATATGAGCAGTGAGAAAGTGCTTTGTTTAAGTTATCTGGAAGGAACAAAAATAAGCGATTTAGAAAAATTAAAATCACAAGAAATTGATTTACCTAAAATTGCAGAAATAGGTGCCATAAGCTATTTAAAACAATTGGTAAATTACGGTTTTTTTCATGCAGACCCTCATCCAGGGAATTTAGCAGTTTCAAATGAAGGTAAATTGATTTTTTATGATTTTGGAATGATGGGCAATATCTCAAATAATCTTCAAACAAGATTAGGGGGGATGGTGAAGGCTGCTGCATTAAGAGATGCCTCATCACTTGTTAGTCAATTACAACAAGCTGGGCTAATTTCAAAAGATATTGATGTAGGACCAGTCAGAAGACTAGTCAGATTGATGCTTAAAGAAGCCTTAACTCCGCCATTTAGTCCTAATATTATTGAAAAGTTATCTGGAGATTTGTACGAACTGGTTTATGAAACGCCATTTCAACTGCCAGTAGATTTAATCTTTGTGATGAGAGCTTTATCAACTTTTGAAGGAGTTGGTAGAATGCTTGATCCAGGGTTTAATCTTGTATCAGTTACCAAGCCTTATTTAATAGAACTTATGACTTCAAATAATCAAAGTCCCAACGATTTAATTAACCAATTTGGAAGACAAGTAGGTGAACTAGGATCGAAAGCTGTTGGTATTCCCAAAAGAATAGATGAAAGTTTAGAAAGATTAGAACAGGGAGATTTACAATTGCAAATAAGAATGGGAGAGTCTGATAGGCAATTCAAAAAAATGTTTACGGCTCAAAAAACTTTAGGCCATTCAATTCTCATAGGAAGCTTATCAATTGCATCTGCTTTACTTGTAACCAATAAACAAAATAATTTTGCATTGTTGCCACTTTTTTTTGCACTACCAATAAGTATTGATTGGATAAAGTGCCAATTAAGTATGAGAAAAGGCTCACGTTTAGAAAAACTTAAGCGCTAAAAAAAACTATATATTTTTGGGACCTAAACCAAGAGCTCCAGCGAATCTTGCTTGATTTCCTAATTCCTCCTCAATTTTTAAAAGCCTATTATATTTTGCAATCCTTTCACTTCTGCTCAAAGAGCCAGTCTTGATCTGACCCGATCTTGTAGCGACAGATAAATCTGCAATTGTTGTATCTTCAGTCTCACCACTTCTATGACTTATAACACTTGTAAAACCAGACATTTTAGCTAACTCAATAGCTTCCAAAGTTTCAGTTAATGTTCCAATTTGATTTACCTTTATTAGGATTGAATTGGCAGATTTTTCTATAATCCCTTTACGTAATCTTTCTGTATTAGTAACGAATAAATCATCACCTACAAGCTGAACTTTATTCCCTAATTCATTGTTTAATTCTGACCAACCCTCCCAATCATCCTCAGCTAAACCGTCCTCTATTGAAACTATAGGATAATTAGAAACTAATCTTGAAAGATATGAAATCATTTCAGAACTATTTAAACTTTTACCTTCATATTTATAAATACCATCACTATAAAATTCAGTACTAGCAGCATCTAAAGCTAAAGATACCTGCTCACCAGGCTTAAATCCGGCTTTTTGAATTGCTTCTAATAATAAGTCCCCTGCTTCTTCGCTTGATGACAAATTCGGGGCGAATCCACCCTCATCGCCTACAGCAGTAGATAGACCTTTTTGATCAAGTAATGATTTTAATGAGTGAAAAATTTCAGTACCCATTCTTAATGATTCACTGAAATTATTAACTCCATGTGGAACAAGCATAAATTCCTGAAAATCAAGACTATTTGGTGCATGAGCACCACCATTTATTACATTCATCAATGGGACTGGAAGAAGATTGGATAATGGATCTCCAAGATATCTATATAGGGGAATGTCTAAAGCATTTGCTGATGCTCTAGCAGTTGCAAGACTTACTGCAAGGATTGAATTTGCTCCAAGGTTAGACTTATTAGGAGTTCCATCAATTTCAATCATTAATTTATCTACTGCAGTTTGATCTAAAGATGACAAACCACATAAAGCCGGCGATATTGTGTCATGAATTTTATTAACAGCATTCAAAACTCCTTTCCCCATATATTTCGAACCACCATCTCTTAATTCATGTGCCTCATGTGCACCAGTGCTAGCTCCGCTGGGAACAATTGCTCTACCACTTGCACCACATTCCAAAAATACTTCTGCCTCTACAGTTGGATTACCTCTTGAATCAAGGACTTGCCTTGCTTCAACAGTATCAATAAGAAAATCAATAGTTTCTTTCACAATTTAATTATTACTATTTAAATCCTATTAATAGCTGAACTATTTGGCTAATATCTGAAATATATTTGTTAACCAACTATAATTTTAATTTTATAAGAGCTTAGATATTATTTAACGTTTTTTCATTCTAAAGTCCCCGCAAATCCTCTCATCTAAATAATTTTTAAATTCATCTTACAATTTGAAAATTATTGGATGATTATTAATGCAGATCCTATTTAGAATATTAATTAATAATCAACTATAGTTTTTATAGTTTTATGAGAGAAACACTTACATCCAGTCCTGAACTATTTAGCGATATTAGTTGGAATCTTCTTTTATTAGGGGAAGAAACCGCAAAAAAATGGGATCATAGCGAATTTAATATTGAACACATAATTCATACATTGTTCTCATCAAGTGAATTCTTTGCCTTCATTGAAAAATTATCCATCGACTACGATACAGTTTTAGATATAACAGAAGACTTTTTAGAAGAGACACCAAATAATGAGTCAGATATTTTTACTATCGGAGAAGATTTAGAAATTTTATTAGATAACGCGAATCAGATAAAAACTCAATGGGGATCGAGATTAATAGAAATCCCTCATTTACTAATTGCTCTTGGAAGAGATTTAAGAATTGGAAATTATGTTTTTGAAGAAGGAAACCTTTCAATGGAAAAATTAGAGGAAGAATTAAAATTTTACCCAAATACTAATCAATCAAAAGATTCTTTTAATTATGGGAATGTAATTGAAATAAATAATCAATCTAATTTTGAATCAAACAACGAGACTAACGAGACTTTTGTAAAAGAAGAAAAATTAAAAAAAGCTATTGTTCCATTACCGAAAAGTGAACTTCAAATTGAAACCAAAAAACAAGTTGGAAAAGATGAAAATGCTCTTTCAATTTATGGAAAAGATTTAACAGAATCAGCTAAAAAAGGCTTACTGGATCCCGTTTTAGGAAGAGAAAATGAGATCAATAATTTAATGAGGGTACTCTGCAGAAGAAACAAAAATAACCCTATACTTATTGGCAATCCTGGAGTTGGTAAGACCTCAATTGCAAAATTACTCGCTCAATTAATTGTAGACAAAAAAGTTCCTGATACTTTAAAGGACTTAAAAATTATTTCTCTTGACTTAGGTGCATTAGTTTCTGGGACCAAATTTAGAGGTCAACTTGAGGAAAGACTAAGCTTAATAATGCAGGAACTAAATAATCCAAACCAAGGAATGATTCTATTTATTGATGAAATTCATTCAATATTAAGTTCTGACAGATCTTCTACCGACATCAGTAATATCTTAAAACCTTTACTAGCTGAAGGAGAACTTAGATGTATCGGTACAACAACACCTGAGAAATTTCGTGAAACTATTGAAAAAGATCAGGCATTAAATAATTGCTTTCAAAAGATAGCTGTTAATGAACCTTCAGTAGCATTAAGCGCAAAGATACTGCAGGGTATCAAAAAAAAATATGAATCACATCATGGCATAAAAATTTCTGAAGAGGCTGTACACTATTCTGCAAAACTGGCCGATAGATACATCAGCGATAAATGTCTCCCTGATAGTGCAATAGATTTAATTGATGAAGCAGCTGCACAGTTGAAAATAGAGTCGAATAATATGCCTCAAATCATTCTCCAACAAGAAAACAAACTTAATACTATTGATGAAAAATTGAATAATTTGCAAGGAGAAAATATCGAAGCTCAAGAAAAACTATTGAATAATAGACAACAATCAGAGGCAAAATTGAACGTTCTTTTGGAAAATTGGAACAATTTACGTGAAGAAATGGAGAAATTATCTATTTTAATGAAAGAGGAAGATAAGATAACCAAACAAATTAAAAATAAATCAAATCGCGAAATTGAAAATGATCTAGATTATTTAGAAAAGCTTGAAGAAGAGTTAAGTGAAATAGAGAATGACATACAAAAACTTGAAGAGAACTTTAATAAAATAAAGAAAAATAGAAATTTCCCTTTTAAATATCAAGTTGAACCTGATGATATTGCGGATGTTATATCAAAAATCACAGGTATTCCAATTTCTAAAGTAGTTTCAAATGAACGTAAGAAATTAGTCAACCTAGAAACAGAACTAAGTGAAAAAGTTATTGGACAAGAAAAAGCCATAGAAGCTGTTTCTGCTGCAATTAGAAGAGCTCGAGTTGGTATGAAAAGTCCTAAAAGACCTATTGGATCTTTTTTATTTATGGGTCCTACTGGTGTTGGTAAAACAGAATTAGCAAAATCTCTTGCGACAGTTTTATTTGATGAAGAAGATGCACTTTTAAGATTAGACATGAGTGAATATATGGAGAAAAATGCCGTAGCAAGACTTTTGGGAGCTCCTCCAGGTTATGTTGGTTATGAAGAGGGAGGTCAGTTAACTGAAGCTGTAAGACGTAAACCCTATTCAGTAATACTTCTTGATGAGATAGAAAAAGCACATGCAGAAGTATTTAATATCCTTTTGCAAGTCTTAGATGAAGGAAGATTAACGGACTCTCAAGGAAGGACCGTAGATTTCAAAAATACGGTAATCATTATGACAAGTAACCTAGCTGGTAAATCTATATTAGAGTATTCACAAAAGATTTCTAAAAGTGAGGGAAAGTTAGAAAAAGATCAACAAACTCTAGATGATTCAATTAGTAATGCATTGTCTTCAATTTTTAGACCTGAATTTTTAAATAGAATTGACGAAGTGGTAAAGTTTGATCCATTATCTATTGATGAACTTCAAAAAATAATCATTCTACAAACAGAAGATTTAAAGAACCTGCTACTTGAGCAGAAAATAAATATCGCTATAGACAAAAAAGTTATCAACAAAATTGCAAACGATTCTTACGAACCTGAATATGGTGCTAGACCACTTAGCAGGGAACTTAGAAGACAAATAGAAAATCCCTTGGCTGCAAAACTTTTAGAGGATAACTTCAAAAATAAAAAAAATATAACAATTAAACTTAACCCTGCTAAAAAAGATGAGATCGTTTTCCAACCTAGCTGAGGAGTAAATCAATAAGCTAAAATAAAATTAAAGCGTTAAGCTTAATTTCAAAAAAATTTTTTGTGACAAGTCCTACTACTAATAAAGAACCTTTAAAAAAGGATTCTCCTGTAATTGAAGATCCTAAAAAAAAGAATAATTTTTTTAGATCTACCTACGATGAGCTAAAACTTGTCGTATGGCCAAACAAACAACAACTTTTTAGCGAATCAGTAGCGGTTATAATTATGGTATCCTTTTCTGCAGCAGCCATTGCATCTGTCAGCAGATTCTATGGATGGGCAGCCTCGCAAATTTTTGGGTAAATTACCCCAAAATATCCACTAATAAAGATCTTAATTAAGCTTCCAGAAAAAATGAGTAATGAATTGACTAAAAGCCTTGATAATTCAAAAGCAAATACTAGCATTGCAAGATGGTATGCAGTTCAAGTAGCATCGAGCTGTGAAAAGAAAGTAAAAGCGACTCTTGAGCAGAGATCAGTAACTTTAGGTGTTAATAATCGAATTATTGAAATTGAAATTCCCCAAACTCCTGGAGTTAAATTAAAAAAAGATGGAAGTAGACAAACTACTGAAGAAAAAGTTTTCCCAGGTTATGTCCTTGTAAGAATGATATTAGATGAAGATACAATGATGGCTGTAAAAAGTACTCCAAATGTTATTAACTTTGTTGGTGCTGAAGACGGTAGAGGCAGCGGAAGATCGCGAGGTCATATCAAACCTCGACCATTATCTAGACAAGAAGTTAATAGAATTTTTAAGCGCGCCTCAGAGAAAAAAGCTGTAATCAAGTTAGATATTGAAGAAAAAGATAGAATCATTGTAACTAGCGGTCCATTCAAGGATTTCCAGGGTGAAGTTATAGAAGTTTCCGGAGAAAGAAATAAATTAAAAGCATTACTTTCAATATTTGGGCGCGAGACTCCTGTAGAATTAGAATTCTCCCAAATCAATAAACAAAATTAATTTCTAATTGTTCTTGTTTATCGAGTAAAATTATGATTTTCTACTCCAGCTTTGAATTCTTTTATTGCATTAGCAATATCATTAGTTACTGTCCCAGCTTTAGGATTAGGCATTAAACCTCTAGGTCCTAAAACTCTTCCTAATTTTGCAACTTTTGGCATCATATCTGGAGTTGCAATAAGTAGATCAAACTCCATATTTCCTTTGTTGATGCTCTCTACAAGATCTTCTTCGCCAAATAAATCTGCACCAGCAGCCTTAGCTTTCGATACATTCTCACCGCTTGTAATTACGGCAATTTTGATGCTTTGGCCAGTACCATGTGGTAACGCAACAGTGGTCCTTAATTGTTGATCAGTATATTTTGGATCAATACCTAGACGTATATGTGCTTCAATAGTTTCATCAAATTTTGCATTAGCATTTTCCTTGATAATACTAAGAGCTTCAAGTGGTGCATAAATGCGATCTTCTATCTTTGTTGATAGAGCCGCCATTCTTTTAGATAGTTTTTTCATAATAATATTGGGTGCAAACGGTTATTAACTAACCTCCCCTAAATAGTGAGAAATTGTGTATTGAACTCAATCAGTGATAGAGACGCCCATATTACGAGCAGTACCCTCAATTACTTTCATTGCTGATTCAACACTAGAACAGTTTAGATCAGGAAGCTTAGTTTTGGCTATTTCTTCTAATTGAGCTTTACTTATATTCCCAACAGAGCCTTTTGCGGATTCACCTGAACCTTTCTCTATACCAGCTGCTTTTGTTATTAAGACGGAAGCAGGAGGTGTTTTTGTGATAAAAGTAAAGCTTCTATCTTCAAAAACAGAAATCTCGACTGGAATTACAAAACCTGCTTTATCTTGTGTCCTTGCGTTGTATTCTTTGCAAAATGCCATGATATTGACACCATGTTGTCCTAAAGCTGGCCCTACAGGAGGAGCAGGATTTGCTTT
>QCDS01000024.1 GCA_003278685.1 Prochlorococcus sp. AG-355-K03 | reverse complement strand
CTTAATGCTTTCTGAAATGATTCTTCAAAAGAACGACCTATTGCCATTGACTCACCAACAGATTTCATGGCAGTGCTTAAAATATTAGAAGAGCCTTTAAACTTTTCAAAGGCAAATCTTGGGATCTTAGTGACTACGTAATCAATTGATGGTTCAAAACATGCAGGTGTTTTTTTTGTAATATCATTAATAATCTCATCTAGTGTATAGCCAACAGATAATAAAGCTGCAATCTTAGCTATGGGGAATCCAGTTGCTTTACTTGCCAAAGCAGAGGATCTACTCACACGGGGATTCATTTCTATGACAATTACTTCTCCATTAGATGGATCTATTGCAAATTGAATATTACTCCCACCTGTTTCAACTCCTACCTCTCTAATGATTTTCAATGACAAATCCCTTAATCTCTGATACTCCTTATCTGTTAAGGTTTGTGCAGGAGCTACAGTAATAGAATCTCCAGTGTGGACACCCATTGGGTCTAAATTTTCAATACTGCAAACTATTACTACATTGTCAGCGGTATCTCTCATTACCTCTAATTCAAACTCTTTCCATCCAATAAGTGATTTTTCAATCAATATTTGATTACTTGGACTTTCCTCTAAACCGAATTTACACAACTCGACAAATTCTTCAAGGTTAAAAGCAATTCCACCTCCTACTCCTCCCAATGTAAATGCAGGCCTTATAATAAGAGGATAAGAACTAATTTTTTTGGATACCTTAATAGCTTCATCCAAGTCAGATGCAATACCAGATGGACAAACATTTACATTTATTTTCTCCATCGATTCTTTAAACAATTTTCTATCTTCAGCTTTATTAATAGCTCCTAAATCAGCACCAATTAATTCAATATTATTTTGCTTTAAAAAATCTGACTCTGATAATTTAACCGCAAGATTCAAAGCGGTTTGACCTCCCATAGTGGGAAGAATCGCATCAGGTTTTTCCCTTAAAATGATCTGAGAAACAATTTCAGGAGTCAATGGTTCAATATATGTTTTGCTTGCGATCTCAGGATCAGTCATTACTGATGCTGGATTTGAATTTATCAAGACAATTTCATAACCAGCATTTTTTAAAGCTTTACAAGCTTGAGTTCCAGAGTAATCAAATTCGCATGCTTGCCCTATAACAATCGGTCCCGAACCTAGAATAAGAATTTTTTTAAGATCACCTCTTTGAGGCATAATTTTAAACCTTCATTTATCACATGCTACTTATAAATTGTCAGATGTTAATCAAGTTACTTGAAAAGCAACATTTGTTTCTATAGTATTGAAAGAAATTAATTTTTTATGAGCGAACTTCAGCGACTTAAAAATTTGTTGCCTCCAGAGAATGAAAGTTGGGTATTTGTTGAATCTGCTGCGGCTATAGACCCACCATTAATAACGCTAGAGGAAATCGGTCGTGACGAAGTAGAAATACAAATAGATTTAGATGAATGGGATAACTTAGCTATTGACCACAGAAATCTATTATTTTGGCACGAGGTTGGGAAAATACAAAATGACACAATTCCCAGAGATGGATGGGAAATGGCTGCTCTAGCCATAGGACTTGGAGGTGCAATAGGGGAGTTGTGGGTACAAGATGGTTTGCTTTTATTACTTGCTCTTGGTTTATCAAGTTTTGCAGGCTATAGATTATATTTAAAAAATAATTCCGAAAAAAAACTTCAAGATGCTATTTATGCAGATGAAAGAGCTATAGATCTTGCTTGTAGATTTGGATACAGCATCCCAAATGCTTATAAAAGTCTTGGAGGAGCATTAAAGGAGTTAATAGATAAGACACGAAAAAAGAAGAAAAGAAGTTTCTTTGAAGATAGATTAGATGCCTTAAGAAAAAGTGCAGAAAAAGCAAGATCAGAATTATCTCAACAAGGAGGTTCAGAAAAATCAGTTTCAAGTGAAAATGTTTATGGACAATAAAAGTTTGGTTTTAATGGCAGCTAAAGCATGTGATGAAAAAAAGGCAAAAGATATAAGACTTATCAAAATTGACAAAGTATCTTTTATAAGTGAATGGATCTTGATTGCAGAAGGATTATCTGATGTACAAGTTAGATCTATAACTAACTCAGTAGAGGGTGAACTTAGAGAGAAGGCTAAAATTGAACCGATACGAAAAGAGGGTGTAAACGAAGCGAAATGGGCTTTACTTGATTATGGAGATTTAATAGTAAATATTTTTCAACCAGAAATAAGAAAATATTATGACCTTGAATCGTTCTGGAGTAATGGAGATAATCTTATATTTCCATAATATTATTTTATGATCGAATCCAAATGTCCTGTCCCTAGAGAGCAACAACCCACAAATGAATTCATAGAATTATCAAAATCTAAAATTTTTTCTTGGCCAAAAACAAAAAAGACACTAATTATTATTTTAATAAAATTTTGGGTAGGAGCTTTTTTTCTATTTGTTATCATTTCTTCGGGGAGTGTATATTTTAAAACATCCCTTTTAAGATATATTTTATTAAGTTTTTTTAGCAGCTTATCAATACCTCTTTTAATTTCAATAAGATTATATTTAGGTTGGAATCATATATTTAATAGATTAATATCTGAAAAAGTTGAATACGAGGAATCTGGTTGGTATGACGGTCAAGTATGGGAAAAGCCATTAGTTTTGAAAGAAAAAGAATCACTTATTGCCTCACTAGAAGTAAAGCCTATTTTAAAAAATTTAATTCAAATTTTTTCTATTATTTCAGTACTAGCTTTGTCTGGTATTTTGATTTTTCAATATAACAATTTCTAAATGAGTTCTAATTTCAAAAACCTCTACACGTCAAACAATCCTCCTTTACAAGCAACTTTAATGAGAGGATTAAATATTGAGTCGATCCATAAAATTCATGCAGTTATTACTGACAAAAAAGGCAGAGTTTTAATGTGCGCAGGAAATCCAGAATATAAAAGTTTCATAAGGTCAGCACTAAAACCTTTTCAAGCAATACCTTTCGTAAGTAGTGGAGCTGCATCAAAAATCAATAATGAATCAAAATCTATCGCGTTAGCATGCGGGTCACATAGTGGATCAAAACTTCATTCAAGGGAAGCATTCAAAATTTTATGGGAATATGACATTGACATTAATAATCTGAAATGTCCAAAATCTAAGACAAGTCCATTAGAACATAATTGTTCGGGCAAACATGCTGCTTTTTTAGCTACATGCAAAAAAATGGATTGGCCATTAGATAGTTACTTAAAGGGAAATCACCCACTTCAAATAGAAATTTTCAGAATTGTTTCTGAATTACT
The DNA here is from genome assembly GCA_003278685.1 of Prochlorococcus sp. AG-355-K03. Classification (GTDB taxonomy): domain Bacteria; phylum Cyanobacteriota; class Cyanobacteriia; order PCC-6307; family Cyanobiaceae; genus Prochlorococcus_A. The sequence goes on along the minus strand of QCDS01000024.1, from coordinate 11,431 downwards.
TGAAATCCCTTCATCTGAAATTAATGCAGAACGTGATGATTGTGGTGCACCCACTCTTTATTTAAAACTATTGGAAATGTCGAGGTTATATTCACTTCTTAGCAGTTCCGAAAATGCTGAATTAGAACAAATCAGTAGAGCTATGACAATAAACCCAACAATGATAAGTGATAACAACAAATTTGATACTGAAATAATTAAAGCTTCTCATGGAAACGTTATAAGTAAAGGTGGTGCCGAGGGAATACAGTGTCTATGTAAAGTAAATGAAGGGATAGGTTTAGCTTTAAAAGTAGAAGACGGTTCAAAAAGAGCAAAGCATGCTGTTAGTCTTCACTTACTAAAACAGTTAGAGTGGATATCTGACTTAAGAATTCAAGACATCGAAGAAAAGGTATTTAATTTTTCTGAAGGAGTTCGACTTGAAGTTAAAGGTAAATTAAAATTCCAAGAATCATAAAAAAACAGGAAAAATAACCCTTTCAGATGTATGCTATTTATATGACGCGGGGTAGAGCAGTCTGGTAGCTCGTCGGGCTCATAACCCGAAGGTCGGAAGTTCAAATCTCCCCCCCGCCACCATTTAGAAGCAGCTTCTCGGCTGCTTTTTTAGTCTTTTGAACAAATGAGGGGCACATAGTAAAAAATATAATTAAACGGAAGAGCCCTTGATATTTATACCGTATTAAAGAGAGCTTATTAGAAATTATTTCATATCCTTTTGAATAGAAAATTTCAAGTCAATTCTGACTAATAGACCAATAATTATAAAAAATATTCCAATGTACGAGTTCAGGGATAGATCCAAATTATTGAATTTAATTTTCTAACTAAACTCTAGCTCAAAAATCATCTCTATTAAATATGCTAATAACAAAGAATTTAAATAAATCTGAATGTTGGCCATTTTCATGTTGAATAAATAATTTAATAAAGTAGAGTTAAATCTATCTAATTTAGAAAATTATATGCAGAATTTGCTACAAAGTGATTTAGGTTCAAGTTTATTATCAGTAGCTGTCATTTTAGGTTGGCTAGGACTGTTTTTTGTATTCTTGAGAGTATTAACAATTTCAATAAAAAGAATTCTTGAGGCGATTTTCAAAAAATCATAAATATTGAAATAAATCAATAATTCCGAATTAACCGCCTAAATCCTATATCACTGAGTATAATAACCTAAAAATGTCAATTTTAGATAAGGTAAAAATAGGAAATTACGTTCAAGTGAATTTAGAGCTATCAAAAGATAGACTTACCAAAGAAACTATTGATGCAATAAATATTTCGTCAACGTGCAAGATAAGTGATTTCAGAATAACTGATGGGAAAGGTATTGGGGTTATATTGCAATTATCAAATGGGAAAGAGCAATGGTTTTTTGAAGATGAAATTGACCTCCTTGACGAAAATGGTAATTTAATTAAAAAAATTAATGATAAAAAAGAGAATAGTAATTTTATATTGGATTTTTTAAGAGGATTAAATTATGAGAATAAAAATAAGGTAAGCGAGTTACTTAATCCAATTAACTTTTTTATCTGGCTATTTGTATCTTTACAAGATATTTTTTAAAAAAAAATTTTTTTTTCTAATATAAAGAAGATTAATTAATAATTTAAATAAAAACTTAAAAATTGAAATGGTACAAAATATTATCGATGTAAAAAATTTATCTAAGTCATTTGATATCTCTTCCAAAGAACCAGGCTTAAAAGGAACAATTAGACATTTTTTTAGAAGACAAACAAAAAAGTTAAAAGTTATAAAAGATATAAGTTTTGAAATTAAAGAAGGAGAAATAGTAGGTTTTCTAGGAGCTAATGGAGCTGGGAAAACAACAATTTTAAAAATGCTTTGTGGCTTAATTTATCCAAGTGAAGGTTCGATTTTAGTCTCTGGCTACTTACCTTTCAGGAGAAAAGAAAATTTCCTAAAGAATATCACCTTAATAATGGGACAAAAGCAGCAGCTAATCTGGGATCTTCCGCCAATTGAATCATTCTATTTAAATGCATCAATTTATGATATAGATCAGTTCGAAGCTAAAAAGAGAATAAAAAAACTATCAGAAATGCTCGAAATTGATGAAGAGCTGTTCATACCTGTTAGAAAACTTTCACTAGGTCAGCGTATGAAGTCAGAATTACTAGCGGCATTGATACATGAACCAAATATTCTATTTTTAGACGAGCCGACACTTGGATTAGATATTAATGCACAGAGAAATTTAAGAAAATTCCTTCAAAAATATAATAAGGAAACTAATGCAACGATATGCTTAACTAGTCATTACATGAAAGATATTACATCTCTATGTGAGAGAGTTATATGTGTTCATGAAGGGTCTATATCATATGATGGAAAACTTGACCAATTATTAAAAAAACTATCTCCAGTTAAAGAAATATTAATAGTTTGTCGTTCAGAAGATGATGCAACTAAATTAGAAAATTTCGGTTTTACAGTTAAAAATAAAATAAAGAATGAAATCACTATAAAAATTGAAAATAACAATATTACCTCTTCACTAAAGACTATCCTAAATAATTTTGATATTGAAGACCTTTTTATTAATGAACCACCTATAGATGAAATTATTGGGAGGGTATTAATTAAAAAAAATTATGATTTCTAATTTGATTAACCGTAAAATATTCACCTTATTAAAAGTCCAATATTCAAACATGTTGGAATATAGGGTAGAAATTGCATTATGGGCAATTTCAGGGATTATTCCTTTTTTCATGTTAAACATTTGGACAAATAATAATCTAAATGAATCCATAAACATGAGTGATCTTATGCTATCTAGATATTTCTTATGTGCTTTTTTTGTAAGACAGTTTTCTGTAGTTTGGGTTGTATTTAGTTTTGAAGAGGATTCTCTTATGGGGAAAATATCTCCATATTTAATTCAACCTTTAAATCCATTTTTCAGATATCTTGCGCAACATCTTGCTGAACAAATAACAAGATTTCCTTTCGCTCTAATAATCGCATTTTTCTTTTTTATTTTTAATCCAGAAAGTATATGGATTCCAAATTTAGGTATTTTAGTCTTATCGATAATATCTACTTTCTTATCCTTCTTAATTCAATTTTTAATTCAATCAATAGTTGCATGTCTATGTTTCTGGACAGAGAAAGCATCATCTATAGAAAGATTGTTATTTATTCCAACTTTATTTCTCTCAGGTCTTTTAGCTCCAGTAGTTTCATTTCCCAAATATGTTAAATCTTGGATTTATTTAACTCCTTTTCCATATCTAATTGATTTCCCTGCGAACTTGCTATCAGGAAATGAAACAAATATTAGCGGAGGCTTAAGTATGCAAATTCTATGGATTTTTTTACTTTTCCCACTATTTAGGAAAATCTGGTCTAAAGGAACCAAGAAATATACAGCGATGGGGTCATGAATTTAAGAAAATATCTAAAAGTTTATAAAAATTTTTTACATACCTCTTTTGCTTCTGAATTGGAGTATAAAACAAATATATTGGTTGATTTAATTACTGCAATTTTAAGTTTAATAGGGAGTATTTTTCTATTATCTATTTTCTTTCAAAATAATGGTTATATCGGAGGGTGGAAATTTGAACAGGCACTAATAATTCAAGGTATTTATACAATTTTGAATGGGATAACAAATACATGGTTCAATCCTAATCTTACAGAAATAGTTAAACATATAAGAGAAGGAACATTAGACTTCGTACTTTTAAAACCTATTGATAGTCAATTTTTTATTTCATTAAAAAAAATAAATCCATCTGGATTTTTAGAAATAATGCTTGGATTTTTCTTGTTGTTCTTCTGCATAAGAATAAATCAAATAAATTTAAATCTTAGTTTTCTGACCCTATCCTTGATTACGATAATCTGCTCGATTTGTATTTTATATTGCCTATGGTTTTTCATCTCTACTACCACTATTTGGTTTGTTAAGACTTGGAATGCAATAGAAGTATTAAGATCATTCCTTTATATTGGAAGATTTCCTCTAAATTCATTTTCATTTTCTTTAAGAGTTTTTTTTAGTGTTTTTGTTCCTATTGCATTTATAACTACAATTCCTTCTGAAGTTTTTCTAGGACTTTCTCAATTATGGAAAATATTGCTTGAAGTTATTGTTGCTACTGTATTTCTTATAACTTCAAGAAAGTTCTGGTTATTTGCATTAAAATTCTATTCATCAGCATCTAGCTAACTATTATTTAATAACCTCCCTGCAAAATTCCCAAATTTGTTGTTTACTTTTCAGATTAGAAAGCTTATATAATTTCTTAAAATGAAGTTTAGATTTTTCAACAGATAAAAGCCTACAATTGTACTCAATTTTATGATTTCTAGATATGCTTCCTAACTTGAGTGAAACATCACAAAGGATAAGTATTAAAGTGAGAAAAAATAATAAAACGAAAAATTGTGAAAATGATTTTGAATAATTTTCTTTTTCAGTTTTTAATTCAAACTTCATTACTTAACAATATGCTGAGGGCACTTAATTGCAGCAATAGCAACAGCCGTAACTTTAAAATTTTCTGACTTCTCAATAACCTTTTTAACCTCTAGTGTTCCAAATTTATTACTTGCATCACTATAAGAAAGAAGTAAAGATTTATAGTTATCATGACCTAGATTTCTATATTCACAAAAATTATTCCCAACATAGTTCAAAAGAGTAAGTAAAGTTAATTCAATCATTAAATCTTTTTGCTAGCAAAGTTCTTACGAATGATACTGTGCGGGACATTTTTAACAAGTAAAATCTCCAAAAACACTTAAAATCACAAAATAAGATTTTGCTCACAAAATTTAAAATTACAAAATTATTTCAGAATAGATAAATTTATATTTAAGAAAATCATTAAACCACCATCTGTAGTGTTTTAGGACTTTCTAATGTGCGCTACAGATAGGGGGTTGCATTTTTTTGGAAATTGGTTTAAAAATAAGGTTCCCCATCACCCGGCCACACTTATGTGAGGCCCTTTTTTTTTTTTGAAATAAGCTTTCTCTAGAAATATTATTTGATAAAACGAGTTATTCTCTAATCTCTTTTATAATGAATAAAGATTATGGTTAATATATTTTTATAACAAATAAACCTGCTTTAGACTTTTTAATCAAGATAGTACTATTATTTTCAATTAATTTATAAAAAACTTTTTAGGGATTTAATCAATAAGCTTATACCAACCAAAATACAAACTGTTATGAAAGTTTTCTTAATTAGAATATTCCCATTTAATTTTGACAGATGAGCACCAAAATATCCTCCTGTAAAGGAACCAATTATTAATATTATCAATATATTTGAAGGAACCGATCCTACTCTGGCCAAAAAAACTGCTCCTACAAAATTCCAAAAAATCCCAACAGTAAAAAATGTCATACTTATAGCTCGAAGAAAATCCATCTCAAAAGTTTTTATTAAAAGTATTGTTACAAACAATCCAGTTCCTGAAGAAATAGAACCATTTAAGATCCCTATAAGGAAAATAAAAAATAAAAATCTAATTTTATGAAATAAATTAAGCTTATTTTTACCTGATGATAAACCCAAATCTGGTTTAAGGAATGAGTAAAAAGCCAATAATATAGAAATTATTCCTAAAATAAAGTACAGATACTTTTCTGATATAAATTCAACTATATAAGACCCTAAAATCACTCCTGGCATTCCAAAAATTAAAATTTGCCAAGCAACACTCATATCATTACCTAAGGATTTGTAATTTCTTAAAGATCCGCCTATTCCTAGTGCTACTGTTGCTAATTTATGACTAGCCAGAGCCTGATAATAAGGAACACCAGATAAAAGCAATGCTGGCAATTGTAGTAATCCTGCTCCTCCTCCAGAAATTGCAGAGAAAGTATTAGAAAAAAAGGATATCAAAAAAATATAAATACTTTTTAATAAAGAATGATCAAAACTTCCTAATAATATTGTTAATAGATAAAGCATTGACTATAAATTGCTAGTAATAAGGAAATATAATTATTCTCATAAGAAGTAAATAACTTTTGAAATCTTATTTTATCCTTTTTCAATCATAATTAAAAAAAAACTGTTATTATCAAAAAAATATCAAGAAATTATGCATAAACAAGATGCAATTTACCTTGATCAGTTTTGTCCCAAGATAAGTAACAAAAATTGGAAAGAGTCACTTAATAAGCTTACTAAATATAAATGTATTTATTGCGGTAAACCATCAGAATCGCTCGACCACCTTCACCCAATGTCAAAAGGGGGGATTAGTAGTACAAGTAATTGCGTGCCATGTTGTTTGTCATGTAATGGAAAGAAATCAGATTCAGAAGTCCTTAGTTGGTATAGAAAACAAAGTTTTTATGATCCTCGTAGGGCTATGGCGATACGTGCATGGTTTAATGACGATTTAAAACTAGCGTCAGTGCTTTTGAACTACCTAAATTAAAATGAACAATAAATTTATTTACTAAACAAAATATTTTTGAATATTGTTGATATTATTTTCCTATCCTCGTAAATAATGAATATTTTTTTAAATTATTCTTTTTACTTCAAAATTTAATTTATTGCTCTTTAAAAGCGAAATATTAGAAAAATCATCTTTCCAAAGAATTGGCGAATCTAAAACCTTTCTCTCTGGTGACTTTACTGAAAAAATCAATCCAAATACAAAAAGAATAGTAATAAAAATGATTGTCATTGCTAATTTGTCTGAAATATTGTTCATTAACCTAATCTATCTAGAAAAATTTTTGTCAGGAGTTGTTTTTTCATAAATTTCAAGAAAATATGATTTAAAATAATCAACTCCCTCCTTTCCTATTAATCCAATTGACTCTCCACAATCATTTACCACTTGTAGTGAAATTTGATTAGCCAAGTCACTTTTCTCAATCCATTTTTTCTGTGGATTATAAGAAAAAGATATAATATTTTCAGTTTTGACAATCGCAGATTTCATTGCTTCATCTTTAGAAAAACCATTTTGAATAGCGGTGCAATACTTCCTTGAGAAATTATTAGAGATCCTATTTTGCAGCAAACTAACACTAGGGTCTGACGTATCAAAAGCTAAACCTATTGAAGGTTTTAATAAATAAACTATAAAGAAAAGAAAACCAATAATGAATTTTAACAATAGCTATTTATCAATCTCTATAACTAATATATTACTTATTTCTAATTATCTTTTCAAATAAATCTGATAAATATTAACAGCAAATTAAATTTCAATTTATTAAAAATTAAAAGTATTGCGATAAGTTCAGCAATAATAGTCAGAGGTTTATTTGACTACTTAAATGTACGAATCATTGATGACATTGCTATTTTTTCCTGACTGGACAAATGGGCTACCTTCAGATTTTTTAATCCTTCATTTTTTCGTAGGAGCTGTAATTTTCCCATTCAACATGATTCATGCAAAAGCAAGAAAAATTGACAGTCAGAACCCACAGGAAGCTGCTAATGGGTATAAAAACTCTGACGATACTACATTTTTTGGATACGAAGAAATCAATTAGATTTCCATAAATTTCTTTAAGGAATTGCTTAATTGATGATAATTTTCCTAAATACAACTTTAGATCTTAAAATTTTTAGTCCCAGTGCACCTTTAGGAATATTAATTATTTTTTTAGGATTAATATTTTCTGGTATGATTTTCTATATTATTTATGCAGTAAGTACTAATAAAGAATCACTAGAAGATAAAAAAATAAGAACTAAAAAAGAGTATTTGCAAAAAGAGAAAATAGGAAAATTATTTCCTAAGAAAAAATAAATTTAATTGTTTTATTACTACAAAGGTATTTATTTATATTATTAACGATTAAATCGGTGGGATCCAAAAACATAAGTTTTAGCTCTTTTAAATCAAACATTTCAAAATTTTATACTAACAATTAAATTTTTCTTATGGGGGGTTTTATATTGTAAAAAGCACTACAAAATTATTTTCATATCATGCAAAAAATGTTAAAAATAGAAAAATGATTAGAAATCTTGGAGAATTCACCTCAATATCTATTTCTTGCTAGTGGAGTAAATAATGGGGAGGGTTTTTGGATAGTGGGAACAAAAAATTGCGATGAAAATATCCTTGAGGATGAAAATCTTTTAGATTGCCATAGAAAAGAATTAATAGGTAATGAATCAGCAAAAGATATTCTTTTAGCTATTAATTTAAACTTGAATAATTTATTAAATGAACTAAGAAACAAAAATTATTTAATTGGAAGTCCTTCAATGGGAATTTCATTTGATCTCCCTTTAGAAATCTTGGAAAATATTTTTGATTTTTGGTTAGATATTTATAAAAATCAAGAAGCCTGGGAAGCTTGTCTAGGACTTCTTAAAGTTAGAAAAAGGATCCCTCTAACAAACCTAATTAAAAGCGAAAGTTTAAAGGGTAATTCTAAAAAATGGGCTATAAAAATTGAAAATTTACATACTTATGTGCCTTCTTCACTAAGAATTGAAAAGTTAAATGATCCCATGTGGGAATAATATTATCTTTTTAATACTCAAAATATTTACTTCGTTAGATATTTAAGTAAAAATAAAATAACTATTATTTAAAAAATGAATAAACCATATTCTTTTAGTATCGATCAAATGAACGGAATTGTAGAGGATACATACTCCAAGATAATAAATGAATGTGAAAATTTAAAAAAAAATACTAATTGTCCAGATGAGCAAGTAGTAGCACTTTTAAGCGTAATTGCTTCAAATTATGCTATTACTACAGAAAAAAACAAAAATTAAGATGATAAGTTATTTTACTTGGGGCGAATTTGATAAGAGCGTGGAACAAATAGCTAATAAATGTAGGTATAAAAATTTATCTGGAATATATGGAGTTCCTCGTGGTGGATTATGTCTTGCTGTAGCACTAAGCCATAAATTAAATATCGAATTAATTTCAAAACCACTAAAAAATTCACTAATAGTAGATGATGTTTATGAAACTGGTCTTACATTAACGACCTTTAAGGATATTGAGGGAGCAATGTTTTTTGTATTATTTAGTAAAATCAAACCTACATGGTGGAATACAGTATTTATATCTAAAAAAAGCCAATGGATAGTTTTCCCTTGGGAAAATGCTTCTAATTCAAAAAGTGACCGAGAAGAATACATCAAAAAAAGAGGTTTAAGTTGAGTAAAAAATTATATTTGGCAAATCCATATGGATTTTCAAAACAAACTAAAACACTTTTAAATGAATTTATTGAAATCTTCAATGATTTAAATGTAGAAGTATTTGAACCTTTTGAGAGAGCAAAACCATTAACAATAAGAAAAAGTCAATGGGCATATGAAGTTGCAAGTAGTAATTTCAATGATTTAAAAGAATGTGATTGTATTTTTGCGATTGTTAATGGAAATCCTCCAGATGAAGGGGTAATGATTGAATTGGGTATCGCAATTGCTTTAAAAAAGGATATCTTTTTATTCAGAGATGATTTTAGAAATTGTTCTGATAGCGATCAATATCCATTAAATCTAATGTTGTTTCTTGGCCTGCCTAAAGATAATTGGGAAGAATATTATTTTGAATCATTACAAGATATAAAAAGTAATAAAAAAAGATTTATGAAGTGGGCAAAAAATTAGCCAAATAAACCATTAATCCTCAAGAAGAAATTTTAAGTTTAATTGTATCTGTTGAGGTGCTAGAATAATATTTATTTAGAAAATTTTGACACAAGTTACTGTTGGAGAGAACGAGGGTATTGAATCTGCCCTAAGAAGATTTAAGAGACAAGTATCTAAGTCGGGAATCTTTGCAGATTTAAAAAGACTTAGACATCACGAAACGCCTATTGAAAAGTATAAAAGAAAGTTGCAACAGAGAAGAAAAGCAAGAAGAAGATAATCAGCTAAATCCAATAAGGTTTTGGATATCCTTAATATTAATTTTTTTCAGAAAAGTTTAAAAATAAAATTTTAACTACTTCAGCTTTTTAAGTTTCTTAACAAGATTTATTCCAACTCCAGATACGGCAAGGAGATCTTTTTCATCAGCAGCGATGACTGCTTTTGTTGTTTTAAATCCAGCCTCATACAAAGCTTTTGCGCTTTTTGCTCCAACACCAGGAAGTGTAGTCAAAGTTTCAATATTTTTCTTAGAATTTATCGCCTTGGTTTTTGTTTTTGTTTTTGTTTTTGTTTTTGCGGACTTTACTGCTTTTTTTTCTTTCTTTAAAGGAGTTTCAAGAGATACTGCACTTTTAAATAAAATTGATTTTAGTTTGCTGAGAAATTTAGAAATCATTGCAATATATAAGTAATAAAATTAGCTCATCAAATTAATAAATTATCAAATTCCAGAGAAATTAATAATAAGACAATAGCTAATTGAATAGAAAAAATTTATTTACAATTATATAAAGACACACATTCAATATTTATGCAAGCTTAAGAGCCATTGCAAGGTATTCAAAATTATTTTGAAAATTAAAAAAAAAGAAAAAATGTATTTTCAAAATTAAAGGTATTTATAAGTAGTAAAGTTAAAATCTTATTAAAGAACAGATCATAAAAATGAAGCTTATTTTTATAAGTGGACCTTCTGGAAGCGGGAAAACAACTTTATCAAACAAAATAATAAAAAAAAATAAAAATGGTATTGTGCTAAGCACCGACAATTACTATAAGACAGGGTTAGTTAGTAAATTACTACCAAAATTTGTAGAAGGTTTTTTTGACAGAAGTATTAGTTTTAATAACAAACTATTCAAAAAAGATTTTGATTTTATTTATAAGAATGGAACTTCAATCTGTGATCGTTATTATAATTTCGAAAAGAAAACAATTCAAAACATCTTAAACGAAACAAATAATATTAGTTTTTTAATTGTTGAGGGTATATTTGCTAAAGAATTCTCAAATACTTTAAATAATAAGGATTATATTTTTTTAGAAATAAAAACTAAAAAAAATGAGTGCATGAAAAGAGTTGTCCAAAGAGATATAAAAGAAAGGGGGAAGGATAAAAAACAAGCTGAGAATGATTTCTTAAAATCATGGGACATTTATTACGAAAAATTGAAACCTATTAGCAAAAAAAATAATAAAAATAAATTCATTATTGAAAAAAACACTGATGTAGATCACATTCTGAAAAAATTATTTAATTAAGTCTTTAATTTTTTTCTCTAATATTAAAGCACTTACAATTGAGCCTTCGGTTCTGCCAAATCCTTCTCCTTCAAACCAATCTCCGCAAAATCCAATTCTATATTTTCTACTAAGTTGTAAAGATAATGGTACAGCAACTCCAGAAGGCTGTGAAGCTCTCCATTTCATAATAGATATTTTTTCATCAAAAGTTAATTTATGTACTACAGAATTCTCTTCAAACAGTTTGTTGAAATTTGTAATTATTTTTTGTTTAAAAACTTCTTCATCTTTTGCACT
>QCDS01000023.1 GCA_003278685.1 Prochlorococcus sp. AG-355-K03 | reverse complement strand
TAATTCATTTTATCTATTATTTTTAAAAATGTTATACAGTAAAATAATGAAACCGATATTAATAGATATATCAGCAATATTAAATACTGGAAAATTTATAATATTTAAATTTATAAAATCAACTACAAAACCTCTATATATCCTATCTATACCATTACCAATAGTTCCCCCAAGAATAAAGCTATAAGAATATAGATCAAATTTGTTGAAAGTATCCTTCTTAAATATCAAATAAATAAGTAATATAGAAAAAAAAATACTTATTAAAGATAAAAATACTCTACTACCACTAAATATGTTAAATGCTGCTCCATAATTTTTTACAAAGTCTAATTTGAATAAAAGAAAATCTTTATTAATAAATAATTTTTTATTATAAAACATTAAATATTTCGTAAATTGATCTATTAGAACAATAAAAATACTTAAAGATACAAAATATAATTTTGTTTTTATATTAATAATCATTATTTGCTACGTTTTAAACGTTCGATAGGTTTAATAAGTAATAAAAGTGGAAAAAGCATTAAAAAATGATATCCAATCTTACCTACTGAGTATTTTCCTAAATTATATAAAAATAAATTGTATTGACTGTAAAATATAATTTGTATGAAGTTGTAAAATATTCCAGTTAAATGCATAGCACCTATTGCTATAAATCCGTTTATTAAAAAGTTTCCAACGTTTAGTTTATTTCTATTATTTAAATTATCAATAATTTTGATTAATGGATATAAACCTAATAAATATCCAAAATTTGGAGTGAGCAAATAACCTAATGAGCCTCCTTGATGAAAGACCGGAAGTATAAATAACCCCAAAATTATATATAAAGAAAATGCTCTGAAAACAACTTTTTTATGGAATATAAGTGTTAATAAAATTATTGTCGGAATTTGCCATGTTATAGGTAATTCAAAATTATTACTAGATTTATAGATAAAAGTTAGTGGAATATAAACAGGTAACATTGATGTTATTACTAATAATTGAAGACTAACTAGTATCTCAATTAATTTATAAAAATTGAGCATTATTATAAATTCTATTTATAAACTTCTCAATGCAACAATTGGATCTAATTTAGAAGCTCTTTTTGCAGGTAAAACGCCAAAGATTAAACCTATAGATCCTGAAATGATCATGGTGGAAAAAGTAGTTGTAATTCCTACTGATGCAGGAAGTGGTGTTATCAGAGATAAAAGAAAAACACCTGATAATCCTGTTGTTGTTCCAATTAATCCTCCAATTGTAGATAAAATCAATGCCTCAATTAAAAATTGAATTAATATATCTGACTGTTTAGCTCCTATTGCTTTTCTTAGTCCAATCTCTTCCGTCCTTTCGCTTACAGAAACGAGCATAATATTCATGATTCCTATGCCTCCAACTACTAATGAAACTGCCCCAATACCAGCCAATAAAAACGTTAGTCCACTTGTTATGTTGGTTACTATATTCAATGCATCTTCTTGTGATCTAACCGCAAAGTCATCATCTCTGATTATTTTATGTCTTTGCCTTAATAAGTTAGTAATCTGAAATTTAGCGGCACTAGTTGCATTTTTATTTATCGCTTCAACACTAATGAAGCTTAAACTTACTCCATATGTCGGGTCCTTCCCTGTAATCCTATTGACCATAGTAGTTAATGGAATATAAGCATTTTTGTCTTGATTACTTCCAAATACAGCACCTTTTGGTTTTAATATTCCGATTATTTCATAAGTGTGGTCTTTAATTCTGATTTTTTCCCCAAGTGATGAGGAATTATCCTTGAAAAATTCGTCTTTAAGATCTGGACCTATTACAACATAACTTCTTGCACTATTAACATCACTTTTGGATAAAAATCTACCCTTATCAACTTCAAAGCTTCTTACTTCAAGAAATTCAGGGGTAACTCCAGCTATTGATATATTTAAACTTTTAGAATTTGACTGCACTATTTCGTTAGCTGAAATTTGAGGAGCTACTTTTTTAACTGTGGGTACTTGACTGCTTATTGCTACTGCATCTTCTAAAACTAGGTTTTTAGGAAATGAAATACCTCTTCTTCTTGTGTCATTATTGCCTGGAACAATGAATAATACATTGGCACCTAAATTACTTAATTGGTTTTTTGCTAATGTTTGAGCACCTCTACCAAGTCCAACAAGTGTAATAACTGAAGCATTTCCTATAATTATCCCCAGCATTGTTAACGAACTTCTCAATTTGTTCGAAACTAAAGTTTTTGTGGCCATACCTAAGGCCTCTTTCATTGAGATATTCCTAGACATATCTATATTTATCTATTGAATCATCATCTTCAATTTGGCCCATGTATATAACACCTTCATTAAGCTGGAGTGTAATAAGGTCGCCATTACTGATTTGAAGTTTATCTATATTTTCTAAGTTACAAATTGTAGAAATCTTTTTATTATTTTCGTTATAAAAAGCATAAACATCATTTACATTTTGGTTCGTAACAATGCCGGCAATATTTTTACTCAGTGGAATATTTTTCATAAATTCTTTCGGGGCAAATAATATTTCTCCTGGGCAAATTAAGGATATATCAAGATTATTTTTAATTATTCTTGCTTTACCTGTAACACCGATTTCCCCTATTGAAATTCCTCTTGATACAATTTTTCTTACTAACCCGACTTTTATTAAATCTGTAGAGCCGCTAATTCCAGTTAATGTACCTGCGGTTTGAACTACTAAATCTCCTTGGTTTAGGATCCCCATCTCTTGAGCAATTTGCATAGCTAAACTAAAAGTTTTTGCTGTTCTTTCATCATTTTTAACTACTATTGGAGTAACTCCCCAAACAAGTTGCAATCTTCTCGCCACACTTCTTTCTGTAGTAGTTGCCAAGATAGGTGTTGGTGGTCTGAACTTACTTACATTTCGAGCGGTAGAACCTGATTTAGTTAAAGGGATTATAGCTCCTGCATCAAGTTGTCTAGCTATATTACTTACTGCTGCGCTTATAGCATTTGGGATCGTACTGGGTAAGTGGCTTTCAATAGCCTTAAGTGGATAATCCCTTTCAATTCTTCTTGCTATGGTTGCCATCGTTTCAACTGCCTCTACAGGATAATCGCCAACTGCAGTTTCGTTTGAAAGCATTACAGCATCTGTACCATCCAGAATTGCATTTGCAACATCACTAACTTCGGCCCTGGTTGGTCTTGGGTTAGAAGCCATAGAATCAAGCATTTGAGTCGCTGTAATTATTGGGATACCTAATGTATTAGCTTTTCTTATTAACTCCTTTTGTAAAAGAGGAACTTCTTCAGCAGGCATTTCTACTCCCAAATCACCTCTTGCAACCATAACCCCATCACATAAGGGTAATACTGTATCGATCTGATCAATTGCTTCAAATTTTTCTATTTTTGCAACTACAGGAGTTGAATGCCCATTTTTGTTTATTAAATCTTTTATCTCATTTATATCGGATGGATTTCTAACGAAACTTAGTGCTATCCAATCAACTCCTTCAGATAGACCGAATTTTAAATCCTCTTTATCTTTTTCTGTTAATGCTTTTACTGATAATTGAACATCTGGAAAATTAACACCTTTATTGTTTGAAAGAACCCCTCCTACAGTTACCATGCACTCCAAATTATTAGCTTTTGTATCAACTTTTTCTACAATCATTTCTATTTTTCCATCATCTAAAAGTATTCTTTTCCCTTCGTTAACTTCTTGAGAAAGTTTGTCATAGGTTACATTTGCAATACTATTAGTACATTCGACTTCATTTGATGTCAGTGTGAATTTATCGCCTTTTTTAACTTTTACTGGCCCATCTTTAAAGCGCCCTAATCGTATTTTAGGTCCTTGAAGATCTTGCAATATTCCAATATCTATATCTAACTTTTTTGATACTTCCCTTATGGTTTTTATTCTCTCAGCATGATCTTTATGATCTCCATGTGAGAAATTTAATCTGAATGTTGTAACTCCAGCTTTAATTAAATTTGTAATTATCTCTTCAGATTGAGTTGCAGGGCCAATAGTTGCTACTATTTTTGTTCTTCTTTTTAAATCAATATTCGACATATATAGATAATATTGCTAGATATAAATAAATTTACCATACCCAAAGTTAGTTATTTAAGTCATGGATTTTAAAACTTATCAGAAAAAAGCTAGAGAAACAGCACAATATCCAGATTTAGGTTCAAATAATATTTATCAAACTCTTGGTTTAGTGGGGGAGGCTGGTGAGGTGGCTGAAAAAGTAAAAAAGGTTATAAGAGATAAAAATGGAATATTTGATAACGAATCAAAATTAGGTATTAAAAAAGAGTTAGGAGATGTTTTGTGGTATTTATCAAATCTTTGTACAGAATTAAATTTCAATTTAGAGGATGTTGCATTAAAAAACCTTGAAAAATTAAAATTAAGAGCTGCTAAAGGCAAGATAAGAGGTTCTGGAGATGATAGATAAATTTAGCTATAACCTAGGCTTGCATACTGGAGATTTGTAATTAAATTTTGAATAACATTTAAAAGTAAAAAAGCTAACAAAGATGAAATATCAAATCCACCTAATGGAGGGATAATACCTCTAAAAATGTTTAAATAAGGATCTGTGATAGAAGTTAGTGCAGATAAAACACCGTTACTCCAATCAATACCTGGAAACCATGTCAGTAAAATTCTTATTATCAATATGAAAGAATAAATTGATAAAGTTTGACCCAGAACTGCAAAAATCTCAGATAACATTTTCTTGTCGTAATTTAATACATCCTAACATTTACTTATTATTGCTGCTTATTGTTACCACTTCCTATATTTGAGAGATATTCATTACTTACAGCAAAAGTTTGAAAAAACTTTTCTGATAATGATAGCCAATATGATCTACCATCTTTTTGCTTCCGTTTGACGATGAATTTCTTTTCTAATAATTCTTTAATATGATCATAAGCACCTGAACCTCGAAGAAGTATAAGATCTGATTGCAGGATCTTTTTTTTGATCGCAATAGTTGCCAATGTCCTTAATTCGGATGTTTTCAAATCAGAAGGAAGTAAATCATCTACGAATTCATTAAGACTAGATTTTAGTTCGAGAGAAAAGCTGTTATTTACTGCATTTAATTCAATAGCTGAGTTTGGATTAGAGTATTTATTTTTTAGATCTTTAATTGCATCATTTATTGAGTTTATATCAGAATTAGTAATTTCTGAAAGATCCTTTTTTGTTATTGGCCTGCCTTTCAAATATAGAACTGCTTCAACTTTAGTAACTAGATCTATATCAGATATTGGTGGGGTGGTATTTAGATCAGATTGATTGATTTTGATTACCGAAATCTTTCCTAATTTACCTTAAATTTAATCTGATGCACCAAGGAATAATCTATATGTATCGTTTTGAGTTTCATCCCAGAATTTATAGCCTAGAATTCTTACAAATTTATTCCACTCTAAAATCTCATTTTTATCGATTAAAACTCCAATAACAATCTTACCTACATCAGCTCCATAATTCCTGTAGTGAAATACGCTTATAGACCAATTAGATTTCATATTATTTAAGAAGTTTATTAATGCTCCAGGCCTTTCAGGAAACTCAAATCTGTATAAAAGTTCAATAAAGTTTCTATATTCCATCTCTTTGAAATCCCTTGGTAATCTTCCACCTACCATATGTCTGAGATGATTTTTAGATAATTCATCATCACTTATATCAATAAATGAGTAATCAGAATTTCTAAATACATTTAATAGATTTTTTTTATCATTTAAACCATAGACTTGAACCCCTACAAATATCTGTGCATTCTTAGAATTCGACATTCTATAGCTAAATTCAGTTAAATTTCTATTATCAAGTAACTTGCAAAAATCAATTAGACTACCAGCATGTTCAGGAATTTCAACAGCCATCATTACTTCTTTACACTCCCCAAGTTCTGCTCTTTCTGCTACAAATCTAAGCCTTTCAAAATTCATATTTGCACCACATGCAATCGCAACCATTTTTCTATTTGAATGATTCGAATTTAAAATATCTTTTTTCATTCCCGCTATTGATAGAGCACCTGCGGGCTCAAGTATTGATCTAGTATCTTCAAAAACATCTTTTATTGCAGCACAGATTTCGTCAGTACTAACCCTAATCATCTTATCTATATATTTTCTACCAATATCAAAAGTATTTTTACCAATTTTTTTAACCGCCACTCCATCTGCAAATTGACCTACAGAAGATAGTTCCACAATTTTTTCTTCTTCCAAAGATTTAGTCATAGCGTCAGCATCTTCTGGTTCTACACCAATTATTTTTACTTCAGGCCATATTTTTTTAACGTATAAGGATATTCCTGATATCAATCCCCCACCACCTACAGCAATATAAATTGCATAAGGTTTTTCCTTAAGCTGCTGTTCAAGTTCTATAGCTATAGTTCCTTGTCCTGCTATTACTTCTGGATCATCAAAGGGATGAATAAAGCATAAATTTCTTTCATGGCTAATCCTTATTGCTTCTTTGTAAGTTTCATCATAGTTATCGCCATACAATATAACTTTTGCTTTTAAATTTTTTACTGCATTAACTTTTACTATAGGTGTGGTAATGGGCATTAATATGGTTGCTTTGCAATTTAACTTAAGGGCACTAAGTGCAACCCCTTGAGCATGATTACCAGCGCTAGAAGTAATTACTCCCTGAGCAAGCTGTGAATTAGTGAGCTTACTCATTTTGTTATATGCACCTCTTATTTTGAATGAAAATACATCCTGCAGATCTTCTCTTTTTAGAAAAACTTCATTATTAAGTGTATTACTTAAATTATGAGCTTTCTCTAGTGGTGTTTTTTTTGCAACTTCATAGACTTCAGCTTGAAGTATTTTTTCAAAATAATCATTCATATATATATTTTTAGCATTAATTATTAACCTAATAAAACATTACATGATCTATTTCAAAAAAAATACTCATTTTGCACCTTGGCGTTTTAGATTATATAGATACCAATTTTTGTTAAATGCTTTTAAGTGAGTTAAGTCATCCAAATCAACTTCATGGCTTAACAGTTTCACAATTAGAGGAAATTGCTTGTCAAATTAGAGAAAGGCATCTTCAGGTAGTATCTACTAGTGGAGGACATCTTGGTCCTGGATTAGGTGTAGTTGAGTTGACATTGGCTTTATATCAAACTCTTGATCTTGATTTTGACAAAGTTGTTTGGGATGTAGGACATCAGGGTTACCCTCATAAATTAATTACAGGACGTTTCAGTCAATTTGATTCTCTAAGGCAACAAAATGGAGTCGCTGGATATCTAAAAAGAAGTGAAAGTAAATTTGATCATTTTGGTGCTGGACATGCAAGTACTTCTATTTCTGCTGCTTTAGGAATGGCATTAGCAAGAGATAGAAAAGGTGAAAATTATAAATGTGTCGCTGTTATTGGAGATGGAGCACTAACTGGAGGAATGGCATTAGAAGCTATAAATCATGCAGGTCACTTACCAAATACACCTTTAGTAGTAATATTGAACGATAATGACATGTCTATTTCACCTCCGGTTGGAGCTCTTTCATCTTA
This sequence comes from Prochlorococcus sp. AG-355-K03, assembly GCA_003278685.1. Taxonomy (GTDB): domain Bacteria; phylum Cyanobacteriota; class Cyanobacteriia; order PCC-6307; family Cyanobiaceae; genus Prochlorococcus_A. The sequence continues at coordinate 7,621 of QCDS01000023.1, read as the reverse complement.
CTTAAATAAGGTAAGAGTAAGTCCACCATTGCAATTTTTGTCTGATAGTGTTCAAGAAAGTGTAAAAAATATTCCCTTAATTGGTAAGGATATCCCAGAAGAACTCAAAAATATTAAAGGAAGCGTTAGACGACTATCTGTGCCTAAGGTTGGAGCTGTTTTTGAAGAACTTGGATTTACATATATGGGTCCAATTGATGGTCATGATATTGATAATTTAGTTAAGACCTTTAACGCTGCACATAAACTTAAAAGACCTGTACTTGTTCATGTTGTCACAACAAAAGGGAAGGGTTACCCATATGCAGAAGCCGATCAGGTTGGATATCATGCACAGTCTGCGTTTGATCTTACAACTGGGAAATCTATTCCATCAAAGAAACCTAAGCCTATTAGTTATAGTAAAATATTTGGTCAAACCTTATTAAAAATATGTGAGCAAGATAGTAAAGTCGTTGGTATTACAGCTGCAATGGCAACAGGTACTGGTTTAGATTTATTACAAAAAAATATCCCTGACCAATATATCGATGTAGGAATAGCAGAACAACATGCAGTTACTCTTGCTGCAGGAATGTCTTGCGATGGTCTTAAACCTGTTGTAGCTATTTATAGTACTTTTCTTCAACGTGCTTTTGACCAATTAATACATGATGTGGGGATACAAAATTTACCTGTATCATTCGTACTTGATAGAGCTGGGATAGTGGGAGCTGACGGTCCTACTCACCAAGGGCAGTACGATATCAGTTATATGAGATCTATACCTAATTTTGTATTGATGGCTCCAAAGGATGAGTCTGAGTTACAGAGAATGCTAATAACTTCAATAAACCATAATGGTCCTACAGCTTTAAGAATACCCAGAGGCTCTGGATTAGGAGTGGCTGTAATGGATGAAGGCTGGGAACCTTTGAATATAGGCGAAGCTGAAATACTTGAGGAAGGAGAAGATATTTTAATTATTGCTTATGGTTCAATGGTCGCATCAGCAATCGAAACAGCAAAGATCTTAAAGAATATGAACATTAATGCATGCATTATTAACGCAAGATTTGTTAAACCTCTAGATAAAAATCTTATTATGCCATTAGCAAGTAGGATTCAAAAAGTTGTAACCATGGAAGAAGGAACTTTAATAGGTGGATTTGGTTCCGCAATAGTTGAATTATTTAACGATAATGAAATAAACATTCCTGTATACAGAATAGGTATACCTGATGTTTTAGTCGATCATGCTTCACCTGATCAGAGTAAAGAAAAACTAGGACTTATGCCTGATCAGATGGCAGATAAAATTGTTAAGAAATTTAAGTTAGTTAATTAAATATTTATTTATAAAACACCTCGTGAGGCTAATCCTAGGATTGCTCCAATTCCAAAAATATGACCTAAGCAATTAGCACCTACAACGGATGCGTGACTTAAACCACCATAGAATTTTGAATTAGGTATTTCAAAACCTTCATTTGGTTTTTTTATTGTTGCTCTAGCAATTGCATAAGCAAAAACATTACATGCAATCATTACGACGGCACACTTTGGAGACCAAGAAAAAGTTGCTGGATCTGCAGCTGCAAATAATGTAGTAAACATAAAAAATCGTTATTTTCATATATTCTCTAATACTTTTAGCTAAAAAACACAAAATTGTAAAAGGTCTTAAGAGTTGTTTACTTCTAGGCTATTTAACAATTTTATAAATCCAAGGAAAATAACAAAATCACTTAGAGTTAGGAAGGATTCTGCAAAGCCATGCAGGAAGTCAACCTCAACAAGGGTTTTATCATAGTAATTTAGTGTGAAGATAGATACCAATATAGTTATGAATACGAATAAAACAGTTAAGGAAAATCCTGTTTTTACAAAAATATTAACAGATTTGATTTTATATAAGTAATACAAAAATATTGCATATGGAATTATTGAAACTGCGAACAATAATGTGTTATCAATTGAACCTAATTTTTCAATAAATTTTATAAATAAATCATTCATAAGTCTCTTTATTTTTAAAAATAGTGAATGATGCTAGAGCTAATGTTGAATTTCCTATAAATGTAAATACCCCTTGAAGAGTTACTAATCCATACAATGCATCTTGATTATCATAGATATGCCAGGTAATCGCACACATAGCTCCTATTAAGTTTGGTACCATAGCTAAGCTTAACCAAAAAAATAAATTATATTTTTTATATGTAGAAATTTTGTATATGACCAAGATGGTAAATATCCATTCAATTACTGAAGAGATATGAATTAACCAAGTTCCAAATGATAGCTCGTGCAAAATTTATATTTTTTTCTTTAGTACATTAATTACTTCCTTAGCATGATTTATAGGTAAAACACTTATCCATCTATAAGAAATTTCTCCTTCTGGAGAAATCAAAAAAGTATTTCTATCTGAAAATGGAGGAATCCAGGAACCATATTTATCGCTAATAATTCCTTCTGGATCAGATAATAAAGTGTAGTTTATGGATTTTTCGCTGCAGAAAGTTTCGTGAGAATCTTGATTATCAGCACTAATACCAACAATTTCAGCATTATATTTTGAAAAATCCTTTTTTAATTCAGAAAAACCTTTAGCTTCAAGAGTGCAACCTGCTGTAAAGTCCTTTGGATAAAAATACATAACAAGCCACTTACCTTGAAAATCATTTAATTCCCATATTTTTTTTGATTTTATGTTTTTATTAAAACCTTCTAATTGAAAGTTTGGAGCCTTATCTCCAACTTCTGGAGCGAAATCAAAAGCTACTGCTGAATTACAATTAATTAAAAGAATAAGTGGAATTAATATATATACAACTAAATTTCTCATCAAATTTAGAATTTTTTTAAATCAACTCCATTTGATTTAGCAAATTTATCTAAACCTACTTTTTGTATAGACTTTAGGGCTTTGGTGCTAATTTTAATATTTACCCATTTTTTTCCTTCTTCCCACCAAAGTCTCCTTTTTTGAAGATTAACTTGTTGCAATTTTTTTGTACGAATATGTGAGTGACTCACTGCCATCCCGTTATTAGCTTTTGCACCTGTCAGTTCGCAAACTCTTGACATATTAATTGAGTTATATCTTTAAAAATTCTAGCACATGACTCAATTTGTTGAATTTAGTAGTTCTGAAATTAATTCGGCATTATTATTTTGTAAATTAATTATCTGTTCTTGATCTAATCCACCAACGGAAAGCTTAGCCATATCGTAGACATGATTAGCAATTTTAGAAGCTAATGGATTCTCAATAGGATCTTTTTCATCAATAATTATTTTGTTACCTGTAATTTTATTAAGACCAACAATAAGTGGATGTTCTTTGTTAATTAAGAGCACATGATATTCAGGTAAGCCAGGCATCTTTTGTTCCATGTAAGCACCCATATCATTAATTCTTCTCATTTGTTCTGGAAGCAAGATCATCGCTGGTGGAGCATCTTTACTTGAAAGTGACTGCACTTTAACTGTTACTTTCTCATTGTTAAGGGCCTTAACTATAGTATCTCTAAGATTATCTGTATTTGATTTGCCATCCTTATCTAAAATTTCTTTAGATTCTTTATCTTCAAGCTCATTTATTTCTGAATCCACTCTTTGGAATTGATAATCTTCATTTTTACTTTCCAACCATGGAAGAAATTGTGCGTCAATTAAGGGATCTGATTTAATAACTTCTTTATTATCAGATAAACAGATATTTAATGCACTAGACTGTGCGATCAAATCTGAACAATAAATTATTTTTTTAGAATCAGTTAATTTATTTCGCTCTTTGTAATTTGCGAGAGTTGTGAAATATTTATCATTGGACTTGATGAGGGATTTATTTTCAATATCATTAGTTACGTCTTTCTCTGAATTTAAAATTGTTTCGAAAATTATACTGTTATTAACTAAATCAGCAAATTTTTCATCTTCGATAGCACCAATTTTAATAAAAGCAGAGATTGATTCCCAAATTTCTGCATAAAATTCTGGAGAATTTTTTATCAAATCCTTCAGTTTATTAGCGATTTTTTTTGAGATAAATGATGATATAGACCTTACTTTTCTATCTGTTTGTAATGCACTTCTACTAACATTTAGAGGTATATCTGTAGAGTCAATAACTCCTCTTAGAGGTAAAAGGTATTTTGGTACTATCTCTTTAATTGAATCGCTTACGAATACTTGATTGCAAAATAGTTTTATTTCTCCCTTTTCCCAATCAGCTCTACCTGACAACTTTGGAAAATACAAAATTCCTTGTATGTCATATGGGTAATCTGTATTTAGATGAATCCATAACAGTGGATCTCCCTGGAAAGGATAAAGGTATTTATATAACTCAATATAATCTTCATCTTTTAATTCACTAGGTTGTTTTCTCCAAGGAGGATTTTTCTTATTAATTGTCTCTCCTTCTAATAAGACATCTATTGGCATAAAATCACAATATTTTTTTATTAGTGATTTAATTCTTTCAGGCTCGATAAACTCTTTTTCTTCTTCAAGTAGGTGAAGAATAACATCTGTACCAATTGTTTCTCTTTCAGATTCCTCTAACGTGAAATTTGGCGATCCATCACAAGACCATTTGAAAGCTTTTGATTCCCCAATTGCCGATTTAGTTAATATATCAACTCTATCTGCCACCATGAAACTTGAATAAAAACCTAGTCCAAAATGACCTATGAATTCATCATTATCTTTTTTGTATTTTGTTAGGAATTCTTCAGCACTAGAAAATGCAACTTGATTTATGTACTTCTTAATTTCTTCATCATTCATTCCAATTCCATTATCGGAAATTGATATCGTATTTTTTTCACGGTTAATTGTTATTTTTACTTGAGCCTCCTCAGTATTCTCACAATCACCAGCCATAGAGGCCATTCTTCTTTTACTAATTGCGTCAACACCATTACTAACAAGTTCTCTTAAAAAGATTTCATGGTCAGAATATACTGCCTTCTTGATAATTGGGAAAATATTTTCGGTATTAATGCGAATTTCGCCTTTTTCCATTTAAAAAAAAATCAAACATATTAAATACTATTTCTTGAAAACTTGTTAATCAAGTTTAATTAGGAGTATTGTCCGAACAATATTTGAATTTTAAAACATAAATAAACTTTTAAAAGGTTTTATTTAACCCACAAAATCTCACTACAATTGTTTTCTTTCATAATTTGATTGGCTTTAGCCAAGTCGTCACATGGATTTAAATGTAAGACGGCAATGTTTCCTCTTTTTTGTTGTTCTTTTTGTTCATTCATGCCTTTTTCTAACAAATAAGAATCTTTAAACATCAATAAAATTCTTTTTTTATCTGTCTTTTCTTCCTTAATTAAATTTCTTAAAATGTCTACTGAAATTGTAAATCCAATCCCATTAAATATTTTCTCATTAGGACTAAATGATCTTACTAGCTCATCATATCTTCCGCCTTTTGCGATGACGCTTTTATTTTTACCATTATCCCCTATTAGTTGAAAAACTATTCCTTCATATAAATTCAAGTGAGGTTGAAAAGTGGGATCAAGTTGTAATTTAACACCATATTTATTTGATATTTTTGATAATGTATCAAATAAAAAATTTAAGTCATCTAACGTTTTACTAGTACCATATATAGTTTTTAATTTTTTTAATATTGCAATTGGCTCTCCTCTTGTGAATAAAAGATCTTTAAGAATATATTTATCATCTTCATCTATTGCTAATTTAGATAAATTATCTTGATCAAAATTAACCAGACTTTTCTTAATTTCTTCAAAATTATTATTCTTATATTTGTTCAATATCAAGTCCATTATTTTTGTGGTGCTTACTAGTAGAAATAAATTACAACCATCCTTCAAATTAATATTATCGATTGAATCAAACAAAATATTAATAACTTCAATTTCTGGGAATTTTGTATCATATCCAATTAATTCAATTCCACTCTGCAATTTTTCTTGTAACTTAAATGAATTTTTATTATTTTGTTTTTTATCAAAAACCATTCCATTGGTGAATAATCTTATAGGTCTTTTCTTATTTATTAATCTTGTAGATGACAATTTAACAATTGATGTTGTCATTTCTGGCCTAAGACATAATGAATTATTACTTACTATTCCTACAACCTGATTTTCGTCAATAACGCCACGGCCTTTTATTGTCTGTAATGTATTTATAAATGAGGGTGAAACCTCTTCATATCCCCAAAGTTTATAAATACTATTTAAATTATTTATGATGTTTGAATTATTTTTTACATCGACTAATTTAATTTCCTTTATATCTGACATTTGAATATTTAACTAATTTTAGGTATACAGATTTTTTTTAAATGGATAAACATTATCTAGTTCATTTTTTAATTCATTCTCAAGGCTGGGAGAACAAGCTAAAATTCTTCCTGAACTTAAATTAAATTCGCCTGATGGATAATCGGAAATAATACCACCAGCCTCTTTAACAATAATAGCACCGGCCGCTAGGTCCCATACTTCCAATCCTCTTTCCCAATATCCATCTACCTTACCTGCCGCAACAAATGCTAGATCAACAGCTGCTGCACCTCCTCTTCTAACGCCTCTAGTTTTATGTGTTAAATAACAAAATTCAGCATAATTATTATCCTCTGTCTCAAATCTGTCATAAGAGAAACCAGTTACAAGCAAACTATCAGAAAGATTAGAAGGATTCGATACTTTAAGTTCACTATCATTGCAGAATGATCCTAAACCTAAACAGGCTGAATATAATTCATTTAAATAAGGTACTGATATAGCGCCTATTATTGGCTTATTTTTATACACAAGACCAATAGAAGTCCCAAAAAAAGGATATCCATGGGAATAATTTGTTGTACCGTCTAATGGGTCTATACACCACGTTAAATCGGTAGATTTGGTTAATTTACCCGATTCCTCTGCATTTATAGATATGTTTGGTGTCTTTTCTAATAAATATTCTTTTATTTTATTTTCAACTTCCAAATCTACATTGGTAACTAGATCACCCTTCCTACCCTTTGATGATATTTTCTGAATTTTATTGTAATTAGCTTTTAAAATTTCATTGCCAATTTGAGCGGAATTCTTGGCTATTTCATATAAATTGGATAATTTTACTTGATTTGCAAGTTCCTCTATTTCACTTAATTCAAACATGATAGTTAATCCTCCTCAAATTCCCAAGGTGGCGCAACTCTTGTATTTCCCCTTCCAAAATATTGTACAAATTGTAAATCGTAAACTTCATCTTCATATGTAGTTTCTACCTCAAGATCTGAAGTTGCTTTAGCTACACAAAGAAGTGCATAACCTTTGTCTTTTAATGCCTGAGATACACCCATGGCTTCAGGTTGATGCAAAGTACCAGCTTTAATTTTAACTGAGCAACTTGTACAGCAACCATTTCTACATGAAAATGCAAGTTTGAAACCTTTCTTTTCAAATTCCTTAAGTATATATTCGTCACTATTAACCTTCTCTTGGTAGACCTTTCCGGTTTCTTTATTTTTAATAGTGACTGTTAAAGTCTTTTTCAAATAACTTTCCTCTAAAATGGGATGATCAAGGGTTAAAATAGTTATCTTGGGAGAGGTGGCCGAGTGGTTGAAGGCGCAGCACTGGAA
>QCDS01000022.1 GCA_003278685.1 Prochlorococcus sp. AG-355-K03 | reverse complement strand
TAAAAGAAAGCAAAACACAAACTATAAAGTTGACTATTACTGAAGATAAAATGATTCCTTCTACTCCAAAATTATATGGAGAAAGATTCCCAAAATTATTAATTGGGGCACCAATTAATAACCAATCAAAAAAAATATTTAATATTATCCCTGCAAATGATGACTTGAAAGGGAAGTTTGTTTTTTCTATTGAATAGTAAGTTCTTACTAATAAATCTCTATAAAGATAAAAAGGTATGCCAACTCCATAAGCAATTAATATATTCTTTACTTTTAAAGCCGCTGAATAATCAAAAGATCCTCTCTGAAAAACTAACTGTACTATTTGATTATTAAATGTTAGGAAAAATGCGGCTAAAAAAATAGTTGTCAAGAAACAGTACTCTATTCCAGAGATCAATTTTTTTTGGAGGCCTATATAGTCTTTATCACTCCTCAATTTCGAGAATTTTGGAAGTAATGGCAAAATCAAAGAGTTAGATAATATGCCTAATGGGGCTTGTATCAGAAAGTTTCCATAAGCTAGTCCCGATGCCGCTCCCTGAAAACTTGAAGCGAAAAACATATCGATAAAAACATTAATTTGACTGAGACCTGATGAGATAGATGCTGGAATAATTAGTTTGAAAATCCTCCTCTCTTCATCATTAAATAATTGGAAGTTTGACTTTAATCTCAAAAGACCGATTTTATTTATTTCTGAAATTTGAACAACAAACTGAATTAAAGTTCCGGTCAAAGTTGCAAAAGCTAGTAATCCCGTATAAGCAAAGAAATGAGAATATGCATTTTCTTGATTGATAATCCAACTTAATAAAATAAAAAAAATAGTAGTTAGGCTTGTTATCGCTGGACTTATGCTTGATAAAAAGAATTTTCTTTGGGAATTTAAGGCGCCAAAGCTTAAACCTATGAATCCGGACAAAGGGATGCAAGGTGTGAGTATTTTTAATTGGTAAGTGGCAATTGATTTAGCTTCGTAACTTAAATTAGGGGCTAATAATTCAATTAATAAACTGGAATTAAAGAATATCAATATAGCTAAACCAATTAATAATATTGAAAGTTTTATGCTGACTTGAGTTAAAACAATTCCTCCATTTTTTTTGTTAAGGGGAGTTATAACTGCAACGACTGCGTTATGTAAGGGACCATTAATCCCTCCAATGATTATTAACAAAAAACCAGGAATTATATAGGCATAATTAAATGCGTCGTATGTTATCCCAATTCCAAAAGCAGCAGCTATGAATATTTGTCTTATACATCCAGCTAATTTACTAAGACTAGTACCAAATGAAATTGAAAAAACATTATTTTTTAAAAATGAATGCATTTGGAGTTGTCTAAATTTTCCAAGAAGTTTAAGTTTCAATTATATTTGATTTTTTACTAACGACATATTTATGATTGATCGGATAATTGAATTTGATCCATTAATTGAAGGAGTTTTAATCAAGAGGTATAAAAGGTTTCTTGCAGATATAAAATTAGAGAGCGGAGAAGTAGTAACTGCTCATTGTGCCAACACAGGTCCAATGAAGGGACTTTTGAGTGAGGGAGCAAAGGTGAGAATAAGTGTTTCCCCTTCTCCAAAAAGAAAATTACCGTTTACTTGGGAACAGATATGTGTTTTAGATGCGAAAAATGAGGAGGTTTGGGTTGGTATTAATACTCTATTTGCAAATAAGTTAATCAAAAAGGTTATTGAGAAAAATTTGCTTGACGAAATAATAGGAGAAATAGAGACAATTAAATCTGAAGTTCCATATGGAAAAGATAAAAAAAGCAGAATTGACTTTTTTTTAACTCCAAAATCTTCAAATCCTGATAAACGTAACATTTACTTAGAGGTTAAAAATACGACTTGGATTAGAGAAAATGTTGCTCTCTTCCCTGATACAGTAACGAAAAGAGGCCAAAAACACCTCATAGAATTAAAGGAATTAATTCCTGAAAGTAAAAGTGTATTAGTCCTTTGTATTACGAGAAAAGACGCTTGTTTTTTTTCACCCGGAGATGAGGCAGATCCCTTATATGGCAACCTTTTTAGAGAATCTTTAAGTGCAGGAATGATAACTATTCCTTGTTCCTTTGAATTTCATAATGACCACATATCATGGAGAGGAATTAAACCTTTGAAATAAATAAAATCGTGATATTTTGAAATTTCAAAAAAATAATTTTTTAATCTAACAAATTATTTTTTAAGGTGCAACTATAAAAATGGTATCAACAACTACTAGACACTGATAAGTTTTTTGAATAAATTTAAATTTGAAAGGAAACAGTAAAACTGTTTTTTTGCAGATCTAATTTTTTTTTATGACCACTGCTTTGCAAACGCCTCAAAGGCGCTCTAGGTCCAAACTTCAAGATGCAAGTCTTGTTAATGGGCCTATGCTCCTGTTGAGGAGTATTCGAGGATTTAGTTCAAACCGCTCTATGTTGTGGCTTGCAACTGTTCCCCTAGCTTTGTTTGGTTTAGGTATTTTTAATCTTTCAGCTCACGCAGCTGATCTACCTGAGTTGAATGCAGCTTTTCTTGCTAACAATTTATGGCTTTTGATCGCTACTATTCTAGTGATCTTTATGAACGCCGGTTTCGCTATGGTTGAGGCAGGTATGTGCCGTTCTAAGAACGCTGTTAACATTCTTGCTAAAAACCTCTTTGTATTTGCTCTAGCTGTAACTTCTTATTGGTTTATCGGCTATTCATTGATGTACGGAGGAAGTGTTGCTGACGGTTGGCTTTATTTTGGCGGCTTATTTTTTGATCCAACAGTTACTGCAGATATGGTAACTGATGCTGGATTAGTCCCAACTGTTGATTTCTTGTTCCAGTCTGCTTTTGCAGGAACTGCGGCAACTATCGTTTCCGGTCTTGTTGCTGAAAGAGTTAAATTTGGAGAATTTGTTGTTTTTGCTGTTGTATTAACTGCATTTATATATCCAATTGCTGGTAGCTGGAAATGGAATGGTGGTTGGCTTGATTCTTTAGGTTTTGTTGATTTTGCTGGCTCTTCAATTGTTCACTCAGTTGGAGCATGGGCGGGTCTTGTAGGAGCTATGCTTCTTGGACCAAGAATTGGCAAATACTCTGACGGGAAACCACAGGCTATGCCAGGACACAATATGGCTATAGCCACTCTAGGTGCATTAGTTCTTTGGATAGGTTGGTACGGATTTAATCCCGGTTCTCAACTTGCCATGGATCAATGGGTTCCATATGTTGCTGTAACAACTACTTTAGCAGCAGCAGCTGGAGCTATTGGTGCAACTATTGTTTCAACATTAACTTCTGGTAAGCCTGATCTTACAATGATAATTAACGGTATTCTTGCTGGTTTGGTTAGTATCACTGCTGGTTGTGGTGATATGACTCTTGCTGGAGCCTGGTTCGCAGGACTAGTAGGCGGAATTATCGTTGTATTTTCTGTTGCAGCACTTGATGCCGCTGAGATTGATGATCCTGTAGGTGCATTCTCTGTTCACGGAGTTTGTGGAGTATGGGGTACTGTAGTTATCGGTCTTTGGGGTACAGCTGTACAAGGTGATGGAGCAGGTATGGGATTGTTCAATGGCGGAGGAATTACCCTTCTTCTAGTTCAAGCTCTTGGTGCCGCAGCTTATGCTATTTGGACACTAGTTACTTGCTGGATTGCTTGGTCTGTAATTGGAGGATTATTCGGCGGAATCCGAGTATCTGAAGAGGAAGAGACCCAAGGCTTGGATATAGGAGAGCATGGAATGGAAGCATATCCAGACTTTGCATCTGCTAAATAATCTAACTGAAAATTGATTTAAGAAACCTGACTTATGTCAGGTTTTTTTTTTTTACGAAAAATTATTTAAAACGTTGTAATATATAAAGATGGACACTCAAGCTTTTAGAAGATCTCTTCATCATTCTGATAGATACAATAGAAGGGGTTTCGATTCTCCAACAAAAAGAGCTCAAGCGTTAGAAGAAGCTTACCAAAGTGATTTGATAAGTTCTATTAGAGATAATGATTTTACTTACACCAAAGGCAGACTAAATATAAAGTTGGCCCAAGCTTTTGGTTTCTGTTGGGGAGTTGAAAGAGCTGTTGCAATGGCTTATGAAACTAGAAGACATTACCCAAATGAGAATATTTGGATAACAAACGAAATAATTCATAATCCCTCAGTGAATGATCATTTAAGAAAAATGAATGTAAAATTCATCTCAGCTAAAAATGGAATTAAAGATTTTTCTTTAGTTTCTAATGGGGATGTTGTTATACTTCCTGCTTTTGGAGCTACTGTACAAGAAATGAAACTCTTGCATGAGAAAGGTTGTCATATTATTGATACAACTTGTCCATGGGTTTCAAAAGTTTGGCATACAGTTGAAAAACATAAAAAACATGTTTTCACATCTATTATTCACGGAAAATTTAAACATGAAGAGACTCTTGCTACAAGTTCATTCGCAGGTAAATATTTAGTTGTACTTGATCTAGAAGAAGCGAACTTTGTTTCTGAATATATTTTGGGAAGAGGTAATAGAAATGAGTTTATGAACAAATTTGCTAAAGCTTGTTCTAATGGATTTGATCCTGATAAAGATTTAGATAGAGTGGGAGTTGCAAATCAGACAACTATGCTTAAGAGCGAGACTGAGGAAATTGGAAAGGTTTTTGAAAGGACGATGTTAAAGAAATTTGGACCAGAAAACTTAAATAGTCACTTTTTAGCTTTTAATACTATTTGTGATGCAACTGAAGAAAGGCAAGATGCAATGTTCTCTTTGGTTGATGAAGACCTTGATATTTTAGTAGTTATTGGAGGCTTCAATTCTTCTAATACTACTCACCTTCAAGAAATAGCAATTAACAGAAATATTTCTTCTTTTCACATTGATACGCCAGAGAGGATATCAGTTAAAGAAAACTCAATACTTCATAAACCACTTGGATCAGAATTAGAACTTAAAAATAATTTTCTACCTAGTGGAAAAATTAATGTTGGAATTACCTCGGGTGCATCTACTCCTGATAAGGTAGTTGCGGATGTTATTGAAAAGTTAATTGATATTGCCTCCTGAATTTGTGTTATTCATTTATGAATTTGCTTAGTTTTTTAAATTTATTAGTCAGATAATTACAAAAGATCTACTTTATTAACTAGAATAATGAAAACTTAATGAAGTATGGAAGACAAAGCACAAACTAATCAGGTTCAAACTGCAAGTATGAATAGAACTAAGGCGCCCCAAAAAGTTGAAGTTGTAGTAGCCAATTCATCTTCAGGGTCAGAAATAAATATCCTTGGAGAACTATCGATTTTTGTTTTAAGAATAGGTTTTTGTGCTTTGATGATTCATCATGGCCTAGAAAAACTTCAGGATCCGCAGGGTTTTGCAGAGTTTGTAGTTGGTAAGTATTTCCCATTTTTGCCTGGTGATCCTGTTATTTGGACTTTTGGAGCAGCAATTACTCAACTGGTATGCCCAGTTGGATTGGCTTTAGGGATTTTTGCGAGGCTTTCTTCTCTTGGTCTATTCTCCACCATGGCATTTGCAGTTTATTTTCATCTGCTTGATACTGGACTTGAAGGTTTTCCTCTGGCTGTGGTTGAAGGTCATAATTATGCTTTCGAATTGTCTTTTATATATGGGGCTATTTCACTCTATTTTCTATGTGCAGGTCCAGGAAGGCTATCTTTATTCAGAAAAACTAACAAGATTACATATTATCCAAAATCAACATAATTCAATGCAAAAAGTGCCTTTTTTGCGTAAATACCATTGAAATTCCTTTTAAATTACACATATCAATACTTTCTTGATCTCTTAGACTCCCTCCAGGTTGAATAATAGCTTTTATTCCATATTCATTAGCTAGTTCTACAGTATCTGCAAATGGAAAAAATCCATCGCTGGCCAACACAGCATCAGAACATAATCTTCCAGCTGCTTTTAATGCAATTCTTGCTGCTCCAACTCTATTCATTTGTCCAGCTCCAATCCCAATAGTTTTTTGGTCTTTTGCAATAACAATGGCATTAGATTTCACGTGTTTACAAATTTTCCATGCAAAATTTAGATCTAAGTTAATTTGATTACTAGGATTTTTATTAGTTACTGAAATCCAATTTTCAGTTTCTTCTTCATTATCATCAGTATCTTGAACTAGTAATCCTCCCATTATTGATTTAGTAGAATTTTGATTCTTTTTTGGAAGTTGATCTTTTGAAAACTTTAAAATTCTTAAATTCTTTTTAACTTTTAAAATTTCTAAAGCTTCCTCATCAAAAGATGGAGCGACGACACACTCTAGGAAAATATCTTTGAGGTGAATTGCGGTCTCACTATCAACATTTGAATTAAAAGCAACTATACCTCCAAATGCACTAACAGAGTCGCATTCCAAAGCATTCAAAAATGCTTTAGAAGCTGAATTACTTATTGAAGCACCACAAGGATTATTGTGTTTTAAAATAACAGAGGCAAACATGTCGTTTGCAAGTTCATCTTTTTCTGTGTAGCCAAATTCTAAAACTGTTGAAAGTGCCGACTCTAGATCTAATAGATTGTTATAACTTAAGTCTTTTCCTTGTAATTGTTCTGCTGAGTTCCATCCAATTTTACTTAAACCATACCAGAAAGCTTTTTGATGTGGATTCTCCCCATATCTTAAGGTTTTGATTAGTGGATAAGATTCAATATATTTTGAAGATTGTAAATCTCTTTCTTTTCTTATCCAATTAGATATTGCAGCGTCATAGTCTGCGGTATGTTGAAAAGCTTCAAGGGCTAATTTTGCTTTAAATGAGTCTTTCAATTCACCTTTTTTACTTTCTTCAAGAAAATTTTGATACTGACTAGGATCTACTAAAACGGAAACATCTTTATGATTTTTTGCTGCAGAACGAATCATAGATGGCCCTCCGATGTCTATATTTTCAATAGCATCTTCCCATTTAGCTCCCTCATCTACAGTTTTTTTAAAAGGATATAAATTTACAACTACTAAGTCAATTAACTTAAGATTGTTAGCTTCTATATCTTTTTTATGTCCCTCATCAGTTCTTTTAGCTAATATCCCCCCGTGTATTTTTGGATGTAAAGTTTTAACTCTTCCTCCAAGAATTTCTGGAGAATTAGTAAAATCAGAAACTTTAATAACTGGAATTTTTGCCTCCATAAGATGTTTGGCAGTTCCTCCACTTGATAGAATTTTATAATTAAATTTCTCTACCAATTCCTTACAAAATGGGATGATATTTTTTTTATCAGAGACACTCACTAAAGCTAATGGAGACATTATGGGAAAGTTTACTTACTAAGAATATAAACATGAAATATGCTATCAATCATAAATTTGTCTCGATTAGCTCTCAAACTGCAACTCATAGAATTATTTTGATGCATGGTTGGGGAGCTGATTCAGATGACCTTTTAACATTTGGAAAGGAAATGACTGAAAAAATAAATTTTGATTTTGAGGTAATTTCTTTGAGGGCTCCGGGATTACACCCAAGCGGTCAGGGAAGACAGTGGTATGGATTATACCCACATGATTGGAATGGAGCTGAGGTTGAAGCAAAGAAACTTTTAGTTACATTAAAAAAATTTGATACAGATCAGATTCCACTAAGAAAAACAATCTTGTTGGGGTTCTCTCAGGGGGCGGCAATGGCAATTGATGCTGGATTTAAGTTAAATTTTGGATTAATTGTTGCTTGTAGTGGTTATCCTCACCCCAACTGGGACCCGGGAGAAAAATTCTCACCTTTGATTATTAGTCATGGTTTATTTGATGACATTGTGCCTATAGATGCTTCTAGAACTATTTATGAAAAGGTAAAGAGTAAGACGTCTAAATTTTGTGAATTAATAGAATTTGATGGATTTCATCAAATTGATTCAAATTTAATTAATTTTATATGCTCAAACATAAGTAATATTTTTTAAACAAAAGCATATTCGTATTCTTCAATCTCTTCCCAATCATCTGCAGTAAGTTCTAGACCTTCAAATATTTTTTCTTCACCAATTCCTTCAACTACGACTTTTAGTGATGGGAATAAAAAGTGATTCTCCTCAGCATATTGCGCGCTAAACAAGCCTTTTTCACCCCAAAAAAACCTATCTGTGGTGTGTTCATTTCTTCTGACATTGAAAACTGAAGGCGCAGAGAGACCATTTTCAGCTATAAATCTTCTTGCAGCTGTAACTGGTTTATGTTTACCAGTTTCGATATGATAAATAGGTACATGTGCCATCACTCTTTGGCCAGCCAATCTTCTTCTGCTGATTCTTTTTCTTTTTTTTGACATTGATTGGTACTCCTGAAATTATTAATGAGATTAGTCTTGATTTATTTTTACTAATCTTATATATGTGATTTTAAATTCACTTCAAATTACATAGAGGACCCATCAACCCCTGATGTAGCTTAAAATATGATTAAATATCATATTTAAGGCTGGCTAAAGTCAGACCTATTTATATATCTTAATACTTTTTTCATATTTTACAAGCCCTTTTTCAAGTTTTTTTTTAAAAATTTCTCAAAATTTTATTAATTATGAATCTTTCAAAAAAATTTGAAGAATTAATTTTAAAACAGCTAGAGAGTTTTGGTTGTTCAATGGGCGTGACTAATTTAGTTATGTATCTTGCTTCAGCTAAGCAAGGAACTAAAGCATCTTTTGAAATGATTGGTCAATGGCCACAAATTGATAGGCTACTTACTTCAATAGAAGAAGATCCTTCACTAAAGGTTTCATCGCCTAATAGAAGATGGTACCCGCTACAAGAAAACGATATTCTACTTGGTGTCCTTAGGGTAGAAACTGATTTAAAAGGTGGGAATTGGCCCGTATCTCTTGACTCTAGATTAAAAGCGCTTTCAATATCTTTAGCTAAATGTGTCTCTATCGAATTAGAACGTCAAAATAAAAATGAAGAAGTCAATTATTTAAAAAATCAGGTCAATGTCATTATTCATCAATTAAGGAATCCACTAGCTGCTATTAGGACATATGCAAAATTGTTAATAAAAAGACTTGGTTCAGATGATGATTCTATTGAAATAGTCGAACGTATGATAATAGAGCAAAAACAAATTAATCAATATATGGATTCTTTTGCGCAATTAAATTCACCTATTCAACTTCCTCTGGAAATTGGAGAGGAAAGATTATTATTACCACCAAATTTAGATAATAAAAAGGTAATAACTGTTCAGAGTTTATTGAGGCCAATATTAGAAAGGGGTAAAGCTAATGCAGACTTAGAGAATAGAGATTGGAGTGAACCTTCTTTTTGGCCAGATTGGACTATTTCGCCATTAAAGGCAAAATATGCTGTAATTGCTGAAATTGTGGCGAACTTATTAGAAAATGCGTTTAAATATGCCCAAATAGATTCTGAAATTGGACTCGCAATTACGAGTAATGGACTTTGTATATTTGATGATGGTAAAAAAATTACCAAAAATGAAAACGAGAAAATTTTTGAAAAAGGTTTTAGAGGATCTGCCGCTAAAAAGAAGGACGGTACTGGTGTGGGACTTTTTTTGGCGAGGAAATTAGCAAAACAAATTGGAGGAGATTTGAGATTGCTGCAAAATAACTCAATTGTTAATACTGAGAAATCAAAACATCTCAAGAAGAAAAATATTTTCTATTTAGAACTACCTATAAAAGAATTGCATGCATAAACAACATTGCAGTTTCTACTAGTACAACACTTGCACCGCAGGCATCTCCATTAAAGCCTCCAATTTTTTTTCCCAGTATGTTTGGGATAGAATAGCTTAAAAAAATTCCAATTAAAATAAGAATTAAAAATTTAATTAATATTGCTTGGGATGTAATTGCAACAAATTGGTATGCAATGAAAATTAAAAGAAAAATAATGGAGATCAAAGATTCTTTTTTAAATCCTTTCCAAAACTTTTTGTGACTAATAGATTTTTTTTTATAACTCACATATTTAAACTTTTCTATAAAAAACAAATTTGAAAATCTTCCCCAAAATAAGCAAATAGGTAAAACAAAAATTATTAGGTTTTCAATTTTCAGTATGCAAGCAACTTGAATCAAAGTTATAAAAACTAAAGCTTGAACGCCAAAGGAACCAACCTTACTGTCTTTCATGGCTTTTAAAAGTCTTTTTTTACCTGCAAAAATACCATCGAAAGTATCCATTAAACCATCGAGGTGTAGACCTCCAGTAATTAAATATCCTGATGCCAAACAAATTAATGCAGATGCATAAATTGACCAAGAGTTTGTTCTTAAAAAAAGAAAAATATAACTCTGTATTGTTCCAATAAAAAATCCTAAAGGCGGCGCAAATTGGGCAATATTTTTAAATTCGGGATTAATTAAAGGTATCTTTGGAAATGTCGTATAGAAAATCCAAGAGCCTGCCAAATTTTTTATTAAATATTTTTTGATGAGATAAAAATAGATTCAATATTAAATAATAGGTTAGATTAATGGAAAAAGGATCAAAAAATTTTATAAATTATCGTGTTTGAATTTGAAATTACATCGAATTGCAGTAATACAGGGGCAAGAACTGGTATATTTCATACACCAAATGGTGAGGTAAATACACCAAAATTTATGCCTGTGGGTACTTTGGCAACAGTTAAAGGAATTTCATCAGAGCAGTTAACCTCTACAGGATCAGAAATGATTCTCTCGAATACCTTTCATCTGCATTTACAACCTGGAGAAAAATTAGTAAAAGAATCTGGCGGAATACATAAGTTCATGAATTGGTCTAAGCCTATTCTTACTGATTCAGGAGGATATCAAGTTTTTAGTTTGGCTAAATTAAACAATATTTCTGATAAAGGAGTGGAATTTAAAAATCCAAGAGATGGTAGTTATGTATTTTTATCACCTGAAAAAGTAATACAGATTCAAATGGATCTTGGATCGGATGTTGCGATGGCTTTTGATCATTGTCCTCCGCATACAGCTAACGAAAATGATATTGAGGACTCACTACAAAGAACTCATTCATGGTTGCAAAAATGTGTCGAGACTCATCAGAAATCCAATCAAGCATTATTCGGTATAGTTCAAGGTGGTAAGTATCCGAGATTGAGAGAATATAGCGCAAAATATACAAGTTCTTTTGATCTGCCTGGAATAGCAGTGGGAGGTGTAAGTGTTGGCGAGGCAGTCGAAGAAATACATAGTGTAATTAATTACATACCGAAATTCTTACCAATAAATAAACCAAGATATCTAATGGGAATTGGCTCTTTAAGAGAAATTTCTTTAGCTGTTGCAAATGGATTCGATCTATTTGACTGTGTTTTACCTACAAGACTAGGAAGACATGGGACTGCATTTTTTAATGATGAAAGATTGAATTTGCGAAATGCTCGATTTAAAAATGACTTTGCTCCAATTGACAAAACTTGTAAATGCGAGACATGTAAATCCTACTCTCGAGCATATTTGCATCATCTAATAAGAAACGATGAAATATTAGGCCTAACCCTCATAAGTTTGCATAATATTGCTCACTTAATAAGATTTACAAATGCAATTTCTACTGCAATTAGAGATAAATGTTTTACAAATGATTTCGCTCCTTGGAAAACATCCTCTATTGCTCACCATACGTGGTAACGTCTTATCATAATTAATTAAATTATTTAAAAAGGTGCTCATTCTACTTAATACATTTGCTGAATTGCCCGAGGCTTACAAGGCCTTTGCTCCGACTGTTGATGTTCTTCCACTTATTCCTTTATTTTTCTTTTTATTGGTATTTGTTTGGCAAGCTGCAGTTGGGTTTAAATAAAATTCTTTTAATTTAGGTTTTTTGTATTAGAAGGGATTTTCAAGTAAAATCGCATCTCCAGAATTATCTACAGCACTCTCTATAAAATCAGCAATTTTTAATGCTCTTGAGGCTTGCTCACCATCTACCTCAGGTGTTTCTTTGCCCTGAACGCATTTAAGAAAATGCTCCAGTTCTGCATAAAGAGGTTCAATGGAGGTTGTGCTAACTTCTTCGACATATCCATCATTTCTATAAACTAATTCTCCATGCTCTGCTGTGTATGATTCATGAGACTTTCGATGGATTTGTAAAGAGTGATTTAAGAAATCAGTTTCTACTAGGCCATTTTGGCAGTGGGCACTCAAATTTCTAATTTTTTTGTGACTCATTTTGCTTGCAGTTAGGCTTGCAATAACATTATTTTTGAAAACTAAAGTAGCATTGACATAATCTATTAATCCTTCGCTATTTCTTCCTCCAACTGCTGCTAACTTTTGTATTTTTGAGTTTACAAGCTCCAAAATAAGATCAATGTCATGAATCATTAAATCCATTACTACAGATACATCATTTGCTCTGTCTGCATGAGGACTGTGCCTCCTTGCTTCTAAAACAACAATTTCTTCATCATTAACTATTTTATTTAATTCTCTAAAGGCAGGATTAAATCTTTCAATATGCCCAACTTGTAATAGACAATTACTTGCATTAGCGGCCTCTATTAAAGATTTTGCCTCCAACTCGTTAGCTGCAATTGGTTTTTCAATAAGAACGTTAGCACCTCCCTTAAGGCAATCTAGTCCTACTTTGTGATGAAGAAGTGTTGGGACAGCAATACAGATAGCATCAACTTTTGGAATTAAGTCCTTATAATTCTTGAACCATTCACATTGAAATTGCTCAATAGCTAATTTCCCTCTCTCTTCATTTGGATCTGCGACTCCAATGAGATTTGCATCTTTGAGTAAACTTAGTACTCGAGCATGATGCCAGCCCATATTTCCTATACCTATGACTCCAACCTTTACGGGTGATGAGGTTGGTTGCATAATTTCAAATCCATATATTTATTATAATTATCCTCTATGGAGAGTCACATTTAGCTTTTGGGAAGGATTATTTTAACACGATCAATTTTTGGACCTGACATAGAAATAACTTCAAATTTAATGTTATTAAAATCTAAAACGTCGCCAATTTTTGGAACCATTTGAAATTTTTCTAACATAAATCCAGCAAGGGTATGATAATCAGTACCTTCTGGAATAGAGCATCCTATCTTTTTATTGATTTCAATAATTTCTGATTTTCCAGCGATTGACCATTTCTTAGAGAAATTATCTAACATTCTCATGTCTGAATAAATCCTATTATTGAGCATTTCCTCGCCAACTATTTCGCCATTTAGATCAGCTGCAGTTATAAGTCCCTCTGTTCCACCGTGTTCATCAACTACTAGTAAGAAAGGATTGTAGTCTCTTACTATTGGAAATATTTCTGCTAGTGAGCATGTTTCTATTATTTTTGTTACCGGTAAAAGGAATGGCTCTAATAATGTATCGGATTCCATTTCACCTTTTGAAATTGGCTTGGCTAGATAACGTAAATCTAATACACCTAATACATCATCTAAAGACTCACCAATCACAAAGAAGCGAGCATGTCGAGTTTTATCTACTTGTTTCATAAGTTCTGAAAAGGTTATATTTTTTGGCAAAGTTACCATTTCAGATCTTGGAATCATCACTTCTTTAACCTGTGTATCTTTTAAAGCAAAAACGCCTTCAAGAATATTCTTCTCATCTGGTTTTAAACCTGTTACGTTATCTGTTTCTATAAGAGTTTCTAATTCTCCAGCAGATAAACCCGAGTTTAAAGAATCCCATTTGTTATTTAAATTGAACAAGCCTAAACAGGCGCTAGCAAAGAATTCTATTATTTTCACTATAGGATTCATAGCTTTTCTTACAGCATCGAATATTGTGGTTAACCTTAATGCTGCGGATTCTGGATTGTTAATTACTAAAGCTTTTGGAATTAGTCCAGAAACAAGAGTAACAACTAAAACAACAAATAAAAATAATAGAAGATCATAAAATCTATTTGATAAAATATTGCTTTTCCAATAATCATTAGCCAGGTTATTGCTGAGCCATCCAATTGCAATTAATGAAATTGTTACTCCAAATTGAGAAGCAATTAATGAAGATCTAAAGCGTTTTTGAATTTTTAAAATTGAAAATGCTCCTTTCTTTTTTTCTTCTATTAACCTTAAAACTTTACTTGGCCGTATTAATAAAAAAGAGAGTTCGCTCGCTGCGAAAAAAGCTGGTAAAAATAAAAGAAATAAAAGTAGAGTTATTTTCATTCAATGACAAATGAATTATGGGGGTGGCGAGGATCGAACTCGCCTTAGCCAAATTATGAGTTTGGTGCATTCACCAGATTGCTACACCCCCAAGGGAATTTATGTAATTTTAATTACATTGAATTTTAATATACAATATAAAAACAATATTTCAAAAAACACCTCATTAGGAAGTTTTTGTGAGATTTCTTTTTTTTCTTCTAATCTTTAAATAGAAATTTAACTTTTACTAATGGGCAAATTTTCGGATAAGTATGATTTAAATAAAGCAAAATTGTTAAAACAGTTAATTGAAAAATCTTACAAGAAAGGAAACTTCACTTTATCTTCAGGGAAAAAAAGCAGTCATTATATGAACTGTAAACCAGTATCATTAAATGGCGAAGGACTAAACTTAATAAGTGAATTATTTTTAGAGTTAAAGGACTCAAGAGCAAAAGCTGTAGCAGGATTGACATTAGGCGCAGATCCTCTTGTAAGTGGATTAATTGTCAAAGCAGCTTCACAAGGCCTAGATCTTAGTGGTTTGATAATTCGGAAAGAGATTAAACAATACGGTACTAAAGCTGGAATAGAGGGGCCTGCATTAGAAGAAGGAACTTTAGTAACTGTCTTAGAGGATGTTGTTACAACTGCTGGTTCAGTAATTAAAGCTATAAAAAAGTTACGAGAAAATAATTATATTGTTGAAGAAGTTTTGTCTATAGTGGATAGGCAAGAAGGGGGATGTGAAGCCCTTAATGATGAAAATGTTAAATTAAAGAGTCTTTTTACAATAAATGACTTTCTATAATTATCTCAAAATGCATGATATAAAAAAAAAGTTTTGGCTTGAAAAATTTGATTGTTTTTCTGTTACTGGAAAAGATGCAAGGAAATTTTTGAATGGAATAACAACGAGTAATATTCTAAATTCAGAAAATAAAGTCATTAAAACTTGTTGGTTAACTCCAAATGGAGTTCTAAGGTCATTAATTGAAATTAATTTTTTTGGAGGAAACTTAGAAGTAATTATCTTGGCGGGTAATACTAATGAAATTATTGACTACTTTAATCAAATTATTTTTCCAGCGGACGATGTATTTCTAAGTGAATCGTTCTTGATAAATAGAATTCAGGAAATTGATGAATCTAGTTCATGGAGAAAACACCAGCCTATTTTCTTTAAAAGGGAAGATAAAGAATTTGAGATATATAAAAATAAACTAAATTTAATAAATCCCAATGATTTAAAACTTTGGAAGA
>QCDS01000021.1 GCA_003278685.1 Prochlorococcus sp. AG-355-K03 | reverse complement strand
CCCCAAAAATCACTTCCAAATCAAATCTTTCAAAATTAAAAAATAAAATAGTTGTTTTTAACGTTCCTGAACAATTAATTAATGCTGGTTATAAAGATGATACTGCACTAATAAAAAGAGTAATTGGAATACCTGGAGACAAAGTAGAAGTAAGAGACGGTAACCTTTACTTAAATGATATCGTTCAAAAAAATTACGTTTTTGACAAAAATATTAATTATTCTATAGGGCCTTTTATTGTCCCAGAAGAGTCATTATGGGTGATGGGAGATAATAGAAATAACAGTATGGACTCACATATTTGGGGATTTTTACCCTATGAAAAGGTTATTGGTAAAGCTATTTTTAGATATTGGCCTTTTAATAAAATTGGACCTATTCGGTTCCCTGCCCTTAATAATTTAGATTAATGGGTACGTGATGTTGTAGGGTTTTTATATCTTGAAGTTGTAGAAATGTTTAATCCAGAATTTCTCGCTACTGAAAATAATGATCCAAACGATGAGAATGATTTGATCCAATATTTACAAAAACAACCTCCAGAAATTTTGCAAAGAGTAGCAAAGTCAGCTAGTGAAGATATTCAAGAAATTATTAGACATAATGTTCAAGGTCTTCTTGGAATGCTTCCTTCAGATCAATTTGATGTAAAAATAACATCTTCAAAAGACAACATTGCTAATTTATTATCTTCTGCAATGATGACAGGATATTTCTTAAGACAAATGGAGCAAAGAAAAGAACTAGAACAAACTCTTAAAAACGATGAGAACATGTCTATTGAAGAATAATTGTTTTTAAAGATTTACTTCTTCTGGAATTATTCCTAGTTCAAACAACTTTTTATATAAACCCATCAAAAATTTATTATCATCAGGAAGTTTGTCCCACTTTTGGGAATTAATTTCATTAATTAATTTTTGACAATCTTCTATTGTAAATTTTATAGGGGCCGTAAAATGAGCTGGAATTAGATATTCCATGTCTTCAAAAGACTTGATATTTTCTAACCATTTAAGTAAAACTTCTTTTGAACGCGGAAAAATTAATTTCTGTAAAACTGGTGCAATTTGAATCTTTGGTGTATCTTTACCCATTATTTCAACAAGAGAAGATTCCCAATCTTCGTCCCATAAAAAGGGATAAATACCGAAATGGGATCTCCAATTTCTAAGATCTTTTTTGAATGAATACTTAAATATTTTTTTTAAAGGTGGAATATTTAATTTACCTGGTTTCAAAAAAGATGAAAACAAAACTAACCTTTTCCATCCTTTTTTTCTAAGTTCGATGGAGTCAATCAAAGGTTCATCTCCTCTCTCTCTAGAATGGAAAAGAAGAGGAGTTGGATCAAAATTAAATATCTCAGGGGGAGTGGAGTCTATTCCAACTATTGCGTCTGTCACATGAAGTGTTTTCGTAGGATAATGGAAACAGCTTATCTCCTGATATCTTCCAAGTCCTAAATTCAGAGGGCCTAATGAAGACCATTTAAAAAAGTTTGTATGTGGAGTACCTTCCTCAAAGAGTATTTTTGATCTTTTTGATGGAATTCCTAAGAAATCTAGTGGTAGATTTATTGGGAAACTCCATTGTCCAGGACAAAGCCAAATTTCTGCATCTTTAAAAATTCTTGAAAGAGCTGGCAGTCCGATTTTATGTTCTAGTCCAGAGGCACTCGGTAGAATTATTGTTCTTACTTTGCCATGAATCGCAATTAATTTTTCTAACTCATTTATTAATTCTTTTGTCGGAGGCAGTGGATTTATTAGCATCAATCCATTATCAACCTTTATTACCGTCATTCTTATTGGAACCGCAACATAATAAAGTCCCTGTATTTGTTCCAAGGACCATATTTGATCAGGAATTAATTCTTTTAAAATTGTTTTCTTTTTTCCATAAGGATATAAGGGGAATAATGGCCACCAATTCCACTTTTTATTTAAAGTTTCATCAACCACTATCATTTATACCCAGCAAATAATTTCTTTAACTTAAATATCCCGTATCTTGGAGCGAATAAAAAAGCAAATAAAAATATAAAAGTTTGTGCTAAAACAATTGATCCACCTGTTTCAAGATCAAACCAAAAACTAACATAGATTCCTATTAGGCTTGAGATGATTGCACTTAATACTGAAATTACTGTCATATTATCAAACTTATCCGTAAGTAAATATGCTGTAGCCCCTGGTGTAATCAACATCGCAACTACCAAAATAATTCCAACAGACTGCAACCCCACAACAGCTGCCAAAGATAAGCATGTGAGGAGTAAGTAATGAAGAAAAAATACGTTAATCCCAACTGTTTTTGCATGCCTAGGATCAAAACAATAAAGCATTAAATCTTTTCTAAAAATTGATAAAAGGATTACTACCAATAAAGAAATTAATATAGTTTGTTTTACATCTGAAAGTGATATTCCTAATGGACTACCAAAAAGAATAGAGTGCAAATCAATATTACTTTTAATCTTAGAAACCAATACGATTCCAAGAGCGAAAAATCCAGTAAATACCAACCCAATAACAGTATCTTCCTTAACTCTAGATTTCTGCTTAATAAACCCTATCAATGCTACAGAACCAACTCCGAAAATAAATGCCCCTAATGAGAAAGGAAGACCTAATGCATAGGCAACCACAACACCAGGCATTACCGAATGTGACACTGCATCTCCCATTAAAGCCCATCCTTTAAGAGTTAAATAACTTGATAGGAAACCACAAACTGCTGCAACTAATGAACTCATAAGAAGTGCTTTTCTCATAAAGTCATGAGTTAAAGGATCTGTGATGAATGAATCTAAAGTTAAAAAAGAACAGAGCTCCATATAAATTGAAATTTAGGATTCAGGTCCAAACAAGAAATCAGGGGAGATCCCTCCAAAAGTGGTTGTAATATTTTCAGGGGTAAACACTTCAGAGGTTTCACCATAAGCTACAACAGTTTTGTTTATTAAAAGAACCAAATCACAAAATTCACGGACATGAATCATATCGTGCGTTGATAATAATATCGTTTTCCCTTCATTTTTAAATTGAATAAATAATTCCGAGATAAGTTTTTCAGTTCTTATATCAACACCTGAGAAAGGCTCATCAAGAAGTAGTATTGATGCTCTTTGCGCAATTGCTCTAGCTAAAAAAGTTCGTTTTCTCTGACCTCCAGATAAGTTTCCAATTGGTGTAGATAAATGATCAGTAAGATCAACTCTTTCAATAGCATGTTTAACCGCCTGAACATCAGACTCTCTAGGACACCTAAAAATATTCATCGAACCATATCTTCCCATCATCACTACATCCCAAACACTTATTGGAAATTGACTATCAATTCCCTCATTTTGAGGAACATAAGCAATTGTCTGATCTTTTTGAGCAGATCTTACTGACTCTCCATTTATTCTAATTTTTCCCTTTGAAATATTTACAAAGCCAGTTAAAGCATTAAAAAAAGTTGTTTTACCAGCCCCGTTCATCCCTACTAACCCGCAAATCTGGCCAGGTTTCAATCTTAAATTTGCATCATACAAAGCCACCTTACCGTTGTAATCTACGCAAATATTCTCTGCCTCAATCCTAAAGTTTTGATAATTGATTGTTTCCATAATTCAAAAAAGTCCTTTTTTTATCAAATCCAAATTATGCTCAAGCATTTTTATATAGGAACTAGCAGGCCCACTATCATCAGATAATGAATCAACAAAAAGATTTCCTCCAAAAATAGCCCCAGTTTCGTTTGCAACAACCATTTGAGATTCGTTACTTACAGTACTTTCGCAAAATACAGATTTAACATTTTTTTCTTTGACTAGTGAGATTGTTCTTGCCATTCTTTTAGGAGTAATTTGACTCTCAGCATTAACTGGCCACAAGTAAACCTCCTCTAATCCATAATCATTTGTTAAATATGAAAAAGCACCTTCACAACTTACTAGATACCTCCTTTCTTTATTTAAGTTATTAATAAAAAGTGAGAATTCTTTATCTATTTTAGATAATTTATCTTTATAAATTTTTCCATTTTCTTCAAATAATGTCCTTTTGTATGGCCTCAATTCTGATAAAGAATCCACGAGTATATCTACGTATAGTATCCCTCTTTTTGGAGAAATCCAGGCATGAGGATTGGGTTTCCCTTTATAAAAATCTTCACTGATAAAAATAGGATCTAAATCTTCCGCAACAGTAATTCTTTTAACTTTTAAATTAGAAACAAATTTTTCAGCCCATAATTCAAATCCAAATCCATTATCAATAAAAACAAAAGCATTAGAGGCATTTACCAAATCGCTTGGAGTTGGTTGGTAGCCATGAACTTCAACTCCAGGTTTCGTTATTGATCTAACAATAAAATCATCTTTAGCGACATTGCTAATTATGTCTGCCAAAACAGTGAAACTGGCCAGTATTACTTCTTTAGTTTCATTTTTATTTGATATTCTCTTACATGATCCTGAAAAAAGAGAAAGCAGAAATATCAAACTTAAAAAAAGAATATTTTTTTTCATATTTATCATTCATCCTTAGATTATGAACTAAAAGATAGTTTCATAAGTGGTTTTCTAAGATCATAAATAAATCCTTTCCAATTTATTTTTTCTTTTTCAAAAGCTTTTTCAACAATTTTCTCAGAATTTTTCTTTATAAAATCCAAATCAGGTTCTTCTACTCCTTTTGTTATTGCCATAAAATCAGCCAAAGAACTTGATACTACTCTTGTTAAGTAAGCAGCACTGACAGCCTGAAATGTTCCAGACACAAGCCAATTTGGACCATGTAATTTTGTTATACCAATTAGAGTCTGACCACTCCATTCAATAACTCCCTGAGCAATTGCAGTTTTTAAAATCTCTTTAGATACTTTATCTAAAATTTCAGGAGACCAATTACATCCCCATATAGACTTAATTTCTTTAATCATTAAAGAATTTAGTACTGTCATTGCCATAACATCAATTGATGGGATAGGAGATAAGAAAACAGTTGTTGCGACAAGAATTTGATTTTTTCTTTGTATACCTTTTAACTGTATTCTTCTTATACCTTCAATTTCAGATTGCCAGGCAGCATGAAGTTCTTTCAAGAGCCTTTTTTTTGTATTTTCAATATTTTTAGATGAACTAATGAAAAACTTTCTTAAAGAAAAAGGTATATTTGTTATTTCACTCTTATTCACATCAAAAGTAATAATTTTGTTTATAAAGTCACTTGAAATTTGAGACTTTAGGTCATCTATCTGATTTTTGGCTTCTATTTGGTTGGAAATTAATACCACCAGCCATATTGGCATATTTTTAGGAAACTTTTCCAGCCACAAAAAATCATTTGCCGACAAAGGCAAGTTTATAAAATAAAAGATTGCATCACTCCTCAAAGCTTCTTCTGGAATAACTTGAGAAGAATTGTATTTAGGCAGTTTTTCGTATAAATCAAAGTCAAACTTATCTGCCTTGAAATTGCTTTTCAAAACAGATTGAAAACTTTGATAATCTTTTTGTCCAATGCAACTTATTTTTTCTTTTTCACATCTATTAAGAATAGATTCAAGTGTTTTTTGTCTTTTTGAATTCTGTTTTTCTAATTCATTTCTTGTTTCAAGTTCTTCAAAAAAATTTAAATCTTCATTACATAGATGTATCCAACCATCTAAATTATTTGGCTCATTAAATTTAGGCTTATCATTTTTCAAGTAAAAATATCCCCCCAAACACAACGCAAAAAATCCTATTGAACCTCCTGCAAAATGAATTAAGTCACTGACAAACCATTCCCCAAAGCCTAACACTAATAAAATTATAAGAAGATTTTTTTTTGGAAACTTTATGAAATCCTTTAAAAGGTTCTCTTTACTAATATCAAACACAATTCTTTATTTCTCTAATTTCATTTTAATGCAAGTTGTGAATGAGAAAAGCAAAATTTCATAAGTCGTTAATCAAAAGATAAAAATTTAAGCCTTTTAAAAAGACTTATTGCATAACAAGATGCTAAGTTAATAGACTATTTAAATAACTTAAGAAACATTAAGATGTCTAATTCAAATTTCAGCAATAATCCTGTACAAGAAAATTACAGAGGTCGTTCTAACAATGAAAGATCTAATTTCAGAGATAGATCGGGCGGCAGAAGAGATGGAGGAGGATTCCGCATAAGATTGAGTGATAACGAAATGAAAGCTGTTAAATCAATACAAGAGGCCTTTCAATTACGATCTACCGTTGCAGTTCTGGGTTTCTCTGTTAGAACACTTAGCGAAATGATCAAAGACGAAAAATTGATTGAATCAATCAAAGAATATGCAAAAAATAATAAAAACTCCTCTCCGAGTAGACAATCACAAAATTCTTATGAAGAAAAGACAAAAACAGCACCTGACCCTTTTGCAAGGCCTGTAAAAAATACATCAACTGAAGAGATCCAATCTAGCGAAGTAGAAGAGGATGGCAAATAAAAAAAGAATTCTTTCGGGAGTTCAACCAACTGGTGATTTACATATTGGGAATTGGCTTGGGGCCATAAATAATTGGGTTACGCTTCAAGAGCAATATGAAACATTTCTATGTGTAGTTGATTTGCACGCAATAACAGCCTCATATAATCCCAAAGAATTATCTAAAAACACTATCTCTACAGCAGCTTTGTACGTAGCTTGTGGCATAGATCCAAATATCTGTTCAATTTTTGTCCAAAGTCAGATTTCAGCACATTCAGAACTTTGTTGGATATTAAATTGCATGACCCCAATAAATTGGATGGAAAGAATGATTCAATTCAAAGAAAAATCTAAACAACAAGGTAATAATGTATCTATTGGATTATTTGACTATCCAATACTTATGGCTGCAGACATCCTTCTTTATGATGCTGACTTTGTACCAGTAGGTGAGGATCAAAAACAACATCTTGAACTTGCGAGAGATATTGCACAACAGAGAATTAATGCCAGATTTAGTAAGGATAAAAATATTTTAAAGATCCCTCAACCAATCATCATGAAGAATGGTTCAAAAATAATGAGTTTAATTGATGGTTCAAAAAAGATGAGCAAAAGTGATCCTAATGAGGGCAGTCGCATTAACTTATTAGATCCTCCTGAAATAATCACAAAAAAAATTAAAAGAGCAAAAAGTGACAGTTCTATTGGAATTGAATTTAACAACCCTGAGAGACCAGAATCTAAAAATCTTTTGATGATTTATTCAATATTATCTGGCAAAGAAATTTCTCAATGTGAAAATGATTTCTCGGAGACTGGATGGGGGACATTTAAAAAATTAATTACCGAACAACTTATTGAATCATTAGAACCTATACAGAAAAAATATAAATTATTAATTAATGATCCCTATCAACTAAATAAAATCCTTAATGAAGGGAAAGAAAAAGCTGAAGATTTAGCGAATCAGACTTTAAAAAGAGTTAAATCAAAATTGGGATTTTTTGAAATGGAGGAATAAATTATGCCAATTATTACCTTGCCTGATGGTTCAAAAAAGGTTTACGAAAAGTCTGTAACTATTCTAGAAATTGCCCAGAGTATAGGCGCTGGATTAGCTAAAGCAACAATTGCCGGGAAAGTAAATGATGTTCTTCTTGATGCGACAATTCCTATAAATAAAGATTCCAAAGTTGTAATCATCACATCAAAAGATAAAGAAGGAATTGAAATAATAAGACATTCTTTCGCTCACCTTATTGGTCATGCAGTTAAACAAATTTACTCTGATATTAAAATGGCGATTGGACCTGTAATTGAAGATGGTTTTTATTACGATATTTTCTCTGAATACAGATTTACTCCTGAAGATTTAATAAAAATCGAAAATAGAATTAATAAATTAATAAAAACAGACTATGACGTTGAAATTTTACAAGTTTCTAAAGAAGAGGCAATTAAAACTTTTAAAGAAAGAGATGAAACTTTTAAATTAAGAATAATTGAAGGAATTCCTGAAGAAGGTCTCATCAATTTATACAAGCACGAAGAATACATCGACATGTGTAGAGGTCCTCACGTACCCAACACAAGACATTTAAGGCACTTTAAATTACTTAAATTATCAGGTTCATACTGGAGAGGTAATAGTGAGAATGAATCATTACAGAGAATATATGGAACTGCATGGGCTAAAGAGAAAGAACTCAAAGATTATTTAATAAGAATTGAAGAGGCGGAAAAAAGAGATCATAGAAAACTTGGGAAAAAACATTCACTATTTCATATACAAGAAGAATCTCCAGGTATGATTTTTTGGCATCCAAATGGATGGGCAATCTACCAGGTCCTGGAAAAATACATTAGAGGAATACTTAAAAAAAATGATTATTTAGAAATTAAAACTCCACAAGCTGTTGATAAATCCCTTTGGGAAAAATCCGGTCATTGGGAAAAATTTAGAGACGATATGTTCACTACTGCTTCAGAAAATCGAACTTATGCAATTAAACCAATGAATTGTCCCTGCCATATTCAAGTATTTAATCAAGGTTTAAAAAGTTATAAGGATTTACCTATTCGTCTTGCTGAATTTGGTTCTTGCCACAGAAATGAGCCCTCTGGTGCACTACATGGCTTAATGAGAGTAAGAAACTTTACTCAAGATGATGCACACATATTCTGCACAGAAGAGCAAATTCAAGAAGAGGTATCTACTTTTATAGATCTTGTTTTTGAGGTTTATAAAACTTTTGGTTTTGATGAAATTATTATCAAATTATCAACTCGCCCTGAAAAAAGAGTAGGTAGTGAAGAGATATGGGATAAATCAGAAGAGGCTCTTACCAAAGCTCTCGATAATAAAAATCTAAAATGGGACCTACAGCCTGGAGAAGGTGCTTTTTATGGTCCAAAAATAGAATTCTCTTTAAAAGATTGTCTAAATAGAGTCTGGCAATGCGGAACTATTCAAGTTGATTTCTCAATGCCTATTAGATTGGATGCAACTTATGTGGATCTTGATAATGAAAAAAGAAATCCAGTTATGCTACATAGAGCAATTCTAGGCTCATTTGAGAGATTTATCGGAATCTTAATTGAACAATATGAGGCTAAATTTCCGATTTGGCTTGCGCCTCATCAAATAATCCTATTGAGCATTACTGATAGAAATATTGAAAAGTGTTTAGAGTTTAATGAATTAATAAATAACAATGGTTACCGATCAAAAGTTGATATTAGGAATGAGAAAATAGGATATAAAATACGAGAAGCAACTCTCGGGAGAGTTCCTTTAATTGCAGTCATTGGAGATAAAGAAGAGGAAATTGATTCAGTCGCCTTAAGAGCCTTGAATGGAAAAAATTTAGGAATTTTCAATTTACCTAATCTTTTCAAATTAATGGATGAATTAATAGAAAAAAAAGGTAGAACAGAATAATTTCTAGTATATGAATTTTCTCGCTTGTGATTTAGGAGGTACAAAGGTTCTTTTAGGAATTTTTGAAAATGTAACAAATGATGTTTCGCCTAAGTTAATTTTTAAAAAGAAATATGTGTCTACTGATTGGGATTCTTTTGAACTAATTTTAGAAGATTTTCTCAAAAATGAATGCAAAAAAATTATCCATCCTTCTTCTGCATGTTTCGCTGTAGCTGGTCCTTTATCTAACAACAAAGCAAAAATCATTAACTTGTCATGGAATATTTCTGGAAATGCTTTACAGAAAAACTTTAATTTTAAAAGCTGCGAGCTTATTAATGATTTCGCAGTCCAAATTTATGGACTACCTTATTTAAAAAAAAATCAATATGCTACTATCCAAAATGGATCTCACTCTGAAGGTGCTAATAATGATTTGCATGCCATTGTTGGAGCGGGTACTGGTTTAGGCATTGCAAGAGGAATAATATCAGGGGAAAAAGTAAAAGTTTTAGCTAGTGAAGGTGGTCATGTCGAGTACTCGCCAAAGTCAAAATTAGAATGGGAATTAAAAATTTGGCTTAAGAATTATCTAAAAGTTGAGCGGATATCTTGTGAAAGAATTATTAGCGGTACTGGTTTATCAAGAATTGCCGAATGGAGACTAAGCAAACCTGATGCCCAAAACCATCCCCTACAAAAATATTTAAAAGAAATTAAAAAGGTTAATACTGCGCGAAAAGAACTACCTGAAAAAATTTGTAAACTTTCCAAAGAAGGGGATCAGATAATGATTGAAGTTGAGAGGATTTGGTTAGGCGCTTATGCCTCTTTATTGGGAGATGTTGCTCTTCAAGAATTATGCTTTGGCGGGTTATGGATTTCTGGAGGAACCGCATCAAAACATTTCAAAAACTTTAAATCGGATTTATTTATGAAACAATTTTTCGACAAGGGGAGATTAAAAGATATTCTTAAAACAATACCTATGAAAGTAATTTTAGATGAAGAGTTTGGACTTTTTAGTGCAGCCTGCAGAGCAAAAATGCTTTAAAAAACTTATTAACAAGAAATGTCTATTCCTGAAGTAGGTAAAAAAATAAGGGTAACAGTGCCTTCCACTACTGCAAATTTAGGACCAGGATTTGATTGTCTTGGAGCTGCATTAGATTTGTATAATGAGTTTATTTTTACAAGAATTGAAGGTGGTGGAGATAGATTTGATTTAATAATGGAAAGTACCGATGGTAATCACCTAAGAGGAGGACCTGAAAACTTAGTTTTTAGAGCAGCTCAGAAAGTATGGGAGAGCGCAAAAATGAATCCTTTTGCAATTGAAGCAAGAGTTAAATTGGCAGTGCCGCCTGCGCGCGGGCTAGGAAGTAGTGCTACAGCAATAGTTGCTGGACTAATCGGAGCTAATGCAATAATGAACTCTCCATTATCCAAAGAAAAACTCCTTGAACTCGCCATTGATATAGAAGGTCATCCTGATAATGTAGTGCCCTCTCTTCTGGGCGGGCTTTGTTTAACAGCAAGGTCTTCTTCTCAGAGATGGAGAATCATTAGATGTGATTGGCACGATTCAATTAAAGCTGTTGTAGCAATACCTGCAATTCGTCTAAGTACAAGTGAAGCAAGAAAGGTTATGCCCAAGAATGTACCCATATCAGATGCAGTAACAAATATGGGGGCGCTTACTTTGTTACTTAACGGCTTAAAAGCAGGAAATGCGGAACTTATAAAAGAAGGAATGTTTGATAAGCTACATGAACCCTACAGATGGAAACTTATTAAGGGTGGATTAGAAGTTAAAGATGCCGCACTAAGTGCAGGTGCTATAGGATGCGCAATTAGTGGGGCTGGGCCAAGTATCTTAGCATTGTGTGAAAAAGAAAATGGTAAAAACGTCAGTCAAGCCATGGTGAAAGCATGGGAGAAGTCAGGTGTAGCTAGCAGAGCACCGTTCTTAAACGTTCAAACAACAGGCAGTCAATTTAGCACTATCTAAAGTAAGTAGTTTTACTTAGGCATTTTTAATGTTATAGTCTCAAGCTAGTACAACTTCAACTAGAATAAAAAAATTATTCATTCCATAAATGAATTTAGAATCTTTTCCTTGGCTATCGTCGATAGTTTTACTGCCTTTAATTGGGGCATTAATAATGCCTTTCTTGAGTTCAAAGGAAGGAGAAGATAATACACTTCCTAGAAATATCTCATTATGTTTTTTATTTGTAGATTTTTTACTAATAATTGGAGTCCTTTTCCAAAAATTTAATACTACAGATAGCTCTTTGCAACTGGTAGAAAGAGCTTCCTGGTTACCCTCAATAGGTTTAGAGTGGTCTCTTGGCGTAGATGGATTATCTGCACCTTTAGTGGCTTTGAGTGGGTTGATTACATTTTTATCAGCTGCAGCAAGCTGGAAAATCAAGAAAAAATCTAATTTATATTTTGCTCTTTTATTAGTCCAAGCATCAGCACAGGCACTAGTTTTCCTTTCTCAAGATTTCCTATTATTTTTCTTGGCATGGGAACTTGAATTAGTTCCTGTATATCTTCTTATTGCTATTTGGGGAGGAAAAAAGAAATTATATGCGGCCACTAAATTCATTCTTTATACAGCGTTAGCTTCTTTATTAATACTCATAAGTGGGTTAGCGCTTGCCCTGAGTGGTGATACCTTTACCTTAAACATTACCGATATAACCAATAAACATGTAACGGGCAGCCTAGCTTTATTATCATATTTAGGATTTTTAATTGGTTTTGGAGTAAAACTTCCTATCTTTCCATTACATACTTGGTTACCCGATGCACATGGAGAGGCTAATGCTCCAGTATCAATGTTACTAGCTGGAATACTTTTAAAAATGGGAGGTTATGCCCTCTTAAGATTCAATGTTCAAATACTACCTGAAGTACATCTTCAAATTGCACCTGCGCTTATTATTCTTGGAATCATTAATATAATTTATGGAGCTCTTAATGCATTTGCTCAAGATAATGTTAAAAGGAGAATTGCATGTAGCTCTGTGAGTCATATGGGTTTTGTTCTATTAGGGATTGGAGCGGTAGATGCTTTAGGTATAAGCGGAGCAATGCTCCAAATGATTAGTCACGGACTTATAGCAGCAGCTATGTTTTTTGTTACGGGCTCATTCTATGAAAGAACAAATACTCTTTCGATACCAAATATGGGCGGCTTGGCAAAGGTTTTGCCCATAACTTTTGCTTTTTTCTTGGCAAGTTCTTTGGCCTCTCTAGCCCTACCTGGGATGAGCGGATTTATAAGTGAAATTACTGTATTTTTAGGAATCACTAGTCAAGAAGGGTTCAGCTCTATCTTTAGATCGATAACTATTCTTATTGCAGCCATAGGCTTAGTTCTAACGCCAATATACCTCCTATCAATGTGTAGAAGAGTATTCTTTGGCCCTAGAATTCCCGCACTAGCTACAGTTAAAGAGATGAATGGTCGAGAATTGACGATTGGGTTCAGCTTATTATTGCCTACTTTGGTTATAGGTTTTTGGCCAAAAATCGCGATAAATTTATACGAATCTTCAACGAATGCTCTCAGTCAGCAGCTCACTTTAGCTAAGTTAGTAGGATTATTACCAACTCTAGTTAATTAGATTACTTGAATAAATGAATACCTCGATCTTTAAATATGGAGAATTACCAGAATTTAAAAAATTTACTCCCGAAAGCATAAGTAAACAATTCCCAGAAGTACTAAAGAAGATAGCTAAAGATTTTGAAAACATTGAGAAAAATTTATCTAACTATTTGATTAACAATAATTTAAATTGGGATAAGGTAATAAATCCCTTAAATGAAGTCAATGAAATTCTTAGATGGAGTTGGGGAGTAATAAGCCACCTAAATGCAGTAAATAATTCTGAAAGTCTAAGAGACATTTATTCAAAATTCCTTCCAGAGATTATAAGCTTGAGTAATAAATTCGGACAAAGTAAAATAATCTACAATTCTTTAGTCAAGCTTAAAGAGACAAATAACTTTGATCAAATTAAAAACAGAATTTTAGATAAAGAAATTCTTGAGATGCAACATAGAGGCATTTCACTACAAAAGAATGATCAAGAAGAATTCAACAACATTTCAGAAAAGCTTGGAAAGCTATCAACAGACTTCAGCAATAATGTTCTTGATGCGACAAATAAATGGTTTTTAATATTAAATAAAAAATCTGAAGTTGATGGTATTCCGGAACGAGTACTTGAATTAATGGCAATTTCTGCACACAAACACTTAAAAAAAGATGGAGAAGTCGATATCAAAAATGGTCCTTGGAAATTAAGTCTAGATATCCCAACTTATACTTCATACATGACATATGCTACCGACCGTAACCTTAGAGAGAAACTATATAAGGCATTCGTTAGTAGGGCATCTCAAGGAGAAAAAAATAATTCTCAAATCATTGAAGAGATTTTATCTCTTAGGACTAAAAAGGCAAATCTTCTCGGTTATAAAAGTTGGGCAGAACTAAGTTTGTCCACGAAAATGGCGAAAGAAATTAAAAATGTTGAAAACCTTTTAGAAGAATTGAGAGAACCAGCATTCAAAACCGCAAAAATTGAATTAGAAACTCTTGATAAGTTTTCTAAAGCTAATGGGGTTTCAAAATCACAGAATATAGAGCCATGGGATATTAGTTATTGGTCCGAACTTCTCAGAAAGGAAAAGCTAAATTTGGATCAAGAGTCTTTGAGACCTTGGTTCCCACTAAATGATGTTTTGAAGGGTTTATTTAAATTAAGTGAAAAGCTTTTTGAAATTAAAGTAGTCGAGGCAACTGATGAGGCACCTCTGTGGAATGATGACGTTTTATTTTTTAATATCCTCAATAAAGAAAATGAAAAAATTGCATCATTTTACTTAGATCCATATACAAGGCCTGAATCAAAAAGAGGAGGGGCTTGGATGGATGAATGTTTGAATAAAAATAATGTTGGCAAAAAGACCCTCCCCGTAGCTTATCTCGTTTGTAATCAGACTCCACCATCAAAAGATAAGCCTAGTTTGATGAGTTTTGAAGAAGTTCAGACACTTTTCCATGAATTTGGTCATGGTCTTCAACACATGCTTACTACTGTAAATCTTCCTCAAGCAGCTGGTATCAACAACGTTGAGTGGGATGCAGTCGAACTTCCAAGTCAATTTATGGAAAACTGGTGTTTTCATAAAAATACACTTATGAATATTGCTAAGCACTACAAAACAGGAGAAAAATTATCCGATGAGAATTTTGAGAAACTCCTAAAGAATAGAACTTTTAATTGTGGTATGGCTACCCTTAGACAACTACATTTTGCGATTACAGACCTCAGATTGCACAGTGGTATTGATAAAAACGAAGGTAAAACAGCAGATGAAATAAGAAGGGAAATTGCAACACAAACTACTGTTATTGAACCAATTCAAGAAGATCAATTTCTTTGTTGTTTTAGTCATATATTTGCAGGCGGATATTCTGCAGGATATTACTCATATAAATGGGCTGAAGTTCTCAGTGCTGACGCATTTTCAATGTTCGAAGAAGCTGATCTAGAAAACTCTGAAGATTTAAAGTTAATAGGAAAAAGATTCAAAGATACAATACTTAGCTTAGGTGGGAGCTTACCTCCTTTAGACATATTCAAACTATTCAGGGGAAGAGAGCCACAAACAGATTCCTTAATAAGACACTTAGGCTTATCTGGAGCTACATAATTTCATCAATTATTTTATCAACCACAGATTTATTTCTTACTAGATTTCTGTGTTTATAAACTTTTACTGATATTTTTTTTCCAAAATTTAAATTTGTCCACCATCCAGGGAAAACCATCAAATCCCAATAAGTAAAGAAATTTATACACTCAATATCACCAAGAAAAAAATCATTATTCGCGAGTCCTCTCAAAAACTTACTATTTATTTTCATTTCTGATATTCCTTTAAAAGGGTATTTAGGTATTAATTGAGCCATCAAAGTTCCTTTGTGAGGGGAACCTATAGATATAAATCTTTTAGTTCTTCTATATCCATTAAATTTTTGAAGCCAGAGCCTACCAATTATTCCTCCCATAGAAAATCCCAAAATATCTATTTCTTTTTCTATACCGTATTTCTCTAAAATTAATTCGTTTAATTTATTAGTCAAATCCAGAATAGAAGTCATGCCATATGAAT
>QCDS01000020.1 GCA_003278685.1 Prochlorococcus sp. AG-355-K03 | reverse complement strand
CAATTCCTAGGAAGATTGCACTTGCAATAATAATTTCAGAGATGGCTAACATTTTATTTTTCAATACTAATTTAATTTTGGTATCAATTTACACAAAATGCAATAGGTACTAATTACATTTTAGATTTTAAAAAATCTTATTTAATAAAATAACGCGTCGAAATAATATAAAATTTTAAGTTAGATACATATTATTTCCGTGGGAAATTTCATAAATTCAACAACTCTTATACCTTTAATACCTTTAGTAACCTCTTTATTTATTCTTATTTTATTGGCAAGTTTTAACAGAACACTTAACAGGTTAACAAAACCAGTTAGTGCACTGGTTGCATTATCTTTATTAAGTTCTGCTTTTATATGCTCATTAGACTATTTTAAGAAAATAGAAGAAGAATTAGTTTTATCTGAATTTCTCAAATTTTTTGAAGAAAAAAATTTAGTTATACATCTCAATTTAGTAAATGAAAAAATTATAATTTTTTTCTCATTAATAATGATATTAATTATTGGAATATCTTTTTATAAATTGCCTAGAAAAAAAGGTTATGTCTCATTAATAATTAGCCTAGGATTAATTTCTTCTTCGGTGATGCTCTCAATATTGCTAATAGATTTCTCAGCACTAATCTAAACTGTTGTAAGCATGGACAAAGCTTGGTTAAGTTCTTGGACATGATTTAATTCATCTTGAGCTATTTCTTTTATTTTTTGATCATTTGGATTATCTATTAAATATTTGGAATAAGTTTCATATGCATGTTCTTCGATTTTTATGTTGACATCATAAGCATTAGCTGGAGAGAGGAAATAATAAAAAACCATGATCCAATAATAAACAAGCACAAGGTGTCTCGCAAAAAATCTATCAATCCAGAACCTATCTCCTCCTCTTTTCTCCATTTCTTTAAGATGCTCAGTTTCGTTAATAGCTTGATAAAAATGTTCTTTCATTAAAATCATTGTTTTCTCATTTTTAATTCCTAGGGATTCTTTAAAATGAAGAACTGAAAGAAATGCAAAATAAGGAGATCTAGCTATAACTTCTAAAACCCAAAATCTTTGTAAAGATCTACCAGAGTAAATGAAGTCTAAGAAGTTAACTGTACTATTCAAAATCAAAGAATTTAATTTCTTCATGTAACTAGTTTTTCTTTAAGTATAATTACTTAGTCGCTCGAGGGCTATAATATTGTGAAGTAATTAATCAAAAATTAATCTTTATAGTCTAAAAATTGTTACTTTCATTGAAATATTTTTTTTTCATGCATTAATTGGATAGATAAAAATTTTATATGACAACTACTGAAAAAATTGCAAATGCTCAAAAGAGGATTGATGAATTAGAAAGACTTATAAAATATTGGAATGATTCAGACCATGATGAGGCAAAAGTAGTAAATTTTTCAAGGAACATTGAAAATAAAGTTGCTTAGATTGTGATGATTAAGGCTGATTAAATTTATCTACTTAAAGTGATTTAATATCTTTGAGTTTTCGAATATTGTTTAATTTATAAATAGAGCAATTAAACCTATTCTCAAAAACGGTAAGGAAGAAATAATCTAAAAAGAAAAATCAATATGAAAACCTTTTCAAAAAAATATTTAGTGCCGATTAAATTTATACCATGGTTTTTTTGGGTATTCATATCTTTTATGAGTATATATTTATGCAAGATAGCCTGGGTAAATTGAATAATTAATGGATCTAGCTTCTCCTAAGCCAACCAGGAGCACCGCCAAACCAATCAGATATATCATCTTCATTTGGGTTGAAATGATTTTCTTTATCTATTCCATCTATCCCAAATGATTGTAAGAGATTATCAATCCCCCCATCATTTTTTGTACCATTCCTTCTAAAGCTGTTAGCTTTTTTCAGCCAAAGAGAAATTGTCGAATTATGGTTTGCAAATTTCTCAACATATATCCTTTCTTCTAATGTAATTGATTTATCTTGAGCAATTCTTTTAATTATTCCCTGGATTTTTAGTCTTTTTGTATTACTAAGAAGCATTTTTTAATCAATTCATTATTCTTTTTATAGGAAGGAATGCTAAATATATCTTGTCAATGTTAATTTCAACAAATTAACTATTTAAAGAGGTTTTTAAGCAAGAAAAGTCTTAAGACACTAAAAAAAGGGATCAATAAGTTACTAATGATACTTTTATTCATTTATCAAACTTATAATTCCTAGAAATTAAATAAAAAAAATCAATCCATTCTCAAAGACACTTTAAAATTAAGAAAAGTCGGCGCAGTTGTTGCATAATAGTAAATCTGTACTATCATTAGTACATATGTATTGTTAAGACATGAAAGTTATTTCATCTTCTCCTTATGCCCCTTTTAATTCAAAAGAGTGGAATTCTCTAATAAGCAAAAATGTAAAGTTTGAGAATACTCCAATAAAGATTCAAAAAAAATTTTATAGAACTTTTACTCTTAAAAAGATTGAAAAAGATAAACTTTTGCAAGAGAAGAATGAATTGCACCAACAGATGCAACTTGTATTAGGATAGAAAAATTATTAACTATCAATCTTTTTATTGAATATTATTTTACGAGATCCAATTTTTTGTTAGATTAGTAGAAATACAAGAAGGATTTAATTTGGCTGTTGATCGAGAACTTTTAAAAGAAGTTACCCAAGAACTTTGGAATACCGTAAAAAAACTTAGACCTGAAATAGATCGACAAACTCGACTTCAATTAGTTTTAAAGGCCTTATTAACTATTGGAGATTTACCAGATCAAATGCAAGCTGCCATGGTAGTGGGTGTTTGCGCAGAAATGGATAAAAGTGATGTTGATAATGTTGAAACTGATTCACAAACTAAAAATTCAAGCGGATTTGATAATTCTACAGGCAGAAAAGTAGTTAGAAGAAGTTCAGCTAAATAAATCTTAAATTATCATCCTTTAATTTTCTTTGATTCGTTTTTATTAATTCTATTGAATAGGTAATATGAAATTACAAGTAAGAGAGGAACGAATATTGAATGTAAAGTCATCATTAATTCTGTTTGGCCCATTCCTATAAGATTTGACTCGTTTGGAAGTTGTTCTGACCAAGTGCCAACTAAATGCCAGGCTTGAGGAATTGATAAGAAAAACATATAAGAGCTATAAGTTAAGTTTATGTTCAGATAAAGATTATCATTATTGAACGTTTTTGCTTTCTTTATTCTTATTTCTTAACTAAGTATTTGTAGAGTTATAAAAAGAACTTGATTCATAAATTTATTTTCTTAAGAAGAGTTTTAAATTCTTTTTTACCAATAATTTTTTCAGCTGCGTAAGCGCCACTTGCTGAAACAGCAGGAATTCCTATACCTGGAAATGTGCTTGCACCGCAAGTAAATAAATTTTTCACTGGAGTTTTGCAGCCTGGGAAAAGACCTTTTGCTGCAGATAATGCAGGGCCGTAACTACCGCAATAGGTATTGGTGAATTTTTTATGAGTTGTTGGGGTTCCTAGCATCTTTAAATCAATCCTTTCATCTATATCAGGGATGAATTTTCGCACTGCATTAAGGAATATCGAACATCTTTCTTCTTTCAAATTTCTATATTCTAGTCCCTTTGGATTTAGGTTTTCCCAAATTTCCCAAGGTTCATTTGCGGGAGTATATCCATGAAGAACATGTTTTCCTTCAGGGGCCATATTTTTATCTAAAACAGATGGAATTGAAAATACAGCTATATTTCTTTCTGCGGTTATACCTTTTTCCCACTCATCAACATGTATCGCATGTATTGGCAAATTTTCAAGACCATCAGCATCAAAACCTAGATGTATATGAAGGAAAGAATCACATTTATTAGGGTTCAAAGCTTTTGTATTCCATTTTTTTGAAATTTCATTTGGAATTAACTTTTTTAAATTCCAAACATCAGTATTCGTGACAACAGATTCACAACTATAACTAGAACCATTATTAAGAGTTATACCTGTGGCTAAATTTTTATTGAAGTTAATTGTCTTTACTCTCGAAGAAAGAATTAATTTTCCTCCATTTTTTTTTAAATCCATTAATTAAGGCTTTTACGATAGATTCACTACCTCCTTTGGGGTATTCAAGGTATGAATTTGGTTCAAACCATTCGTTAAATAAAGTAGCCATAGCAGCTGTATTTGTATCATGCATTGACATACCACTTATCAAAAAGCTCAATAAATCAACCCAATTTCTGAGAAAAGGATCCTCTAGATGATTATTAACTAAATTCCCAAAGCCTTTATTAATTTTTGGTATTTGATTGATATTAGGTAAAAATTTTGAGGTTAAATTTATTAGATCTAAGAAATTTATTGATTCGGGAGAAAATGAGAGTAAAGGTATTTCATTTATTATTTGGCTTAAAGGTTTTATTCCAGAAATAAATGCTTCCCATTCTTTAACAGATTTCTCACCTCTTAAAGTTTTAATTGTTTGTTTAAAAGGTTCTTCCCCCACATCGAGATTAAAATTGCCTTCTGGGATAATTACTTGCCAACTTTTGTATTGAAATAGTTCAACTTCTTCATCAAGTAATTTAAGAATTTGCCCTAGGGGATTAGTTGTCGGCCATTTACCTATTCCACTCCACAATGAAGGGCCTGATTCGAAAGTATAACCTTTTCTTTTGAAACTGTGAGCAACACCTCCCGGCTGGGTATGTGCTTCACAAATAAGGACTTTTTTACCTGATAAAGCAAGAATCGAACCGCAGCATAAACCTCCAATTCCACTACCAACTATTACGACATCGTACTTTTCCATTAAATATTTACTTTACCCTTCTTGAAAACTAATGCGTTTTAGACAAATGTATTAGTTGAAGTTGTAATACTTAGAACAACAGCAAGGAAAAATATGTAAGGGACAGCTTTTAGAGGTATGTATCCTTGACTTTTAGAGATGAAATCCATTAGTTTAGTTACTTTATGTAAATATATTAACGAGATCTTGTTCCTTATGTGTGCCAAAAAATTATTTTTTTGGAAATATATTGAAACAAAGAAATCTTTTTCGAGAGATTTTTTAACTAAGAACATTTTTTTTGAAGTTATCTTAGTATTTGATTCTTAGAATAAAATCTATTATGAAACACTTTCCTGATATTACTGAGATAAAACTATTAGAAAAAAATTCCCAAAAAAATGGTAGCGGAATTGTGTATGAGGAATTGTTAGGAGTATGGAAGTTTAAGTATGTATGGGGAAAGGAGTCAGATGAAATCAAAAATATACCCAGTTCAATTCTCCAAGTATTGTCGGCAAGACTCGAATTGAAAAGTAAAAATAAAGAGGATCAAATAAATTATGAAATAAAAAATTCAATTAATTTCGGATTATTAAATATTATTTTTATAGGCAGCGCAGAATTAAAAGGGAGTAGACCTTTATTGGCTTTCTATTTTAAAGAATTGAAAATTAGTATTAGTAGTTTTTATATATTTAATAAGGAATTAAAAAAACCAGAAGATAAAAAAATGCCTTTTTTCTCACTTGTAGGAATTAGCACTAATGATAATTGGTTATGTGCTCGAGGCAGAGCCGGAGGGCTTGCAATATGGGTTAAGTCTTAATTTAGTGGTATTCTCCTGGATGATCTACCTTTCTTACAGTAACTTTATCAACTTTTTGTCCATTAAATCTTAAGAGATCATCTCCTGAAAAGTCATAACCTAAGCGTTGACCTATTAGGGCTACATCATCTGCTGTAGAGGATGTCGTAACCTGCTTTTTTAATTCTTCATCAGATTGCATCTTAATTAAAAATTTTCTTATTTCAGAAAAACTCATTACTAGAATTTGATTGATGTTTAAGAAATTTATAAAATCTTTTTCTTAGTAAGAACAAGATAAATAGATAATCATTATACTATTTTTATGACTTACTTATTCCTCTATGTAGTTGGCATTATTTTAATTTGGTGGATATATCGTGTCGGTTGGCTTGAGGCGCTCAAAAC
The DNA here is from genome assembly GCA_003278685.1 of Prochlorococcus sp. AG-355-K03. Lineage (GTDB taxonomy): Bacteria > Cyanobacteriota > Cyanobacteriia > PCC-6307 > Cyanobiaceae > Prochlorococcus_A. The sequence goes on along the minus strand of QCDS01000020.1, from coordinate 11,110 downwards.
AGTAGTTAAAGTTATAGTTCCCTCAGCGCTTATTATTTTATTTAACATAAAAGCTGGAAGATTACTTTTTAAAAGTCCTATTGTCGGCTTATTAAGCGCTTTGCCTACCTCTATTTTTATTTTTAGAGGTTCATTGCCTTTAGTTAGTTATATAAATAACTGGATTGAAAATAAAATAAATAAGTATGATGATTCGCAAGTTATAGATACTGATTCTGTGCCTTTAGATGATTAGTTTAATCAAATCCAAGAAATAATTCTTTGTGTACAACAAGAACATCAAATAAAGTTGTTCCATGAATAGGACTTAATGGGATTTTGTCTATATTCAATGCTTCTGCGCAAATTAAATGAGCATCCCATTTTGTATTATGATCACTCATTTCAATTGACCACTCAATTACTTTTTTGAAATGATCTGGCATCTCCGAACCAATTTTTCTGCAAATTTGACAAAGAACTGACAAAAGAGGAGGTTTTGATGGCCTTTTTAAATCTTTAACTAGACTAGGTTGTGTAAAAACACTTGTATAGCGGATGTAGTCTATCAATTCATATTCTTCTTTAGTAAGAGCTGCTTTATCTAATGCTCTTTCAAATTCGTCTATGGGGGTTATGGGCCTATCCAAGATATTATTATTTGCTGTTTTCTGAATCTATTTTTTCTTTATTAATTTCATTGGTTTGAATGCTTTCTATAGATTTAGGAGATTCATCTTTATCTTCTTCTTTCATAACTTGGTCGATTTCATTTTGAAATTCATTAGATGCTTTTTTAAGACTTTTCAAAGTTTTACCAAGCTGTTTTCCTAATTCTGGAAGCTTTTTTGGACCAAAAATTAAAAGAGCTAAGATAAGTATTACAGTAACTTCAGGCAAACCTACACCAAAAATATTCATAACTGATAACTATTTAACTAATTAGGAAATCTACTATTAAATATAGTCAAGTCATGTGAAAATTTCATTCTCTGAACAGCTTTTTTAATATTAAAAAATTTTGAAAAATATTATTGTTATTAAGACCCCTTTAAAGAAAACTAACCAAAGTAATTGATAATCACTCAATTTGAATTTTTTTTGGTACCAATTTATAAGAGTTTTATGTTTTTCTATTAATTTTCTCATTTTCACCGAGATTATTAATTACTATTACTTATTTTATCTTAATTTCTTTTATTATTATTTTATAGAAATCCTAGATTCAATCCAAAATAGAGCATTCTATTAAATTTTAATTTTTTCTAAATTATTGAAACTATTCGCTAAATATTTACTATTTCAAAAAATGAAGTATTTTTTTGTTGTTTTTTACCTTTTTTTTCTAATTTATCCAGCTGAAGCCGTTACCACAAAAATGTTTAAAGTATTGGATACGTGTGCAAGATATCGACTCGGTGAGATTAATGCTAATGAGGCTATAGAAAAGCTAAAACTAAAATTAACTAATTCTTCCACTAGTCAGCCAAAGGACCTAGTAAAAAAATATTGCTCAGTATTTACTCCAAATGAAAAAATTGAATTTTAATCTTAGCAATACATATTTAATTATTCTTTTTTAATGATCTTTAGCTTTAGTTCGTATTTCTTTAACTTTTTTAAAATTAGTTATTTTTAAGTTAAAAATAACTCCCAAAAAAAGAATAAGAAATAAAAAAATATAAATTATTAATTCCATATTCTTGAATTAATAAATTCACCTTATTTAAGTTCACTCTAGTTTATTTCAATAATTTTTTAGTATCTTTTAAAACAAAAATACTGACTTTAATAGTAGTTATTTTCGTTACGGCCACAATAAAAACATATTAACCTCTAATATGGAATTTTATAAGAACTATTTTGCAGATTGGAGATAAAATTCCAGAATTTTCTTTACTGGATCAAAATGGAGTTAAAAGATCAAATAAGGGATTAAAAAATCCCCTCGTTTTGTTTTTTTATCCAAAAGATGATACGCCTGGTTGCACTATAGAAGTTTGCGGATTTAGAGATAAATATGACTTATTTAAAGTATTAGGTGCGCAAGTTTGGGGAGTTAGTAATGGAAGTACCTCAAGTCATTTGGCATTTGCTAATAAAAATAAATTACAATATCCTCTACTTTGCGATACAAATGACTCTCTTAGGAAAACTTTTAAAGTTCCTAAAGTATTAGGTTTTATGGATGGTAGGGTAACTTACGTTATTGATCGCAAAGGTACAGTTAGGCATATTTTTAGAGATTTATTGAATGGTCCTGAACACATTAAAGAGGCTATTAGAGTACTTAAAGAAATTCAAAATCAATAAATTATTATTCTAAGAATTTTAGATTAATAACTTTGTGTTTTATTATGGTCTCAGCTTTTTAAAAATTTATGAAGAAAATGGGAATGCAAGCTGTCGATCTTGCTATTCAAAATGGAGTGGATCTTGACGGTACTCCAATCCCTAAAAAAATGCTAGATCTATACAATAGAATTATGGATGAGGAGAATAAAAGACAAAGGAGTGGTGTTAAAAAATCAATGAGAAATAGATGCGTCAAAACAGGTTCTAAGCATTTTGATAAAGAAACATTGAATCAATTATTAATAGACTCGGGATGGGAAGGTCTTAAAGAAAAGGAAATATTATTTTTTTATAACTAAAAATTTTTAAATTATCTTGAAATTTATATATGGTAATTTTACTTAAATTAAAAAAATTGAGAACTAACAAAGTATTTATTTTGATCTAATTTTTTAAATTATTTAAACCATCCTTTTTTATTAGAGGATATTATTTTCTCTTTTTCAGCTTTTGTTTTATTACTTGCTTTTTTGAAAGCCAAGTTGGCTTCGATAACTGTAACTATTGATATGAAAAAAAGACCAGAAATCCCAATTATTTGTTCATTTTGAGAAGGTTCTGAATCACTTTGTAAAAAAATACCTAAAGCGAACCATGCAGTACTAGCAGTGATGGTAAAAAAATAGGGTTTCCATCTTCTTTGATATAAGTAACCTGATCCTAAACCAGGAAGAAAATTTAAAAAAGATGCTACCCATCCTTTTGAAGATGCAAGTATTTCGTCTCTTGAGGGGTAAGACATTTATGTTAGGTATTTATTAAATGTGAATTTATATAAGCAAAAGAAATTGCTGCACAAATTACCCAACTAAAGGGTAAGAACATTCTTATTTTTTCTTTATTGTTATTCATTTTTTAATTATGGAAAATATTTTTAAAATCTGTGGATTTAATAGATACCTTAAAATCAGAAGAATTAAAAAAGACGGTTTTTAACCGTCTTTGAAAAAAGTAATTTCTCTAAAAATAAATTATTTATCTTTTGAGACTGAGAGTACTTTAAGTTGTTTTTTTACTTCTTTTTCTTTCTCTTCAAGATGTTTTAATTGAGCTTTAAAAGCATCTTCAAGTCTTACTTTTTGTGTTGTAATTTCATCAAGCTCTTCTTGATGTTGGTTTTTCTTTAACTCCTTCATTTCACTATCGGAAATAACATATACAGGGCGATATGAAGGTGTTTCAAAAAGAAGATCAAACATTGAATACATAAGTGACCTTTGAATTAGTACAAATTCAATATCTGATAATTCTTTGGAATATGAAAGGATAAATACCGAAGATATTGATACGGCAAATACACCGAATTTCGGTTTACATAACATAACCGCCCAGTATTTACCGATCAAATTTTAAGGTATGTTTTAAAGTATTAAGGAGATGCTTCTAAAAATTTAAATCAAAAAGAACTAAAAATGGATTTAAAAATTACTAAAAAATTAGTAATCCCATCCAACGAAATTAAATGGCGATTTTCCAGATCCTCCGGTCCTGGAGGGCAAAATGTAAATAAAATTGAAAGCAGAGTAGAGATTATTTTTGATTTAGAAGATTCCAAAGTATTAAATGATTATCAGAAAGAAATTCTTAAAAGAAACTTGAAAAACAAATTAGTAAATAATAGCTTGCGTTTAGCGGTTCAAGAACACAGAAATCAATTATTAAATAGGCAGCTAGCTTTAATGAAATTTAGTTCAATCATAAAAAATGCTTTAAATAAACCACTTAAATTAAGAAAATCTACACAACCTACTAAAGCATCACAAAAGAAAAGAGTTGAGGTTAAGAAAAAACGCGGCGAATTGAAAAAAAGTCGACAAAAAGAAAAAATATATCAAATATGAATAAACTAAATAAATTTTTTCCTCGCAGATGACAATCAAAGCATGTGATAAATTTAATTTTATTTTGGTTTATTGAATTCAACTAATGATTTCTGGTTAATTGACTCTAATTTTGTAGGGGTGATGCGTTTCTACAAAGATAGAGATTATTCTGATAAATCTATTGATTATATGTTTATTGAAGAAGGCATTATTATGGGAATTCATGGAGAAAATCCTCCATTAATGAAAACTAGAAAAAAAATTGTTATTGAAGAAGCGAGATTATTATGGCAAAAATTGTTAAATGAAGGTTGGCAAAAAACTAATAAAAAATGGTGAGCAAATTCTACAAAAAATTTTTTTAATTTCTTGCGGAATTTTCGATATCTTCTTTACTCGTTATTTCTAAACCAGAAAGTAGATTTGCTTCATAAATATTTGGAGTTACCAAATCAGCAATTGGTAACAAGAGTTTTTTATAAGCATTAATAGCAGAATCTTCCAGTAATTTAGAACCAGTTCTTGTAACCATTACTGGGTCAATAATTTTGGTTATTTTATATGTAATTAATTTTGAAGCAGTATCATTAATTATCCTTTCATTTAATAACATTCCAGTTTTTAAGGCATCAATATTAAAATCAGCAAATAAAGTATCTAACTGATTTAATAAAGTGTTCTGCTCTACTGTTTGAACGCATGTAACCTCTATACTATTTTGTGCGGTAATACATGTAATAACAGAACATCCATGTACTTTAAGTGCCATGAAAGTTCTCAGATCAGCCTGTATCCCTGCTCCACCCCCGGAGTCACTACCGCCTATTGAAAGTGCAATTTTAGAATACATAATTTATTAACTCGATTTTTGAAATACTATAAATAAATTTTAATTTAAATCAGAAATCTGAATATGCATTAAAAAAATCTAACTCCAATTCCATAGCTCTCCTGTATAAATATTTTGCATGATTAATATCATATGTTTCTTTATTAGTCTCGATAAGATTTTCAAGTGAATCTGCAAGCTTTTCAAAACCTTCATCAGAATAAGTAATTATCCATTCTTTATATTTAATGTCAAAATCCTCCTTATACAAACTTTTTCCTATCCAAGAGTAAAGTCGCATGCATGGAGTCATTGCAAACATTATTTCAACGGAGCTACGTCTTTTGGAAGTATCATCAAGAAAATCTGTATAATTTTTAGTAGTTTTTTTTATGTAGTTATTAGACAAATCAATATCCCATTCTTTTGCATAATTTTCATGAAGTATTAACTCCTCTGAAACACCCATTAACAGTTCACTCAACTTCCTTATTGAATACTTATCTTTAGATTTAGAAACTGCAAGACCATAAGCCTTAGCAAAAGTCTCTAAAAAGAAATAATCTTGAGCTAAATATTCTTGAAATATGTTTTTAGGGAGACTTCCATTTTTTAAACCTTGAACAAATTTTGTATTTAAACTTAGTAAAGCAATCTCATAATTATCCTCCCAAAGTTTTTTTGTTATTTTCATTTTTTTGATTTTTAGTTATTCTAAAATTTTTTATATTTTTTACCTACAAACTTAATCTTAGTTTTCTAGGATTAAAACAAAAAATTATGAAAGAAATAAATATCCTATGGTTTAAGAAAGATTTAAGAATTTTTGATAACGAAGCTCTTTGTGAGGCTATAAAAGATAATGATATTTTACCTATTTATATTATTGAGTTAGATATTTGGAGCCAAAATACTCATTCAGATAGACAATGGCAATTTTGCAAAGAAAGTTTAATAGATTTAAGAAATGCACTTGCTGAGATTGGACAACCATTAATTATTAGGACTGGCAATGTTATTAATATTTTTGATGAAATTGGTACAAAATTTAAAATTAAAGGTATATATAGCCATCAAGAAACCGGAGATTGGCTTACTTATAAAAGAGATCAAAAAGTAAGAGAATGGGCTTTAAGCAAAAATATTATTTGGAAGGAATTTCTACAATTTTCAGTTTTTAGAGGAAATTTAGATAGGAATAATTGGTCTAAAAAGTGGCAAGAAAATTCCGACAAAAACTTTCTTAAAGCTCCATTAAAAATTAATTCTATTAACTTTAATATTGGAGAAATACCCTCAGACGAAATTTTTAACTTTAAAAAAGAAACTTGTCCAGGAAGAATGCAAGGTGGAAGAAAGAAAGGTTTAGAGAGAATGGAATACTTCTTTAGTTATAAATTAGATTCTTATTCAAAAGATATATCTAGCCCAGAAAAATCATTTGATAGTTGTACAAGACTATCACCATACATTTGTTGGGGATGCATTTCATTAAAAGAAATTTTTAAGAAGGCAAATATTTCAAAAAACAATAATTCAAGGATGTTAAAAAGCAGATTAACTTGGCATTGTCATTTTATTCAGAAACTTGAAAGTGAACCAGAACTAGAGTTTAGGGAATACCATCCTTTTTTTAAAAATATTAGAGAAAAAAATAATGAATTTCTTTATTCATGGAGTTCAGGTAATACAGGCTTTCCTTTTGTAGATGCATGTATGCGTTCACTAAATTTCAATGGATGGATTAACTTCAGGATGAGAGCGATGTTAATGTCTTTTGCTAGCTATAATTTATGGCTACCATGGCAAGATTCAGGTTCTGAATTAGCAAATAAATTTGTAGATTATGAGCCTGGAATACATTGGAACCAATGCCAAATGCAATCTGGAACTACTTCTATAAATACCAATAGAATTTATAATCCTATTAAGCAGGGAAAAGATCATGATCCTCAAGGAAAATTTATAAAAAAATGGATACCAGAATTAAAGGATATATCACTTAATTTCATTCATGAACCATGGCTATTATCTAGATTTAATCAAGAAGAATATGAACAAATTAATTACATAAGACCAATAATTGACATCCCAAATAGCACTAAAAATGCAAAGAAGAAAATCCAGGAAATCACTAAAAAGTATGGATATTGGGATATCTCAAAAGAAATTTATTTAAAGCATGGCTCTAGAAAAAGGCTTAGAAAAAATATAAATAATAAAAAAACTGTTTCTAAGGAAAAGGAAAAACAATACGAACTGAAATTAGATTTCTAAATTTTATTGTCAGAAATTTCTAGATTCCTTTTAACGCCTAGGAAAGCTTTTTAAATTTTTAAATTAAATATATAAATCCACGATGATCTAATGCAAGCTTTAATGTATTCATTAGATTTTATTAATTATGTCTGAAAGATTTGAATGGGATGATACCAATAGTTCAGGTATATGGTGGAGTACTAATGTAAGTATTAGAGACGAGTGCATTTTACTTAAAGAAGATACTCGATGCGAAGATTCTGATATAGTCGAACTTCTTAGGAGTATTGCACAAAATATTGAAGATAATGGCCTTTAATTTTTAAAATCATATTCTCTTTATTAGAGGTTTTCAATTCCTTTTACAGCTTTTATTAATTCGATACTAATACCTTTTTCACTCATTGAATGACCAGCATCATTAACAATAATTAATTCAGAATTATTTAATTTCTTATTTAGATCATAAGCACTCCTAACAGGACATACAACGTCATACCTCCCTTGAATTATTTTTGTTGGAATCGACTCTATTGTTTTTATATTTTTCAAAATAAAATCATCTTCTAAGAAAATATTATTAATAAAATAATGACACTCGATCCTTGCAAAGGCATCTGAAAAAGAATTAACTTCAGACTTATCAAAATCAAATTTTTTATTTATTAAATGACTTGTTGAGAGTTCCCATTTTGTCCAAGCTGCTGCTGCTTTTGATCTAAGATTCGCATCTGAAGATGTTAGATATTTATAAAAAGAACTTATTAAATCATTTCTTTCTTCTTTTGGTATTACAGAAATATATTCTTCAAATTCATCGGGGAATATCTCACTTGCACCATATTGATAGAACCATAACAATTCAAACTTTCTACATAAAAATATTCCTCGCAAAGTTAAGCTGATAACTCTTGAGGGATTTTTAATCGCATATATAAGTGAAAGTGTTGAGCCCCAAGATCCACCAAACAAATGCCAAGTATCTATTTTTAAAAGAATCCTTAATTTCTCTATATCATCAACTAAATGATTGGTCGTATTTTCTTTTAATTCGGAGAAAGGAGTTGAAGAACCGCACCCTCTTTGGTCAAATTGAATAATATCGAATTTATCTGGGTCAAAGTATCTTCTATATCTTGGTTGACTTCCTCCTCCTGGACCTCCATGAATAACAAGAATTTTTTTGCCATTTGGATTACCAGATCTTTCCCAATAAATAGTATGAATATCATCTACTTTTAAAAACCCCTTTTCACGTACTTCAATTTTTGGAAACAAGACTTGATCTTTCATTTTGAAATATTTTTAATCACTTTATTAGTCCATAATATCCAAAAAGAAGTCTAGTTTAGAAGAAATTTGTTAAACAAAAAAAGGACTGCTTGTACAGTCCTTTTTAATATTTGATTTCCTTCTTACAGGATATAAAATTACATATTTTAAAGTCTATTTACTCATAAACCTAGAATACGTGAATTCGGGGATTTCTCTCGATAATTTCAGTCCCTATTGTCGCTAGTAATTATAAAGCGAAGTCTTATCAGACTAATTGATTGAACTTTAATTTTCGAATAATCCCATTCTCAGGAATACGCTTCCTATATTTTGGAATTTGCTAAATTTCAGGCGGACTATCAATCATTTAGATTGCCTCCGAACTCAACATTTATAAATTACTCCTTTTTATATTTTCAGTAAATCCGTAAATATGCTGATTTACTTTTTTCTTAATTTGTAAGAGGATTTTTATGATCCTTTGTTTTTTATAGATAAATATAAAAATTACAGTCTATAATCCCTTATTTATTCAGATTCATAGAGCAAAATAGATTCAATTATTCTTTTATCACTATCAGAAAGTTTATAATCTTCCAATTTCCACTGAACAAATTTTGCACACTCATCAATAGAAGGATTCTTATCCCGGCACTTACGCCACTCTCTAATCCAATATGCCAAGGCAAAAGTTATTTTTGTTGTAAGCATATTTACCAATCAGGATAATTAAAATCTCCTCCAATAGGTTCTTCATAAAATTCCCCTTCTTTTATACCTTTATCATATTTTTCAATTATCTTTTTATAAGAAACTATTGAGGGAACTAAATCTCCTATATATATGAGTTCCATTGTAATTGTTATAATAGTTTTTATTATTTATTATTTTATATAATAATTTAATAAAAAGATTATTAATATGCATTATGGATTTCATCAAAAAGAACAAGATCTTAACACTAATGGCTGTAATTGCAGTTTTATCATTTGCATTAGAAAAAGTAGGCATAATACACCCTTAAATTAATTAAGTTTATTTGTAAATACTTCCTAATGAAATAAGTAAACCGATATTATTACTGCAAAAATAAGCAATGGCGATAATAATGTAAAAACTAAAGTTGAAAGATTAATCAGCATAAATTTTAAATAAATACACAAATTTAATAAACATCACTTTTAAGCATTTGCAATAAGTAAAATTTAAATTATTACGATATAAAAAAAATTTGAATAAAGAAAGATATAAAGAAGAATATGAAGAGGGCTCAGACTTACTATGGCCTAGTGATAAAGAAGATAAAGTAACTCGGCAATTTTATAAAGATTTATCTAATCTTTCAAAAAACATAAATTATAGTAAAAAGAAAAAGCTAAAACTTTTTGAACAAGTAGTTAGAATAATAAAGGGCAAAGGCTGGGATTAATTAATATTCAAATTAAAATGAAAAATTTAATGATACTAATTAGAAGTTTTTTTCTTTTAAGACCAAGATTTTTATCCACTATATTTTTTATTCCTATTCTTTATGGAATTGGCTGGGCTTTATCTCAACCACTTTTATTGTTTAATTTTGAAAAAGATAATTTATCCTTAATTGGTACTATTATTACTTTCTTACTTTTTATCTTTTTACTCCCATATTGGTTTCATATCAAACGAAATAAATCAAGTGCTTGGATACTTCTTGGGATAACAAAAGACAAATTCTTGAAAAACTTTTTCCATTTTTCTCAAGGTATTTTATTTGCTTTAGTTTTAATAATTCTAATTCTGGTACCACTATTGCAAAAAAATTATATTTCTTGGATAGGTGAATTCTCTCCAACAATATTGTTAAATTCTATTTTACTGGGATTAGGTGTTGGATTCGCAGAGGAAATAATTTTTAGAGGCTGGTTACTAGAAGAATTAAAATTTGAATATGGTACAAAAATATCAATAGCTTTACAAGCTATAATTTTTAGCTTTGTTCATAATTTATCAAATGAGATCTTTTGGAACATAGTAGGATTACGTTTGGGATTTATTTTACTTGGGATATTTCTATCATTAGTAAAAATTAGAGATAAAGGTTCTTTATGGAATTGCATAGGAATTCATGGAGGACTAGTGGGTATTTGGTTTTTATTAAATAACGGATTAATAGAATTCAAAAAAAATACACCTTCTTTTTTAGCAGGGCCTTTTACACAAAATATTCCAAACCCAATCGGAAGCTTTAGTGCAATTTTAATATTACTTTTATTATGTATTTTTTATACCGTACAATCAAAAAAGATTTTTACTAGAAGTATTAATTAGATATAAATACCGATTGCTTTTTGATTAGTAATTGTCAGATTAAAATAAAGCTTAATATTCATATGAACTTTGATGCAGGAATAAGATTTATTGTGTTTTTAATAATTTTTGGAGTTACAAACTATCTAATGATGTTGAGAAGATATGAAAACGACGTCAAAAAAAAGAAATATTTGCAACAGGAAAAAATTTCCAAGCTATACCCTAAAGGTTCATTTATTTTCTGAAATTAAAAAAATTTTTTGTAGAATTTGCTCACCATTTTTTACGGTGTCTTATACAC
>QCDS01000019.1 GCA_003278685.1 Prochlorococcus sp. AG-355-K03 | reverse complement strand
CCCAAAGGAGTTTTTGCATAACCACCAATACATGCACAATTTAATTTTAATTTATCCAAATAAACAGCCTTAAATACAGAAATCATTCCAGAAATTCCTAAAATTAGGGCAATAAAAATAATTGAAGAGGGTGGAGAAGATTTAAGAAAACTTATTCCAATTAATAATTCGCAAAAAGGATAAATATATATCCAACCATTAAATTTAGAAGATATTAAATCATATTTCTTATAATTTGTTCCAAAAGCTTCAATATCCATAAGCTTGAGCATCGCTAAAAGACAAATTGATATCCCCATAAAAATTTGGAAACTTTTAAGCAATGAAATGGTTATCAGAAATGAAGTACCAAAGACTGCAATTAAGGGGATAAATGACTTAATCTTCATTTTTAACTTTTAAGGATAGATTCACAAATACTGGATGGATTTGCTTGTTTAACTATTTTCAGTCTTTTGATAAGTTTGTCTCGATCTATTTGATGTTTTAAATATTTAATACATAAATTTTTTTCCTCATAAACCTCTGCTATTGGAGCAATTTTTAAAGCAATAGCAAAAGTACCAATTACTAATAGAATGTTTGTGGCTAGTCGAATATTTGGTCGAAAATTGGATCTCATTCGTATTCTTTATTTCTGTCAATAACTTCCCTTAAATATATATCTTTTAGCTCGTCATTGTATCCATTTTCTTTCGCAAATTTCTCTAATTCCTGCAACTCTTTTTCTGTCATTAAGCAGATTTGGATATATTGTTTTTCATATCTTCAATTTGGTTGATTAATTCATCTAACCATTCTGTATTATTTTCGGATCTTTTCTTAAAATATGTAATTTTAGGTTGATTGATTTCTAGTGTCTCATAATCTCCACTCATAAATTACCACTAAATTTATACTCTGCATAATTTATCTAGAGAGATTATGCACATCAATAGGTTCTATTACTTATTAGACATTTACCATGAATAAGTCGCTTTTTTAATAGTATAAACATCAAGGAATTTATCTCTAAAGAATATGGCAACTAATGAAGAACTAGAAAAAAGAATTGAAACTTTAGAGAAAGAAGTACAACATTTAAAAGCTGTTCTGCAATATCAAATGAGAAATAAGAAAAAGTGATTCTTATTGAGTAGCAATTACTTTTGATCAGATAAGCATTTTCTCTTGGCGGTATTGGGCACCTAATGAAAAAGCTAAATATTAAAAATTAGTACATAATTAATAACTTTTTTAAAACTAACTTTAGTCATTGATATTTAGAACATATTTGTTTTTATATATATAAAACTATTCGATATGATTAACTCAATAGCTATTACATTGTTATTACTAGGGGCTTTAGTCGCTTACAAAAGACTCAAAAGAAAGAAACGACAATTTCACGCACCACCTACAAATCAACTCCCTAGTTGAAGATTAAATTCCATCTTCGTCTTCTCCAAAAGGATTGTATCTAATATCCCAAATGAGAACTACTGCTATGGATAAAAGCAATAGACCAAAAATTACTTGAGGAGGTGGGAATAACATTAATGAAATATAACAATTATCAATAAGCTTTGGTTATGAAAATTTTAAAGGGTAATCGATATTTTTTGGTTCTAAATGTTTTACATAACATGCTGTTGTGCAATCTACTCCCTCACTATTGATGCTACAAGAAGTTATACAGTCAAAAAAACTTTCCAAAGCATCTGAATCTTTAATATTTGAATAAATGTCATTTTTCATGTCGAATCTTCAATTCTGAAGCTTATCTAGCAATTAATTTTTAATAATGTCAAATTTTAGGTAAAGTACCTATTTACCATTTTTTTTAATAAAAAAAGTTGAATCTATAAGTTTTTTCCCAGCCTTCCTCTAATAGTTTTTTATATTCTTTTCTCGCTTCTTCGATAGATTAAACCCTAGAGCCTTTCATAACTGGCCTACTTGATCGCTTAAAAACGCAACCATAAGAGATTAAAATTCCATTAATCATAGAAGAGTTCTTAGAACTATCTTCAAAAGGTTCAAATAATTTAATCCTCGGTCTGGCTTTATTGATTAAAGTAAATTTTTCCATAAAAAAAGGGCGTTAGCTTCGCCCCAGTCAAAAAGCGGGATAATCCCCATCACCCAGCCTTTTTAAAAATCTTAGCACTACATATGGTGTTTGTAAGTATTTAAAATTACCTATTGATGGGGTTGTTTGTTTCTGTTTAATTTGTCATTATAGGAGTCCCCATCACCTAGGCTCGTAAGAGTCTTTTTTTTTGTTTTCTTGCCCTTAGGTTAATGAGTTTTTAATTAGTGTTTAAAGACTTTTTATTTAATTTTTAAATTTGATAATTAATAATAAAAAAAATATTTTTATTCATGCAAACTTACATCGTTCACTGGCAATTTCCAGATCAAGAAAGTCATATGCAAGGGGCTGAAGCTTTTGCGGGTTTTGTAGAAGGAGGATGCGAAGGTGATGAATTTGATGGGTTTAAAGTTCTTAATCGAGTAGTAAATCCTGAGGGAGCTAATGGTTGGGCAATAGTTGAATCTTCAAATCATCAGAACATTTGGAAATGGAGTAGTATCTGGGTCGATAATTTTGGCGTAGAAATAGAAGTCACACCAGTTCTAACAGATAAAGAATTTCTTTCCGTCCATAAAGAGATTGCGGCAGCCTCTAACTAATAGTTGATTTTTTATATGTTTGACTGCTGATTTAATATAAAAGGGTAGTACATTTTTTTTATGAGAAAATTTTCTTCTGTAGAAATTGAAAGTCAATACAATTTAATAAAAATGCTTTTAGCTGTACCTGAAAAGTATAGAGATGCTATCAATGTAATAAAAAAAGATATTGCATATATGCCAATAGAGCTTAAAAAAAAACTTGAGGAAGAAAAAATTATCTTATGAATTAATCGCAGATCGCGTTAAGCATAATCGTTAATTATTAAAAATTAGTAAATAGCCTTCTCATAAACTAACCAAGAGAGTCTAAATCTCTTCGATGGTGAACTGTATTTGCGTAATCTTGTGGAACTTTCTGTTCTCTCATTAAATCTGCAATTGTTGGATAATCTTTTGCATTATCAAGATCTCTTGCATTTTTATCTTGAATTGCAAATGGTGATTTTTTTAAATTCATAATTAATTTCCTCAAAATTTTTGTTGGATTCTGATTACAGATCCTGGATTGTCATGTACGTAAGTATTGAATTCTCTCGCAAGCATTAGGCAATCATACGCATCGCGCGCGTAGAAGCCAACTTCATGTGTCTTATTTGTTGAATCTTTGTAACTCAATACATATTTATTACAAGATTTTATTGGTGTTGTGGGCATTTAATTTATCTCTGTTACCACTAAGTTCTAACTAAGCTTGCTTATTAATCGACTAATAAAAATGTACGGTTTAAGGCACAAACATATACGGATAGAGGACCAACAACTTAATTTAAAAATAAATATAATAATCGAGTCTTTTTTGAAAAAAGTCATTATTTCAGTTACTCCCATAAAACTATTTTCAGTTGTAGCCTATTTTTTTTGAAAGAAACTTTTCGTAAATAATGTTTTAAAACAAATCAACTATCTTGCTAAATAAGTTTGTTCGAAATTATAAATATATTTTTCTCCATCATCATCACTATCGTCATCATCATGGAAGGAGGAGATTAATACATAAATTCCTCCAAGTCCTAATAACATAGATAAATAAAGAATAGGATCTGTCATGACTCAAGTTTAAACATTCAAATTAAATTTGAGGAAGCTTTTCAATATCTATATTTTCTTTTAATTATTTGGATAAAAAAATTTCTACGATCAAAAAATTGTTATTTATTTGAGAAAACTGAAAGTAGATCTAAAATAAGGTAAATTTACTGTTTTTTTAAGTGAGTTTTAAGAATATTTTAAAAATCAATGTGCGGAAGATTTGAGCTGAAAACTAAATTTGAGAAGTTGCCAAAGGTTTTGAAACAAGACTATCCAATTGGACTTGATTCTAAATATGATACTCAAAGTCTAATAAGACCTAATGATCCTGTTCTTGTAATTAAAAACGAAGGAAGAATTAAAACTACTTTTATGACATGGGGCTTTATTTCTCCTTGGGCCAGAGATCCATTTGATAAAGAGAGACCAAGACCATTTAATGCAAGATCAGAAACCGTAGAAGAAAAAAAATTATTTAGTGGAAGTTGGAAAAATAAAAGGTGCCTAATACCTGCTAGCGGTTTTTTTGAAAAAAAATATCGTGTTCGAAAATCGAATTATGAGACTTTTTGGTTGGGCGGAATTTGGAGTAAGTGGACTTCACTAGATGGATCAGAACTTGAGAGTTGCTGCGTCTTAACAACTGAACCAAATGATTTAATTAAACCTTTACATCACCGCATGCCTGTAATCGTTCCTAATGGATATGAAGAACAATGGACAGAGCAAGTTAAAGATGCAGATGAATTAAAAGGATTATTTGCAATCATGATGAGTTGGTCCACTGATGGTTGGCTAGTAGAGGATGTAAAGAAAAAAGAAACTGATCAAATGAGTTTGTTTTAAATGAAATACTTACTAATTCCAAGGTTAGATTAATGGCTAAATCTTATTGGTTGATTAATTCAAATACTTCAGAAGTTAAGAGATTTATGAAAAACGATAAGAGTATTGATGGGGTTTTTGAGTATATGTTTATAGATACTGGAAAAATAGTGGGGGGATTAGGAAATAAACCACCAGTAATGACAAATACAGTTTCTGTTGAAATAGATTTAGCTAGAGAAATTTATGAAAGATTACTTTCTAAGGGATGGAGGAAATTTGAAGAAAATTGGAATTAAAAAGAGAGTTATATCTGCGCAGTAGAAATTATTGATGGAAATAATTTGAAATTCAATAATGAGAATATTAACTAAAATTGACAGCCGATCTAAAATATTGGGAGATTAGTAATTATTTAATTTATTGCAGATAAAAATGAAACATCCAAAATGGCTACCAGAATAAATAAATATTTAAGTGAAGTCGGTTATTGTTCACGAAGAGAAGCAGATAGATTAATCCTAGATGGAAAGGTGACCATTAATGGCAAAATTCCAGAAATTGGCGTCAAAGTAGAAGAAAGTGATCAAGTAGAAGTAAAAGGTCAAAGAATAGAAAAATCAGAGAGACAAAAAAACATATACTTAGCGTTTAATAAACCCGTAGGAATTGTTTGCACAACAGATAGAAAAGTGGAACCCAATAACGTCATAGATTACATTAAATATCCAAAAAGAATTTTCCCTATCGGAAGATTAGATAAGCTCAGCGAGGGATTGATTTTTTTAACTAATGACGGAGATATCGTAAATAAAATACTCAGGGCAAGAAATAATCATGAAAAAGAATATATTGTAAAAGTTAATCGTCCGATTAATAGCGACTTTATTCAAAGCATGAGTAATGGAGTTGAAATTTTAGACACAATAACTAAAAATTGTCTCGTAAGACAATTAGGCCCCAGAAAATTTAAAATAATACTCACACAGGGACTTAACCGCCAGATTAGAAGAATGTGTGAGGCCTTAGGATATAGAGTACGATCATTAAAGCGTGTAAGAATTATGAATATTAAGCTAGATGTGCCAACAGGAGAATATAGAGAACTTAGTAAAGAAGAACTCTTAGAATTAAATGGATTACTTGATAACTCCTCAAAAACATATGACTAATTAAAAACCAATAAAATTAATTGGGAAGTTAAAGTAAATTGGTTAGCAAAAATGCAAGATTTATTCTTTTCGACTTTGGTAGAAATAATTTAAATAGTATGCAACTCTTACTAATTACATTGCCATAAGTTAGTAATTGAGCATTATGTGACCACCTATTAAGGATTAGCAGCTCTAGCTTTCTTTTTTGTCCAACCTCCCTCGGTTCTTCTCCAACCCTTAGCAATAAATTTTTCCCATTCATCTCTAGCTGCAATTTTCTTTAATTCTTCTCTAGTTGCCATGACAGGTGGTTCTTTTCCCATCTAGAAGTAACCTTCTCAGAAGCAATAAAGAAATATTTAAAAAATTGATCTTTAATATTTGCATTTGGTTAAACCTTTTACCCTTGATCTATTTGAATTAAACAACCAATAAAATTTAGCCATTACTTTTTTAAGGGTAAAAGTCTACTTTCCAACGCATCAGGCAATAACTTAATGGGTTATAGCCATTACAATTCCAGAACTTGAATATTTTTACAGATAAATGGTGGAAATTAGCATCATAAAAAAATGCCCAGCCAAAATAAATAGCAAATGCAGTCACTACAAACGCAGCTTATTGAAGCCAATGTGTTCCGGACTTATCTATACCATTTTTATCAAATTTAGAATTACTCATTTAAAGGATTGGATAAGCTATCCATCCAAATAAGGTGTAATTAATAATAACAGCCATGAAACCAATCATTGCAAGCCTTCCATTTGTTCTTTCAGCAATAAACCAATAGGTATTTGGCCATTCAAAATCTACCCCTTTATTGGATTTTTGATCTTTTGAAATTGGGTTCTCTTTAGAAGAATTGTCCTGGTCAAGATAATAATTACTATCTGGGTAAAAGTTTTCGCTTGAAAAGTTATCTTTAAATTTACTCATTTTTTAAGGAACTTAATTTTATATTTATCTTAAAAACAAAAAAGACTAAATAGGTTAAAAAGGTCTTTCATCAACCAAATTTTTTATCTTTTTAGGGCTATTGGATAGGAACAAATCCAAAAACTAATCCAAAAGCAACTGATAGGTAAAATGCGACAGTCCTCACGAGAAAGAAAGTGAGGATATGGATTATTAATTGCTATTAAAAAAAATGATGAATCTTTAATAGTTGAAAGATATAGCAAAGTGGTTTATTTGTAAACAAAATCTCGCTAACAACAAAAATAGTGCCTGCTGAGCAATAGCTTGTAGAATTTAAAAATTTATTGTATTGACAGTAGATTTAAAATTGAAGGGATAAAAAACTCTCTTTTTATGTCACCTAATAAAAGTCCAAATATAATAAAATACTGCGTAATTACATCTACAGTTGCGATAGTACTTATTTTTATTTCTTTGATACCTGTTTCAAAAAAAGCATATTATTGGAATCAATGCCACAAAAAAACTTACAAATGGATTGATAAAAACGAGATGGAACTAAAAAATTGGGATAAAGCATCAAAAGAAAATATTGCAGTGGCAGTTTGCAATGGTGCTGTATATGAACCTAAATTCAAAAGAAAGTAATTTGATTGACATTCGATTTAAAATAAGGGGGAAATAAGCTCCTTTTTTTATGAAGTTAAAAAATATTTTAAAAACTACTGGAGCGCTTCATATCCTGTTGGGGTTGTTAATTATTTCTCTACTAATTTTTTCAGTGGAAACTATTGCAGGCAACGCTTCAAGTGAAACATTGCTTCTTGTTAGAGGTACTGCAGATGTTGTAGCTGCTAGTAATTTAGGAATAGGTTTTTTATTGATTATTTGTAGTTCCATTAAAGATAAAGCCTCCTTAAGAAAAGTTTTATCAGGTGAATTAGCTTTGATGTTTTGTTTTTTGGCAGTAGCTCTATTTAATACTTTTAACGCTGGGACAATTGTTGATGGAGGACCCCCTCCTCCTTTCTGGATTGTTTTGATAGTGAATCCTCTTTTATGTATCTATGGATTAGTTAACAATAAAAATTGAAACGCTTACTAATTGCACCGCTATATTAAATACGATTGACAGTCGATATAGAAACTATAAAAATTAAATATTTCAGTAGATCGGAAGAAGAAAGCAAAAATATTACATGCTTTACTTACTTTTAACCTTGATATGTTTTAAATAAATTTAATTGATTATTTCTATGGAAAAATTTTCCCAAAATCTTCTTAGGCTTTCTCTTTCAATATTATTTTTAAGTTTTCCTATTGGTTTTTTATTCGCAGGTTTTGAATATTTAAATACCAAAAAGTTTTTATCATCAAAATATGATGAATTAAATGAAAAGATAGAAGACTATATTGAGGATATGGAAAAAACTTATCCTGAAACTATAAAATATTTTCCTTCAACTAAATTGGCAGATAAATCTCCTCTTGCAACATTACTTTTAACAAAATCAACTATGAAATTATTTCAAGTTTCCGAATATCTAAAATATAAAAATTCTATTTTGAATACTACTGACGAGATATCAAAGACCGTTGATGCATTTATAGAAGAATTAAGAATTGAATATCCCGAATTAAATAGAATACTTCCTAGATGAAACGCTTTCTACTTGCACCGCTATATTAAATATGATTGACAGTCGATCTAAAATAAGGGGCAATTAGCTCGTTTTTTATATGGGAAATTATACAAATACCATTAATTGGTTATTTGGTAGAGCTAGAGATTTTTTTGGTCCTGAACCAGGCACCTTAGTACCATTAAATATTTTGGCGGCTTTTTTTGCTCATGAACACTCCGATGCTTCAATGAGGATATTGCATGGATATACTTCAATTGGATTAATAATTGGGATTTTTAGTACATTCAGTATTCTTGTGAATATTCGTTCAAAATTAAAGAGGATACGCGTTTTTGTACCTCTTCTCATAATAAATATATGGGCATTTTATACAAATACATGGGTAGCCATAAATGGTATGGGGATCCCGTATGGGAAACAATTCCATATATTTTTAGCAGTTTTAATAATCTTTAATTATTCTATTTTTCGTAAATATACCAATTTAAAAGAAACTAGTGACCTAATAATTAAATGAAACGCTTACTATTTGCACCGCTAATATTTAGTAATTGACAGTCGATCTACAATAAGGGGCAATTAGCTCCTTGTTTTAATCCATGAACATTAAATTTTTAGATAAATTTTGTAGATTACTAGTAGTTCCTATAATATTTTTTGCTCCTCTTGACTCTAAAGCAGAAAAATTGGACTCTACCTTCTGGTTTTCCTATGGTTTTGGAGCAGGAATAAGTGGGACGCTTTGTGATCAAGTAGATGCGGAGATGATAACTAACATTGAGGCAAAGATCTTTACCTCTAATTTCGAAGAAAGTATGGAGGATCCAGAAACCGCAGATGCTTATGATTTAGACGCTTTAGCTCAAGGGTTTAATGATATTGTTGAAGAATTTGAAAATTGTAAAATCAAATTTAATTGATTTTTTAAAGATAAACTAAGAAATAAATCTGCTCTAAGTGGTTTAGTTCCTCATCAATGGCCTAAAGAATAATATTGACAGTCGATCTAAAATAAGGGGCAATTAGCTAATTAGTTAAACTCTGGCAATCAATTAAATACTTATGACAACTAAATTAGAAGGATTTCAAAATAGGCAAAAAGATGTTGCATGGGGTTATGCAATAGCTCATATAGTACCTTTTTTAGGGATATATTATGCCATTACCCGCAGAACTATTACACCATTATTGTTCGCTTTTTTGGGTAATATCGCGATTGGATTTACCTATGGAGCTATTGTTGCAATAATAAATCCAAATTATGATGAGAAAAAGTTAGAAAGCTCTGGAACATTAATTGGATTAGTGACTACGCCAATACTTGCAAAAAAAGGAATCGAAAAGGCTAGAAAAGAAGGCCAAAAAAGATTAGAAAATATATAAATAAATGAAACGCTTACTACTTGCACCGCTTCAGTAATTAAGCACCAATCCGTACTTGTAACTACAAACTAGAGCCTCCCCTAGAGCCCCTTTCTCATCTGAGAATGAAAACAAATAAAAAAGACAGGCTTGGGAAACCTGTCTAGTACTTGGATTTACTGAGTCGGGGCGACAGGATTCGAACCTGCGACCTAGTGCTCCCAAAGCACTTGTATGTAAATTTGAGAAAAACTTAAGAACATAGAATATAACTAGATTTATCTATTGTGTTGGAACGTATTTGAGTCTCAAAATCATGCCTTGCGATCGCAAGAAATAGCATACGATTGTCGCCTAGCTCCCCCTCTAGCTCCCCCCTTTACACCCTAGTGCCTTCTTGTAGTTATCAAACTGATAATAATTGACAGTCGATCTAAAATAAGGGGCAATTAGCTCCTGTTTTAATGTTAGAGAGTAAATTTTGCAGAGAATTGTATGAACTTTCTGGCGTTCCTCCTTCAGAAGCTATGCAGCAAATTTATTATTGGGATGGTCGAGGTGCAAATGAGGAACAAGCTGTTTTTTTAAGGCCAAAAAATTCAAGTCCTTTTTTTAGAGCAGTATTGGAATATAAACATTGTGCTTATGGAATTGCTTATTCAGCTAAAGGTTCTTGGTTGGTTCCAGGGAATTCGGATGTGCCAAATACTTTTCTTCCATGGGACAAAATCAACCTAATAAAATATAAATCCAAAATGATGGGATTAGCGGAAATTGAGACAGATTACTTTTACTTACAAGCACCTGAAGATTTTCTAGATGAAATTTATACATACTTCGTTCTTTTTTCTTATCATGCATCTTTGTTTTCTGGGAAAGCTCCTCCTTTAATAAAAAATCCAGTCAATAATGGAATTTTAATTTCATTAGGTTGGCAAAATTTATTTGAAAATGGATATCCTGCTAATACTACTAGTAATGACTTTCTTTCATTCTGTTATACACTTTTAACTAACAAAAGAATTGATCCAAACTTATTGGATAAAGAATCTGAACATTTAACTGACAGTGTTCAGGAGGATGTTAAATATCCTAATGGAGACAAACTTGAAGAAAAGCTTTTAGAGCTTAAAAATTTGAGAGAAAAAGAATTAATTTCAGATGAAGAATATAAAGAGATGAGAAAAAAGATTCTTGGTTTATAAATGAAACGCTTACTAGTTCCACTACTAGCAGCTCTCGCTTTACCTACTGCTGTTAATGCAAATGTAGATCCAAAAGTTGCTGAAATGTGTATGAGGGCAGTCGACTTTCAAGGCTGTGTAAAAGCTTTTTCTGGGAACGAGAATAATAATGATAAAGCTCTATTAATTAAAGAATTAAAAAAATTAGAAGGAAGAATTACTAATACATCATTAAGAGATTATCCAGAAAGAACGCAAGATTTTATTGATGCAATATCTTTAGTTTCTGTTGAAAATGTTGGAGAGGATTTATATGAAAGTTCATTAGCTATTAGGAATAGCTTAAATATTCTTTATGAGGTGTATAACAAGAGTATCGAAATAAAATCTGATTCTTATTGTTCTGGTACTGATGGAAAATGGGAGGGCTACTATACTTGCTGGGATAAGAATCAAAATGCACAATGGAAATCAAAATTAGATCGTATATTTAACGGAAACACATTTGAACTTAGTTGTTATTACCACAGAGGTATCGGCCGAAAATGGCATGGTAGTGAAGTTCTAGATGAAGTTATTAATGTAATTATTGCAGCAACTAATCAAGTTTTAGATCAAGAAAAGTTCTCTTTCCCATCAAATAATAATCCTCCATTAATTAAGGTTTCAGGGCCGCAAAGGGCTGCTTCTATGCCTCTTTTTAATAGATGTGAAGGAGATTCTCCATTTGCTAAAAAGAAGAAAGATGATGACTTAAAAGTTGAAAAAAAACCTATAAAAATAAATTGTAAATCTGCTGTTTGGAAGAATAAGCCTGTATGCAATTAATGATTCGCTTTCTACTTGCACCTACTCAATAAATGAATGAAGCTATTGAATTTCAAGAAGAAAGCATTAATGCTTTGGAAGGTAAAAGAATTATTGATGTAGAAGTAGAATAAAGTATTCTTTCTATATATATAAGGAAAAAATGGAAGGGAATGTCTATGTCTTAACTAATCCTGCAATGCCAGATTTAGTGAAGATTGGAAAAACTACAAGAGATGTTTCTTTGAGACTTGCAGATTTATATACAACTGGCGTTCCTCTACCTTTTGAATGTGAATATGCCGCAAAAGTAAAAGATGTAGATGCTACTGAGAAAGCATTTCACTTAGGATTTAAGAAAGACAGAGTAAATATAAAGAGAGAATTTTTTAAGATTGATCCAGAGCAAGCAATAGCTTTTTTAAAGTTATTAGAAATAGAAGATATGACTCCAACAGTTAGGAAAGAAGCTGAGAATGTTGATGTTGAAGCTAAAGCATCTGTTGAAAAATTCAAGAAAGATAGATTACCAGTAGTTAATTATTTTGAGATGGGGTTAGAGGTTGGAGATGTATTTACTTATGAACTAGATCAAAACATAACTTGTACAGTAAAAAATAATAGAAAAGTTGAGTATGAAGGAGAAGAATACTATCTAACTGGATTAACTAAAAAATTAATGGATACAGATAGAGCAATTAGAGGAAGTAAGTATTGGTATCACAAGGGAAAAAATATTGTTGAAATCTACAATGAGACCTACGCTACCGAGTAATTAAAAAGGCACTAGCTAAGTAAGTGACGACCGCAACAACTGTTTCCTAGCTCCCCCTCTAGCTCCCCTTTCGCAAAATGAGACAAGCTATATTATTTCTAATCCATTGGTATGACTGATCGGGGCGACAGGATTCGAACCTGCGACCTAGTGCTCCCAAAGCACTCGGTTGTTCAAATAAGATTTCCTTGAGATTCTAGTTATAGAAAGAAGTGGAGCTAGATATAGTAATGAGTTTGAGTCTCACGCTAGCATAACCTTCGAAGATCATCTAAGACCATATTAGATCCTAGATCCCCCTGTAGATCCCCTTACGACCGAATGCTTTAGGTAAAGCAGGTTGTTGGAAGTTACATAATTTATCGAAAAAAGCTAAAAGTATATATTGCATTAATCTTTAAATTAAAAGTTTTACCTAATGCATAAAAAAAACTAAATGAAATTCAATTCTTTTTATTCTCGAAGAGATCTTCTCAAATTTGCGTTATATGCCACTGCATCTAGCTTGATTTCCTCAAAACTAAATGCAAAAAATGATAATATTCTAAAAGACAAGAAAATAGTTGTAGTTGGAGCGGGAATATCAGGTTTATCTGCTGCAAAAAAACTTACCCAGTATGGAGCAAAGGTTAAGGTTCTTGAAGCAAATAACTATATCGGAGGGAGGATTAAAACAGATTGGTCTTTTGGAAATGATGCGCCTTTTGAAGTTGGAGCAGGATGGATTCATGGCCCTTCTTCCAAAAATCCGACCAAAAAATTAGCCGATAAATTAGGTTGCAAATATTTCGTCACAAACGATGATAATGTAACTACTTATGATGAAGATGGGAGTGAATGGGATGATGAGAGATGGGAAGAGGTTTTAAATATATGGGAAAAAACACTATTAAATGTTGATAAAAAATTAGAATTTAATGATAAGAGGAATCTTAGAAAAGCTATTGAAGACATAAATCCAAAAGCATTGAAATATCCTGGGGTTTTATGGGCACTTTCCGCATATACTGAATTTGATAAAGGAACTTCAATAGAAAAAGTTTCAGCGGTTTATCATGATGATGACAAAGCATTTCCTGGAGCAGATGTCATTATTAAAAATGGCTACTCAACTCTAATTAATAATATTGCGAAGAATTTAGATATAGTCTTAAACACTAAAGTTACGAGCATAAATACTAATTTAGGGAAAGTTATAGAAATTCAAACAGATAAAGAAGCTTATAATTGCGATTTTGTTATTTGTAGTGTTCCATTGGGAGTTTTAAAAGCGAAAAGGATTAAGTTCATACCAGAACTACCTAGCAAATTTAAAGAAAGTATTATGAAAATAGGATTCGGTTCAGTTACTAAAATTGCACATAGATTTGATGAACCTTTTTGGGATACTAAGATACAATATTTTGGCGTTAATACAAAAGAAAAAGGTAGATGGAATTATTGGTTAAATTACAGAACATTTTCTAAGCAAAATATTTTATTAGGCCTCTCAGTTGGTGATTATGCTTTAATTGCTGATAATTTATCCGAGAGAGAGAAAAAAACTGATTCGTTAAGCGTTTTAAGAAATGTTTGGGGCAAAGATATTTCAGAGCCAAATAAATCAATTTCCACAAATTGGTCTAATGATCAAAATTTTTTAGGTGCATATTCTTACACCAAGCCAGGAGCTAAGCCAAAAGATTATGAAAACTTATCAATGCCTGTTGATAATAAATTATTTTTTTGTGGAGAACACACAGTTTTTGATTACTCAGCAACTACTCATGGAGCATTATTATCAGGTTTAAATGTTGCAGGTAAAATTATTGAAGCAGCTTGAATTTTAGTGCTTGGCCTATTGTCTTATTAAATTATTGAAATGAGATTCGCCTGAGTGTTAGTTATCCAAATGGACTTCTCTATTCTCCAAAGTGGAGTTATTGATAGAGAAAATAAATCAGAATTAAAGAAATTAAGAGAGATGATGGAGCGATTAGAAGGAGAACCTTCTGGAGTTATAGATATTTAATAGAAAAATATTACTTTATATATAAGGAGTAATTATTGACAGTCGATCTAAAATTGGAGGGATAAAACCAACTTTTTTTATGGGAAAATTTTCTTTACAAGAAATAGAAAGACAATACAATTTGATCAAAATGCTTTTAGCAGAACCTGATAAGTATAAAGATGCCATTGAGGCAATTAAGAAAGATATTGCTTATATGCCTATAGAGCTTAAGAAAAAACTTGAAGAAGAAAATATCACCTTCTAAATAAAACGCTTACTACTTGCACCTCTTTTTTTAAAAAATTAGTTGCCATAAGCATACCTATTTCTCCCTTTCTATAATTGGTATGTTTTTAGTAAAAACTATTGATGAAAAAACTAAAAATTTTTGTTTGTTTATGGTTTTCTTTTATTCCTTTAGGTAAACCAATTTTGATAGGAACTGCAGTTTCTTTAGCTAGTAATGCGTTGCTTTTTTCAAAACCTGCTAAAGCAAACATAAAAAAGGCTGCTTTTCTTTATGAAAGAGGTAATAATAAGCTAGAAAAACAAAATTATAAAGGAGCGATATCTGATTACACAAAAGCGATAAAAATAAACCCAGAGTATGGAGAAGCTTATCAAGAACGAGGGTATGCCAAGGAGATGCTTAAAAATTATGAAGGAGCGATATCTGATTACACAAAAGCGATAAAAATAAACCCATATAATGGAGAGGCTTATATGGATTTACATTATGTAAAAATTTCTATAGAAGATTATGGAGGCGCTTTATCTGCTCGAAATAAAGCACTTGAAATTTATTCAAACGATAAAGTTAAGTTATCTATTAAAGATATAATTGCGCCTGAGATGCTAAATACTTTGATAGCGCCGATGCGAAAAGGTTTTAATAAATTTGCTGGATTTAATGGTGAAACATATCAAAAGTCAATAACCTATTACATTCATGATAAAACAGGAAAAATTAATTCGAAAATCTTACCAAAAGAGATGAGGAATTCTTATGAAATTTCTAATGATGCAGAAAAATTTATTGTCGACATCTTTTCTAAACTTGATCCATATATTGATATTGACTTTAAGAGAGTAAATTCTCAAATAGATGCAATGATAAGCATCTATAAAACCAATCCATCAAAGGATGGTAATTCGGGAATAATGGATGAAGATTTGAACCCTGCTAAGTATCGAATTGATATTGCGTGGTCGGAAAGTATATTTAAATATCCAAAGTTGAAAAAATACCCTAATTTATCTTTAGACTCTGCATATACAATAATTCATGAAATTGGTCATGCATTAGGTTTAGAACATTCTGGATGTGGACAATACTGTAAATTTACTATTGATCCAGATGATAAGCGAATTAATAATAAGGATACAGTTATGTCTTATAACAATTTTTTGTATCCAGCAGATGACATCTTCTTTACTGAACTAGATATTAAAGCACTTAGAAAAATGTGGGGTACTGAAAAAAAGAAAAACTATGAAAGATGATTTTAAAGATTTTGTAGATAATTATAAAAAAAGATCCAGTAAAAGTTTTATAAAGAAAACAGTAAAAATTAGAAAGGAAAAAGAATAAACCAAAGAAAAATTTATTTAACTTCCGAGTTTGGTTATTGATGGGTTAAATGAAATGCTTATTACTTCCACCGCTGCTATAAATTAAGCACCTTTTAGTACAAGTACATACTTTTTAGAGCCCCTCCTAGAGCCCCTTTCTCATGTGAGATTGTAGACAATAAAAAAGAGAGCCTGGGAAACTCTCTAGTATGACTTGGTTTTTAAGAGTCGGGGCGACAGGATTCGAACCTGCGACCTAGTGCTCCCAAAGCACCCGCGCTACCAAGCTGCGCCACGCCCCGCTCATAAGATCTTAGTTCATAAAAGACATCTATAAAAGACCAAATTGCTAAATTTTTTATAAAAAATCACTTTTGAGGTTAGGAAATGAGTTTTGTCACTATTTTTTCACTAGATAAATTGATGTTTTGTCACTAGAAATAAGATGTATAACTTTGTCGACACTTTTAAGGGAAATTTCCCACCAGTTATTAATACACAACTTTAAATTGTATTAATTAACTATTTTTATTAATTACTTTGAACTATATTTGTTTAATTGTATTTTTTAATGATTAAAAGAATTCTTAAACCGCTTGAGATTTACATCCTCACAGTAGCTTTCTTTTTCTCAGTCTCTTTCGACAGAAATTTAAATCTTGAAGATGTTGAAGAATCACCGGTTAAAAAACTTTTGGAAAATATTCATCTAATTTTGGATTCATTTACTAACTATGAACATCCACTTGGAGCATTGTTTTTGATTTTTATCCTTGGATTAATTATTTGGGGACTTTTAGGAAAAGAATCAAGAATGGTAAGTGATATTTATGGAATTATCTTGAGCCTTGCATGGTTTTTGGAACTTGTATCGATGAATTTGCTTTTGGTGTCTCCTCTAAAAGACCCTGTTTTACTTTTGGTTGAATTAGTTTTATTTGTACCAATAGTATTAATTGGCTTTTCATGGTGGTATTGGAGATTAAATCATTCATCAAGAATAGGTAAAGGAAAAGAGGCCATTACTTTAAACAAAAAGCCAACACCATTTAGTTATTTTGCAAAGACAGCATCTGTTGTTGTAAGTGATACAACCGAGCATGGAGTTTGTGAAACAGATGTTGCTTGAGCTATACGTATACTTAATGGTTTTGTTGTTTTAGATATCTTTGGTTTAACTTTATCCAGGGCAGTAGGACTTGTTATTACCTAATAGTGTGTGTACTTCATGAATTATTGACTATTGGAGGAAAAGTTCATCATGTCTAAAGTTTGCTTTAGCATCAAAGACAAGAAAGATTCTAATTAAATAAATTTATATAAGTCCCACTGATCCTGCGGTAAAACCTACGGCTAGAAAAAAAACAAATTCCAGCAAATCTCTAGGTAAAGAATTGACAATAAGATTTATGTGAGTCATTTGAC
>QCDS01000018.1 GCA_003278685.1 Prochlorococcus sp. AG-355-K03 | reverse complement strand
CATTTTCATAATCACTAAGACTCTTCACAATTAACATCCCACCATCTCCTGTTGTCATGGTTTTGATAGCTTGAAAAGAATAAATCACATAATCGGCATAATGTGTGACGTGATGACCATTTCGATAGGTGTCAACAGCATGAGCACAGTCAACGATTAAGCGAAGGCCATACTTATCACAAATTTCCCTTAAGCGAATGTAATCATTTGGCAATCCTCCATAATCAACAACACAAACCGCAACTGTTTTAGAGGTGATTAATGTTTCTACTTCATCTATATCAATATTTAATGATGATTTGGAAATATCGGTAAAAACAGGTACAGCATCTAGATAAAGGATTGGAATATTGGTTGCCGTACATGTAAAAAGAGGACAGATTACTTCGCTTGCTTCAGTCACGCCAGCCAAAATATAGGCAAGATGTAAGGCTGATGTACCGCTATTTACAGCTACTGAATATCCATTTTCCACAATTTTTTTAGAGAATTCGTCCTCAAATTGATTTACTTTTGGTCCTTGGCCAATCCAACGAGTTGAAAGTACTTCTTCAATATATTTGCCTGCATTAGAAGGTACGTGCGGATAAAGAATAGGAATACCTTCTCGTGGATCCATTACTGGAAACTCTTTCATTTCAACCATGTTTGCTCAAACTTATTGAAATTGGTGCAGCCATTAGGGCTTTTTCATTATTTAAACAACTATTCGGCCAAGTCGCTCAACTTTGAATTAATACAGCTTTTTGTATATTTATAGCACTAATTTGCTATTACGCAAAACAGCAAACACTCCAGGTGGTGGAAAATTAAAAAATCCTCAATTAAGGCTTAACCAAGGCAAATAAGATTAAAAGGCAAATACTCCGCCTAAACACACCATTTCGACCTACTCAATCTTTTAAAACATAATGGAGCCAAGCGGACTCGAACCGCTGACCCCCTGCATGCCATGCAGGTGCTCTACCAACTGAGCTATGGCCCCACGACAAGTTTTTCAGTTATAACAATCGATTTAAGTGAGACTCACCTGTCCAAGTATCAAAGTTATCATATGTTGCCCGTTGCTGTAATAAACAATTCTGCGCAATAATCTGCGCAAGATTGATTTATAAAAGTTAATGGCCAACAGGGAAGATGAGTGGATCAAAATTCTGCGCAAAAACATTCGATGGTTTAATGGCAAAGGATGGAGTATTTGAGGCATTAAGTCTGGCAAACTAAAAAAGCTTCAAATAACTCATATGATCTACGATGGTTTACAACATGAAAACCCTTGAGAATCAATCCTAACATCTATCGAATTTGTAAAAGAAAATTCTCCAGACATACAAACATTAATTAAAAAATTTCACGATTTAATTAAAGAAAAAAATTATCTTTAGCCAAAGCTTATAAAACTACTTTCGAAAATAGAAAAAGTAAAATAAATCACTCATTTTCATATTCTTGTTTTAAAAATGGGACTTTATCAGTAAAAATCAGACAGGATGTTTTCAAAATCCCTCTTCAAATAATTGAGAATATCCAAAAATCTAAGCTTTAAGATTTGTACAGATGCCAATAATACAATTAACAAAGATATGGATTTTATGCCTTTAGAAATTAATAAATAACTTTAAAGAAAAATGTTACTTTATAATTTCAATTGCAAATACATTATCTAAATCTTGTTTTAAAATTATTTAAAAATAACTTTTTCCCTTATATTCATTTTCCCAATTATGTGTGTCGTTTTTAATTACTAAATCAATTTCACTACCTTCTTTTCTTAAAGAAGAAATTGTTGCACTCATTTCCCCTCTAAATTTATTTGAACTTACAGCAAAAACATTTTTGCAGTTGCGAACAAGATAATCATCTCCAAACCAAACTTTCAAGTCATCAGGGATGGCTTTGTAGTGTTTTTTTCTGATAAACATTGCAATTCCAAAATTTAAAGCTTGTTTTCCAAGATTTTTAGTAATATCCATCTTTAAAGGATGGATTGCAAAACTTTCAAAATTACAAGAGCCAACACCAATTAAATCAATCTTATTAGATTCTAAAGACTCAAATTCTTGAACAAGTTTGATAATTAATTTATCTATGCATATATCATCATTACAAATGCAAACCAAATCATCACTGGCGTGTTCCATACCTTTATTCCAAGCAGGATTAACGTAAATATTTTTGTAGTAATTTAAAATTTTAATTTTTTTAGAATTAAAAATTTTATCCTTAGGACGATTTGCATAATCATTATCGATAATTATTACTTTTTTAATTTCTTGAAGAGATAAGTAGTACTTCAATGTTCTTAAAATAAAATCAGGTCTTTTCCACATTGTTGGTATTACAAGTTCCACTTAATTTTTTAAAAAATTTAGTCTTAAATTAAATACTTAACTTTAATTATTCAGGTTTTAATCAAAAATATTTATAAAATTTAATTAATCCAAAATATAATTTAAATCGTTTTGAAATACATCTTTGAAACAATAATATTCAAATAATCTTAATAAGAATTTAATCACAAAAACTTTTTACTTTAGTTCTTCCATGAGAAGTTATCGATAAAAATTTTTATTATGAAGTTTCTAATTTTCTATTAAAAAAATATGTTTTATACTGTTAAAAATAAAATGAATAGTAACAGTTAAAAAACCTATCTAAAAATTAAGTTTTTAAATTAATTTTAGAATTTAATTAACTCCTGGTAGCAAAATAAGTAATTAATAGAGGGTATTATAATTACAAAAGAATCTTTGAAGGACAATTATTTTGGATAATAACTATTCACTACAACCAGTAATTCTTTCTGGAGGTTCCGGAACAAGACTTTGGCCATTGTCAAGAGAAAGTTTTCCAAAACAATACATTGCATTGAATTCTTCGGACAGTTTATCTTTCTTTCAGAAAACACAAATAAGATTAGAAGGTCTAAAAAATATTGAAAACCCAATCATTATATGTAATGAAGAACAAAGATTTCTTGTTGCAGAGCAAATGAGAGAAATTAATATTTCACCAAAATCAATAATTCTAGAACCATTCGGTAAAAATACTGCTCCTGCTATTACGATTGCTGCTCTTAAAGCCTTAGAGGAAAGTAATGAAAAAATATTATTAGTTTTATCCTCTGATCACGAAATTAAGGATCCAATTAGTTTTAAGAAAGCCATTGAGGAAGGAATTAAAGATGCAAAAAATGAGAAATTAGTAACTTTTGGAATTAAACCAGATTCACCTGAAACAGGTTATGGGTACATCGAGATAGAGGAAAACATCTCAAATCAAGAAGTCAAATCATTGCCAGTTAAAAATTTCATAGAAAAACCTGTTTTAGAAAAAGCCAAAGAATACAGTAGTACTGATAATTTCCTTTGGAATAGTGGAATATTCTTATTCAAGGCGAGCACAATTATTAATTTATTAAAAAAATATGAACCTGAATTATTATGTTCATGTGAAGATTCTTTATCTAAATCGTCAAAAGATTTTGACTTTCAAAGGCTTGAAAAAAACTCCTTTGGGTTATGTCCAAATATTTCTATCGATAATGCAATAATGGAAAAAACTAAAGATTCTTTTGTTGTCCCTCTTAATGCTGGATGGAGTGATGTAGGGAATTGGGGAGCTTTATGGAATATCGAAGAAAAAGATAAAAATGGTAATGCAATTATTGGAGATGTATTAATAAATGACGTCAAAAATTCATATTTAAATTCAAGCAAAAATCTATTAGTGGGATTAGGGCTTCGAAATTTAATTGTTGTTCAGACAGAAGATGCAACACTTATTTCAGATAAAGATAAATCTCAAGACATAAAAAAAATAGTCAACAAATTAAATTTGAAAAATCGAAAAGAGGCCAAAATACACAAAAAAGTTATAAGACCTTGGGGTTATTACCAACTTATTGAAGAGGGACCAACTTGGAAAGTAAAAGAAATTTCAGTAAATCCAAAATCATCCCTCTCTCTTCAAAGACATTTACAAAGATCAGAGCATTGGATAATTTTAAAAGGGATAGCAACAATTAAACTAAACGAGGAAGAGTATTCGCTGCATGAAAACGAAAGTACTTATATCCCAATAGGTTCAAAACATAGATTATCCAACAATGAAGCATTATCATTAAGATTAATTGAGGTTCAATGCGGCGAGTATTTAGGTGAGGATGATATTATTAGATTTGAAGATCATTATGGAAGAGTTAATTAATATCAGTTTAATTTCTTTCAAAATTTTTAATTATTTGAATGAGCAATAAAAAAGCAATTATTACTGGAATTACAGGCCAAGACGGTAGTTATCTTGCTGAATTCCTACTAGAAAAGAATTATGAAGTTCATGGTATCAAAAGAAGATCAAGTAGTTTCAATACTGAAAGAATAGATCATCTTTACCAAGATCCTCACGAAAACAATAAGAATTTTATCTTACACTATGGCGATCTGACTGATAGCACAAATATAATAAGGATCCTCAAGGAAATACAGCCAGATGAAATTTATAATTTAGGAGCTCAAAGCCATGTAGCAGTAAGTTTTGAAACTCCTGAATATACTGCCAATTGTGATGCACTAGGAACATTAAGAATCTTAGAAGCGATTAGAATTTTAGGTTTAACCAATAAAACTAAGATTTATCAAGCAAGTACAAGTGAACTATATGGCAAAGTTCAAGAAAAACCACAAAAAGAAACTACTCCCTTTTATCCTAGGAGTCCTTATGGAGTAGCTAAACTTTATGCCTATTGGATAACCGTAAACTATAGAGAAGCATACAATATGTTTGCCTGCAACGGTATCTTATTTAATCATGAGAGTCCCAGGAGAGGAGAAACTTTTGTCACGAGAAAAGTAACAAGAGGACTAGCTCGAATTGATGCTGGTCTGGATAAATGCATTTATATTGGAAATTTAAATGCAAAAAGAGATTGGGGTCATGCTAAAGATTATGTACGAATGCAATGGATGATGCTACAACAAGATCAACCGGATGATTATGTAATAGCAACAGGAAAGATGATTAGTATTAGAAAATTTATTGAAATCTGCGCCTATAAACTTTCTTGGAATAAATCGAAAGATGAACCTGGAATATTTTGGGAAGGTAATGGAGTAAATGAAATTGGCAGGAGAGCAGATAATAATGAAATAGTAGTGAGAGTTGACCCAAGATATTTTAGGCCTACTGAGGTTGATGAGCTTTGTGGAGACGCTAACAAGGGTTTTCAAAAACTTGGCTGGGTACCTGAAATCACTCTTGATGAAATGATTGAGGAAATGATAAATACCGATAAAAATAAGGCCTTAGAGGAATCAATACTTATAAAAAATGGATTTGAGCTTAATACACCTTTTGAATCACCTCCAAATAACTAAAAGTTAATGAAAATAACTGATAATAATGAAAGAATTTTTATAGCAGGCTCAACAGGAATGGTGGGGAGTTCTATAAAGAGAGCAATCTTAAAAAAGATTAATATTAAAAGAAAAAATAACTCCCACTTATTAACTCCATCAAGAGAAGAATTGAACCTTATTGATTCTAGTTTAGTCAAAAATTGGTTTATAAAAGAAAAACCAACTATTGTTATTTTAGCGGCTGCAAAAGTTGGAGGAATTCTTGCAAATTCTAAATATCCTGCAAATTTTCTTATAGAGAATATCAAAATCCAAACAAATGTAATTGAATCATCATTGGCTTGTGGGGTTAAAAGACTATTGTTTTTAGGAAGCAGTTGTATTTACCCTAAACATGCCTCCCAACCAATCAAAGAAGAAGAATTACTAGGTGATTATTTAGAAAAAACAAATGAATCTTATGCAATAGCTAAAATCGCTGGGATAAAGCTTTGCGAGGCATTGAGGAATCAATTCAAATTTGATGCAATATCACTAATGCCAACAAATCTATATGGTCCCAACGATAATTTCCACCCTACTAATAGTCATGTAGTTGCAAGCTTAATTAGAAAATTCTTGATTGCTAAAAGAGACAGATTGCCATCAGTCACTTGCTGGGGCACCGGAAATGTATATCGAGAATTTATGCATGTAGATGATCTTGCTGAAGCTGTTATTTTTTGCTTAGAGAATTGGTTTCCATCTAAAGATACTGCGCCAAAGGATACATTTGGAAATGTACTGAGTTACCTTAATGTAGGAACTGGTAAAGATATAACTATAAGAGAATTAGCGAAAAAAATAGCTAAAATAACGAATTACGACGGTAAAATTCTTTGGGATAATACTATGCCAGATGGAACACCTAAAAAAGTTTTAAATGTGAACAGATTAATGCAATTAGGATGGGCACCAAAAATTAATTTGGATTATGGATTAACTGAAACTATTAAAAACTTAGATAAAAATTTATTTTAAGTATCCCACCGCTTTAAATCTTTCTCCAAACAGCCAATAGTTTTCCTTGAAAAACAACCTCATCTAAATTCAACTCTATTGGTTCATAAGCTGGATTAGCAGCTTCTAAGAAAATTTTTTGTCCTTTCTTTGTAAAATACTTTAAGGTCGTCCCTAGTCCTGGGACCAAAGCACTCACTATCATTCCATTTCTAAGCGAATAAGAGTCTTTAATAGGTTCCATCAAAACCATATCCCCATGAGCGATACAAGCATCTATCATCGAATCGCCATTTACGGTTAAGGCGAAAACATCCTTTTTTTGTAAGACTTCAGATAAATCCAAATTTTCATTAACATCAGAATAAGTTTCAATTAAACCTCCTGCAGCAACAGAACCCATAATTGGAACTCCTCCTGTGATTTCGTCTACTATTTGCATGGTTCTAGCTTTGCCTTCTTGCCACGATATATATCCTTTCTCTTGTAGATGTTTTAAACGACTTTGAATAGGAGCAGGAGATTTAAGACCCATAGCTTGCATCATTTGTCTAATCGAGGGACTATGTTGAAAGTCCCTCATGTAGTTTTTTATCCATGCATAAAGCTCATTTTGAGCATCAGTAAGCTTATTACCTTCAGAGATTTCCATAAAAACATTTGTACACTAATACATTTGTACCTCTTTCAGGAGGAAATAGCAATATTTTTATGAAAGAAGGCATGATAAAAGGGCTTGTTGAGCATGCATTCTATTTTCTGCCTGTTCAAAAATTCTACTTTTTTTACTTTCAATTACCTCATTAGTTATTTCTTTACCTCTATAGGCTGGAAGACAATGAAGGATAATTGCATCTTTATCAGCATTTTGTACTAAATTACTATCAATAGAAAAACCTAGAAAGTCTTTATCTTTCTCTTCTTTTTGATTTTCTTCCCCCATAGATGACCAAACATCTGTATACAAAACATTTGCCCCTTCAACCGCACTAAAAATATCATTAGTAATTTTTAATAAGTTTTTATCCTTATATATTTCTTTTGCTTTATTTACAACCAAATAATTTGGTTCATACCCTTTAGGGCATGCGATTCTAACTTCAACCCCCAATAAGGCTCCACACAAAATGAGGGAGTTAGCGACGTTATTACCATCGCCTATAAATGTCAAAACAACGTTTTTAAAATCAATAAATTCCTCTCTAATTGTCATAAAATCAGCTAAAGCTTGACAAGGATGTTCTAGATCTGTAAGTGCGTTTATCACTGGCTTTGTTGACCACTTCGCATACTCCTCTAGATCAGACTGATTAAATGTTCTTATGGCAATAATATCGCAGTATCTACTTAGCACTCTTGCAGTATCTCTAATTGGCTCTCCTCTCCCAATTTGCGAAGTAGTAGGATTTAGGTCAACTGTAGTTCCGCCAAGTCTTGACATTGCCACCTGGAAACTAACTCTGGTCCGAGTTGATGCCTTATCAAAAATTAAACCTAAAACTTTTTCTTTAAGTTTTATATTAAGATCTTTATTTTTAAAACTTTTTGCGAGCTCTAAAATATGAAGAAATTCATCATAAGAGGTATTCAAGCTTGATAAAAAATTTTTACTTGAAAGCTTGATCGGGTTTAACATCTAACTTTATCTGAAAACCAAAATTCTACTATGAAGGCATTTTACTCTCTGCTAAGAGTGTTTTAAGATCCTCACCCTCGATAACTTCTTCTTGGAGAATTTTTTGAGATATCGATTCAAGAAGAGGTAGATTATTCCTCAAAATATTCAGTGCTGTTTCGTGTGCATCATCAACTAAATCTCTAACCTCTTTGTCTATTGCTTGAGCAGTAGCATCACTAACAGATCTTCTTGGATTGTTTCCATTCCCTAAAAACTGACCACCACCTTGTTTGTCATAAGCAAGGGGACCAAGAATATCACTCATTCCGAATGTACCAACCATTTGTTCCGCAATATCGGTTGCTCTTTGTAAGTCATTTGAGGCTCCCGTTGTAATCTTTCCAAAAACAACTTCTTCTGCTGATCTTCCTCCAAGAAGTGTAGCTATTTGTCCTTTTAATTCCTCTTTAGAATTTAGAAATCTTTCTTCTGTTGGCAATTGAAGAGTGTAACCAAGTGCACTCATACCTCTAGGGACGATTGAAATCTTGGCAACTTTTGAACCACCAGGCATAAGGTGCCCTACGATTGCATGACCAACTTCGTGATAAGCGACGACTTTTTTTTCATCATCTTGCAAAACACGACTCTTCTTTTCCAAACCTGCAACAACTCTCTCTATTGCTTCACTTAAGTCTTGTTGTTCTACACTCTTCCTTTTAGCTCTAGCCGCAAGTAATGCGGCTTCATTTACCATATTAGCCAAATCGGCTCCAGCGAATCCGCTAGTAGCTTGAGCAATAGAATCTAGATCTATTGAATCTGCCAATTTGACTTTTTTGGTGTAAATTTCGAGAATTGTCTTTCTGCCAGACAAGTCAGGTCTATCAACTAAGACTTGTCTATCAAATCTTCCAGGCCTCAATAAAGCCGCATCTAGAACCTCTGGTTGGTTAGTAGCAGCAAGTACTATAACTGGCTTATCTGTGGAGGCAAATCCATCCATTTCGGTAAGAAGTTGATTTAAAGTTTGTTCTCTTTCATCATTACCTCCAACTACTCCCATTGATCCTGAGCGGCTTTTACCTATAGCGTCCAATTCATCAATAAAAATGATACATGGTGCTTTCTTTTTGGCTTGTTCAAATAAATCTCTAACTCTGGCTGCTCCTGCACCAACAAAAAGCTCAACAAATTCGGAACCTGAAATTATGAAAAAAGGAACTTCCGCCTCTCCTGCAACTGCTTTTGATAAAAGTGTTTTACCTGTCCCTGGAGGGCCTACAAGGAGTACACCTTTAGGTATTCGTGCTCCTATATCTGTATACCTTTCAGGTCTCTTTAAAAAATCAACTATTTCTGTTAATTCATCTTTAGCTTCATCTACTCCTGCTACATCAGCAAATGTAACTTTCGATTCATCATCAGGTACATAAACTTTCGCTTTACTTTTAGTAAAACTTAGAGCTCCTTGAGCTCCTCCTCCTCCCATGCTTCTTCTAGCAAAGAATTGCAAGACTAGGATAAAAATTAACGGAGGGACAACCCAACTCAATATGGTTGAGAAAAAATTAGGTTTTTTGGGTGGAGCAGCAGCAAATTCCACACCTTTACTTTCTAACCTTTGTGGAAGGTCCATATCAAAGATTGGGGTTGTTGCTAATACAGAAGGTGCACCTTCTTCAGCTCCATTTAACTCATATCTAATTTGTTCTTGAGTGATATATGCACGTTTAACTTCCCCATCATTAACCTGATCTATAAATAAAGAATAAGGAACCCTTGGGATTTGCATATTTTGATTAGGGAAAAGACTGCTAAATAGTAGTAATGCTCCAACTCCAATCAAAATGATATTTACAATTCCAAATCTTCTATTAGGTTGGTTATCATCTTGTCTTATCGGCATAGTTATGATCAATTTTGAACTTATTATAAACTAAACGAAGAGTTTCCGTATCTGTATTATTTTTTTTGGGTAAGAACCGTACGGTACTTTGACCCATAAAAATTTGTATACAATTAATTTTCAAATGAACTCTTAACACATATATCATTCCCAATCAAACTAAACTGAGAATCACTTAATTTAATAATTTCGTGCATTTCTTTAAATTCAAAATCATTAAGAGGATTCATACTATCTTCTCCACCTAAAATTTTTGGGGCAATAAATGTAATAAGTTCCTGAATACAATTAGATCGAATAGCGGCAGTAGCCAATCTAGGGCCACATTCCCAAAGAACTTTATTGCAACCTCTTTTTGCAAGTATTTTTGAAATTAACTCTGGATTATCTGATGATATCTTTTCAACCTCCACACATTTCGGAATCCTAGAGAGGTGACTTTCATTTGCTGTAGAAGAATCATAAATAACTAATGTTTTTGCTTTATTACAATCCCAAAGATTACATTTTGTTGGCAGGTCTAAACTTTTTGTAAACACAACGCGCAAAGGCTCAGGATTTTTTAGACCTCTAGTAGTTAAGAGGGGATTATCTCTTCTTAATGTGTTTCCACCAATGATTATTGCATCAAATTCTGCTCTAAAAGAATGTACTAATGCCCTTGATTCTTCATTAGTAATCCATTTACTTTTTCCATTTTTTAAAGCTATTCTTCCATCAATACTCATTGCCCATTTAAAAACACCAAATGCCTTTTTAGTAATATTCCTATGAATGAAAGCCTTATTTAAATCTAAGGATTCCTTTTTACATAAACCTAATTGAACTTGTATTCCAGCTTCTTTTAGCATCTTAATACCTTTACCAGCGACTCTTACATCAGGGTCTTCAATAGATATATAAGCCTTTTTTATCCCAGAGGCTATCACCTTATCTACACATGGAGGTGTTCTACCCTGGTGGCAACAAGGTTCAAGATTTACATAAATTGACCCACCTCTAGCATCTTTTTTTAAATTATTAAATGCCATTGCCTCTGCATGAGGCATCCCTGCCTTGAAATGAAACCCTTCTGAAATAAGCTTTCCATTCTTATCGAGTATCACTGCTCCCACCCTTGGGTTTGGACTAGTTGTATTTTTGCCTAAAGAAGCCAAAAAAATTGCTCTTTTCATCCATTTTGTATGGCTTACATTTTTTTCAGTCATCTCCAGAAGTCAAATTCAGTTTAGTGATCTCCATTCCTTAACAACAAAAGGAGGAACAGGTAACTCAGAAAAAACTCCCGACAAAGATAATCTTAATGGTCTATTTTTATCTAAATTTTTAATCAATTCATCAAGATCGAATTCTGCTGCAGCTTGTCTTCCATCATTTGCTAATTCAACGTTAAGTAATGTTTTATCATCTAAAAGCCACTGTTTTCTCCCTGATTCAACCCTCAAGTCAGTGGGATGATCAATCCTAAGATTTCCTGGATATCCTATTACTCTCAAGATCAATTTATCTTCAAAAAGAGGTGATTTATAGGCAACTAATTGCCAAGTTTCAAAGTCCAAATCTCTTAAAAACTCACTGCTGGCATTCATAAATTCCCCATTTATTTCTGTTTCTGCAACTTCTGCGGATACTTTTAATGGGTTAAAAATAAAGGATAGTAGTAAAAGTAAAGGTAATATTTTTTTTAAAAAAATATTTTTATTTGATTTTGTAATTTTCTTCATTTTCAGAATCCATCAGGGCATCAAGAGTAACAGCTGTTCTTACAATAGCTTGATATCTTTTGATTATATTACGATTTTTTTCTATAACTCGAGATAAATTCAAAGTGTCTTTTTCGGAATAGCTAGATGTTAAATCGCTAGAATCTTCTTCAATAAACTCAAATTCACTATCTTTATTTATTAGAGTTAATAATAAATCGTGTAATCTCTTTCTTCTTTCAGACAATTGATTTATTATTAAAGCTCGAACAATCATAAGATAATTTAATAAAACATTCAAATAGATAAGTTTCTTTTAATTAAATATTCATGACTGAAAAAAAAAGAAAAATTCATGTAGTAGGAATTAATTCTTATAAATTTGAGGATCTATCTTTCAAATTACAAAATCTATTTCAAGAGACAGTTTCTATTGCAGTTCCAAATTCATATTTTGAAGAAATAAAATCATGGAGCGAAAATGGTTTAGAAAAAAAGAAATTATTTTTTTCGAGCAACAGTAATCAGGAACTTGTTAACTGGCTTAGATCACAAAAAACTGATGTTATTTTAATTTCGAGAGGAGATCCACTTTGGTTTGGCATTGGGAGAATACTACTAGAAAATTTTTCAAAAGATGAATTAAGTTTCTACCCTTCAAATACTTGCATTCAATTAGCATTTAGTAAGTTAAAGATCCCATGGCAAGATACTATTAATGTGAGTATTCACGGCAGAGATTCGACAAAGTTAATTGAGGCTCTTAAAGCAAGACCTTCAAATTTGGCTGTGATTACAGATTCAAATAACAAAAGTCTAGAAATAATCAAAAAAAATTTATCAGAATTTGATTTGATTGACATCTATGATTTTTGGCTCTGTGAAGAAATAGGCTTCGAAAATGAAAAAATCAGGAAATTAAATCTTAAAGAGTCATTGCCCTCAGATATATCAAATTTGAATATTGCTATTCTTTCAAAAAAAAAGGAAAATTATTCGAACAACAATCTTCCTCTATTCGGAATCAATGACAATGTTTTTAAGACTTTTGATGATAGACCAAATTTATTAACTAAGAGAGAAGTTCGCATTCAAATATTAGCTGCTTTAGAGCTCCCAAGAAATGGTGTCATTTGGGATATAGGAGCAGGTTGTGGGTCAATTGGTTTAGAGGCATTAAAGTTAAGGCCTAATTTGGATTTGTTTTGTTTCGATAAAAGAATTGGCTCAAAAGAATTAATACTAGAAAACTCAAAAAGGCTTGACGTCAAACCAAAATTTATTTTTGAGGAAGACATAAATTACACCTTGAATGCGAGAAATTTAAGTTCTTTTGAAAACCCTAATAGATTAATAATTGGAGGATGTGATAAAAAAACTAAACTCCAGATTATTAATAAATTTGCACAAGATATGGATATTGGAGACATTATCGTTATCCCAATAATAAATATTCAAACTATTAAAGAATTGAAGGAGGATTTAGAAGATAAAAATTTCAAAACAAATTTAAATTTAATTCAGACCTATAAAAGCTTAAGTATTGCTGAGGGAATGAGACTAGAACCAAATAATCCTGTTTTTCTATTAACAGGGAAAAAATAAATTCAAATAATTGTTATTTATCAGGTTTAGCCACATGGGGTAAACCCCAACCAAGTTTATTTCTTAAAACTTGGAAAAATTCGTGATCTTCAAGTCTAATAAATTTTACTGAGTGTTTACTTTTTCTTATTAAAACCCTATCTTCAGGCCAAACATAACAACCAGCATTGCCATCAACAACCATTACTAATCTTTCAGGAGTTGCAGGAAAAACAGTTACTGGCTCTGAATCATTAAAAACCAATGCCCTAGATGCCAATGAATGTGGAGCAATTGGAGTTAATTGCACGACTGGACAATCAGGTGTGATAACTGGTCCTCCAGCACTTAGAGAATAGGCGGTAGAACCAGTTGGAGTAGATAAAATTACTCCATCAGCTGAAATATCCACAGGAGCATGTCGACCTATAGAAATTTCAAAGTGACACATACTTGTTAGAGGTTCTCTATGAAGAGCCATCTCATTAAGGCAAAGAGACTCCCATCTCCTCTGATCATTCCTCATTACGCTTATGATAAAGCAAGTTCTTTCTTCAATATCCCAATTCCCAGCAATTATTTTATCTATAGCCTCATCTAGGTTAGATAAGTAAGCTTCCGCAAGAAATCCTAAATGACCAGTATTTATTGTAAGAATTGGAATTTTAGCAGGTGCCGTTTGCCTTGCAGCAGAAAGTACAGTCCCATCTCCGCCAAGAACAATTGCAAATTCCATTGATGAATCAAACCCCTCAGGGACACAATTCGTATATCCCAAAGGACGTACATGTTGATCAGGATTTGCGAAACCAACCATCCCTCCGGAGCTACTAACTCTTACAACTTCAAAATTAGATTTTTCCAATTTTTTTTGAACAGAAGTTGCAGTTTGAACAGCTAGTTCCTTCCCATCATTAACGATTAGTCCTGCTTTACGTACCAATCAAAAAATTAAAACTAGGACTATCTTAAACTAATTTGTTGGACAATCCTAATTTAAAAATTAAATACTATTAGAACTGTTCTAAGAATCTAATATCATTTGTATAGAATTTTCTGATGTCGTCGATCTGATGTCTAACCATACAAAATCTCTCAACTCCTAATCCTGCTGCAAAACCTGTCCATTTCTCAGAATCAATTCCTAATTTTTCTAAGACCTTTGGATCAACCATTCCGCAACCCATTACTTCTAACCATTTACCTTTCCACTGGACGTCTACTTCTGCTGAAGGTTCAGTAAATGGGAAATAACTAGCTCTAAATCTTACAGGAATATCTCCAAAAAAGGCTTTTAAAAATGTAAGAACTGTTCCTCTTAAATGACTAAAATTAATGTCTTGATCGATACATAAAACCTCAACCTGATTAAATACAGGGGAATGAGTAGCATCTACTGCATCTCTCCTATATACTCTCCCGGGAGCAATAATTCTTACTGGAGGAGGATTCTTCTCTAAGTACCTTATCTGAACAGGAGAAGTATGAGTCCTTAAAAGTCGATTTTCGTCTAAGTAAAAAGTATCCTGCATATCTCTTGCGGGATGATTTTTGGGTATGTTGAGAGACTCAAAATTATAAAAATCAGTTTCTATTTCAGGGCCACTTTCAACTGAGTATCCTAAGCCACAAAAAATATCTATTATTTCGTCTTGAGTTGAAATCAAAGGATGTTTATTCCCAGGGGGTGTTCCAATTGAGGGAATAGTTACATCAATTTTTTCTTTTTTAATCTTTTTCTCTAAGGCTTCGCTGTTTAGTTTATTTTTTCTTTCAGTTATTAGTTCTTGCAAATTTATCTTTATTAAATTTGCCTTCTGGCCAATAATTGGTCTATCAGTAGAAGATAATTTGCCCATTGTTTTCAAAATAATTGATAAATCACCTTTTTTCCCTAGCAAGGAAACTCTTAATTGATCCAGTTCTTCATGAGTATTAGAATTTTCTATATTATTTTTTGCTGTTAGAGAAAGATTATTTAGTTTTTCCTCAATTTGACTTAATGATTCAATTTGACTCACTGATATAGTAAAAATAAGTATTGCTTTATCTTACTTAAATATCGTCCATAAATAAAATGTCTTGATTAATGAAACCGTTAAATATATTAATTAGCAATGATGATGGTGTTTTCGCAGCGGGGATAAGAGCTTTAGCAAAATCAGCCCAAAAAAGAGGACATAAGGTAAAAGTAGTATGTCCTGACCAAGAAAGATCAGCTACTGGTCATGGTCTTACTTTACAATCCCCATTAAGAGTGGAAAAAGCTGACGAGTTGTTTGGACAAGGAATTGAAGCTTGGGGATGTTCCGGCACACCTGCTGATTGTGTCAAATTAGCACTATCTGAACTCTTGGATCATAAACCTGATCTGATACTATCAGGAATAAATCACGGGCCCAATTTAGGGACAGATATTTTTTGTTCAGGCACAGTCGCTGCAGCTATGGAAGGCACTTTAGAAAATGTTCCATCTATGGCAATAAGTGTCGCTAGTTTTAAATGGAAGAATTTTGAATTTGCTGGAGAAATTGCAATGAATATTGCCGAACAAGCAATCAACGATAGTTGGCCAGCTTCACTTTTATTAAATTTGAATATTCCCCGCTGCGAAAAAAACAAAATAAAAGAATTATCCTGGACAAGGTTATCTGTAAGAAAATATAAAAATCAATTTTCCAAAAGGGAAGACCCAAGGGGTGACGATTATTATTGGTTAGCAGGTGAAGTTGTATTAGATCTTAAATCAAAAGGTTATGGTCCAAAAAACTGGCCAAGTGACGTTTCTCAGATACAAGAAAATAAAATATCTCTTACACCTGTAGAACCAGATTTATTTTGGAGAGGTAATTTAGACAAATTACCTAAAATTAATAATTCATTTGTAAATCCTTCTTAAAAGCCATAAAGAAAAGCAAAGCCCAAAAAAATGAGCAGCTATAACTTGAGTGTTACTGAGAACTGATAATATTTCAAGCCCAGTAATTGGGATATCCGATGTCGCTGTTATCAATTGGCCAGTTGTTTGTGAGGATGCTTGTATAAATAAAGCTCCCATAAGAGCTTGATATCCAATTAATCCAAACAAAATTCCAAACAAATCAACTATCAGTCCTCGTTTTATCAATTTACCGGTTTGTCCTCTTGAGGGTCTTGCATTGCTTGCGATTGCTCTTCCTGTTCTAACTATTAACCAACCTTGCCAAAGACTAAAAAGTAGTAAAATCAGGGATATTGTTGTAAGTGATAGACCAGGAGCCAATCCAAGCTGTCCTTCGCTGTTA
The DNA here is from genome assembly GCA_003278685.1 of Prochlorococcus sp. AG-355-K03. Lineage (GTDB taxonomy): Bacteria > Cyanobacteriota > Cyanobacteriia > PCC-6307 > Cyanobiaceae > Prochlorococcus_A. Next base: position 1,422 of record QCDS01000018.1, on the reverse strand, counting down.
TTTACAACATTTGAAAAAAGCAAAACAGCTGCAACAACAACGCCTAAAATGGACTGAACCCAAAAGCGTATCCATCCAATGCGCCGCATTCCAAATGAAAGGGACTGAAAATCCATTTTGTCAGACATTCATTTGATTGAATAAACTGTAATCAATCCAAATTTGCCACTAAAATCATAAAATTGCACGTAATCTTTTGATCTCTTTAATATCGCCATCTGAAGTTAAGAATCCCACCTCAATAGCTATTGGAAGTTTTGATGGCCTTCATGCTGGCCACAGACAATTAATAAAAAGTGTAGTTGAAGAAAATCAATATACCCCAACAATTGCAAGCTTCTGGCCTCATCCCCGAGAAGTTCTTTATAAAGAGATGCGTCTTAGACTTGATCTCCCTAATGAAAAACTATCTATTCTTGAAGATCTGGGGATTGAACAATTAGTTCTGATTCCTTTTGATATGGAGCTATCCAAATTAAGTGCCGAAAGATTCGTAAGAGATATTTTGATAAATCAATTACAAGCAAAAAACATTTCTGTAGGTGCTAATTTTAAATTTGGTTTCAGAAGAAGTGGAGATATAAATACAATAAAAAATATGATTAAGGATACTGATATTAAGCTAAAAATTATTCCAATTTTAGAAGACAAGGAAGGTAGAATAAGCAGCAGCAGAATAAGAGATCTATTAGAGAAAAGTGATCTGAAAAATGCTTTCAAGATTCTTAATAGGCCTTATAGTTTTAATGGAAAAGTTGTTAAAGGTAAAGGAATTGGAAAAAGTTTAGGATGGCCTACCGCAAATCTTGAAATAGATGGCAGAAAATTTTTACCTGGAGAGGGAGTTTACGCATCTTGGACCACCATAGAAAATTCCAACAAAAAAATTGAATCTGTTATGAATCTTGGTTCTCAACCAACAATAAATCCTTTATTGCCTTCTGCAGTTGAAGTTCATTTAATAAATAAAGATATCGATCTATATGGTTTAAATCTATCTGTTGAACCAGTTGAAAAACTTAGATCTCAAATCAAGTTCAAAAATATAGATCAACTTTCTAATCAAATTAAAAAAGATAGAGATAATGCTCTGAAAATTTTTAAAAACTATAAAAAATAAATTACAAATGCTGAATTCCAATCCTAAAAACGCTGAAGATTTAAGAATTTATCAAATTATTGACGCTAATCTAGATAGAGCCAGAGAAGGACTAAGAGTATTAGAAGATTGGGCTAGATTTGGCCTAGGCAAAGAAAAATATGTTGAAAAGATTAAAAATTTTAGACAAATTTTAGGAAAAAATCATTTAGAAGTTTATAAACAATCTAGAAATCACATTGAGGACAAATGTAAAGGATTGAGTCATCAAGAGCAATTCAACAGAAAAACTTCTGAGCAAATTATAAGTTCTAATTCAGCCA
>QCDS01000017.1 GCA_003278685.1 Prochlorococcus sp. AG-355-K03 | reverse complement strand
AAAAAAAATTCACCTTCTCCCAAAAACTCAAATCAAGCCCAAGAAATAGTGCATATCAAATATTCTTATAAAGAAAGTTTTAAAAGAGAAAATAAATCTATTTTCGATGATTCGGAATTTATTGAAAATTACAATAACGCCCTTAAATCACCACAATCAAGAAGATTGTATAAAGATACAGAGAATGAAATTCATTTGGACTCAATTGAGGCCCAGAATATTTTACCTCTAGATAAAATTTCTATTTAAAATTTTATTAAAAACTACTTTTAAAGATTTTTTAAATATATCTTAAATCCGACCTTCTTTTTTTAATGTTAGCTTTCTCCTACGTTCATCCAATTTATTTGGACGCATGATAAGAGAATAGGGAACGGGATTCTCATTAACTGCATAAGATCATGAATGAGCTCTCTCAAATAAGAGAAAAAATTACAAGAGCCAAGAGGCTTTATGAAGCCCAAATCTTGGCAACTAAAAATGGAGAAGTTACTCCATATAGAAGATCAGTCTTTGAAGAAAGAATTAGGGAAGCACAAAAAGAAATGAGATCGCAAGACACCAAAAAATAAATTCTTTTGTAAAAATCTATTTTGTATCAGCTACATTCTTGAAGAAATCACAGTAAGCCATTAATTCTGATTCTGTTTCAATTTTTAGATTTAAATCATTAATTGCTTTCTTGGTATCAATTCTGTAGCCATACCAATCTAGACAAACTTCTCTCTGCCTTTGGGTTTCAGAAACCTTTTGAGTACCTATTTTGTTTGAGTTACTAGTACAACTCGCGAGGAAGATAGTTGAGAGAGCTAGTAGTGGGAATAGTAGTCTTTTCATTTGTTAATCACAACAACTTTCCGTTGTTGCTGAAGAAGTCCAAGATGATTCTTCCATTGTTGAAAGGTCAACTCTATGCGTTGCCATCCAGTCACCATTAGCTTCTACAAACTTTTGAACATTACCTTCTGGAGCTTGATGAATAACAATAACTTTTTGAGGATCTTCCTTACTTACTCCTCTAAAAAGTGGCTTAATATTAAATTCAGAATGTCTTTTATCAGCTTCCGCACTATCAAATATTGCTACCCATTCATCGAAAGTGCTTTCAATTTTAAAAGTAAAAACAGATGTTATAGAACAAGACATAATAAAATATTATTTGTAGCAATAAAATAAGTCTTTTTAATTAAGGTTTGGTTAATTATCTTTAAACGGAATTAAAATACCTTTTTTTTCAAATTTGAGCCAACCTTTTTTTTCTAGTATTTTTAAATTTCTAGTTACGGTTACTCTTGTTGAAGAAATTGAATTACCGATAATTTTATGGGTTAAATTAAATTCTTTTAAATTTAGATAAATATGTTTATCTTTTTTTAAGCCAATTATTGAGGATAAGTATAAAAGAAATTCTTTTAGTTTTTCTTCTGATTTTTTTATATCCCTTATTAATAAAAGTTTTTCCAATTGATCAATTCTTTTTAGACTTTTTGTTAATAAGTCTGTGGATGAAAAAAATAGCCCTCTTTTAATTGTTTTAATTTCGCAATTTGTCAACGCAATTAATTTAATATTTTCGTAGTTACATAATTCCAAATTTATTACAACATTTTCATTTATTATCCCAACAATATTTTTCTTATTCTTGATTTTTGATTGCATTATTAATATTCCTGATTTGACTTCTAGAATTGTATTTTCTTTAAATTCTATATTTTGCTTTTCAGGAATTATCATATTTATTTATTAAATTCAATCACCCTAAATTTATAAAGTTAAAAATAAATTAAAAATTATTTAATTCCCTAATAAATCTGATTAAAAATTGACTAACTCAAAATAAAACAATTAATCAGAATTTAAACTCTTTTTGGGAAAAAGTTAATCTCTTTAGAGCAAGTTAAATATGGAGAATAAATTCAAAACTAATGAAAAATTTATTAAAGATAGTCTTAGGTCTATCAATAATCAGTACAAGTATTTCAAGTTGTGGAAACAAATCAAATGATTTAATTGGAGATTTAGATTTATCTGATTGCAATCCAAATAATACTGTTGACAGCAAATATTGTGATCGAGATGGAGATTTTCTCGCAGACCTACCCCTTTCCGAAGATGAGTGGATAGATCCTGAAACCATTGTGTTCTCATATACACCTGTTGAAGACCCCTCCGTTTATGCAAAAGTTTGGGAAGATTTTGTAACACATATGTCTAAGGTGACTGGTAAAAAAGTCACTTTCTTACCAGTTCAATCTTATGCTGCTCAAGTTGAGGCAATGAGATCTGGACGTCTTCATGTAGCAGGAATTAATACTGGAAGCAATACAGTGGCAGCAGCATGTGCAGGAGCAGTTCCATTTGGAATGATGGCTAAAAAAGATTTATCTTACGGTTATGAAATGGAAATTATTGTTCCTTCTGATAGTCCAATTAATTCTCCTGCAGATTTAAAAGGTAAAAAAGTTACATTTACATCTAAGACATCTAATTCAGGATTTAAAGCACCATCGGCCATTCTTAAAGGAGAATTTGGTCTTGAGGCAAATAAAGATTTCACCCCAGTCTTTTCTGGCAAGCATCAAAATTCAATAATGGGTGTTGCAAACAAAGATTATGAAGTAGCACCAATTGCTAACTCAGTTCTTACAAGAATGGATGCAAGAGGTGTTGTTGATTCTTCTAAAATAAGAACTATTTATAAATCCCAAACCTTCCCAACGACAGGTTATGCTCATGCTCATAATTTACATCCAGCTGTAGTTGCAAAAGTAAAGCAAGCTTTTTACACCTATAACTGGGATAATTCAACATTAGATAAAGAATTTAAAAAGGCTGATAGATTCATTTCAATAAGTCACAAGCACGATTGGGATGTTATTAGAAAAATAGATAAGGCTAATGGTGTTGTTTATGATTGCAAATAAAAATTATTAATCATAAATAAAATCAGACTTAATGCTTAAAACAATAAACCTCAAAAAGGTTTATCCAAATGGAGAAGAGGCGCTTAAAGGAATAAACCTAGAAATTCCTAATGGGCAAGTAGTTGCTCTTATCGGTCCTTCAGGTGCTGGTAAAAGTACGTTTATTAGAACAATAAATAGATTAGTTGAGCCCACTTCAGGGAAAGTTTATTTCGCTAATGAAAAAAATGACATTACTTCTTTAAATAAATCTAAATTAAGAAAAATAAGAAGACAAATTGGAATGATTTTCCAGGAATTTGCTTTGGTAGAAAGATTAAGTGTAATGGAAAATGTCCTTTCCGGTAGATTAGGTTACGTAGGATTTTGGAATAGTTTTTTCAGGAAATTTCCTCAAAAAGATATTGAAGAAGCATTCCGTCTGCTTCAAAGAATTGGACTAGAGCATATGCTTGATAAAAGAGCCGATGAATTATCAGGAGGGCAGAGGCAAAGAGTAGGAATTGCTAGAGCTTTGATACAAAATCCAATGTTACTTTTAGTAGATGAACCTACAGCTAGTTTAGATCCCAAAAATTCCAGGCAAATTATGCGATTAATATGCGAATTATGTAAGGAAAGAAATCTTGCTGCGATTATAAATATTCATGATGTTTTTCTTGCTCAGAATTTTGCAGAAAGAATAATAGGTTTAAAAGCTGGAGAAATTGTTTACGATGGCAAGGCAAGTGGCTTATCAGAAGCAATACTTACAAATATATATGGAGAAGAAGACTGGTCTAAAACCGTAGCAAATTAGAAATATATTAAATGAAAGATAAGAAAGTAATTTGGGAAAGAAAACCATTAATAAAAAATAAGTTATTAAGAATTGGATTAATTTTACTCATTAGTACTTATTTATTATCTGTTTTCCTAACTACGGAAATTGATTGGCAAAGAATTCTTGAAGGAATCCCAAGGGGTAAAAACTTTATATTTGCTTTTTTCCCTCCAGATTTTATAACTAGATCTGATGAGATTTTGGCTGGTATTTTTGAAAGTTTATGGATGACTATTGTAGCAACTATTGTGGGGATAATTATTTCTATTCCTGTCTCCTTGGGAGCTGCTAAAAACATAGCTCCTAAATTTGTTTATTTTTTTTCAAGAGGAATTATCACATTATCAAGGAGTTTTCAGGAAGTAATCTTAGCAATATTTTTTGTTAAGTTAATGGGTTTTGGACCTTTTGCTGGGATGGTTACTCTAAGTTTTTCGACAATAGGCTTTTTCGCTAAATTATTATCTGAAGATATTGAAGAAATAAGTAAATCCCAAGCTGAAGCAATCAAATCCACTGGCAGCAGTTGGTTTCAATGGGTTAATTATGGTGTCCAGCCTCAAGTTATGCCAAGATTCATTGGATTATCTTTATACAGATTGGATATTAATTTTAGAGAGTCAGCGGTAATTGGAATTGTTGGGGGAGGAGGTATTGGTTCTACCTTAAATACAGCTTTTGATAGATATGAATTTGAGACTGCAGCGGCTGTTCTTATCGTAATTATTTCTATCGTGATGATTGTTGAATATACATCTAGTCATCTCAGGAAATTAATAAAGTAATGCCAATAATTAAACAAAAGGATTACAAAACTTGGAAAAAATTTGATCGAAAAAGAGATTTACAAAACTGGCTTTGTTGGTTCTTAGGTACTTTAATTTTTAGCTTTTGTTTCGGTCTGATTAGTAGTAAAACAATCTGGTTTTATGTATTTGATTCACATAATGAGGCTTTAGATCTTTTAGGTAGGATGTTTCCTCCAGAAACTAATTATTTCTTCACTTTAATAAAACCTATTTGGGATACTTTAAATATCGCGACTATTGGTACAACGATTGGAACTTTAATTGCAATACCATTAGCTTTTTTATCCGCAAACAATACTACCCCGAGTAAAAAGTTTATAAGACCTTTAGCCTTATTTTGCATAGTTTCAAGCAGATCAATTAATTCAGTAATCTGGGCATTACTTCTGGTTGCAGTTGTCGGTCCAGGAGTCTTGGCTGGCATAATTGCTATAGGATTAAGATCGATAGGATTTTGTGGAAAATTACTTTATGAAGCTATAGAGGAAATTGATGAAAACCAAATTGAAGCTATTGAGGCAACAGGGGCAAATAAAGCACAAATTATGACCTTTGGCATAGTGCCTCAAATTCTCCCAGCATTTACGAGTATTTCTATTTATAGGTGGGATATAAATATAAGAGAAGCAACTGTTGTCGGCTTAGTTGGAGCAGGAGGTATAGGGATAGAATTAGATGCTCAAATAGGAGACTTAGCTTGGGCTAAGGTATCAGTTATTTTATTAACAATAGTAGTGGCAGTAGTTTTTAGTGAATGGATTACAGCAAAAATAAGAAAGGCTATTATTTAGACTAAATTAAATACTAGTATGAATAGTTAAGTAAAGATAAATTAAATGCAATTTTCTGATAGATATCTAAGTGTTTGGGTTTTCTTAGCAATGTGTATTGGATCTTTATCCGGTTATTTATTTCCTAATTTATCTCAATTTATAGGCGGATTAGAACTCTCAAGAATTAATCTTCCAATAGCAATTCTTATCTGGGGAATGATTTCCCCAATGATGTTATCAATAGATTTCAAGTCAATAATAAATTTGAAATATAAGATTAAAGGATTTTCTATTGTCCTTTTTATTAATTGGTTAATAAAACCAGTTTCAATGGCAATCATTGCAGCCTCTTTTTTATATTTTTTATATGGTAATTTGATAGATCCTGTACTTGCTAAAGAATATGTTTCTGGAATGATTCTATTAGGAATAGCGCCATGTACAGCAATGGTTTTTGTCTGGAGTAATCTTGCTAAAGGCGATCCTTTATTTACTTTAATACAAGTAGCTATTAATGATCTAATATTAATTTTAGCCTTTCCATTGTTGTCAAAAATTCTTTTAGGATTTAACAGTATAGATATCCCGTTAGATACTGTTTTCGGTTCTGTAATAATCTTTATTTTGGTACCACTTTTTCTAGCAATATTTTTAAAAAATAAAATCTATAGCGAAAAAAGAATAAAAAGTATTTTGAATAAAAGTAAAAGTTATTCGTTGTTTTTTTTAATTCTTACAGTCTTTTTATTATTCTTTGTTCAATCAAAATCTATATTACAAAATCCTATTCATATAATCTTAATTTCAATTCCATTAATAATTCAGACTCTTTTTATTTTTTATTTAACTGCTTTTTCAATGAAGTTTTTTAGGCAAAAGTATTCTATTTCCTGTCCAGGCTCGTTTATAGCCGCTTCAAACTTTTTTGAACTTGCAGTAGCTGTATCGATAACTCTTTTTGGTATTAATTCAGGAGCTGCTTTGGCTACCATAGTTGGGGTACTAGTAGAAGTTCCTTTGATGCTTTATTTAGTAAATATTTCTAAGTCTTCCAAAATATTATTTATAAAGTAATATTTTCTTCTTCAAGTTTTTTCTTTAGTTCTAGTGGCATATAAGTAATATCTTTTTTAACTGCATCTATCGCATCTTTATACTTTTCAGGATTAGATAAAAGCGTTTTTATCAAGTTGTATTGACTTTCTATTTCCTGAGAGGAAAATTTACTCATTTATAAAAACTTATTACTTTTTTTATTTTAGATTGACTGTCAATTTAATCTGTCTTTAAATATCAACTCCTAAAATAAATTTAATTTTTAAATTATTTTGGGTTACTTAAAAAAAGAATTTATTAAATCACTTAAAGTTAAAGGGTCCATATTTTTAATTGTGTTAATTATTGGATTTATTTACTCAAGTCCAAAATCAAAAGTAATTATTGCAAATTCTTTGACTTCTTCCGCTAAATTTTTAAACGAAACTGTAGAAATAACAGATAAAGATAGTTGGTTTTCTGAACCTGATTTCATTTTTAGTCTTAGGTTAAAATTACGAGAATTATTGAGAGGAACTCAAAGAGGTTGAGAAGGAGCTAAATCCTAATTATGGTAGATCAACTGTCAGCGGTAGTTCGGTTTTTGGGTATGCCCTCGTCGGGACTTGAACCCGAGACCTCTCCCTTACCAAGGGAGTGCTCTACCGCTGAGCTACAAGGGCAATTTTAAAGTGGGCCGGGTTGGATTTGAACCAACGTAGGCAGAGCCAGCGGATTTACAGTCCGCCCCCTTTAACCACTCGGGCACCGACCCCCACTATTTGAACTTATCAGTTAATGGACACTTTGTGTGAAATTGTTTTGGTTTTTTTGTTTCTTTCTAGATAGCATTTGTAAAGAAAAGACTTTACTGATGATGAATATTTTATTGATAAATGGACCAAATCTAAATCTTTTGGGCACTAGAGAACCTGAAATATATGGTAATAAAACATTGAGTGATATAGAAAAAGATTTAACTAAAGTTGCTAAAGAAAAAAGTATTAATCTTGAATGTTTTCAAAGCAATCATGAAGGAGAAATAGTAGATAAAATTCAAGATTCTGTAAAAAGTATCCAAGGTATTCTTATAAATGCTGGCGCCTTTACTCATACCTCCATTTCTATTCGTGATGCTTTAATTGGATCGAAAATTCCTTTTGTAGAGTTACATATTTCAAATATTTTCAATAGAGAAGATTTTCGCAAAGAATCTTTTCTTACAGATAAAGCTATAGGAATTATTAGTGGATTTGGTATATCAAGTTATTCCTTGGCTCTTGAGGGAATCATTGGATATTTAAGTAGTAAAGATTAAATGATAGTCGATTTTAAAAGGCCAATTTCTCAAATTAAATATTTATCTTCAATTACCTCAGATGAGTGGATAAAACTCGCATTATCTAATCCAATAGATATTCTTATAGACCATGCTCATTGCGAAAGAAAAGCTGCAGGAGTAGCTATTCAATTGATGTTTAGATATCCATCAGAACCAAATCTTGCAGAAGTTCTAAGTCCAATAGCGAGGGAGGAATTAGAGCATTTTGAAAAAATACTTTATTTTTTAAAGGATCTTGGACATTCTCTTAAGTCCTTAAAACCGCCTCCATATGGAACTGAATTGTCAAAGAATATAAGAAAGGAAGAGCCCAATAGAATGCTTGATAGTTTCTTAATAGCAGGACTTATTGAAGCGAGAAGTCATGAGAGATTAAGCTTGCTTGCTCTGAATTCTGAACATAAATCGTTTAAATCCCTTTATGAGTCTCTACTTGAAAGTGAGGCAAGACATTTTGGAGTTTACTGGAAACTAGCGCAAACTAAATTCTCTAAAAATCAAACTTTCAAAAGGTTAGAGGAATTGTCTGAAATTGAGTCTGCAATATTAGCTGAAACTTTTATGATGCCAAGGGTACATAGCTAAAGTTAATAAAATAAAAATGATAATAAACAAGTTCTTAAGTTTACTGAATCGATATAAAACTGATTCGCCAACATTCACTATCGTTGGTGTAGGCCCTGGAGATCCATCGCTTTTAACAATTGCTGCTGTGGATGCAATAAAAAAAGCGAATGTTATAGTTTTTCCAATTTCAGATGATAATAAAAAGAGTTTCGCTGCAGAAATAGTCAAGAGATACACCAAATTTAAAAAAAATGTACCTATCATCTTTCCAATGGCTAGGAAGGATTTTGATCCTGATGAAATATGGTCTAACGCTGTAGAAAAAATTGTGAAATTTATAAAAAACGGTGAATCAGTTGTTTTACTTTGCCTTGGAGATACCTCAATATTTGCAAGTTCTTCTAATATTTTGAGGATCATAAAGAATAATTATCCAGAAATCATTACTAAAACCATACCTGGTATATCTTCACTATCAGCAACAGCAGCTTTGAATGATTTTGATTTAGTTAAAAAAGGTGAGACTTTAATAATCAAAGAGTGCCCCTCTTCCAATTCAGAATTAACATCCCTAATTAAAGAAAGTAGAGAAAATAAAACAATCTTGGCCATTATGAAAATTGGGAAAAGATGGCATTTAGTTAGGGAAACTTTAAAAAAAGAGGATATTATCAAAAAATCATTAATTGCTTTGAATGTTGGTACGCCTGATCAAATTATTCAATATGCATCTCAATATAATAAGGAAGTTATGCCTTATTTTTCTTTGATTTTGATAAGGTTTGATTAATGCCTAAAAAAGAAAAATTTATTGAAAATCAATTTACATGGCCAATATGTAAAAAATTATTATTTCTTATTCTTGAAGATAAAGTTAGTGATAAATTTGTTTGTGAATTAGTTTGGGAAAGACTTTTTTACACTAAAGAACTCTCTATAAATGATTGGAGCTTTAGCGCATTAACTCCATCTTATTGGTCAGAAAAATTTGAAAAAGCTCCTCAAATCATTTCAGAGCGACCAGCCTCAGTACATTTGACTCGATCAATTCCAAAAGACTATAAACAAGGATTGAAAAATTTTCTTAATTTTAAAGGTTATAAGATTAATGAACTCTATCCAAGAAGAACTAGAAGAGCGACGGCAGTAAATTGGTTGATTTATTGGGCGATTGAAAATGATTGCTTTTCAAAAGATAGTGGATTAATGCCAAGCCCAAGTTCACCGCCAGTTAATCCAGTTAAAGGACATTTTGGTGATCCAGAAATTAAATAAGTTTTTTTGAAAAAGGTAAATGATTCTATTAAAGGTATAGTTGTAATGGACACTACTTTCTTTGGAGAGAAGAATTGATTCTTCCTACAATAGCAATTATCGGAAGACCGAACGTTGGGAAATCTACTTTAGTTAATCGTCTTTGCCAAAGTAATGATGCAATAGTATTTGATAAGCCTGGTGTTACAAGAGATAGAACTTATCAAAATGCTTCATGGGGAGGTAAGGAATTTCAAATAGTTGATACTGGAGGTTTAGTTTTTGATGATGATAGTGAATTTCTCCCAGAGATAAGGACACAAGTTTTCTTGGCTTTAGAAGAGGCTTCACTCGCGTTACTTGTGGTAGATGGGAATCAAGGTGTTACTGATGGTGATTTATCAATAGCAAAATGGTTAAGAAACTCAAGTTGTAAAACAATTGTTGCTGTTAATAAATGCGAATCGACTACTTTAGGAATATCCCTAGCTTCTGAGTTCTGGAAATTAGGATTGGGCGAACCTAACCCTGTTTCGGCTATTCATGGTTCAGGTACTGGAGATCTTTTAGATCTCGTTATTGGCGAACTTCCTGAAAATAATATCCAGGATGATGAAGAAAAGATAATGATGTCAATTATTGGTAGGCCTAATGTTGGTAAATCTAGTTTGTTAAATTCAATCTGTGGAGAAAAAAGAGCAATAGTTAGTGATATTAGTGGTACGACAACTGATTCCATAGATACGCTTATTAAAAAAGGTAATAATCATTGGAAAATTATTGATACTGCAGGGATTAGAAGAAAGAAAAATGTTAAATATGGCACTGAATTCTTTGGTATTAATAGAGCTTTTAAATCTATAGATAGAAGTGATGTTTGTGTTTTAGTTATAGATGCTATAGATGGAGTAACTGATCAAGACCAGAAGCTGGCTGGGCGCATAGAAGAACAAGGCAGAGCTTGCATAATTGTTGTTAATAAATGGGATCTTGTAGAAAAAAATAGTTCAACAATTTATCAAGTAGAAAAAGAACTTAGATCTAAACTTTATTTTTTACACTGGTCAAAAATGATTTTTATATCTGCCCTAACTGGCCAAAGAGTTGATAATATTTTTGAGCATGCTCTTAATGCTGTAAATCAACATAGAAGAAGAGTTACAACATCTGTAGTTAATGAAGTACTTAAAGAATCAATCAGTTGGAAAAGTCCTCCAACTAAGAGAAGCGGTAAGCAAGGTAAGCTTTATTACGGTACTCAAGTAAAGAACAAACCTCCCACTTTTACTCTTTTTGTGAATGACCCTAAATTATTCGGAATAACTTATAGAAGATATATTGAAAAACAAATTAGAGTAAATTTAGGCTTTGAAGGCACACCCCTCATTTTACTTTGGAGAGGAAAACAGCAAAGAGCTTTAAATAAAGAAGTCGAAAGAGAAAATATTGAGTTAATTCAAAAAGATTAATGAATTTGCTTACCAAATTTTCTGTTGGTCAATACGTTCATGGTAATAGAAGTTGGCTAAGAATTATAGATAGTAGATTAAAAATAATTATGGTAATGATATTTTTAATCACTCCAATTTGGGCAGGTCCAATATGGAGATTAAGTTTAGTTGGTTTTTTACTATTAATTACTTTTTTAAGTTTATTGCCATCAAGAGTATGGTGGCGATCATTATTTTTTCTCTCATGTTTGTCACTATTAATTGGATGTATATCAATACTTGCCTCGTCTGATATTCAATCTCTTGATGGCTACTTAAGAAATCCTAATGAGTTGCAAGTAGTAATGGAAAGCCAAAAAGAATGGAATATTTTGCAAATTCCTTCGCAGAAGATATGGTTTGTTAATTTTGGTCCCTACAACTTATCAAGAAAAGCTTTTGAACTAGGAATAAAAACCTCTACTTTGATATTTACCGTTATTCATAGTGTGAATTTGATGCTTTTAACCACATTGCAGGAAGACATTGTGTGGGGATTAAGTTGGTTTATGAATCCATTAAGAAAGATTGGATTGCCAACTAGTAAGTGGCTTTTTCAGTTGTTAATTGCATTACGTTTTATTCCTCTAGTGCAGGAAGAAATTCAAAATATCATTAAATCAGTCTCAGTTAGATCAATAAATTTTCGAAATTTAGGACTAAAGAAATCCTTTAATGTTTTATTAATCTTAATGGAAAGGTTATTTCAAAATATATTTCTGAGAATTGATCATGGAGCAGAATCATTACTCTCAAAGAAAAAAATTATTATAAAAACCAACAGATTTAGAACTCTTTATCCTTCAAAATCTCTCAATGTAATTGTTAATACATTATCGATTTGTTTTATTTGCATAGCAATTTTTCTTAGAAAACTGTATGGTGCATTATAAATAACACAATATTTTAGGTTTGAGTTCTGAGCGTTATTTAAACCATCCAACATTTGGCATGTTGTACCAAGTTTCTCCTGGAAATGATGGGAGAGATATTTATGCGACTTTATACGCTCAAAAAATGTTTTTCTTGGTAGAAGTTCGACAGAGAGAAGTTTTTTTTGAGGTTATACCTTATTTAGATGCCCGTAATCAGGCCGAATTAAACCTTCAAAAAGCTAGAAGAAAAGGATCTGACGAACTATCTAAATGGGAGAATTTATTTACGCAAACTTTCTTATAAAAGGTGAACCCTGCAAATTATTTAAAAATAAAAAATAAAATACCATCAAATGTAAATATTCTTGCGGTAAGTAAAGGATTTAAAAGTCAAGAAATCAAGACTATTCAAAATATAGGTCAGAACGATTTTGGTGAAAGTAAGGTTCAAGAGGCGTTTGAAAAACAATTAACCTTAAAAGATCTTAAACAAATAAATTGGCACTTTATTGGAAGAATACAAAGTAATAAAATAAGAAAAATAGTTCAAAATTTTAAATATATTCATTCAGTAGATTCATTTGAAAAGTTGCAAAAGATTTCTAATATTTCACGTGAAGAGAAGAAAAATCCATTAATAATGTTGCAGGTTAAGTTGAGTGATGATCCTACAAAAGGAGGATTTAATCCTGAATTTTTAATTTTCAAATGGAAAGAAATTCAAGAGTTGAAAAATATTTCATTAACCGGTTTGATGACTATCAATCCTAAAGGACTAAGCTCTAAAGAAAATTCAGGATTGTTCAAAAAATGTCGTGCTCTCGCTGATTCTCTGCAACTAACAGATTGTTCTATGGGGATGTCAGGTGATTGGGAGGAAGCTATTGACGCTGGATCGACTTGGTTAAGATTAGGATCATTGATTTTTGGAGGCAGATCCTAATTAGTTATTTTTTTATAAAAATCTTATCTATAAACTTGCAGTAAAGTTCAACTAACGTTATTTAAGTATAGGTAGTTTATTCATTTAAAAAATGAATCTATTACTCAAGGTTCTTAAACCTTAGTAATCAATTTCAAGAGGATTTAAAAGGTGTCACTTATTTCTAGATTAAAGGCAGTTGTTGCAGGGGATGAGTATCTCGATGATGATTTTGATGAGTTGGATTATGCTTCAGAGGATGAATTAAATGATATTAATAATTTCAAACAAAATCCAAAGAATGCAAATGCCCTTGCAAATTCAAATCCATTCGATTTTATGAATAACAACAGATCATCAAAAGTAGTTGGTATGCCTGGAATCACAAATTCATCCTCAGAAGTAAGCTTAATGGAACCAAGAAGTTTTGATGAGATGCCTCAAGCTATACAAGCATTAAGAGAGAGAAAGACTGTAATTCTCAATTTAACTATGATGGATCCTGATCAAGCTCAAAGAGCGGTTGATTTTATTGCTGGGGGCACATACGCAATTGATGGACATCAAGAGAGAGTCGGTGAAAGTATTTTTCTTTTTGCTCCAAGTTGTGTAAATGTAACTAGTTCTTCCCCAAAGGAAGCTTCTCCTTCTTCTGTGTCTACAGAAAATACACCACAATATAGTTTGGGCAAAAATACTACTCCAGAACCAGCATGGGGTAATTCTAAATTAAGTGCTTATTCATGATTAATCTGTGACAGATAAAATTGCGATTATTGGTTTTGGAAATATTGCAAGTGCTATAGTTACACCTCTATTAGACAACAAATTAATTCAGCCAGAGAATGTTTTTTGTCTTGTAAATACAGAAAAAAGTTTAGAAAACATAAAAAAAAATTATAAACATAATATAAACGTTTATAAATCAGGTTCTAAAGAGTCAAAAATAATTTGGGATTGTCAATATAAACTTCTTTCAATAAAGCCCCAACAATTAAATTATATAATTGAGGACCATCATATAAAAAATAAGGACAATTTAATAGTTTCAATTCTTGCCGGGGTTTCAATAAATAGACTTACTCAAAAGTTTCCTAATCATAAATGTGTGAGGGTAGTTACAAATATTCCAATAACTATTGGAAAAGGTTTAACAGGCATTTCTTGGGGAGAAGAAATTACAGAAGATCAGAAAAAATTTACAAAAAAATTATTTGAAAATACTAGTAAAATTTATGAATTTACTGAAGATTACCTTGATATATTTTTAGCTTTAACTTCATCAGGTCCTGCAATTATTGCTTTAATTATAGAAGCATTAAGTGATGGAGGATTAAGCGGGGGATTGCCAAAAATAATTTCAGAGGAACTTGTTATGGAAATGATACTAGGAACTATTTGTCTAATAAAGGAAAATAAACTTACTACTTCTGAGCTTAAAAATTTAGTAACCTCTCCAGGTGGAACAACTATTTCTGCTTTAAGGGTTTTAGAAAAAAAGAGTGTAAGGTCAGCATTAATGGAATCAATAGTTTCAGCTAGTAATCGAAGTAAAGAGTTTCGTTAGGTTTTTCAATTATCTTTTAAGTTCACATAAACTTTTTCAAGTGAATTTATATTTTTAGCAATTGTGTATCTCTCAAGTATACGTTCTCTAGCTCTTTCTCCAAGGTCTTTTGTAAATGAAGGGTGTTCTACAAGAATTGGGATTATAGTTTTTAATTGTCCAGCCACATTATCAGTTGAAATTACTATTCCTGCTCCGTTATCTAAAACTTCACCATCAGCTCCGGCATCTGTAGCTATACAAGCAGTACCTGCAGACATTGCCTCTAAAAGTGATAATGATAAACCTTCTACTAAGCTTGGTAAGAAAAATACTTCTGCTATTTGCATTATTGCTATCCTAGTTTCTAAGTCTAATTCCGCACCCCACCAAATTAATTTCTCATTGCCAAGGTTAGAAAAACTATTTTCAAGTGTTAGCTTCATTGGTCCATCCCCAACAATAACTAATTTGCAATTTTGAGTTTTTGTTTGGCGCCAAGAACGTAAAAGTGCCTCGATATTTTTCTCATTTGCAATCCTTCCCATATATAAAAAGATTCTTTCATTTCCAAGTTTGTTTTTTACCTGATCATATTTTTTACTTTTTTTGCAAAAAGGTTTCCAAATATTTTCATCAACACCGTTTGGAATGATTATTTGTTTTTCTTTAGGTACTCCTAATTTCTCAAGAACATTTTTTTGAGGTTCAGAAAAAATAATTATTTTATCGAACTTTGCTAAAGAGGGAGCATAAAGTTGATATGTTAATTGTTGAGTGCTCGCAGTTAGACTTCTATTTTTTGCATCAAATGGTGGATGAAATGTTCCTATAAGAGGAACATTAATTTCATTACAAAGCTCTGGAAGTCTAAAGTCTAAAGGAGATAAAGTTAGGCTTGCATGTACTATGTCAGGTTTTAATCTTTCCAATGATAACCTTAGTTCTTTTTCTGCCCTTGGCGAGGGTATTGTATAAACTTGAGATTTAATTAAATATGGGAGACTTACATCAGGATCATTTGCAAGAAATAATTGGTTTGATGAATTTGAACTAGAGGGATTGTCGAAATGAATAAAACTAATTTTATGCCCTCTGGCCTTTAATTCCTTGGTAGTTGAATTACCGTAAGTTACATTTCCACAAAAAGGGGATTTTTTTCCCAACCAGGCAATATGAACCACATTAATTGAATTAACTATTTATTAAGTTAACAGTCAAAGGCGCCATGATCATATTTTTTAAATTTTTAATGCTTCATGAAAATGCTAACTATATATTTCTCTCAACATTTTTAATGAAGATAGATCTTTCTCTAATTGAGCAGATATCCATGTCTCAATAATGAATAATATTTTAAGCCAGACTTTTTTAGGACCCAACAACTCTCCATTAGATTTTATTGGTAATTCTGGGAAAAGAAGTCTCTGTAATAGAGCAACTTCAGATGCATTTATTTTTAGATTACTTTGTGGATCTTCTATGGATGAAAACCCTTCACTGGGCAAATAATAACAACTCCATTCCCAATTTCCTAAAGGTGGAATAATAGGTTCTCCAGTTTTGCAACAATGATGAATTGGTAAATTAATACCCCCGATGGCTAATAGATGGATTAAAGATTGAATACTCATTGAGAGCATTTTAATATCTTCTTCTTGAGACTCTTTATATAAATAAATCCTATCAAGATGTGCGAGAACGCAAGATAAATAGTCTTGTTGCTTGTCATTATTACCTACTAATAAAAATGTTAATTCAGTTATTGCTTGTGCAGCTGCAAGACATTCAATATTTTTCCCTAGACCAGAATAGCTTTTTAATATTTTAATTTGACGTACAGATTTAAGATTTCTTTTCCCAAAAATCTGTAGACTTAAATATGTTAAAGGAGTAGCAGCTGCAAGACTACTTTTAGGACGCCTAGCACCAGGTACCGCTAATCTAACAATCCCTTGCTCATCTGTAAGGATAGTTATTAATCTATCATTCTCGCCTAATGGAGAAGCTTTAATACAGAGACCTTTTAGTCTGCACTCACCAGAACCAGACATTTAAATAACGTTTACTTCTTCAAAAATTTCACAAAAATTGGAAGTTCCTACGCAACTAATTCCATTATCAAACAAATCAATTACTTGCGTCAGTTTTTTTATCCCACCTACCACTTTGATTTGATTTTGTGGCCCTGTTATTTTTAGTATTTCGGGGATATCATTAGATGTAAGAGGAGACCCAAACCCGTCCCCGAATTGAAAATTTTTTATTCCTAATTCCAAACAAATTTCTATCGCATTAATAAAAACCTCTTCTTGTAGTTTTGATTTATTTATGATTATCGAAACTGGTAATCCAGATAATTTAACTTGCTCAATTTCAGCAGCGAAAGTTTCTAAATTTCTTTTTGATAAATTGATAAAGTTTGGGATATATTCAATTCCTTTTGCACCCTTATCTTTTGCAAAATAAACTAATTCTTCAATAAATGAAACTGGTAAATCTGCTAAAGGGTAAGAAATAAGTGCGTTTATATCCGAACTGTAATTACCCAAACAGTTTTTAAGATCAGTTAAATAATTTAGTGAAGTAGAAATATGTTTGATATTGTATTTTCTTATTAATTCGCAATTCACACAGAAATCTTCCCAGGATAGATAAGGGTTGATAATAATCGCATGAATTTTCTCGTTTAATTCATATTCAATATTGGGCATTTAAAACTTATTTAGATTGAATTAGTCCATAACCTCCATGATTCCTTTTATATATAACTTGAAGTTCATTATTTTTTTTGTTTCGAAAAACATAAAAATCGTGATCAATTAGATCTAATTGTTTTCTTGCTTCTTCTGATGAAATTGGAGTCATTTCAAAGTATTTATTTTTAATAGATGGCTCAGGCAGACTTGCTTCAGTTCCTTCTTTAAAAAAAGCTTTATCTAAAAAACTTGATTCCATACTTTCAATTGGTAAAGAATCTTTATTTTTAAATTGTTTATTATGAATTGTTTTATTGTTTCTCTCTTTGTATTTACGTAATTTTCTACAAAGTTTATTTGAAACTAAATCAATGCTTGAGTATAGATTTTCAGTTTTTTCTTCAGCTCTAATTACGGTACCATTTGCAAAAATAGTAACTTCTGCAGTTTGGAACGAGACTCTTGGGTTCTTTTCAATTGAGAGGTGTATGTCAGCTTCTTTAACGATATCCTTATAGTGATGCGTTGCTTTTTCTATCTTTGCCTCAGTATATTCTTTTAATGCTCCAGTGAGCTCAAGATTCTTTCCATGGATTAAAATTTTCATAACAAATCTAAAAATATTTACTTACTCTCTAAATCTACTTAAATATGGATAATAGAACAGCAATAATTAAACAACCTGATAATATTTCTTCTTTTAATGATGTTTATAACTTACAAAAAGAATATCAGGAGGCATTGATTTTAGATAATTCTAAACCTGACTTTATTTGGATAGGTGAGCATCAACTCTGTTATACGTTAGGTAGAGGATCTAATTACGATAATTTACTATTTTCTTTGGAAGATGATAAATATGATGTTTTTAAGATTAATAGAGGTGGTGAGGTTACTTGTCATATGCCTGGCCAATTAGTAACTTACTTGGTTTTAGATTTGAAAAATTTTAATAAAGATTTAAATTGGTATTTAAGAAAAATTGAAGAAATTATTATAAAAATTCTTGGAACTTTTAATATAGATTGTCATTCAAGAGA
>QCDS01000016.1 GCA_003278685.1 Prochlorococcus sp. AG-355-K03 | reverse complement strand
AGTGACTTTGATGAAAATACTATTCAAGAAAAGAATATATTTAAATTAGCTTTGGAATTATCTTTTCAAAAGGCTAATAGTTTATCTGAAAATATTCAAAACATATCATTGCCCGAAGAATTTAATTATGGTCCTTTGGAAATACTTGGGTGCGATTCAATTTTTGAATTTAAAGGTGAAGCTTATGGAAAACCATCAAATAAAGAGGAGGCATTTATTAGATGGAAAAAAATGTCTGGAGAATCTGGATTTTTACATACTGGTCATACTCTAATAATTGGGAGTTTTGATTCAACTTCCAAAATTTTTAAAATCATTGAAATAAGAAAAAAAACAGTAAGTTCAAGAGTTTATTTTTCTACTTTGGAAGATTGGGAAATCAAGAGTTATGTAGATACAAATGAACCTTTATATTGCGCCGGAGGATTTGCCTTAGAAGGTATAGGTGGTAAATATATAGAAAAAATAGAGGGTTGTTTCAGTAATGTTATGGGTTTAAGCCTGCCATGGCTCAGAGAAAATTTATATAGATAATAAAATTGAGCAAAAAAAAAACCCTATCTAAAGATAGGGTTTTTTAAAACTTAGATAGAAATTAATCTAAATCAGGCATTTCTAGAGCTGGTTCACTCTTTCTGTCGATTCCTTTTTCGAAACCAGCAGCGGCCGCTCTAGCACGTCCAGCATGCCAAAGGTGACCAATGAATGTAAACCATCCTAAGAAGAATTGAGCTGCAGCTAACCACTGTCTTAAGTTAACGAAGTTAACAGCATTAGGCTCAGTAATGATTCCACCAACAGAGTTGATAGAAGCGTTAGGAGCATGAGTCATATATTCAGCAGCTCTTCTCACCTGCCAAGGCTGAATATCATTCTGGATTTTCTCAAGGCTCAATCCGTTAGGTCCTCTTAAAGGCTCTAACCATGGACCTCTGAAATCCCAAAATCTCATTGTTTCACCACCAAATATAATTTCACCAGTAGGAGATCTCATGAGATACTTACCTAGACCTGTTGGTCCCATTGTTGAACCTACATTAGCTCCAATTCTTTGATCTCTCACCAGGAAAGTAAAGCTTTGAGCCTGTGAAGCTTCAGCATTTGTTGGGCCATAAAACTCTGAAGGGTAAGCAGTGTTGTTAAACCAGATGAACGTTGAAGCAATAAAACTTGCTACACAAATTCCACCAAGAGCGTAACTTAATAGTCCTTCACCATTCCAGATAAAAGCTCTTCTTGCCCATCCAAAAGGTTTGGTAAAGATATGGAATATTCCTCCAATAATTGCAGTAATACCCACGTAAACATGTCCACCAACAATATCTTCAATGGAGTTAACACCGATTATTGAACCAGCACCTCCCCATGGAGATCTGAATAAATAACCAAGAATAACTCGTGGATCTAAGGTTGGGTTTACAAGTCTGACTTCACCACCACCTGGTGCCCATGTATCATATGCACCGCCAATAAAACACCAGTTTACTGACCATGCTAATGCACCTACACCTAGAACAATCAAATGATATCCAAGGATATTTGTCATTTGATTCTTATCTCTCCAATCGGTTGAGAAAAATGGAAAATCTTCTTCAAGTTTTTCTGGACCTGCTAATGAATGGTAAATACCACCAAAACCGAGTACAGCTGAAGCTATTAAGTGAACCACACCTGCCTGAAAGAAAGGCATGATATCAGTAACTTCACCACCTGGGCCTATTCCATAGCCAAACATTGCAACGTGTGGCATACAGATTAAACCTTGCTCCCACATTGGTTTATCAAAAGTAAAATGATTAACCTCAAAGAGCATCATTGCTCCCGCCCAAAAGACTATTAGTCCAGAGTGAGCAATGTGAGCTCCTAATAAACGTCCAGATAGATTGATTAATCTGGCGTTACCTACGTACCAGGCATAACCAGTTTCCTCAATACTTTGGTTTGGAGCTCTTAATAAATTATTAAAGGGCGTTTCCACGTGGAAGAACCTCCTCAGGGAATACAAAGTTTTCGTGTGGTTGATCTACAGAAGACATCCATGCTCTCATACCTTCGTTCAAAAGTATATTTTTTGTATAGAAAGTTTCAAATTCTGGATCTTCTGCTGCACGGATTTCTTGGCTTACGAAATCATAAGCTCTTAAGTTTAGTGCTAGGCCTACAATACCAATTGAAGATGTCCACATACCCATAACAGGTACAAATAGCATCAAGAAATGTAAGAATCGCTTGTTTGAGAAAGCAATACCGAAGATTTGGCTCCAGAACCTATTCGCTGTAATCATTGAATAAGTTTCTTCTTCTTGAGTTGGGTCAAAAGCTCTAAATGTTGAACTTTGAACCTTACCATCTGTATAGATACTTGTATCTTCATATAAAGTGTTTTGTACTGTAGCTCCATGAATAGCGCAAAGTAGAGCACCACCAAGAATTCCAGCAACACCCATCATGTGGAATGGATTTAGAGTGATATTGTGAAAACCTTGAATGAACAGAATGTAACGGAAGATTGCTGCAACACCAAATGAAGGTGCGAAGAACCAACTATGCTGTCCTAAAGGATAAATAAGGAAAATACTTGTAAATACTGCAATTACTGCTGAGAATGCTAAAGCGTTGTATGGTCTAATTCCAACAAGGCCAGCAATTTCAAACTGACGAAGCATAAAACCAATTAGGCCAAATACTCCGTGTAATGCAACGAAGTTCCAAAGTCCACCAAGCTGTAGCCATCTTACGAAACTACCTTGGGCTTCAGGACCCCATAAAAATAGAAGACTGTGTCCCATGGCATCACCAGGGGTGCTTACAGCTGCTGTTAAAAAGTTACAACCTTCAAGGTAGGAGCTTGCAACTCCGTGTGTGTACCATGAGGTAACAAATGTTGTTCCGACAAACCAACCACCTATAGCAAGATATGCACAAGGAAGTAGAAGTAGTCCGGACCAACCAATAAATACAAAGCGGTCGCGCTTCAACCAATCATCGAGGACATCAAACCATCCTCTTTGTGGGGCGCTACCAACTGCGATCGTCATGAGAAATCGTTTTTTAGCTTCGGGATACGCAGTGACTGTAACAAAGATTGAGAGTAATGTGGGGAAATATTTGTATATCTGAAATGCCTTGTAAAGCTTTCCTGACTTTTTTATTAAAAATTAGGTAAGAATACTCCCTTAGTTTGTTAAATTATCTGAATTAGGCTCTTAAAAAAGATAAAAATGAATTCAGACCTCACTTCATTCGATAAAATCGAACAAAAAATTAGTGGATCAAGAAAAATTTCAAATTATATTATTGGAGGAATGTTGACTATAGGAGGTATTGGTTTTCTTTTGGCCTCTATATCTAGCTACACAGGAAGGGATTTATTACCTTTAGGAAATCCTTCAACTTTGTTGTTTATCCCTCAAGGAATAATAATGGGAGCATACGGAGTAATAGCTAATTTATTAAATCTATACTTGTGGTATCTGGTTTACATAAACTTTGGTTCAGGAAGTAATTATTTTGATAAATCCTCAAAATCTGTTGAAATAAAAAGAAAGGGATTATTTAAAGATGTTGAAGTTAAATTAAATTTTGATGAAATTAAATCTGTTAAGTTGGATATAAGCGAGGGATTTAATCCTAGAAGAAGAATTGCTTTAGTACTAAAAGGTAGAAAAAAAACTCTCCCTTTAAGCGGAGCAGGTGAACTTAAACCACTGCTTCAGGTTGAAGAAGAAGGGGCTCGTTTAGCTAAATTTTTAGATGTTAATTTGGAGGGCCTAAAATAAAAAAAAAATATTTTTTAAAAACATTATCTTTTATACAGGTTTTGTTTTTGGTTCAAGCTTGTAGTTATAAAAGTAAGATTGATTCAAATTATTACTGCCAAAAACTTAAATTTAGTTGTATTCAGAGTAATAAATTAGTTAACTTTAAAACTTCAAAAGGAGATTTTGAGGTAAAATTATTTGGTAAAGATAACCCAGTAACAGTATCAAATTTTCTGGAAAACATAGACAAAAATATTTATGAAAATAAAAAATTTTATAAAATAATAAATTATCCTCAAATAAGGTTTATACATGGCGGCGTTAATCCAGAAAATAAATCTTATATAGAACGAAAACAAAATCTGAATAAGACAAGTCCAACAATACCTTTAGAAATAAAATTCAAAGAAGAAATAAAACCAAGATATAACTATCAAATAAAAAATCCTAGTGAAACAGTAAATTTAGTTAATACTTTTGAGAGTGGATCAATCGCTATGGTTAAAAGCGGTAAGAATAAGTCTTCATCTACTGAATTTTTCTTTGTAACGACTAAGATCCCAGAACTAGATGGAAGATATTCGATTTTTGGAAAGATTATTAAAGGATTAGACGTACTCGAAAAAATCAATAAAGAAGACTACATAAAGACAGTCCAGATATCTAATTAAATTTCTAGAGAATATTTATTTATTTTCAACATTTCTGTATTAACTCCTGAAGAGCGTTTAAGAGCGACCTTACCAGTCCTCGCTATTTCAAGTATGCCGTATGGCTCGAGTAATTTCTCTAGAGCAACTAACTTCCCAGGATCTCCAACTACCTCGAGAGTTAAGGCTATATCTGATACATCAACAACTTTTGCACGGAAAATTTGTACTATATCAAGAATATTACTCCTAGTATCTTCTTTCGATGAAACTTTTAGTAACATCAATTCTCTTTCAACAGCTGCGAGATTAGTAAAATCTACAACTCCCAGAACATTAAATAACTTATTAAGTTGCTTAGTCATTTGTTGAAGAGTTTCATCATCACCCTCTACTACCATTGTTAACCTTGAAATCCCTTTAGATTCTGCAGGTCCTACTGCAAGGCTATCTATGTTGAATCCCCTTCTAGCGAAGAGACCTGAGATTCTACTCAAGGCTCCTGATTCATCTTCTACAAGAACTGATAATGTATGTTTCATATTTTAAAAGGTTTTAAATCTCTAATCCATTCATAAGAAATTCTATTGAATACTGAAGGGTCTTCATCATGGATACAATGCCCTGAATTGGATACTATTTTTAATTTTACCCATCTATGGAAATTTGCAATCTTTTTACCAACAAACAAAGGTATGAAATTATCTTTTTCGCCCCAAATCAATAAAAAAGGAACTTTTTTTGAAGCGCTAAGTTTTCTCAAAAGGTGAGAAGCTTTTAATTTTTCATCTCTAGAAGACATTCCAATACACATTGCTCTTAATGATCTAGCTGAAGTTCTCCTTAAAACTGGTTTTGTTACCAACTCTATTAGTTCGCGATCAATATTATCTTTTTTGAAATAGGCAGAATTTAGTCCCAGTTTAATAACCCCTAGTTTAGTTATTAAAAATAAAATAATCTCCAAAGGGAAAAACAAAAAAAATATTGTTATGAATCTATCTTGAAATTTTTTAAGTGATGATTTTTTTGTTATGGACTTTTTATTTTCTTGAATTTGATCTGGCAAAGGCGATGCAATAACTGTTGCAATCTGATCCTCTAGTGAAACAGCACATGTTAAAGCAACTAGTGATCCAAGGGAATTGCCAATAAGAATTACTTTCCCAGTATTCTTTGGTCTTATTACCTGTGCAATAAAGTCTTTCACTTGATCACACCAAATCTCATTATTTAATTTTCCAATTTGTCTAATCCCAGGTTGATCTGAATCCCCAAATCCTATTAAATCCAAAGAATAAGAGGCAAAATTCTTTTTCGCAAAATACTCTAAATTGTTTCTCCAATGTTTTCGGCTTGCTCCAAATCCATGGAGAAAAATAATTGGAATCTCATTTTCTTCCCCTGTGACGCTCCAACAAATTTTAAAACCATTCCAATTCCAGTAATTAGGAATGTTTATATTTTTTTTTAAATTATTATTCATATATATAAAAAATTTTCAAGATATTTGAATTATCTACATTTTTAACAAATAAATGTATTTTGAATGTAAATTATAGTAATCATTCAATTTTACTATGGCTAAAGAAATTTTTAGTATTGCAGCAGTTTTTTGGATACTGATACCAATAGGATTAGTTGGTGGTGCTTTGTTATTAAAGTTTCAGGGAGACTGATTCTCACGGATACATCACAATTTGAGTTATGGTCTTAAAGTTAAGTAAATCTTAAGTATGAAGATTCTTTTAGTAGGAGCAACAGGGACACTTGGTAGACAAATAGCAAAGCAAGCTATAGAAGAGGGACATGAAGTAAGATGCTTTGTAAGAAATCCAAGAAAAGCTTCTTTTCTACAAGAATGGGGTTGTGAGCTAACAAAAGGTAATTTATTGAATTCTTCTGATATCGAATATGCATTGCAAGATATTGAAGTAGTTATTGATGCAGCGACTAGTAGGCCAGATGATCCTAAAAGTATTTATGAAATTGATTGGGATGGAAAACTTAACTTATTCAATGCTTGCGAATCTTTAAACGTAAAAAGGGTAATATTCCTTTCTATCCTCCTAACAGAAAAGTTTAGAAATGTTCCTTTAATGGACATTAAATTTTGTACTGAAAAACTTCTTGAAAAATCTGATTTAGACTATACAATCTTCAAATGTGCAGCTTTTATGCAAGGAGTTATTGGTCAATTCGCAATCCCAATCTTGGATAGTCAAGCAGTTTGGATGAGTGGGACTCCAACTAAAATTGCTTATATGAATACTCAAGATATGGCGAAAGTTGTTGTAGCAGCAGTAAATAATCCAAAAACTCACAGAACATCATTGCCATTAGTAGGTCCCAAAGCATGGGATTCAAATGAAGTTATATCTTTATGTGAAAAATTTAGTGAAAAAAAGGCGAAAATTTTTAGAGTTTCCCCCTTCCTTATTAGTGTCACTCAAAAAGTAGTTTCCTTTTTCCAAGATTCTCTTAATGTTGCTGAGCGATTGGCTTTTGCTGAAGTAACTAGTAGTGGTGAATCATTAGATGCTGACATGAGCAAAACTTATGAAATATTGGAACTTAAAAAAGAAGATATGACCTCACTAGAGAGTTATATAAAGGAGTATTATCAACAAATACTTAAGAGATTAAGGGAAATGGAAGCAGATCTTAATATTGAAGAAAAAAAGAGATTACCTTTTTAATATTGCAATTTTAGAATCAGATAGTATATTTGTACTATATTAAATATTATTGGCCTATGTCTGTTTCTAAGTCTAAAAACCTTGAACGAAAACTAGATAATTTTGCAAAAGAAGCAAAAAATGAATTGAATAATGTTTGCGGATCTTCATTATGGGAAAGCCTTGGGTTTGTTTTTTTTGATCAATTAGAAGATTCTGAAAAAATTGCAAAAGCAAATTTTTACTATGGACAACTTCAAATAATTAATGAAATTAAATTTTCAATTTGAATTGAATTGCATATTTTTACGTATGTAATTTTTTTTAAATCAATTTTGGCCAATCTTTTTCTGATAATATGTACTTAGTAAAAGATTAATTAATGATTGAAACTTCAGGTGTAATAGAAAAAGAGCAGGGGAATGGATTTTATTTGGTTACCTTAGAACAACCTGAAGGACATCAATGTTTATGTAGAGCTGCAGGTAAATTGACTAAATTTAGAATTAAATTATTAGCTGGAGATAAAGTGTTAGTTGAGATAAGTCCTTATGATCTATCTAGAGGGAGGATAACTTATAGAGAGAGGAATGCAGGCAATGCTAGACCTACTACTAATAAAAATAATCCAAAGAGAAATAATAAATAAAAAGTTGCTTTAGATAATATTTTTTATAGCTTCTTTAAACTCACTTCTTTGTTTAACACCTTGCCATTGCTTTTTTAATAATTTTTCTTTAAAAAGTTGAACTGTTGGTGTGCCATTAATACCAGCTTGTTTTGCAATATCTTGATCTTTATCAATATCTATTTCAACTCCAAGAACTGCACCATCAAGTTCTTTAATTACCCTTTTTAACTGAGGTTTTAAAACATGACATGGGCCGCAACTTGGGGAACTAAAAATTACTAAGATAGGTTTTTTGCTCTCGTGATAAAGTTTCCTCAATGCATAACTGCCTTTTTGCCATTCAGAATTTGAATCGAAAGTATCTTCATTAACTTCTTCTTCATTAAAATCTGATGTATTAAGTTTTTTTTCTGGTTCGGGTGTTTCTCTAACTATAGTTTTTGCTAAGTTTTTCTCGGCTAGCCACCTCTCGGTAGCTAATGCTGCCATGCAACCAGTTCCTGCAGCGGTAACTCCTTGTCTCCACTCAGAATCAACAACATCACCTGCTGCGAAGATGCCTTCGATAGATGTTTCTGGTCTTCCTGATTTACAAGCAATATACCCCTTATTATCTAAGTCAATTTTGTTACCCAAAAACTTCGTATTTGGTGTGTGACCTATCGCGTAAAAAAGACCTTTTATATTGATCTCCCCTTTACCTTCTTGAGAGTTAATAGTTTCTATTCTCTCAAGCCATTCAGAACCATCAGCTTTATCAACTTTTGTGTTCCAATGAATTTCTATCTTTGGATTAGCTTTTACTCTATCTACCATTGCAGCGCTAGCCCTTAATTTTTCTGATCTAACAATTAAATGCACCTTGCTGCCATATTTCGTGAGGTATGCGGCTTCTTCACAAGCAGAGTCGCCCCCTCCAATAACAGCTAATTCTTCATCTCTAAATTGTGGGGTGGCTCCATCACATATTGCACAAGCACTTATTCCTTTGCTCCAGAATTTATCTTCATTTATTACGCCTAATCTATTTGCACTTGCTCCAGTTGCAATAATAATGGAGTTAGATTTAATAGTTCCTTCTAAAGTTTTTAATTCGAAGGGATGTGAATCAGTATTAATTGAGACTACATCACTTTCGTATAAATTAGTACCCCATCTTTCTGCTTGAGCCTTCATTAGATCCATCAATTCAGGACCTAGTACTCCATCTGGGAAACCTGGATAATTTTCAACAAATGTTGTAGTCATTAATTGCCCTCCAGGAATTCCACCAGAATTAAATCCTGTTACGAGCAATGGTTGAAGATTTGCTCTTGCTGCATAAATTGCAGCCGTATAACCTGCAGGCCCCGAACCTATAATTACAACATTTTCTACGTTTGAAGTGTTCTCTTTATTCTCCATTTATTTTCTAATTTCACTATTAATAATAATAAACTAACCCAAATAATGTAGGGCGGGTTTCACTCGATCTATTTGTTACTCAATCGTTGACTTTTTGGTCTAATAATTTTTTTAATTCCTTTGGGAAGTTTAAAACAGAATCTTTTAGATTTTCGTTCTTTTCTCCAATATGTAATATCCACTCTCTAAATTCTTCTGCAATTGCATAACTGTCTTCATATCTTTCTAGGGTATCCATAGCAGAAATTCTATTGGTTGCCCAACAGGTTGCAATGTCAATTCGTTTCCTAATGAAATTGTCCATCTGATCTTAAATGTTGTATCTAGATAAACACATCAGAGAACCTATGTATTGTCTAATAAGTTACAACTTTGTACTTCCAAACAATAATTTAATCTTTAATTTATATTTGAGCCAATTTTTGGGTGAATTATAAAGAAAATATAAAAAAATTGAGTTAGACTGCCTCGCTGTGATTTGCAAGTAGCCTTTCAACTTCTTCAAAACCCTCTTTAGCTGAATTTATGGCAAGTTCCTCGCTAACTTTTTCTTCTGATATTAATTTTGCGGATATTTTCTTTAAAAGAGTTTCTTTCTTTTCTCTTAGTGAACTAACAATTTCTTCTTCAATGATAGATTTTATTGCTTTAGAAATTATTTTTTTATCATTTGCTTCCTCGAATGTGCCCTGAACTAATTCTTGAATAAATAATCGATGAACCTCACTACTCCTTAGAAAGCTTTCTGTGGCATTAATAATTCCTTCAACAAGAGCTTCATCAGGTTCAGAATCATTTTCTGCCAGCTTAAATTCCCAATCTAAATGTCTTCTTTGCCAACCTGCCGAGTGTAGGCTGGGCATAACTGTCTGTGAATAAGTATCAACTGACATTTCATAAATTCTCTCTGCTAATTTCTCACACCAGTCTTTACCATGCTTTTCTAGATTTTTCTGCATAGCTTGCCTTGGAACAGCATGACCACCATGATGGCTGTGGCACACTCCATCAGGACATTCGATTGCTTTTATACTCATTGGATTATTTAGTACTTATATATTCTAGATAGCTATTTTTTATAGAAAAGAAAATATATTTTTAACAAAAATCCAAGACTTTTGACTTTCTTCAATTTATATTTAGTATGTTAAAAAAATAAATAAATTGACAAAGATACTTATTCCTTCCGAAACAAGCTCTGGTGAAAGGAGAGTTTCAGCTACACCAGAAGCGGTAAAGAAATTAAAAAGCCTTGGATGTGATGTTTATATTGAAAGTTCAGCAGGGAAATTATCAGGATTTAGTGACTTATCATATGAACAATCGGGCGGAACAATAATAAACAACTTAGATCAAAAAATTTGGAGTGAAGCGGACTTAATATTTTGTGTTCAAACTCCATCAGAGGATAATTTAACTAAGTTAAAGAAAGGCGCTGTTCTTCTCGGTCTTCTTAACCCATATGGTAATAAGGAGCTTCTAAGGATTATAAATAGTAATAAGATTTCAGCTTTATCACTAGAATTGCTTCCGAGGATTAGTAGAGCTCAATCTTCTGATGTTCTTTCTTCACAGGCCAATATTGCTGGATATAAAGCAGTTCTTTTGGCTGCAAGTGAGTTAGATAGATATTTCCCAATGCTTATGACTGCAGCTGGGACAGTCCAACCTGCCAAAGTAGTGGTTCTTGGTGGAGGCGTTGCAGGATTACAGGCAGTTGCGACAGCAAAAAGACTTGGAGCAATAGTATTTGTATCTGATATTAGACCTGCTGTTAAAGAACAAGTAGAGTCCCTCGGAGCAAGATTTATAGAACTTCCTGAAGTTGAGGAAAAACCAGGAGAGGCAGGAGGTTATGCAAAAGCTGTAACACCCGAATTCCTCTCAAAACAGAAGGCAACTTTAACTAAATATTTATCTGAAGCTGATGTTGCTATATGTACTGCGCAAGTTCTAGGTAAAAAGGCCCCTGTTTTAATAGACTCACCCATGATTAAAAAAATGAGGCCTGGAGCAGTAGTTATTGATTTAGCAGTTTCTCAGGGAGGGAACTGCGAAGGAACAAAATCAAATGAAACTATTATCAAAGATGGGGTAAAACTTATAGGAGCGGGGGAATTACCCTCTTCAGTTCCTTATGATGCAAGTTCACTTTATGCTAAAAACTTAACATCTCTGATTACACCATTTATAAAAGATGGTCTAATTAAATTAGATAAAGAGGATGAACTCATTTCTGGATGTTTATTAAGCGATGAAGGAGTTGTTCTTCAAAATAAAGTTTTTGAAAATTGAGGTTTTAAAATTATGTCTTTTATAAGTCTTCTTTGGGTTCTTTTACTTGGTAGTTTATTAGGCCTCGAGTTAATTGGAAAAGTTCCTCCTACTCTTCATACACC
This sequence comes from Prochlorococcus sp. AG-355-K03, assembly GCA_003278685.1. Taxonomy (GTDB): domain Bacteria; phylum Cyanobacteriota; class Cyanobacteriia; order PCC-6307; family Cyanobiaceae; genus Prochlorococcus_A. Next base: position 9,206 of record QCDS01000016.1, on the reverse strand, counting down.
TTTAATGAGTGGAGCAAATGCAATTTCGGGAATAACAATGCTTGCAGCCTTGACTTTAATTGTAAAAGCAGAAGGTAACGTACCACTTTTAATCATTGGTTCAGTTTCTCTTGGATTTGCTCTTTTCAACGTTGTAGGCGGTTTCTTTGTAACTGATCGAATGCTCGCGATGTTTAGTCGTAAACCCTCCAATAAAAAGTAATTTTTAAAATGAATCTACCTATAATCATTAAATTCGTTATTGACCTTCTAGCAGTACTTTTACTGGCTTTGGGAATAAAAGGATTGTCAAAAGTAAAATCAGCAAGGGATGCCAATAGATTAGCTGCATTTGCAATGTCGCTATCAGTAGTAGGATTACTTTCTTATTATTTAGGCACTTCTGGAATTGCTATTCAGTCTTGGATTTGGATAATAATTGGATCAATCATAGGTAGTTTATTCGGAGCATTTCTCGCAAAAAAAGTACCTATGACCTCCATGCCTGAAACAGTGGCATTGTTCAATGGATGTGGTGGAATGTCATCACTTTTGGTGGCCTTAGGAGTAGCTATCTTTCCTATATCAGGTGGCCAAGAAAATCTTGATTTTTTTAAGTCACTGATTAATGAAGTTTCAATATCTGTTTCTATATTTGTTGGTGCCATAACTTTCACAGGTTCAATTGTGGCGATGGCAAAGTTACAGGGTTGGTTGTCAACTCCAGGATGGACTCAGAGCAAAGTTAGACATTTTGTCAATATTGTTTTTGCAGTTGCTTCCTTGATAGCCTTTTTTGATCTGATAAACGGCAATACAAGTTCTATTTGGCTTTTAGTTATAGTTTCTTCTTTATTGGGTATTGGAGTTACTTTACCAATTGGTGGAGCTGATATGCCAGTCGTTATATCTTTATTAAATAGCTATTCAGGGATTGCAGCAGCTGCAGCAGGTTTCGTTGTAGATAGTCAGCTTTTGATAGTAGCAGGCGCAATGGTTGGAGCAGCAGGCCTAATACTTACTCAAGTAATGTGCAAGGGTATGAATAGATCATTGGTCTCAGTTCTTTTTGGAGGATCTTTATCTGCACAAAGTACAGCCTCTTCTGGTTCAGGAGAATATACAAATATAACTTCTTGCAGTGTTGAAGAATGTGCATTGACTTTAGAGGCAGCTAACAAGGTAATTATTGTTCCTGGTTATGGTCTAGCGGTAGCTCAAGCTCAACATACTTTAAGGGAAGTGACAAAAAAACTAGAGCAAAACGGTATTGAAGTTGTTTACGCAATTCATCCTGTAGCAGGGAGAATGCCTGGACATATGAATGTACTTTTAGCAGAAGCAGATGTTCCCTACGAACAACTTAAAGAGATGGACGTTGTAAATCCTGATTTTCCAGCAACGGATGTTGTTTTAGTTTTAGGAGCAAATGATGTGGTTAATCCTCAAGCTAAAAATGATAGCTCTTCTCCTTTATATGGCATGCCAGTTCTTGATGTGCAGGAAGCAAGAACGGTATTTGTAATTAAACGTGGTATGAGTGCAGGTTACTCTGGAATAAAAAATGATTTATTTGATCTCCCAAATACCTCAATGGTCTTTGGTGATGCAAAAAAGGTACTGAATGATTTGATTGGAGAATTAAAGGATCTTGGAGTTGGGGAGAAATAATAATATATCTTTTAGTGTTTCAGATTACTTAAAAAATAAGCCATTTAGAGAAGTCTTACCTTGGATAGGTGGCGATTTACAAACTTTGAGAGATACTTTTGTTATTGATTTTGGTAAATCAATAAAAAATAAAAAAATATTCTTTCCTATTAATAAAATTCTTTCAAAAAAATTTGAATTTGATTATCTTCTAGGGTTTTTAGAATTACCTGAAAACTTAAACTCACTTAGGGGTTTTGTAATCGTTACACATGGTTTAGGGGGCTCAACTAAACGGTTTGGTTTAAGAAGAATCTCTAGGAAATTAGCAAATAATGGTTTTGGAGTTCTTAAATTAAATCTAAGAGGATCTGGATCTGCGAGATATTTAGCTAAAGGAAATTATTGTGCTAGATGCTCCAGCGATGTTATTTCAGCAATTAATTATTTTAAAAAATTAGTTAATTTAGAGTTCAAAGATCTTATGAAAAGGAATAATAGTCTTCCAATTTACGGCGTTGGATTATCTTTAGGCGGAACAATTCTTTTAAATGCCTGCCTAGATTACGATGAAAGCAAAGAAGAAAAACTTTTAGATGGCCTTGCCTGCGTGAGTACCCCTTTAGATTTATCTTCATGCAGTCTCTGTATTGAAAAACCTAGAAATTCTATCTACCAAAAATGGTTACTTCACCGCTTAAAAAATCAGTTATGGGAGGGATTTAATGATGAAGGCAAACTCCTTGATAACGCGAAATTAAGAATCAAAATTAGAAATTTAAAAAGTATAAGAGAATTTGATCAGAAATTTACAGCTCCTAGTTGGGGATTTAATTCTTTAGAAGATTATTATATTAAAGCTTCTCCAATATTTAGAATCCAAAACTCAATAAAAAAATTACCTCCAATTCTTTTTATTCATGCCAAGGATGATCCCTGGGTTCCATATAAAGATACTTTGAATTTAAGAAAAGAATCTATTGATAAATTCACTATTTTTATAACTGAAAAAGGAGGTCATAATGGTTTTCATTCGATTAATGGCTGCTGGTCAGACGAAGTCGTAAAGAACTGGTTTATGAATATCTAGGACTATTTGAAAATGGTGTTTTTTTGAAAATCCATTTTTCTATTGGCTTACCGTTAATAATATGTGAGGTAAAAATTTCAGAAATTCTTTCTGGAGAAACTTTCTCATACCAAATACCATCGGGCCAAATAAGAAGAATTGGGCCGTTCTTGCATATCCTTAAACAGTCAGCTTTTGATCTTAATATATGAACGTTTTTTGTAGAGGGATCATTCTCAAATTTTTTTAAAGTCTTTTTCAGGCATTCCCATGCTTTTTGACCTTCATTGCTTTTAAAGCATTTCTGTTTTGTGGGTGTTGCGCATAGTAGAAGATGTTTTTTTATATTCACTTTTATCCAATACTTACGTATTTTTTCCCTTTTTTAATTTCTTGCTTAACAAAAAGTCTGGCCCAATTGTCTACTTCAAGAATATCCTCTAATTCGGGACTCAAATTCAAATTCTCCATATGTGATTCACATGCTTTACTTATAAATGTTGGAATTTCTTGAAAAGAAATTGTTTCTTTAAGGAATTGTTCAACAGCCATTTCATTAGCAGCATTTAAGACTGCAGGCATAGTCCCAGAAGATTTTCCTGCGGCATAGGCAAGTCCCATGCATGGATATTTAAACTCGTCTGGCTCTTTAAAAGTTAATTTTCCAATTTCACTTAGGTTTAATCTTTTCCAATTTGTTTTAAATCTTTCAGGCCAACTCATCGCATATAAAATGGGTAGTTTCATATCTGGCCAACCTAATTGAGCTAATACTGAAGAATCTTCCATCTCAATCATTGAATGAATAATACTTTGAGGGTGGATAACTATTTCGATATTTTCGTAGGAGGTCCCAAATAAATAATGAGCTTCTATAACTTCTAATCCTTTATTCATAAGAGTTGCAGAATCTACAGTTATTTTTTTCCCCATATCCCAATTAGGATGTGAAGTTGCATCTTCCACTGTTACATGCTTTAAATCCTCAACGGCCCAATCTCTGAAAGCACCACCAGAAGCTGTTAAATGTATGGCTTTTAAACCTTTAGGTATCTCTCCTGTTGAAAAATCCGCATTTTCATAATTGGGTAATCCTTGTAAACATTGAAAGATAGCAGAATGTTCTGAATCAGCAGGTAAAAGTCTACTATTATTTTTCTTTAATGCAGGAATAACAATTGGTCCTGCCGCAATTAAAGTTTCTTTGTTAGCAAGTGCAATATTCTTCCCAGCATTAATTGCTGACATTGTTGGGATTAAGCCTGCACATCCTACAATCCCTGTAACCACAGTATCTGCCTTATCCCACGCTGCAACAGCGTTAATCCCCTCCTTTCCACTCAAAATCAAGGGAGCACTATCCAAATCTAAGTTTTTAATATTATCTTTTAAATCTTCTATAAGATTTTCATCCTCAATAGCAACTACTTCAGGTTTATGTGTTTTAACTTGTTCTGTTAATAAATTAATATTTCTTCCTGCTGAAAGAGCTACTGCTTTAAACTTATCAGGCTGCTCACTAGCTATTTCGAGAGTTTGAGTCCCTATTGAACCAGTAGAACCGAGCACAGTGATGTATTTCAATTTTCTCTGATATTTCTAATATCTTCCCATTTAAAGGTGTATTTAAAAAACAAAAATTTCAAATTGGTTTTTTTCTTAAAATTTAGATCCTTATCCATGTTGTTATTTCCTTTGATTGATCAATAAGTTCAATACCTTTTTCTTTTAACAAATTCCTAATTTCATCGGCCTTCGTATAATTCTTTTCCTTTTTTGCTTTCAATCTTTCATTAATAAGCGTTGATATTTCTTCTTCTGTTATTTTACTTTCTTTTACTAAAACCTCTTTTTTAAGACCAAGTACCTCAGTCAACTTTTCAAGAGTTTTAAAATTCTCAAGTAGAAAGAATTCTTCATTTAGATCTATTTTAAAACCTTCGACTCTTTGAAATTGGTTTAAAAAGTTTTTTAATGGTTTTGCTAAATCGTAAATAATTGCAATAGCACCTGCTGTATTAAGGTCATTTCCCAAAGCCTCAGAAAATTTAAGCTTTTTTTGAGATAATTCAAAGTTTATTTTCTCTTTATATTCTTCTTCGATAGATTCATTTTTATTAATAGATCTAAAAGCACCTTTTGTAAGATCCATAAGAGAAAGGGCTACATTAATGTTTTTCCAAGCTTCTGAAGCACTCCTTAAAGCTTCTTCAGTAAAATCAAGTGGTTTTCTATAATTCACAGTCATAACAAAATATCGCAAAGTCATAGGGCTTATACCTGACTTAATTAGCTCTCTGATAGTTTTAAAATTTTTAAGGGATTTACTCATCTTTTGTCCATTTACATTGACCATCCCATTGTGTAACCAATAGTTAGCTAGCTTTTTGCCATTGGCTGCTTCTGATTGGGCGATTTCATTCTCATGATGCGGAAAAATCAAATCAGAACCACCTAAATGGATATCAATAGTATCTCCTAATTCATCTTTAACCATCGCTGAACATTCAATATGCCATCCTGGCCTACCTTTACCCCATGGCGAATCAAAAGATGGTTCATCATCTTTGGCTTTTTTCCATAGTGCAAAATCTTGCGGATTAAGTTTTTTACTATTTTCATCATTAGTCATTCTTCCTTGCTGATTAATATTTTGTTCTTGTATATTTTGATTACTTAGCTTTCCATAATTTTTATTTTTAAAAACAGAATAATAAACATCTCCATCCCTAGAGTATGCATAACCTTTGTCCTCAAGGATTGTTATGAAGGAGCAGATATTGCATATATGATTCGTTGCTCTTGGCATACTATCCGGACGCATTATTCCTAAAGAATCCATATCTTTATGAAATTCAATAATATTTTTTTCAGATACTTCCTTCATTGAGCTGCTTTTTTCTTTAGCTCTTTTTAAAATCTTGTCATCAATATCTGTAAAATTTTGAACATACTTTACTTTGAAATCACTGTAAATTAAAAATCTTCTCAATACATCCCAAGCTATATAACTTCTGGCATGACCAAGATGACATAAATCATAAACAGTAACTCCACAACAATAAATTTTAACAACATCATCAATAGGCTTAAAAACCTCAACTCTTTTGCTTAAAGTATTAAAAAGTTTGATCATCTTAAATTAAGTATTTCATAAGGTTTATTTTGTCTCCATCCAATTGTCTCCAATACCAATATCAACTAAAAGAGGCACATTTAATTTTACACAATCTTCCATAGTCTTCTTTACTAATTTCGTCGTAATTTCCAAAGAATCTGGTTCAACTTCAAACAATAATTCATCATGTACTTGTAAAAGCATTTTTGCGGGAACATTCATTTCTATGAATTTCTTATTTAGTTGAACCATTGCAATTTTAATAATGTCTGCACTTGAACCCTGAATTGGTGCATTAGCTGCGGCTCTTAATGACTGTGCTTCCATGCCAGCCCTTCTTGCAGATTGCAGGTCAATTTCGTAAGGATCTTTCCCTATTAATCTTCCAAGTCCATTTTTATCAAACTTAAATTCTCTTTTTCGACCAAAAATTGTTTTTACATAACCTTTTGATAAGGCAAGCCTTTCTTGGAGTTCAAGAAACTTGAAAATTTTTGAATATCTTTCTTTGTATTTTATTAGGAATTCTTTTGCCTCTGGAGTACTTACTCCTGTTGAACGGGCAAACTTTTTTATCCCCATACCATAGATAACTCCAAAATTTATTGTTTTCCCAACTCTCCTTTCGTCAGAGGATATTTCTTCTTTCTCGAAAATTAATCTTGCAGTCAAAGAATGAATGTCATCATTTTTATGAAACGCATTAATTAGTATTTCTTCATTCGCTAAGTGAGCAAGTATTCTTAATTCTATCTGAGAATAATCAGCTGATAAAAGTTTCCAATTTTTTTCAGGCAAGAATGCCTTTCTGATTCTCCTGCTAAATTCAGTCCTAACCGGGATATTTTGAAGATTAGGATTGCTACTACTTAGTCTCCCAGTCGCTGTAGCAGCTTGATTAAAGTTTGTATGAACTCTTCCTGTCTTTTTGTTTATAAGATTTGGAAGAGCATCAATATAGGTGCTAAGTAATTTGCTAAGAGTTCTGTGTTTTATTAAATGTTGGATTATTTCATGTTCGTCGACTAATCTTTCAAGAACTACTGCATCTGTACTCCATCCTGTTTTTGTTTTCCGTGATTTTTTCTTATCCAAATTTAATTTTTCAAACAAGATCTCACCAAGTTGTTTTGGTGAAGATAGATTAAAAGTCTCCTCTGCTAATTCATAAACTTTACTTTCAATATCTTCTAAGGTACTTTTTAGTTCTTTTGAGAGTTTATCTAAATAAGGGATGTCAATGGTTATTCCATTCATTTCCATTTGAGACAATACCGGCTCTAAGGGTAGCTCGATTTCTTCGAACAATTTGATTAAATCATTTTTTTCTGTTGAAAATCTTTCTTTAAAAATTTTGACAATCTTAAAAGTTAGAAATACGTCATAACCGCAGTAAATACTAGCTTCATCAATATCAACAAATGAAAAGTCTTTATTTTTCCCAACTGTTTCCTTAAATGAAGGAGGTTTAAATCCAAATAATCTAAAACTAATTTCACTTAGCCCATGCTTCTCCTGATTATTAAGAAGATAGTCTGCTAACAAAGTGTCAAAGGTTACGCCTTTAAGATCAAGTCCGTGATTAAAAAATATTTGCCTGTCAAATTTAGAATTTTGGAGTGCCTTTTCTTTTTTTGGATCTTCTATCCAAGGTCTTAGTTTTGAGAAAACATCTTCAATCGACAATTTATTGGGAGTCTCTTTTTTTGTTTGATGACCAAGAGGTATATAAAATAAATCATCAGTTTCTTCTCCAAGACATAGTCCTATCCCAACAAGTTCCGCATCGATTGGATTTAAACTATTAGTCTCTGTATCTAAAGAAACTATCCCATTGGTCTTTTCTAATCTTTGAATTAATTTATCAAGTAATTCAAAATCATTTACAACAATCACATTGATTTTAGGGATTTTATTTTCACTATTTTCTAATTCACTTTTACTAGAGACCTTTGCATCTTTCTCCTCCTCTTTAGCCACATTATTTTTGTCAAAACCACCTTTACTAAAAGTTGAATTGAACATATCAATTTGCCGGAGTAGTGTTGATAATTCAAGTTTTTGCAGTGACTGTGAGAGGAGTTCTTGATTTATATTTTTTAATTCATAACCATCACTTAATATCAAAGGCACTTCAGTATTTATTTTTGCTAAATCCCTGGAAAGAAAAGCATTATGCTTATCGTTTCTGAGCTTTTCTATTACCGAACCTTTTATGAATCCTTTATATTTTTTATCATTATTCTGCTGAATCTTGTCTAAAGCCTGATAAATCCCATCAAGTGTATCGTTTTCTTTTAGTAGATTAATTGCAGTTTTTGGACCTACCCCTTTAATACCAGGAATATTATCAGAACTATCACCAGTTAGAGCTTTAAGATCAACTACCCTTTCTGGCGCAACACCTAATTTTTCTTTTACTCCATTTTCATTCATAAGTGTTGGATTACCACTTTTTGCATATGGACCACCACCCATATAAAGTACATAAATATCTTTTTGATCATCTACTAATTGAAATAAGTCCCGATCCCCAGAAAGAATATTCACGCACCATCCTTTAGAAGAAGCATCATTTGCAATTGTGCCTAGGAGATCATCTGCTTCATAACCAGGAGATTTAAAAATTGGTAAATTAAGGCTTTCTTCTAAAATGATTTCTAGTTGTTCAATATCCTGAAAAAAAACATCTGGTGCTACATCTCTATTGGCCTTATAATTTGGATCTAATTCATGTCTGAAAGTAGGTTTTTCGGTATCAAACGTAATACAAACACCCTCAGGACTAATATTTTTGCAATTATCAAGAAGACTTTTTAGGAATCCATAAGTGACACTTGTTGGGAATCCCTCTTTGGTAGTTAAACCTCCATCAATCCCTTTGCTAAATGCATAGAAGCTTCTAAAAGCAAGTGAGTGGCCATCGACTAAAAGTAAAATTGGTTTTTTAGAGTTTTCAGATTTTAAACTCATTTTCTCTTCTTAGCCCAAGGTGGAATATCAATAAAGATTTGCTCTCCAGGTTCTAATCCATCAATGACTGAAGTTTTATTTCCACTACTAATACCAATTTCGATTTTTTCAAATTTGGGAGAATTGTTTTTATCAACTTTCAAAATTCCTTTTTCACCTTTTTCAGTGACAATAGATACTGTTGGTACTAAGATTTTTTCTTCATTACCTTCGACTCTAAATTCAAGATCTGCAGTCATTCCAATTTTAATTTCTTCAGAAATATCTTTAAAATTTAAAGTTACTTCGAATGAGGTTACATTATTATCTTTTACAGCTCTTGTAGCTATTTTTTTAACTATGGCACTATATTTTTTTGAGGGATAAGCCTCAATTCTTACTGAGGCTTCTTGACCTATTTTTATTCTGCCAATGTCA
>QCDS01000015.1 GCA_003278685.1 Prochlorococcus sp. AG-355-K03 | reverse complement strand
AGAAAAGAAGATTTAATGTTTTTTTAATTATTATCTTAGGTAAATTTTTTTATAAATAGCCTCTAAAAAGGTTTATGTTTATATTTGGTTTAATCTTCATGTAACTATTTATTTATGACAGGTTTTTTATATTTCTTGGGAAATACTTTAAGGTGGCCAGTGTTAAAGCCAAAAGAATTTTTTTCACTACATGCTTATTTTTCAATTATTTATTTGATAACTTTTACTTTGAGTAAATATGATGTAAGCCAATCAAATTTAGTTTTTACTTTAGGAATTCTTGCACCTCTTTTAATCGCTATTGGCCAAGGACTTCCAATTGATTGCCTTGATATGGAATCATCTTTGTTGAAGGAATTAAAAACTAAATAATATTTATTTCAGTTAAAAATTTTTATAAAACTTGGACAACTTCGCTTATTTCTGGAATCATTTCTTTTAACTTTCTTTCAATACCCATTTTGAGAGTCATAGTGCTACTTGGGCAACTACCACATGCTCCTTGAAGTCTGACTTTGACAATTGGGCCATCTATTTCTGCAATCTCAACATTACCTCCATCAGAAATTAAAAAAGGTCTTAGCTCGTCAAGGACTTTTTCTACATTTTCGTTTGTCAGAGAGAGTGTTTCAGTACTCATAATTTTGGATTAACTTTATAATAAGCCTAGAAAGAAATCTGATTAATTGCAAAAAAGATAATTTTCTGTTGTGACTTCATCTAAAAATCCCACTAATGACAATAGCTACTTTGACGCAGTCTTAGTAGGAGCAGGGATAATGAGTAGTACTTTAGCCCTCCTAATTTCAGAAGTTTTACCAGATATAAAATATCTTATTATAGAAAAATTAAATGCTCCAGGAAGTGAAAGTACTGGTGCTTTTAATAATGCAGGTACAGGACATGCGGCTAATTGCGAATTAAACTATACCCCTTTAGATGAAAAAGGAAATCTAAAAATAGATAAAGCGCTCTCAATAAATCGTTCTTTTGAAACATCCATGTCTTTATGGGCCTCATTGTATAAAGCAGGGAAGATTGATATTAAGAAGTTTCTAAAATTTGTTCCTCATATTAGCTTTGTTTCTGGTCAGGATAATATTTCTTTTTTAAAAAAAAGATTTCAGAAAATGACCGAAAATCCTGAATTTATCGATATGGAATTTTCTACATCTTTTGATGAAATTTCATCATGGGCTCCTCTAATAACAAAAGATAGAAATCCATCTACTCAAATTGCTGCTACCAGAATAGGTAGAGGAACTGATATCAATTTTGAGGCTTTAACTAAAGAGTATTTGTCATTAGTTTCTTTAAACAAAAATGTGGAAATTAGATACAAAACAGAATTAGTAGATTTAAAGAAAATTGATAAAAAACAATGGGAACTAGAAATCAGTTCTGAAGGTAGAAAAACTTCAATTAGAACTGGCTACGTTTTTCTTGGTGCTGGTGGAAAAACAATTAATTATTTACAAAAATCAAAAATTCCAGAAGCAAAAAGTTATGGTGGATTTCCTGTTAGTGGGAAATGGCTTATTTGCGAGAAAAAAGATCTAACAGAAAAACATAACTCAAAAGTTTATGGTAAAGCTGATATTGGATCGCCACCAATGTCTGTGCCTCATTTAGACACCAGATGGATTGATAATAAAAAACTTCTTTTATATGGACCTTTTGCTGGATTTACAACGAAATTTCTAAAACAAAGTTCATACTTTGACTTATTTAGTTCAATTAAAAAGAATAATATTTTTTCTATGTTAGACGTTGGTTTCAAGAACAACGATTTAATTAATTACCTAATATCACAATCATTAAAGAACCATAACTCAAGAGTTGAGAATTTAAAGAATATGATGCCATCAGCTAATCCTTCTGATTGGTATTTAAAGAATGCTGGTCAAAGAGTCCAAATAATTAAAAAAACTGAAGGTGGTGGTTCTTTGAAATTTGGAACTGAAATTGTAAATTCATCTGATGGATCATTATCTGCTTTGTTGGGAGCCTCTCCGGGAGCAAGTACTGCGGTTTCAATTATGATTGAGGTTCTAGAAAAATCTGTTTTATTTTTAAACGATAAGTTTAATCTTCAGAAAAAAATAAATGACTTAATTTATCCAGAACTATTAGTCTCTGAAAATTACAGTACCTTCATAAAAGAAATTAAAAAAAGAAATAATTCCATTTTTGGTTTCCATCCATAATTCTAATTAGCTAGTATTAATCAAGATGTAATAAGAGGAGAATTTTCTTTCTATATGACTGATATATCGGTTTCAAAAATTAGGAATTTCTGCATAATCGCTCATATTGACCATGGTAAATCTACCCTTGCAGATAGGTTGCTTCAAGATACTGGTACTGTGCAGCAAAGGGATATGCAAGAACAATTTTTGGACAGTATGGATCTTGAAAGAGAGAGAGGAATTACTATCAAGTTACAGGCCGCTAGGATGAAATATAAAGCTGACGATTCCCAAGAATATGTTTTGAACTTAATAGACACCCCAGGGCATGTTGATTTCTCTTATGAGGTTAGTAGATCTCTTCAAGCTTGCGAAGGCGCCTTACTTGTTGTTGATGCAAGTCAAGGAGTAGAAGCTCAAACCTTAGCTAATGTTTATCTTGCCATAGAAAATAATCTTGAAATAATTCCTGTTTTAAATAAAGTTGATTTACCAGGGGCTGATGCTGAAAAAATAAAACAAGAAATAGAGGAAATTATTGGACTTGATACATCTAACGCAATAAATTGTTCAGCAAAAACTGGAGTTGGTATTAAAGATATTTTGGAAGCAATCGTAAGAAGAGTACCTCCTCCTCAAGATGAAATTAAACTACCTACAAAGGCACTGATTTTTGATTCTTATTATGATCCGTACAGGGGAGTTATTGTTTATTTTAGGGTGATATCTGGGTCTCTAAATAAGAGAGAAAAAATATTATTAATGGCAAGTAAGAAAAATTATGAACTAGATGAAATAGGAATAATGGCGCCTGATCAGCAGCAAGTTGATGAATTACATGCAGGCGAAGTTGGTTATTTAGCTGCTTCTATAAAATCAGTTGCTGATGCGAGAGTGGGAGATACGATTACTCTTTTAAATTCACCTGCCAATGATCCTTTGCCTGGATATAAGACAGCAAATCCTATGGTTTTTTGTGGCTTATTCCCGACTGATGCTGATCAATTTCCAGATTTAAGAGTATCACTCGAAAAACTACAATTATCTGATGCAGCTTTAAAATATGAGCCCGAAACTAGTAGCGCAATGGGCTTCGGATTTAGGTGCGGATTCCTAGGACTTCTTCATATGGAGATTGTTCAAGAAAGATTAGAAAGAGAATATGACTTGGATCTAATCGTAACGGCACCATCAGTTATTTATAAAGTTAATTTAAATCAGCAGGAACATATCTTTATTGATAACCCTTCTACAATTCCTGATCCACAACTTAGAGAATCAATAGAAGAGCCTTATGTAAAAATGGAAATTTATGCTCCCAATGAATTTAATGGAACATTAATGGGCTTATGTCAGGAAAGAAGGGGAGTATTTATAGATATGAAATACATAACAACAGATCGAGTTACCTTGATTTATGAAATTCCATTAGCAGAAGTTGTTACAGATTTCTTTGATCAAATGAAAAGCAGGACCCAAGGTTATGCATCAATGGAATATTATTTAATTGGCTATAGAAAAAATGACCTTGTTAGATTAGATGTTCTAATAAATTCAGAAAGAGCAGATCCATTAACTTCTATTGTTCATAAAGATAAGGCTTATGGAATTGGCAGAAGTTTAGTTGAGAAATTAAAAGAACTTATTCCAAAACAACAATTTAAAATACCTATTCAAGCATCAATCGGTAGCAGGATTATTGCAAGTGAAAGCATAAGTGCTTTGCGAAAAGATGTTTTATCTAAATGTTATGGAGGGGATATTTCTAGGAAAAAGAAACTTTTAAAGAAACAAGCCAAAGGTAAAAAGAGGATGAAGGCCATGGGTAAAGTTGAAGTCCCTCAAGAAGCTTTTATGGCAGTCTTGAAATTAAACCAGTAATTTCTTTTAAATTAAACTTTTTAGCTATTTATTTTAAAAAGAATTGGGTATATTTCATTTATATCTTTAAAAAAAGATCTTGAATATTAACTCATTTAATCGTGTCGGCGCAAATATCAGAAAAGCTGGATTTTTAATTGTACTTTTTTATCTTCTTGTTGTTTTAATAATGAAATTTTTAGAAGCCAATGATTTTTTTGGCTATTCATTTTCAATGTTAAGCAATGATATCTTTGCCCCTCCTTCTCTTAATCATTTTTGTGGCACAGATAGATTAGGAAGAGATGTTTGCTTAAGAACTTTGCAAGGATCATCATTAGCGATAGAAGTTGTATTCTTAGCTATTCTTTTTTCATTAAGTTTGGGATTGCCATTGGGATTATTAAGTGGATATTTTGGTGGTTTTTTTGATAAATGCTTATCACTAATAATGGATACTATTTTTTCAATACCTGTAATTTTGCTTTCAGTTGTTGTGGCTTTTATATTGGGTAAGGGTATCTTTAACGCGGCTTTGGCATTGTGTATTGTTTACTCTCCTCAATATTTTAGATTAATCAGAAATCAGACAATATTGGTTAAATCCGAAACTTATGTGGAGGCAGCTCAAGTTGCAGGAGCTGATGTTAAAAAAATTATTTTTAAATATATTCTTCCAAATGTAATAACACCATTGCCTATTCTGCTTACCCTAAATGCTGCAGATGCTGTTTTGGTATTAGGAAGTTTAGGATTTTTAGGCCTTGGCGTTCCTGCAGATGTCCCAGAGTGGGGAAGTGATTTAAATCTGGCTCTTGCCGCTTTACCTACAGGTATCTGGTGGACGGCTTTGTTCCCAGGGTTGGCAATGTTTTTTTTAGTTTTAGGTCTTTCTTTTATAGGAGAGGACCTTGAAGAAATTTTTGATAATCAAAATTCTGAATAAATTTAGTTATCTGTAATAGGATCAAGTTCTCCTTGATCATTCAACTTTGGATATTCTTTAGCTGATTTTTTATATACCGCAGCCAATTCTGGGTAACACCATTCAAAAAGTGTTTTTTGATATTCATCCATATTTAACCCTTCTCCATTAGCGGGCAATATACCTTTATTTTTTCTTTGGCGAACAGCTTCAAATAATAATATAGACGCAGCAACTGAAACATTCAGAGATTGAACCATACCTCTCATAGGTATAAAAATTGATTGATCAACCATTGATATAAGTTCATTACTTAGTCCCCATTTTTCTGCTCCCAATACAAAACATGTATTTTGAGAATAATCAAAATTTCTATAATCTACTGATTCACTATTAAGAGTCGTGCCATATAATTTAAAACCCTTATTCTTTAAATCAGATATTGCCGTGATAGTGTTTTCATGATTATTCAGTTTTACCCATTTTTGACTTCCTTGAGCAGTACTATTAAAAGTCTTAACGGCATTCGTTTTGCTAATAAAATTTGCTTCGAAAACTCCTGCCGCATCACATGTCCTTAATATCGCAGATAAATTATGTGGTTTATTGACATCCTCAACTAAAACAGTCAAGTTTTTCATTCTGCAATCTAAAACACTTTTTATTCGTTCAAATCTTCTTGGCAAAATTGACATTTATAATTTTTTCGCACTTTTAAATTATATTCAAAAAATATTGATTATCTCTTAAATCTCTTGGTTTATAATATTTTGGTAGTTTAAATTAACTAAATGGCATACATAGAATGGGACTATACGGTAATAACAAGTATGGTAGAAAAACAAGGGTGGGATTTACCTGATCGTGAATCGGAAGAATGGAATAAATTTAACGATGAATTAGGAGAAAAAATGAGAGGTGTTGGACTTATTTTTGAAAAATATTGTAAATTTACCCCTGACGTAGGAGAAGGAGTTCATCTTCTAGATGACTGATCATAAAAAGTTTTAAACCATTGATGTATCCCTTAATCAATGGCTTATTAATTAATAAGATAATATAATTTCAATAAATTAGAACTGGCAATTATTAAGGCTTTATAAAGCTTGTACTCTAAAAAAAATTTTTTATTCCACAAAAAAGTTATTTAATTTCTATATTTGAATAAAAATATGAAAAATAAATTAACCTTTTTATTCGATGGTGGTTGTCCACTTTGTTTGAGAGAAACAATTTTTCTTAAAAAAAGAGATATCTTAAATCAAATTGCATTTATAGATATTAATAGTAAGGATTATGATAAAACCCTTTTTAATGACATCTCATATTCAGAAGCTATGTCAAACCTTCATGGGATTATTGAAAATGGTGAAATTATTAGGGGACTAGATGTACTTGCATATTCTTATGAATTAGTTGGTTTAGGTTGGGTTTATTATCCCTTGAAGATTAAGCTCTTATCTCCATTATTGAGATTATTTTACAGATTTTGGGCAAAATATAGACTTCAAATTACAGGTAGATCCGATATTGAAAAACTTTGTACCTCACAATGTGAACAATAAATATGGAAAGTATCGATATAGACAGAATAATAGAAATGTGTTGGGAAGATAGAACACCCTTTGAAGCTATCGAGTATCAATTTGGTTTAAAAGAGGAAGATGCGATAAAAATTATGCGTCAAAATCTTAAACCAAAATCTTTCAAAGTTTGGAGAAAGAGAGTTTCGGGAAGAAATACAAAACATATGGCCCTTAAAGATTCAACTAGATTTAAATCTACTCATAAAAGAAAATTATAAATTTTGAAAAATCTTTCTACTAAAACTTGTCCTGTTTGCAATAGACCGTTTGAGTGGCGTAAAAAATGGAAAAACTGTTGGGATGATGTTATCTACTGTTCAAAAAGATGCAGTAACAGAAAGTCGCTAAGATGAAACAAGTATCGATTATTTTCCCGAATCAACTTTTTAGAGAAAGCCCAATCTTAAAAATAAATTGTGAAGTTTTGATTTTGGAAGACTCATTATTTTTTGGAAATGATAAATTTCATAAATTAATTAACCATAAAAATAAGTTAGTTTTTCATAGAGCATCTATGCTCGCTTATAAAAATTATTTAGAAATATCTGGCTTTAAAGTTTTATACATTGAAAACAAGAATAATGTTTCTACAGTTGATTACTTATGGGAATTTATTAAAAATAAATATCAGAAAATAAATCTCATTGACCCTCATGATTTTTTAATAATGAAGAGGATTAATAATTTTGTTGAAAGTAATAATTTGGCTTTAAATATTTTGCCTTCTCCTATGTTTATGAGCAGTGAAGAATTAAAAGATTTATTTGCATCAAATCCAAAAAAACCTCTTATGGGGAGATTTTATGAGAATCAAAGAAAGAGCCAAAAGATATTAGTCAATCCTGATGATACACCTGAAGGTGGTAAATGGAGTTTCGATGAAATGAACAGAAAAAAATTACCAAAAAAAATAAATATACCCGATATACCTAAATTACAAAAAAATAAATTTGTAGTTAATGCAGAAAGGTCATTAGCAAATTTTGATATTGAGTTTATTGGAGAAAGTAATAACTTTTTATATCCAACTAATTTTGAGGAGGCAGATGAATGGTTAAATGATTTTTTTAAACATAGATTTTTCTTATTTGGAGATTATGAGGATGCTATTTCTAAAGAAAATTCTTTTTTATGGCACAGTTTACTTTCTCCTCTTTTAAATAGCGGCTTATTAACCCCAGATGTAGTAGTAAACAAAGCATTACTTTTTGCAAAAAATAATAATGTTCCGATAAACTCTCTAGAGGGTTTTATTCGTCAAATTATTGGATGGAGAGAATTTATTAGCCTCGTCTATAAAAAGTACGGAACAAAGATGCGAAATAGTAATTTTTGGAATTTTGAAGATAAGCCAATTCCAAAATCTTTTTATCAAGGAAATACAGGAATTGAACCAGTAGACGTTGTTATAAAAAATATTATTAAATTTGGTTATTGTCATCATATTGAGCGGCTAATGATTCTTGGCAACTTTATGCTTCTATGTAGAATTCACCCAAACCAAGTTTATAAATGGTTTATGGAAATGTTTATTGATTCCTATGATTGGGTTATGGTACCAAATGTTTACGGAATGAGTCAGTTTAGTGATGGTGGTATCTTTTCAACAAAGCCATATATATCAAGCTCTAATTATGTAAAAAAAATGTCTAATTTTAAAAGTGGCCCATGGTGTGAAATATGGGATGGCTTATTTTGGAAATTTATTAAAGATAATGAAAGCTTTTTTAGAAAGCAATATCGTCTGGCAATGTTAACGAGAAATCTCGATAAAATGTCAGATCAAAAATTAAATAATCACTTAAAAACGGCTGATAAATTTTTAAGAGATATTCAATAAATTAAGAGTAATAAACTACAGTTGTCTTTGAAAAATTAAAAGAATATTATGTTAGGAAGAAATATGAAGTACGGATGTTAACTTAAAAAAAATTAGATTTATCTAATGGAAATTGGAACACTTTTTTTAAAAAGTAATTCGACGGGAATCATCACTTTTACTGAACTAGATTGGATAACTACCCATCAATCTAATTTCACTAGGTTGGAGGAATCTATAGCAATTAAATTAGGCAGAATGCTTGATTCAGGATCTATCAATATTGGTTGCCGTTTGAAATCCTGAATATTTTTTATTTTAATAAAGAAGTATCAAAAAGAGAAAAAAATATTTTTTCGTGAAAGAATCCACTCTTTAAATATCTTTCTTTTTTTAGGATTTAATCTTTCACTTATTTCTATCTTAGGTTTTATTTGGTTTAATTCTGCAATTGAAAAAGTAGTTTAAATTTTTAAATTTTTTGTATATTATAGTTATCTTTAAAAAATTAATTAAATTTTGAGCATAGGATATTTACAAAGAAAGGCAGCTTGGGAAATTTTATTAAAAGTTAGTTCGGGTGATTTTTCTGATCATGCTCTTGAAAAGGTTTTAAAAAATTATCAATTTAATCCTCTTGATATAGCTTTTATTACGGAATTATCTTTTGGATGCATAAGATATAGAAAATTTCTTGATCTTTGGACGGATCATACATCAAAAATTACTCATAAAAAGCAGCCTCCAAAGTTAAGATGGCTTCTACATATAGGTTTGTATCAACTATTGAAAATGGATAAAATCCCATTTCCTGCTGCTATTTCAACCACTGTAGAAGTAGCTAAAAAAACAGATTTAAATGGTTTAGCGGGAACTGTAAATGCGATATTGAGAAATGCATCAAGAAAATTAGAACAAAAAATCTTTCCGGAATTATCTTCTGATAGAAAAGAAAGAATTTCATATCTTGAATCATTTCCATTATGGCTTGTGAAGGATCTTTATAAATGGGTTGGCAATAGCGAGGGTGAAAATATCATTAAGGCATTTAATAAAAAACCATCAATTGATTTGAGAATTAACCAATTAAAAATTAATTTAGATAATTTTTTGAAAGTACTTCATGAAAATAATATTGATGCTGAAATTATTAATGATTTACATAATGGAATTACTTTAAAATCTAATCCAAGATCTATAAAAAATTTACCAGGATATAGTGATGGACTTTGGACAATTCAAGATAGATCTTCTCAGTGGATAGCACCTCTCTTAAATCCAAAAGAAGGTGAAAAGATTTTAGATGCTTGTGCAGCTCCAGGAAGTAAGTCTACCCACCTTGCAGAATTAACAAATGATAGTGCTGAAATCATTGCTGTAGATAGATCAGCAAAAAGATTGAAAATACTGCAATCAAATTTAGAAAGGTTAAATTTGAAATCTGTTAATACCCTTAAGGCTGATGCTACGAGTTTGATTGAATTAAATCCTAAGTTTATATCTTATTTTGATAAGATTTTATTAGATGCTCCATGTTCAGGCATTGGAACTCTTTCCAGAAATCCAGATTCTAGATGGTCTTTAAGTAAAGAAAAAATAAAATCTTTAACTTTATTGCAGGAAAAACTTTTGGATAGTATTTTCCCTCTTTTGAAAAAAGATGGCACTTTAGTTTATTCAACTTGTACTATTTGTCCCGATGAAAATAATCTATTAATTGAACGATTTATTAAAAAAAACAAAACTTTAAAATTGGTTAGCCAAAAGCAAATTTTACCTAGCTTGGATTATCCTGGTGATGGATTTTACTCTGCAATCATTTCTTATAAATCTTAAAAATATAATTTATTTTTTAATTGGAATTTTATAAATTTCAGATATGAACTTCTTCCATAAATAAGCTGCATTACCACTAGATAATGCAGATTCCTTATTATCGTCGTAACCTATCCAGATCCCTGTTGTAAGGTTATCAATGGAACCAATAAACCAGAGATCTTTATTTCCATCAGATGTTCCTGTTTTCCCATAAATTTTCTTTCCTTTTATTGAGGCTGCTTTTGAAGTGCCTTCTTTTACAGATTTTTTAAGAAGTTTATTTATTTTCTTGTTTATTTTTAAATCTAATATTTTCTTGGAAATAGATTTGTTTTCCCAAATAGGCTTTTTTTTAAATGATTCTATTTTTTCTATGATTTCAGGGCTTTGAATCTTACCATTATTGTTTATTGCAGAATATGCATTTGTGATGTTTAAAAGATTATCTCCGTATGAGCCAATAGCTAATGATAGGAATTCCTCAAACTCTTGCTTGTAACCTAGTCCAAATGAATTCGCTAAATTAATAATATTTTTTAAGCCGATTTTTTTTGTTATTGATATTGGAACGATATTTGATGAACTTTTAAATGATTCAATCAAAGATATTGAACCTCGATATTCTTCTGAAAAATTTTTTGGGCAATAACTTCCCCAGCATGTTGGTAAGTCTTCAAATTTATCGCTTAATTTTATTCCTTCTATTAACGCAGCAGTATAAGGGATTATTTTAAAAGTAGAACCTAAAGGTCTTACAGATGAAATCACTCTATTGTATTCATTAATTGATGGATGTTTGCTGGTTATCATTGTCCTAATTAGTCCTGTGTTTGATTCGATAGATACCAGAGCAAATTCAAGTTCTTTAGGCCCAGCATATCTTGCTATTTGTTGACCTTTTTCTTGCCAATCTTTTTTTATAGAAGATTTAATTCTTAAAAACTTATAATCATTGTTACTTCCTATTCTTTTATCTGTTTCCTGAAGAATAAATTTAATTAGTAATTTATCATCTAAAAAATTATCAGCTGTTTGATAATTTAATTTTATTTTTTCTTTAATAGCCTTATTCTTATTTGCAAGAGAAATATATCCATCAACATACATTGATTCAAGAACTTTATTTCTATTTTTGATAGCTAGTTCTAAATTTTGATAAGGTGAATAAATTGATGGGGCTGGAGCTAATCCTGCAATTAATGCGATCTCTGATAATGTCAATTCTTCTATAAATTTTCCAAAATAAACCTGGGCAGCCTCGTTTATCCCATATGCTCCTGATCCTAGATAAATATTATTTAAATATAATTTTAAAATTTGATTTTTGTTATATCTAATTTCAAGTATGAGTGATATAAATATTTCTTTGATTTTTCTTTTAAAACTTAAATCATTATTTAGAAAAAGTAATCTAGCAACTTGTTGTGTAATCGTACTTCCTCCCTCTCTAACATAACCACTTCTAATATTTTGAATAAGGGCACGTGAAATACTTTTTAAATCTATTCCATTATGTTTATAAAATCTTTTATCCTCAGAAGATACAAAAGAATGTTTAAGAAAAAATGGAATTTTATGATGACTATTATCTATTTCAAATTTGGGGCTTAATTTGCTTAGTATCTTATTATCAGAAGATGATATTACATAAGAATATTTGGTTTCCCGAGACTTTTTATTTTTAGATACGTCAAATTTTAAGGTACTAAATATTAGACTAAAAAAATAAAAAGATATTCCAGAAAAAATTAATATTGGAATAATTAAAACAAAAGATTTGAATTTAATCTTTTGCACCTTAAGCAACTAAAAAACTATGTCCTATCGCTAAAGCTGTAACTAACATTCCAGTTATAAGGAACGGTTGGGCACTTGCTTGATATTTGACATCAAACTTTAGAGGATCTCTTAGTAACCACATATCTTGAAATGTAATTTGTGGAATTACCAATAAAACCAAAATTACAGAGGCTAAATGTTGACCAATAATGACTAATACTACAACCATTGCTAATTGAAAAATATCAATCAGTCCTGCACTTATTCTACTTGCATTTTTAATTCCAAATACTACTGGTAGAGACTTCAAGCCTAACTTTGAGTCTCCTTCAACACTTTTGAAATCATTAATAACAGCAATTCCAAGTCCTGAGAGGCTATAAGCAAGTGTTAGTATCGCCGTCACGATTGTTAATTTCCCAAACAAGGCTTGTCCTGCCCACCAAGGTAAAGCTATATAAGATGCTCCTAATGCATAATTTCCAAGCCAACCATTCTGTTTTAATTTGAGTGGTGGAGCAGAATATATATAACTAACAAAGGAACCTCCTAATGCCAAAAGTAAGACGGAGGGGAAGCTGTGCTTAGCATATATATCCAATAAAAAAGCAACTATTAAACCCGCTATAAGTAATACCCAGATTTGTATTTTTACATCTTTAATTGAAATTTTCCCAGAAGGAATTGGTCTATTTGGTTCATTAATTGCATCAATTTCTTTATCAAAAAAATCATTTATGGTTTGGGTATAACCAGCCAGAAGCGGTCCACTCATCAACATACATGCTAATGAAGCTAGAACATTACTAAATGTCCATTCAAAATTGCCACTTGCAGCCGCTCCACAAATAACTCCCCATATCAAAGGGATCCACGTTATTGGTTTCATTAACTGTATACGGAGTTTCCATATACTCGATGTTTCAGAGGCACCCTTAATTCCTAATAGTTGTTTTGGATCATTCACTTTACTCTTTAACCTTTCTCAATTTCTTCTGGGAAAAACCAATTTTGCTCACCATTCTGAAATTTTGCGGTGATTCCTATACTTCTGCCGTCCGTCATTTTATAGCCTGTAATAACGGCTTTAGGACTCGAGGATATTTGATCGATTAATTTAGCTGGTAGTCTATCTTTTACTTTGTTAATGTTAATTTTGATTTTACTACCGATTTTAGGTAATAAGTTTGTTTCAGCCATAAGAGGTAAAATGGAAGCTATTATGCAAGATTAACAGCATTTGGACAATTTTTACTAAAATGGTAGCTCTTCGTTTAATTCCTTGTTTAGATGTCGCCCATGGCAGAGTGGTTAAAGGTGTAAATTTTGTTAACTTGAGAGACTCAGGCGATCCGGTTGAATTAGCTTGTAGGTATTCTGATGAAGGCGCTGATGAATTAGTTTTCTTAGATATTAGAGCTAGTATAGAAAATAGAAATACATTAGTTGATCTTGTCTCTAGGACCGCAAAATCAGTAAAAATCCCATTTACAGTTGGCGGAGGAATAGATTCTGTTTCTTCAATTAATGATCTTTTAAGAGCTGGAGCGGACAAAGTGAGTTTGAATTCTTCTGCTGTTAGAAATCCAGATTTAATTTCTAAAAGTTCTAGAGAATTTGGCAATCAATGTATTGTGATAGCAATTGATGCGAAAAGAAAAGTTAATAAGACAGATGAATGGGAGGTATATGTAAAAGGAGGGAGAGAATCTACTGGAATAGATGTATTAAGTTGGGCAAAGAAAGTTGAGGAGTTAGGTGCAGGGGAAATTTTGCTTACTTCAATGGATGGTGATGGCACGCAGAATGGATATGATTTACATCTGACTGAATCTGTTGCCAATATTGTTAACATCCCAGTGATTGCTTCTGGAGGAGCAGGTTGTTTAGAAGATATCTATGATGTTTTCAATGAAGGCAGGGCATCTGCTGCACTTTTGGCATCATTACTTCATGATAAGAAACTTTCTTTAAGAGAAATAAAGACTTTCCTCCTCGAAAAAAAACTTCCAATTAGACCATATGAATAAAAAATTTAATTTAATACCAAAAAGAAATTAGTTAAAACTTTAAAAATGAAATTCACAAAAACTATCGAAGTCAAAAATATATTTAATAGAATTTCTCATAAATATGACTTTTTAAATAATCTATTAAGTTTTGGGCTGCACAGATTATGGAAAAGGAAATTAGTTAATTTATTGGCACCTTTAAATGGTGAAGATTGGGCTGATTTATGCTGTGGAACTGGAGATTTAGCATTCTTAATTTCTGAGAGAGTTAGTCCAAGGGGTTCAATTACTGGGATTGACAGTGCAGTGGATATCTTAAATATTGCAAAAAAAAAATCAGAGCTAAAAAAAAATAAATTTATTAAGTGGGAAATTAAAGATGTATTAGAAATTAATGATTATTCAAAAAATTTTGATGGGATTTGCATGTCATATGGACTTAGAAACTTAAATAATGTTGAAGAAGGAATAAAAAAAGTTTTTGATCTTTTGAAGGATAATGGAAGGGCAGGATTTTTGGATTTTAATCACTCAACAAGAAATTCTTTATCCAATATTTTTCAGAAAATTTATTTGAGAGTAATTGTAGTAACAATTTCGCGGCTTTTTAATTTAGGTCCAGAGTACGAATATATTGAAAAAAGTATTAGTAATTTTCCAAAGAAAAATGAGCTTATAAATATTGCTAAGGAAGTTGGATTTAAAAAAGCTGAATATAGGACTATTTGGGGGGGGGCAAATGGGAATACTAATTTTAGTTAAATAAAGAATTTAGCCTTTTATTTTTCTCCAACAAAAAGAACACTTTCCCCATCTTTTGATTTCGCCCTCAGGAGTAGGGGAATTACAAAGAGTACAAATGCACATATTATTTTGACTGATTCTGCTTGGATGCTTTGCCCAAACTATCTTTGCATTAGTAGCTTTGATATTTTTATTTTTAATTTCATAATTTTGTATTATTTTTATTTCATTCAAAGTTATTCCAATTTTTTCTATTCTCTCTTTTAATTTATGCTTGTTATAGATTAAAGCTTGGCGCCACTGTGGATGATTTACTGCAATAGTAAGTATTTTTTTTTCAATATTTAATGGTTTACATTCTTGAAATAGTTCTAATCCGATTAAGTTCTTCCAGTTTTCGTTGATTTTAGAGAGTTTATCTAAGTCTCCGCATGATTTTTTGAAATTATCAAGACAATTTTTTAATAGATATGGATTCCTTCTATTCACTATTGGCAAATACTTTTTGTCCAATTTGTAAAATTTGCTTATTAAGACTAAAGTTAATCTAATCTTTAAAAAGATGCTCGTTGTTTTAATAAAAAATTTGTGAAAGTTATTGGACCTGCAGCTAAGACAGTTTTTTATTTAAGAAAAATTCAAGGTCAATATCCAACCTGGACACTTCATTACAAAATAAAATGTAAAAGTACCGAAAATGAGCTAACAAACTTTTTTGAATATTCTGAAATAAAGAAAAATCAGCCTTTAGCTATAATCGCAAGAGAGCAGTTCTCAGGAGTTGGCCAAAACTCAAAAACTTGGATTTCACCAAAAGGCGGGATTTGGTTAAGTGCAGCTTACCCAATATTTTCAAAAGAATTTGAATGTCAAATATTTAATTTGTCTTTAGGTATTAAGTTATGTGAAATGCTTAGACAAGAGAATATAAATGTTTGTTTGAAATGGCCAAATGATATTTTTCTTGGTTCAAAAAAGTTGATTGGATTTTTGCCAAGGGTTATTACAAGAGGAAAAGAAATTATCTACGTAAGAGTAGGAATTGGCATGAATGTTTTAAATTACACTCCATCAGAAGGTATTTCATTATCAAAAGTACTTCAAACTAAGAATATTAATCAACATTATTGGACAGCCAAAGTTCTTAAAGCTTTAAATGATTCAATTGAATGTAATAAGAATAAAGAATATGTAATTAAATCTGCAAATAAGTTTCTTACTAAAAGTTTTTTACCTAGTGGTTTTTGTCCTCATACATGGAAAATTAAAGATATTGATTCGAATGGGAATTTAAGAATTGAAAATGAAACTCAAATGAAGGTAATTAGAAGGTTTTGAATTTAATTAACTTTTAATTCAACTATTCTTCCATCCTTAAATTTAGCTATTTTTTTTGCCCGATTTGCAACTTCATCTTCATGCGTAACTAAAACTATAGTTATTCCAGATTCATGCAGTTTGTCAAAAAGATCTAATACATCTTCCGTGGTTTTTGAATCTAGTGCTCCAGTAGGTTCGTCGGCTAACAAAATTGCAGGGTTATTGATAATAGCCCTCGCAATAGCAACTCGTTGTTGTTGACCCCCTGATAATTGGTTTGGGCGATTATTCATCCTTTCTGAAAGACCAACTTTTTTTAAGGCATTCTTACCTCGCTCTAATCTTTGCTCAGGTTCAATACCAGCATAAATCATGGGCAAAGTTACGTTTTCAAGTGCAGTTGCGTCTGAAAGAAGATGAAATTGTTGAAAAACGAAGCCTAATTTTTGGTTACGTATTTCCGCGAGCTCATCATCAGATAAATTCTCAACAGGAATACCATTTAATTTATAAATACCTTCAGATGGTCTATCTAAACATCCAATAATATTCATAGCTGTACTTTTACCTGAGCCACTTGCTCCCATTACAGCTAAATAATCACCTTTATAAATTTCTAAATTTATCCTGTCTAAGGCTTTGACAGTTAAATCCTCTTTCCCATATGTTTTAGATATATTTTCTAAACTTGCAACTTTCTTAGACATTTATTGAAGAATTCTTCTAGGAAATATTGTTTGCTGTAGCAATAATATCTTGTAAGAAAGGAGTTTCTGAAACTGCTGTATTGGCTAATTTAAAAAGAGGATTAGATAGGATTCCTCCAAGAGCAGTTACCGCCACGCAAGTATAAAGTGCAATTCTCAAGGGAGGTAATCCTACAATTCCCCAATTAATTTCTGGATATGATTTGACTATTTCAGAAGCTTCTTGTGGTTCTTTAACTACCATCATTTTTATCACTGAAATGTAGTAATATATAGATATAACTGAAGTTACTAATCCAACAATTACTAGTAGATATTGATGATTCGCCCAACCTGCAAAGAACAAGTATATCTTTCCAAAAAATCCCAACATTGGAGGTAACCCTCCAAGAGATAGAAGACAAAGGCTTAAGCCTAATGTAATGAGAGGATCTTTTTGGTAAAGTCCTGAGTAATCAAGAATTCTGTCGGAACCAGTTCTTAGTGAGAAAAGTATTACACAAGAAAATGCACCCAAATTCATAAATAAATATGCAGCCAAATATAAAACAGCAGATGATAAACCATCTTGTGTGCCAGATACTATTCCAATCATTACAAATCCTGCTTGTCCAATAGAACTGTAAGCTAGCATCCTTTTCATTGAGGTTTGAGCTAGAGCTACAACATTTCCTAGAGCCATGCTCAATATTGCCAAAATGGTAAATAAAAGTTTCCATTCTTCGTCAAAAGAAGAGAAAGTTGTGCTTAATATTCTTATTGCAAATGCAAAGCCCGCTGTTTTTGAACCAACAGATAAAAAAGCTACTACAGGTGTAGGTGAACCCTCATATACATCAGGAGTCCATTGATGAAAGGGAACAGCAGCAATTTTAAAGGCAACTGTTGATAAGACAAATACAAGAGCTAGTGATGTAATAAAGGATGGCTTATTGATAATTTCTAAACCTATGGTCGTTAAGTTTGTTGAACCACTTAATCCATAAAGAAAAGAGGATCCATACAAATAGACCGCAGCGGCAGCTGATCCAACAAGGAGGTATTTTAAGGCCGCTTCTGAACTTCTTGGATCTCTCTTGAGGTAACCAGAAAGTAAGTAACTTGCTACGGATAAAGTTTCCAGAGATATAAATACACTAATAAGGTCAGTAGATCCACACAAAAGCATTGCTCCAAGGGTGGCCGAAAGAACTATCGCAGCAAACTCGCCAATTGGGCTACCACTTTGTTCTGTATACCGCCAACTTATGAGTAAAGATATTAAGGTTGATAAAGAAATTATTGCTCTAAATGCGATTGCCAAATTATCTGAATTAAAGGACCCAAGGAATGCGCTTTCTACAGGATTACTCCATTGCAATGCCAAACTAACGAGAGAGCTGCCAATTGATAAATAGCAAATTATTGGTGCCCATTTTGATGCAGTTTTTTCTCCAGCTAAATCTACAAGAAGTGTTCCAACAATACCTAATAAAATAAAAGCCTCTGGAATAATGGCTTGAGCATTTAAATTAATTGTAAAGAATTCGTTGGGCACTTTATTAAATTGGATTAAATTAGATGTTTGATTGTAAGAGTCTAAGAGTTAATCTTAACTTGATTATAATTTGTGGGTATGATTTTTGAAATTTTCAGAAGAAAATACTAGAAAAAGCTTCAAATAATCATAATATGCCCTAACAGAACAAAAACACCAATTTTTGAAATAAACCTTGGATCACACACTTGTTATTGTTGAAAGTCCCACCAAAGCAAAAACTATAAGAAAGTTTTTGCCTCCTAATTATGAAGTTCTCGCTTCAATGGGACATGTAAGAGATCTTCCAAAAGGAGCTGCTGAAATACCTGCTGCGGTTAAAAAGGAAAAATGGTCAAGGATAGGAGTTAATACAACAGAAGATTTTGAACCCCTTTATATAGTTCCAAAAGATAAGAAAAAGGTTGTTAAAGAGTTAAAAGATGCATTGAAAGGTGCGAACCAGCTATTACTGGCAACTGATGAAGATAGAGAGGGAGAGAGTATTAGCTGGCATCTCTTGCAAATACTTAAGCCTAAAATACCAACTAAGAGAATGGTTTTTCATGAAATCACAAAAAAGGCAATTAATAAAGCTTTAGACCAAACAAGAGAAATTGATATGGAACTTGTTCAGGCTCAAGAAACAAGAAGAATCTTGGACAGGCTTTTTGGATATGAATTATCTCCTTTACTTTGGAAGAAGGTAGCCCCCCGACTATCTGCTGGTCGTGTCCAATCAGTTTCTGTAAGACTTCTTGTTAGGCGAGAGAGAGAAAGAAGATCCTTTAAAAAAGCTAGTTACTGGGGGATTAAAGCTTCCCTAGTAAAAGATAATATTACTTTTGAAACTAAATTATTCAGTTTAAACGGTCAAAGAATTTCTAACGGTTCCGATTTCGACGAACAAACCGGTAAATTAAAAAAAGGAAACAAATCTTTAATAATTGGAGAAGAACAAGTAAATGATTTATTAAAGACTTTTTCCTCAGAGGATTGGTTAGTCTCAAAAATCGAAAAAAAGCCGTCCACTCGTAAGCCAGTTCCTCCATTTACAACTAGCACATTACAACAAGAAGCAAATAGGAAGCTTCGTTTGTCTGCAAGAGAAACTATGAGATGTGCACAAGGTCTATATGAGAGAGGTTTCATAACATATATGAGAACTGATTCAGTTCATCTCTCCGAACAAGCCACAAGAGCTGCTAGAGAATGTGTCAGTTCTATGTATGGAAAAGAATATTTATCTAACTCACCAAGACAATTTAATTCAACTGCAAGAAATGCTCAAGAAGCACACGAAGCTATTAGGCCGGCAGGTGAGGTATTTAAAACACCAAAGGAAACTAATCTAACTGGTAGAGACTTATCACTTTACGATTTAATTTGGAAAAGAACTGTAGCTAGTCAAATGGCGGAAGCTAGGTTAACAATGATTAATGCTGAAATTAGCGTAGGGGATGGATTATTTAAATCGAGCGGGAAAAGTATTGATTTCGCAGGATTCTTCAGAGCTTATGTCGAGGGAAGTGATGACCCAAGTTCATCCCTTGAACAACAAGAAATTATTCTCCCAAACTTAACAACTGGAACATGTCTTGAAGTTACTAATAAGGAATCTACTTTTCATGAAACTAAACCTCCTGCAAGATATACAGAGGCTGCATTAGTTAAAGTTCTTGAAAAAGAAGGGATTGGGAGACCTTCTACCTATGCCAGCATTATTGGGACCATAGTTGATAGAGGTTATGCGAATATATCTTCCAATACTTTGGCTCCAACGTTTACAGCTTTTGCTGTTACTGCTTTATTAGAAGAACATTTTCCTGATCTGGTTGATACTACTTTTACTGCAAAAATGGAATCTTCATTGGATGAAATATCTTCTGGTAATCTTGAGTGGCTACCATACCTAGAAACTTTCTATAAAGGTAAAAATGGTTTGGAGGTAAAAGTTCAGAAAACAGAGGGTGATATTGATGGTAAAGCTTATAGACAAGTTGATTTCGAAGACCTTCCTTGCGTAGTCAGAATAGGCTCTAACGGACCTTGGCTAGAGGGTACAAAAATTGATGAATCTGGTAATGAAATTCAGGCTAAAGGTAATCTTCCAATGGATATTACTCCTGGAGATTTAGATATAAAGCAAGTTGATCAAATTTTAAGTGGCCCATCAGATCTTGGAACTGACCCTAAAACTGGGGAAAAAGTCTTTTTAAGATTTGGCCCTTATGGACCTTACGTACAATTGGGAAATAATGATCAAGATAAAGCTAAACCAAGAAGAGCTTCATTACCCAAAGAATTGAAAACTGATGATCTAACTCTAGATGAAGCGCTTGTACTTTTAAGTTTACCTAGATTGTTAGGAGTTCATCCTGAAGGAGGAGTTGTTGAAGCTGATAGAGGAAGATTTGGCCCTTACATCAAATGGATTAAAAATGAATCTGAATCTGAAAATAGATCCTTAAAGAAAGAGGATGATGTTTTTACTGTTGATATAAAACGAGCTTTAGAAATTCTTGCGATGCCAAAAATGGGTAGAGGTGGTCAAGAGGTACTTAAAGAATTTGGAAAACCGAAAGAATTTAAAGAAAAAATTCAAATATTAAATGGAAGATATGGTGTCTATTTAAAATGTGGCAAAACTAATGTTTCGATTGCCAAAGATACTGACATAGAAAAATTTACCATAGATGAAGCAGTATCTCTTTTAGAAGAAAAACTAAAAGATAAAAAAGGCGCAATTTTAAAAAAAACAAAGATTAGTAATAAAAAAACTACAAGGAAAAAGAAAAGTTAGAAAAAATATGATTTTAAAAAAAAAAGAATTTTTTTTATTAATTTTTTTAATTTTCTTGCAATCATGCTCTGGAGGGAGGATTGGAAATTTTCTTGAAAGTAGTTTTAATGA
>QCDS01000014.1 GCA_003278685.1 Prochlorococcus sp. AG-355-K03 | reverse complement strand
TTTTATATGTGGCATGATTTTTGGCCTTTCAGCAACAAGAACACTATCAATATTATTTATTTCCCAACCATCTTGTCTTATCAAGTCAATTACTTTTGATAACAAAAACAAGCTATCAGCATTTTTCCATTTTTCATCAGATGGGGGGAAATACTTTCCTATGTCGCCTAACGAAAGTGCTCCCAATAATGCATCCATTATTGAGTGACTTAAAACATCAGCATCACTGTGACCATCCAATCCTAAATTCTCAGGATGATGCAACTTTACACCTCCAATAATTAAATCTCTATCCTCTACTAGTCTGTGAATATCGTATCCATTACCTATTCTAAATTTCATGAATTGATTATTTTCTTTTATTATTCTCTTACTTTGTGGGGATTTTTTGTAGTTTTCATTTGAAATTAAGTCACTTCTTCTCTCAAATGTTCTTTCAAAACTTTTTCTTGTTCTCCATGATTTAATCTCTTCATGATTACCGCTCACTAGAATATCTGGCACTTTCATTTCTTTAAAAGTTAACGGCCTCGTGTATTGAGGATATTCTAATAAAGAAGAATTATGACTCTCATCGACTAAGGATTCTGGATCACCAAGAGTTCCTGGTAATAATCTAGTCAAACCGTTAATTATTGATATAGCGGGTATTTCACCTCCAGAAAGTACATAATCGCCTATCGATATCTCTTCATCAGCTAAAAATCTAATCCTTTCATCAAAACCTTCATATTGACCACAAATAATTATTATTTGATCCAAAGTGGACCATCTCGCAAAATCCTTTTGCTTTAAGACTTTACCCTGTGGGGTCATCAACAAAGTTTTACTTTTAGGTAATTTTCTAATTGATTCATGTGCCTTATAAATAGGTTCAGGTTTTAATACCATACCTGCTCCTCCTCCATAAGGCCTATCGTCTACTTGTCTGTAAGAACCTTCTCCGTATTCTCTTAAATCATGTAAATTTACATTGATCAGACTCTTATCTAGAGCTTTTGTTATGACACCTAAATTATTTATTAATTCAAAAGCTTTAGGGAACAATGTAATTACATCAAAATTAAAACTACTCATCTAGAAATCTTCCCCATAACCAAACTCAATTAACCTTGATTCTTTTTTTCTCCAATTTGGAACAACTTTCACAAACAACTCTAGGTGAACTGGACCATCAATTAATTTTGACATATTTGATCTTGCTGACTGACCAATCATTTTTAACATTGAACCTTTCTTTCCAATAAGAATTCCTTTTTGAGTTGATCTTTCAACAATAATAGTAGCCAAGATAGCTGTAAAAACTTTGCCATTTTTTCTTTTCATTTCTTCTCTCTTTTCTATTTTTACTGCGACACTATGAGGTACCTCTTCTCTTGTATTTTCTAATACCTGCTCTCTTACTAAATCAGATAATAAGTTATCTAATGGTTGGTCGCAAATCATCTCTTCGCTATAAAGTTTTGGTCCCTCTGGAAGAAAATTAAGTGCCATCTCGACTAGTTCAGAACATCCCTCTCCTTGAGAAGCACTTACAATTTGAAAGTTTCTATTAATTCCAAAAAATCTTCTATATTGATCTAATCGTAAATTCCTAAATTCTTTATTAACCAAATCCCACTTATTTAATGCCACAATAAACTCTGCTTTATTTGCGATTAGAAAGTTCAAAATATATTCATCACCTCTACCAGGTTCTTCACTTGAATCAATTACAAAAATCACCATATCAACTCCATTAATTGCAGATTTTGCGTTTTTTACTAATATCTCTCCAAGTCGATGATGAGGTTTATGAACACCTGGAGTATCAACAAAAATTATTTGCCCATTGTCTTTAGTAAGTATTCCTTTTAATTTATTTCTAGTGGTTTGAGCTATTGGAGAAGTAATTGTAATTTTTTCTCCAATCAATTTATTTATTAAAGTAGATTTACCTACATTTGGCCTTCCTAGTAAAGTTACAAACCCAGATCTATAATTAGCCAAAGACTTTTAATGCATCAATAATAAAATTCTGATCAAAAATGGAAAAAAAAACCATAAATTTAAAAGAAGCTACGTTCACGCAAGCAATAAACATATCCGCACAATGGTGCAAAGAGTGGAGTGAAGATTTACTCAGCGAAGAGGTTTTAGCAGATAGAATCGCAGAGCTAACTAAAACAAGAAATGGACTCAGAGGATTTTTTGCATATGCTTTATCAGATAAAGATTGTTTTTTGTTAGATAAACTTCCTTTTTCACTAATTTACAAACTTAACGAAGGTGGTGATGCTGTAACAGACATAGTAGTAAAAAATTTAATAATGAGCTCCGCTCAAATTATTATTCATAGAAGAGATAATAATTATGAATATGAGATAACATCGGAAAACATTTCAGATAGATGTAAGGCTATTTTAAGACTGCTAGAAACTAAGTCAGTTACAAAGTCTGTCAATCAAGTTCTTAGATACTTAGATGATATGGGCAATAGTTTTGATAATTCAATAAAATATGACTCAGAGCAAAAGGAATTCATAAAAAAACAAATTCTTGATATCGCCCAATAAAAAAAGCGTAGAAACAAATCTACGCTTTGGGTTAGTTATTTACGTAATGTGTTTAGTCTCTTCTTCCTCCACCTTGGAGTGCAATCATTAATCTCAATATAAAAACAAAAAGATTTATATAAGTTAGGTACATACCTAAAGCACCTGCAAGGTATTGCTCATCATTATATCTTCTTGGCATTGTATAGAAATCAACAAAAGACATTGCAACAAAAAGGACAGTTCCAAATCCTGCAATTATCAATTCGAGTCCTGAACCTCCAAAAACTCCTGGAGCAAAGAATCCTCCAATTAATTGGACAAACATTGCTATAAGCAGTCCTATCAACCCAAGACCAACCACACCACTCAGTGCTTGACCAACACTATCACTCATTCTTTGGCCAGTGTAAGAGGCAATAACGAAAGTTATACCAGTAGCTAAGGCAGCTGTTCCAACAGAACCAATACCAATTGTCCCTATTGCTAAAGCAACTATTCCACTTAAGGTGAATCCAGTTAACAAACTAAATCCTGTTAACAAGGGAAGAGCCTTCGCATTATTTGCGTTATTTGCAGCGCTTGTGGCTATGAAAAACAAAATCAATTCTGCAATTAATGCAACTATTGAAAGAGGCTGGAAAAGACCAGGATTTGTTGCTATGAGTGAGACACCTGCTAAAACGCCTAAAGAAGTTAGAACCATACCTCCACCTACATAAGGTAAAGCTTTTTGAACAACATTAGGTCCAACAATTGAACTAGTTTGTGCTTCACGAATAGCTTGATTGAAATTACTACTTGCTGGCATTTTTTTTATTAAATATGGCCCTATTCTACTTGATTTTTAAAATTTCAGGGTACGGATCTCCAGAGTTATAAATTTATTGATAAGCCTCAATAATTTTTTGAACTAAAGGATGACGAACTACATCTTCAATATTTAAATAACAAAATTTTATACCTTCAGTTTCAGAGAAAATTCTCGATGCTTCAATGAGGCCGCTTTCCTGATCTTTTTTTAAATCAATTTGTGTAATATCTCCGTTTACAACCATTTTTGATCTCTCTCCTAATCTGGTCAAAAACATTCTCATTTGAGAGCAAGTAGTATTTTGTGCTTCATCCAAAATAATCAAAGAATTATCTAAGGTTCTTCCTCTCATAAATGCCAAAGGAGCAACTTCAATAATTCCCTTATCAATTAACGAATTTGTTCTATCAAACCCAAAAATACTATGTAAAGAATCAAATAGGGGTCTTAAATATGGATCTACTTTTTGTTGCAAATCACCAGGTAGAAATCCCAAACTTTCGCCAGCTTCTACAGCTGGTCTAGTTAAAACAATTTTTTCAATTTTTTTCTCGTTCAATAGCCTTGCCGCGCAAACAGTTGCTAAAAATGTCTTACCAGTTCCAGCTGGACCAATTGCGAACGTTAGATCAAACTTTTCAATTGATTCAACATATTCTTTTTGTCTTATAGTTCTTGGTCTTAAATATCTTCCTTCTTTGGAACGCGCAAGAATTTTTTTTCCAAGTTCAGCATGTGAAGACGACTCGCCCATATTTAAAGAACTTAAAGCCGCTTTAAGATCTACCTCTGGGACTTCTAACCCTTGTTCCCAAATTGGTCTTGTTAGTTCTACTAATGCTGAGGCTCTCTCAATTTTTGATATGACACCGTTCATCTCAAGTTGTAAGCCTCTTATAGTTAAAGAAACTCCTGTAAGAGACTCAAATTTTTTTAAGAAAGAATTACCAGGTCCAGATAATGCTGTAGCGGCATCAGAGCTTGGCAAATCAATTTTGAAGTGACCAGTTTTGGAAACTTCCTTCATCTAGTTATTGAATAAGAATAAAAATTTATCAAATCGCTAGCTTTCAGCTTCATTACTCTCGCTTTCAGCTTTACTACTATCATTTTCTTCTTTAGTTTTAGCCTTAGCTAATTTTTCCTTCTCTAACTTTGCTTTACCAATTGCGATAGAGGGCCTTTCTGTTTTATCTAATAACCCCCCCTTTTCTAATAGAGATCTCACAACATCAGTTGGCTGAGCTCCCTGAGTTAGTCTTGTTCTTAAAGCTTCTGTATCAAGCCTGGTTTCCTTAGTTCTTGGGTTATAAAAACCTAGTTCTTGTAGAGGTCTACCATCTCTTCTGGAAGTACTATTGCATGCAACAATTCTGAAACTTGCCTCTTTTTTCTTTCCAAAGCGCTTAAGGCGCAGTTTAATCATCTTAAATTAATGCGTTTTTAATAATAATATCATTGAAAGGTAAAAATTTAGAAACTATAAATCGGCAAAACCTTTTTTCTTTTTATTATTTTTTTGTTTTTTCATTGGCTTATTACCATTCATACCTCCCATTCCTGGCATTCCTCCCATTCCTGGCATTCCTCCCATTCCTGGCATTCCTCCGTTAGACATTTGTTTCATAAAACCTCTCATTCTTTGAAAATCGGCTAAAACTTTATCTACATCTTTTGCTTCATAACCGCTACCTTGAGCGATTCTTTGTCTTCTTGAGGGGTTAGCGGCAAGAACTTCGGGTTTTTGTTTCTCCTCAAGAGTCATTGACGAGATCATAGATTCTATTTTCTTAAGTTGATCTTCTCCATCTTTTATCATTCCATCATCTATTTTATTCATTCCAGGAATCAATTTAATCAATCCACCAAGTGAACCCATTCTTTTAATTAATCTCATTTGCTTTACAAAATCATTAAAATCAAAGGTCGCTTCTTGAAGTTTCTTTTGCATCGCTTCTGCATCAGCAAGTTCAACTTCTTTTTGTGCTTTTTCAACAAGTGTCAATACATCGCCCATGCCTAAAATTCTGCTGGCCATTCTCTCTGGATGAAATGGTTGCAATGCCTCTATTTTTTCACCTACACCTATAAATTTGATTGGTTTACCACTTATTTTTCTTATCGATAAAGCAGCTCCACCTCTTGAGTCACCATCCAACTTAGTTAATATCGCCCCTGTGATTCCTACTTTTTCATGAAATGATTTTGTTAAGTCTGCAGCTTCTTGCCCAATCATTGAATCAACAACGAGCAAAACCTCATCAGGATTAGAAACTTCTTTTATTCGAACCATTTCACTCATCATGGAATCATCAATTTGCAGTCTTCCTGCGGTATCAATAATTATCGAATTAAAATCATTTTCACTTGCAAAATTCAATGCTTCCTTTGCTATCTCTTCTGGTTTACTATTTTTTTCTTTAGCTGAAAAAACTTCCAATTCATATTGACTTCCCAATGTTTTAAGCTGTTCTACAGCTGCTGGTCGATAAATATCTGCAGCCACCAAAAGAACTTTTTTATCTTTTTCCTTTAAATAAAGTCCTAATTTTCCTGTTGCAGTTGTTTTACCCGCTCCCTGAAGTCCAGCCATCAAAATGACTGTAGGACTATTTTCATTTTCATTTAATGGAGAATTTTCATTCCCCATAATGTTAATCAATTCTTTATTTACAACTTCTATAAATTTTTGACCTGGGTTTACACCCCTAACTACTTCTTCTCCAATAGCTTTATCTTTGACATCTGATATAAACTCTTTTACTACAGACAAACTAACATCTGCATCAAGGAGTGCTCTTTTTACCTCCTTCAAGGCATCATTTATATTATTTTCACTAATTTTTGCTTCGCCTCTTAAACCCTTTACTGCGTCTTCAAAGCGTGACGAGAGTTCATCAAACATTATTAAAAAGTATTTTTAATTATTATAGATGATCTTGAAGTTTGTAATTACAGGCCGCTCACGAAATCAACCAATTTCCACGATTTATTTGAAAAGCCCAAAATATATTTAACCTTAAGGGGATTTAAAGATGTTTCATTAACAAATTCTCCAGAATTCTTTACTAACCTCTCTAGATAATTCAATTCTACTAAAACAACTATCCGAGATGAAGTTTGCGATTCCAAATCAATTTTAAGTATTTGGGAATTAATCTCCTTATAAATTCCTCTCTTGATATCGTTCTGTCTTTCTTCGATTGTTCGATCAATTAGACCTTTACTAACAATCTTAGAAAGATTAATTTCACCCTTTCCCGCTAAGTAATTACTTTTATTAAGAAGCCATCCATTAATTAAACCACCTATATCTTCCAAAGAAGGTGAAGCAGTATTAAGTTCTTTGAATTCATAGGAAATAATTGAAGTAGATTTCTCAGAAATTGAATTCAATTTACTTGAAGGATTTTTTTTTATTTCTTGAATAATATCTATCTCACTAATCTTTTGATTTTTATCTTTTGCAATTAATTGTTTTTCAGCAATAGATTCGTTCTGAATTGATTTTTTAAAATTATTTCTTAAAAATCCAATGCCAATACCAAATGCAAATAAGATCAAAAACGCGTAGATATAAATTAAATACGGCGACCGATTAATTATCTCTTTATCCTTTAAGAATTCCCCAAAACTAAACTTTAATTCAGCAATTTTTTCAATTAAAAAATTATAAAACTCAATTGGTTTTTTCTTAAAGTATTCCTCATTGAATTCTATTTCTTTGGTCTCAACCTTTTTATAGCCTTGTTTTATGCCACCAGGCCAAGGTAATCTTCTTTCATCAATATTCCCCAATATATTATCAAAATCTTCAGTCGTTTTTGTAGAGGATTGCTTCTCAATTTGTTGGTTTTGAAGATTTGATCTAATTGCAATTTTTTTTGATTTCTTTTCTAATTTTTCAATAAATTCTTGAATTTCCCTATCTTCAAACCAAGAATCTAAATCCACCTCTTTTGAATCAATGTCTCTATACCCAACTAAAACATCATTCTCTAACCAATTTTTACAGAAAATACATATCGCTTCTAAATTATTTCCAGGATAATTATTAAGCCAATCTCTTAAATTTTCATCAGAACTACTTGAAAACCTTGCAGAGGCTTGGTCAATATCAGCTAAAAGTAAATCTAAACAACCAACTAGAGGCATTGAATCAAGACCTGATAAATTTAGTTTCTTTAAAATTCTTCTCGCTTCAAATAATTTTTCTGGCTTTCTTCTAGAGAAACCAATAGCTGTTAAGGATAGAAACGCTAAAAATCCTGCTTCTAATGATCCTCTTTTTTGTAATTCAAGAAACAAATCAATCTGTTCTTGCACAGTCAAAAATGGCTTAATT
Source organism: Prochlorococcus sp. AG-355-K03 (assembly GCA_003278685.1). Lineage (GTDB taxonomy): Bacteria > Cyanobacteriota > Cyanobacteriia > PCC-6307 > Cyanobiaceae > Prochlorococcus_A. The sequence goes on along the minus strand of QCDS01000014.1, from coordinate 14,078 downwards.
TGTTGAAAAAAAACTTCAAACTCTTGCTGATTTAAATAATCTTTAAATTCAGATTTATTATTACCTTCCAAACCACCTCTTTTGACTATTAAATTTTCCAACATACTTAAGCCTTTTTTATGAGACTCTTGATCATTTAGATCTCTACTAAGTAGATCTAGGATTCTGTAAGGAAGCAAAGCAACCAAATCTTCTTCAAGTTCTTTTCTTTTTTCTCCAAGCTTTCCCATCCTTTGTAGAAGTTGTATCCCTTCATGTAAAAAGTCTGCCGCGTTCGAATAGGATCTAAGTTGTTGTTCTTGAATTGCAGAATCTCTAGCTGTTAAAGCAGCCAATAATGTTAAATCAGCTTCCCTACTACTTCCTAAAGCTGGAGTTTGTGGGGGTTGCAATGCTTTTCTCGTAATTTTAAAAGCTTCTTTTGATGAACCTGATTCCCAAAGAAGTATTAATCCTGCTAATTCTCTATTTGAGGAAAAATCCAATCCAGAATTCCCATCTAATAACAAATTTTCGTACTCTCTTCTGCTTTCTGGATCTGTAAGTAAATCGGCAGTGAGGCGAAGCAGCTCAGATCTTTGGGTTAAAACTTCATAAGTAAAACCTTCATCAGGTGTTTTATCTAACCGCAATTGAAACGCCCTTAATATTTCCTCAGAAGTTGCAGAGGGGCTTACGCCAATTAAACGAAAATGGTCTAAAGGAAGTTCCAAACAAATATCCTATTGAAAAATTCTTAGACAAATTTTATCAAGTTAAAAATTTTTTTCACAAGGTCTTACAGAGTTATTAAAAAAAATCATGAAAATCGCCCATCACGGCTTAGAATGTTAACAAATCAAAACTTCGTTAAGGTATTTTTCTTGGAAACACACGTAGAGAGAATCTCAAATCTTCAAGACATAAAAAAAGCCGAATTAGATCGAGAAACCGGATTATTCCTTTATGAAGACATGACGCTTGGTCGTAGGTTTGAAGATAAGTGTGCAGAAATGTATTACAGGGGAAAAATGTTTGGTTTCGTTCATCTATATAACGGTCAAGAGGCTATAAGTACGGGAGTAATTGGCGCCATGAAAAAGAAACATGATTGGTTTTGTAGTACCTATCGCGATCATGTTCATGCACTAAGTGCGGGTGTTCCCTCATTTGAAGTAATGAGTGAACTTTTTGGCAAATCCACTGGTTGTAGCAAAGGTCGAGGTGGTTCCATGCACTTATTTTCAAGAGAGCATCACCTACTCGGAGGATATGCATTTATTGGAGAGGGAATTCCAGTTGCCTTAGGGGCAGCCTTTTCAAGTAAATACAAGAAGCAAGTTGCTGGAAATAGTAATAGTGATTCGGTAACTGCAGCATTTTTTGGAGATGGGACTTGCAATAATGGGCAGTTTTTTGAATGTTTAAATATGGCCCAGTTATGGAAATTGCCCATAATTTTTGTCGTTGAGAATAATAAATGGGCTATTGGTATGGCTCATGATAGAGCTACTAGTAATCCTGAAATCTGGAGAAAAGCGTCTGCTTTTGGCATGCACGGCGAGGAAGTTGATGGAATGGATGTATTAGCAGTAAGAGGGGCAGCACAAAGAGCAATTGAGCGAGCTAGGGCAGGAGAAGGTCCCACACTTTTAGAATGTTTAACTTATAGATATAGAGGGCATTCTCTTGCAGATCCAGATGAATTAAGGTCTGAAAAAGAGAAGGAGTTTTGGGGGAAAAGAGATCCTATTAAGAAATTAGCTCAAGAAATTATTGACGGTAACTTCGCTACGGAAGAAGAATTAAAAATTATTGAAAAGAAGATTGATACTGAAATATCGGAGTCAGTTAAAAATGCAATTGAAGCTCCTGAACCTCCTTCAGAAGAATTAACCAAATATATTTGGGCAGAAGATTAAATTAAACACCACTAGGTAATTTTCTGGTTAAATTTCTTAATTTTCTTAGTGCCTTAAGTTCAACTTGTCTTACTCTTTCTCTGGAAACTTCTAATAATCTTCCAATTTCTGCAAGCGTATGTCTCTCATTTGCATCAAGTCCAAACCTAAGCTTGAGAACATGTTGTTCTTGCTCGCTTAAATGACTTAACCACTTACCAAGTTGCTCTTGATGCATTTTTTGTTCAACTTGATCTAAAGGCTCTTCATTATTACTATCTGCAATTAAATCACCTAAAAAGCTCCTGCCATCATCACCATTTACTGGAGCATCTAAACTACTTGTCGATAAAGCTTGTCTTAAAACAGAATCCAATTCTTCAACATCAATTTCCATTGCCTCTGCAATTTCAATTCTGCTTGGCATAGCACCAAGCTTATGAGCCAAATCTCTACTAACTTTTCTAATAGAAGCTAACCTTTCACTTAAGTGAACAGGTAAACGAATAGTTCTTGATTGACAAGCAATTGCTCTTGTCATACTCTGTCTAATCCACCAAAAGGCATAAGTAGAAAACTTATATCCTCTTGTAGGATCAAATTTTTCCACAGCCCTCTCTAACCCGAGAGAACCTTCTTGTACTAAATCAAGTAATTCCAGTCCTTTACCTTGGTATTTTTTTGCCACACTGACAACTAATCTTAAATTAGCTTTCATCATTCTTTCTTTAGCTCTTCGACCAATTTTTATAGTTCTTTTTTGTTGGATTGTAAAATCATTAATCTTTTCATTTAATTGTCCATCTTCTGTAAGAATCATCATCTTTTGGACTTGATTACCCAATTCAATCTCTTCAGCAGGTGTTAATAATGGAACTCTACCAATATTCTGCAAATACCAACTTATAGGATCATTACTCCTCCTTTTAGGTTGTTCTGATTGAGTTGGTAATGATGAAACCATTTTTTGACCTATTTAGGTAGTAAAACTCTCCTACACTTTTAAAGAAATAGCCAAATATTTAATGCGCGCTTCAGATTTCAAGTTATATTTGTACACTTATGTGTTTAAAACTATAAATAACTCTCTTAAATTGTTTCTTTCAAGATATTTGTCTCGTTTTTATATTTCTCATTAATTTTGCTAGTTCATCTCCAATAGCAGAAGCATTTGACCCACTTTTGCACTTTGATGCAGCAAATGAATGCAAAAGTACATATTTAGCAAAAAAATCTGTTGATATATTTCTACACAAGGTTAAATCAATCGCAGAACTACCAGCAACAAAACCAGACAAAAGATCACCCAATCCAGCTCGCGCTGTCTGAGAATCAGTTCCGAAAAGTTGCCATACTTTTTTATTATCAGCAACTATACTGTTAGCTCCTTTTAACAAAATACTGATATTGAATTCTTTTGCCGCATCACGAGCAAGATCAACATTGGTCTTAGATTTGATATTAGGAAATAATCTTCCAAATTCTTTGCTATGTGGAGTAATCCATGTCTTAAACTTTCTCTCTAAAAAGAAATTTGGCCCCAACTTAGATTCCGAAATTCTATTAAGTGCATCTGCATCCAAGATCAATAATCCTCCAAAAGCAACAAGATAGTCTTTTGATTTTTGCCAATCATCATTATCAATTCCTATTCCTGGACCGACAGCTAATGAATCAAATGCACTTAAATCAATATTCTTCAATGCACTAAATAAAGATGCATTGCCATTTTGGTTGGATTTCATAGTTTCTTTTAAAACTATTTCTGGGGCAACTTGCCAAATAGATTCAGCAACTATCCCTGGAAGGACCGCAGAGATAAAGCCCGCTCCACTTGATATGGCCCCTTTTAATGCCAAGTATGCAGCACCAGGATATTTTTCACTTCCGGCTATCAGTAATGTTCTACCTCTTTGATATTTGTTGGAATTTTTTGGTAAAGAAGGTAAATCAATATTTTTTATATCTTTGTAAGTGACCTTAAAAATCTTTTTATCAATTTTGGACAGCTTACTAGTAGGCATCCCAAGATCTATATGGTGCAATTCTCCAATAAAAGGTAAAGCAGAATCTTGGGTTAACCCAATTTTATAAAGACCAATGGCCAAGGTATAGTCTGCCTTTACTGCGTCATCTAAAAAAGGCTCTCCTTTATCAGGACATAATCCTGTTGGAATATCAATACTTATGACTTTTCCAGATTTTTTATGAAATTTTTGATTAAACAGTTTAATTAATTTATCATCAATTTTTCTTGTTTGATTATTACCAAAAACTGCATCAATCCAAAGCTCTTTGCCATTTGCATCAGGAGGCTCTTCTAATTTTGTGACACCAATAGATGTAAGATAATTAAGGTGGTTATTTGTTAATGTTTTTTTTATCGGGAATGGGCACCATACCTGAACATAAAAACCTCTCAAAAAAAGCTCTCTAGCTATTACTGCACCATCCCCGCCATTATGCCCAGGACCTATAAAAACAGTTATTCCACTCTTGAGAAGAGGTTTCTTTTTTAAGAGCCATCTACTTATTTGGATACCAGCTTTTTCCATCAATGCTTCTTGTGACATTCCATCAGAAAACATTTCTTTCTCTAATATCAACATTTGCTTTGAATCAACAATTAAATGTTCAGAGTCAATTGTTGGCCATACAATTTCGTTCATAATGAGTACAAAGCAATTGAAGAATCGTTCAAAAATTTAAACTTCCATGTTAAAAACACAAAAGGATAAAAAATTAGAGAACTTTTTTTCTTCTAATAATAAAACTAAAAAGAAGAAAAATATTATTGTAGGTCTTTCTGGTGGCGTAGATAGTTCCCTTTCAGCTGCTCTTCTTGTAGAAAGAGGATGGAAAGTTGAGGGACTAACTCTTTGGCTAATGAAAGGACAAGGCTCCTGTTGTTCTGAAGGATTAGTAGATGCTGCTGGCCTTTGTGAAGATTTGGGAATTAATCATAAAATAATAGACTCAAGAGAAATTTTCGAAAGAGAGGTAATTAAAAAAACTACTGAAAGCTATGAGAAAGGATTCACTCCACTTCCATGTTCGATGTGCAACAAGAATGTGAAGTTTGAAGAGATGCTTAATTACGCACTAAACAAAAAAGACTTTACTCATATTGCTACTGGACATTACGCAAGGATAAAAAAATCATCTTATGCTGAAACACTTAATTGCAAGAGCTTTGTATTTAAGGACTTCCTTCTTCTTAGAGGTGCTGACGAAAACAAAGACCAAAGTTATTTTCTTTATTCTCTTTCACAAGAAGTACTAAGCAGATTAGAATTTCCTCTTGGTGAAATGAAAAAAGAAGAAACAAGAAAGGAAGCCCTGAGATTAGGCCTTAGAACTGCTCAAAAACCAGAAAGTCAAGATTTATGTTTAGTTGAGCATTATGGATCAATGCAGAGATTTATCGACAAACACATTGAACCCAAGGAAGGAGAAATTGTGCATGTAAATGGGAAAGTCCTAGGAACGCACAATGGTATTCAGCATTTTACAGTAGGTCAAAGAAAAGGTTTGGGCATCGCTTGGCCGAATCCACTATATGTAAAAAGTTTAGACATGGTAAAAAACGTAGTTTATGTAGCAGATAAAAGTGATCTATTTAATAAAGAAGCAATAATTAGTAAGGTTAACTGGGTTTCAATCGAAGAACCTAAACAAGAGATAGAAGTAGAAGCACAAATCAGATATAGAAGTCATCCAGTGAAAGGAACTTTAATACCTTTGAAAAATTTAGATAATCCAACTACAACATTTAAATTAATTTTTGAAGAAAGTCAAAGTTCGGTAACACCTGGACAAGCTGCAGTTTTTTATAAAGGAGAAATTTTACTAGGTGGCGGATTAATTAATTAATTTTCCAAAAGAAATTTAATCCCATAAAAAATATAAACAATAACAAAATAGGTTTATCTCCAAATTTTGTATAGAAGGTCTTATCGGATGAAAAATTAGGGAAAACTACTTTATTTTGCTCAACATTTAAATCTAGAAGTTGAATTATTTTCCCATCATCTTTAACTAGACCGGAAGGGCCAGTGTTTGATACAAGTAGATTATCTTTTTTATTTTCAATACTTCTCAATCTCGCCAAAGACAGGAATTGATTATAAAGCTTAGTTGGATAGGGATCTAAATTTGCTGCAGTAATTATTAATTTTGCACCACTATTAATAGCCTTTCTTATTTTCAATCCATCACTAATTTCATAACAAATAGCCACTGCTAGAGGTTGTGTAAATTTAGGATCAAAAAATCTTGAATCAGATCCTGGTTGAATTCCTCCTACAGCAGATAATCCTTTGGAAAAACTATCTAGAAATCTAGGTGTTTTTTCACCTAATGGAACAAGTCTATGTTTATCTATATATGACGTAAAAGATTTATCTCCAATTTGAAATCCGAGTAAAGAACTTCTTAACTCATTATTAGAATTTCTGAAACCTCCTGCCAAGGTATTAAGCTTAAAGCCTTTAGATAAATAAAAATTACTATTTAAAGTCCCTTCAGGAGCAACAAGAAGTTTCACTTTATTTGATAAAGCATACTTTTGTGCGATAGATAGCTTTTCTTCAATAACTTCATCATTTATTTTTAATTTTTCTCTTGTTGGTATATTAGTTTGCCAAATAGCTACTGGATATTCATAATTTCTTTTAATTGGAGTTGTTAAACCTCCAAATAAATGTAAGAAAATAAAAACCAAAAGTCCTAAAAGAAATATTTTTTTAAAGTAAAGTTTTCTTTCCCATCTACCTTGAATATAAAAAATCCAAAATCCAATCAATATCTGTAATACGCATAAACCACTTGCACCAATCCATCTTGCTAAACCAGCAAGATAAATATCACCTGGGATAATACTTTCTCCTAAACCTATCCAAAAAAAAGATGTTTTAGAAAGTATCAATTCACCAATACCCCAAGTCAAAGCTAAAAAAAATACTTTTACTGTTAAAGATAATATTTTCATTTTGAAAACATCTTCTTTCCAGAGAATGATTTCAACTAACAATCCCCATAAATAAACTAATACCCCCCCCAAAAAAGCGCAAAATAATAATATTAAAATGGTGATTATTACACTTGTAAGCCATGAGAATCCAAGCCATGTCAATGGATGAAGATCATAAAGCCAAGAATGACTTATCAAGATAAAGAAAAAACCCCAACAAAAATTTGCTATTCTCCTTTCACTTCCCTTCCATAAAATAAATAATGATATCGGCATAAAAATCAGCCAAAAATGAGTTGAAACTGAAATTCCTCCTAAAATCCCTCCTAAACAAGGATAAAAATATTGTCTTAGACTTTTGATTTGAGTTGGTATTAACAATCTAAAATTACGTAATTAAATTTATAATCACCCATTTATTGTACCTTCATTCTGTAAACTAAGTTTTAGTAACTTTCAAAATTTAAGTGAAAGAAGTCTTTATCAGTTTTGCAGTTTTTGTTTTTTGTGTTTCATTAACTCTTTTCAGTCAATTTAATTCACCTCAAGTTGTTAATGCTGCTGAATCAGAAACTCAGTCAGTTCAAAGATCACCTGTTGCGACATCATCAAATGTCTCAAATAATAATTTATTTGAACTAGACCCATCTGATCCAAATCCTATACTTTTCGCTATGGCAGAAGAAACACCATCAGACAACAATTCAAGGACTACAGAAAGTGGTCTAATTATTGCAGATATCGTAAATGGGGAAGGAGATGAGGCTAGTGCTGGGCAAACAGTTACTGTAAATTACACAGGAACACTAGAAGACGGGACACAATTTGATACCAGTATCGGAAGAGCTCCATTCAGCTTTCCATTGGGTGCTGGACGAGTAATAAAAGGTTGGGACGAAGGTGTCGCAGGCATGAAAGTTGGAGGCAAAAGAAAATTAACAATACCTCCGGAACTTGGATACGGATCAAGAGGAGCTGGAAATGTAATACCTGCTAATGCGACTTTAATATTTGAAGTTGAATTATTAAAAGTGAATTAAATTTAAGTAAGAAAAATATCTAAAACTTTTCAATTTAGTTAATCTCCAAGTAATATATATACAACACCAAATATTTGAAATGTTAAGTAAATTCATCAATTCTTTTCTAGATAAAAATTCCCCAATGACAGTCCATGCTCACTGCGATGGTCCTTGTGGTGTTTACGACCCAGCATCCACGAGAGTTGCAGCTGAAGCAGTTTTATCAATGACAAAAAAACTTATTGCATTAGAAGCTCCTTCTAGCACTGATTCAGCAGAGTGGGCTGCATACAGTAATACATTTTCTAGATATGTTGCAGTTAAAGAAGAGCAAGCAAAAGAAACAAAGAAAGAGATTCTAATTTTGTGGACTGATTACTTTAAACCAGTTCACTTAGAAACTTATCCAGACTTACATGAAACCATTTGGAAAGCGGCCAAATTATGCAGTGCATGCAAAGTTAATATTGACTTAGCCCAAGCTGAAGAACTCATGAGTTATGTAGAAAAAATTCATAAAATTTTCTGGGCTTCAAAAGGAAGATCAGACGCTTTTGTAAAAGCTAGTTAATAAGAGTTATTTTCAAAAGTTTTTTTGATTTTATTTTATTTTTTATAGGTTTAAGAAAAACCGCGATTATTTGTGGTGAATCGATGTTTCCCTACCTAAAAGAAGGTGATATTGTATTTTTTAAAAATTATAAAAAGAATAAATCAATACTTAAAAATCGACAAATAGTTATTTTTAATCATCCAATTAAAAATAAAAAGCTAATAAAAAGGATAAATTCAGTAAATCAAAATAACGTTGAGGTTATTGGCGACAATATTGAATTTAGCGAAGATAGTAATAAATTTGGATTAATCAATAAAGAAAAAATAATTGGGATTGTCACCTCTAAATTAATTATTCCTAAATTAAAAAATTTTTTAATTCAAAAAAACAGAAGCACTTCTTTGAATCCAAAATAATCCCAAAGAAAAGGAAAGCCCTCCTGCTACAGCTATTAATCTTTTAATAAATTTTTGACTTGCTTTAAAGGTAGTAAAAGATATTAAACAAGTAAAAAGATTCATACTTATGAGTGAACCAATCAAATATGAAATCAAATATAAACAAGCGCTTGTTAGAGGTAGTGCCAAAGCAGGAAGAACTGCAAGAAAATGTGAACCTCCAGCTATACCGTGTAGCAAGCCTAAACCAGTCAAAGCATGTGAGTGCTTATTATTATTTTTTTGTTCCTTAACATGAAAGTGAAAGTGACGATGGGCAATTCCATTCTCATGCTTATGGGAATGCGAGTGGATACTTATTTGAAAAGAATTTTTTATTGCAAATACTCCAACAATTAGAAGTGAAATTCCAACTAGGAATTCGGCAATACTAGAAAATTTGCTTAATGGCGTAATATCTTTTATAAAAATCGCTAGAAAAGCTAACAAGAGGACTCCTGAAGAATGTCCCAAGCCCCATGAGAAACTATTTTTAAGAGCTTTTTGGGGATTATTAATCGCTGCTGGTGCCATTGCAATTAGATGATCAACGCCACTAACTACATGCACAAATCCTGCTACTATACCTGTTAAAATTACAGCCTGCATATATATTCAGTACAACTCTGTTTATTCAATTTTATAGCACGATTTGAAGTCAATATTAAATTGAGTTAAATAATTTTTTGAAGGATTGTTCAATATCAGTTTCTCTCATAAAAGTTTCACCAATTAATACTCCCTTGATTCCAATAGATCTAAGCGATTCTAAGTCTTCGGCACAATTAATTCCAGATTCACTTATAGGAATAATATTTTGTTTTAAAAATATATCTGCATATGTATGCATCAATTCTATTGATGTTTTTAAATCCGTTTTAAAAGTCTTTAAGTCCCTGTTATTTATTCCAATCAAATTAAAAGATTTTAACTTTAGAATCCTTTCTAATTCATTAGTGTTATGGACTTCAACAAGAACACTCATCTTTAAATTATCAGCTATTTTCTTTAAATAAATTAAATCGTCATCACTTAAAATCGCAGCGATTAATAATATTGCATCAGCACCAGATACCCTTGCTTTATAAATCTGATAAGCAGAAATAATAAAATCTTTGCAGAGTAGAGGGAGATTAGTTGATCTCCTTACAGTTTCGAGTATTTCATAACTACCTTGAAAAAACCTTTTATCGGTAAGTACTGAGATACATGATGCACCCAATCCTTCATAACAAATTGCTATTTTTTCAGGGTTAAAATCTTTTCTAATAACTCCTTTACTCGGACTAGCTTTTTTTATTTCAGCAATAACTCCTGGTTTTATTTTTGAATCCAAAATATTTTTATAAAAATCTTTGGGAGTAGGAAGTTTCTCAATCTTTTTGATGAGATCTTCTAAAGAGACTATTTTTTTAAAATTCTTAATTTCAATATCCTTGTGCCATACAATTTCTTCCAGAATATTTTTTGCTTGTGCTTCTCTATGAGGGACAGCATATTCTAAATTTTCTACCCTTACTGTGGGATTTGGTGGCCTGCGTCTTATCTCCATTAATTTTAGAAATTATTTTATTTGAGATGCCGCTTGTTTATATGCGACCTCAACTACTTCACTAAGAGTAGGATGAGTATGAACTTCTTTAGATAATTCAATTACATCTTGGTTCCTTGAAATAGCGTTCGAAATTTCTTGAATTAAATCAGCTGCATGTAATCCAAAAATATGAGCACCTAATACTTTGCCATTATCTTTGTTGAAAATCAACTTTAGCAATCCATCACTCTCCAATTCAGCCAATGCTTTTGAATTAGCCTTAAAGAAACTTTTGACAACTCCCAGAGTAAAATTTTCTTTTGTAGATATCTCTTTAGCTTCAACTTCAGAGAGACCAACTGAACTTATCTCTGGGTGAGTAAAGGTTGCTGCGGGGATACTTTTATAGTTAATTTCAACATTACCACCGCAAATATTATCAACAGCAATAGTACCCTGCGCTGCAGCTGTATGGGCAAGCATTAGTTTGCCCGTTACATCTCCAACAGCCCAAATGTTAGGTATTATTTCATCACCGTTCTTAACTCTCATTTGATCGTCTACAGGAATGAAACCTTTTACTGTTTCGATACCAACCGACTCAAGATTTAAGTTATTACTATTAGGACTTCTGCCAGTTGCGACTAATACAGCGTCAACTTCTAAAGTTTCTACAACTTCCTTAGATTTTGCATCAGTAAGTTCAATTTTTACAGGGCATCCAGGTGTTATTTTTGTCGCAAAGACATTTGATTTTGTGTCTATATCTCTTGCTTGAATAAGGTTCTTTTTAGCAATTTTAGTGATGTCTGGATCAAATGTTGGCATAATATTCTCCAAAGCCTCGATCATGGTAACTTCACAACCAAGCGCGGTATAAACATCAGCAAATTCTAGACCTATATATCCGCTTCCAATAATTGCTATCCATCTTGGAAGCCACTCAAGTTTAACCGCATCATCGCTAGTAAATACGGTCCTATTATCCAAAGTTATTCCACGGGGCACAAAAGGAGAAGAGCCTGTTGCTATAACAATATTCTTACATGTGAAAATTTTATCAATTCCGTTTTTATCTCTTACACCTACTTTTTGATTTCCTTCAATTCTTCCAATGCCCAAAATAATTTCAACGCCACTCCTTTTAAGAGTTTTTGTTAAATTTTCTCTAACATTTAAAACTAAATTATTTGCATGATCTGCAATTTTTGATCTCTCGAATCTTACTGGTGAAGCATGTATACCAAATTTAGCTAAATGTTCATAATTAGCTATTTCTCTAACTTTTCCACTTGCAGCCAAAAGAGCTTTAGATGGAACACAACCCTTGTTAACACAAGTGCCTCCCATATCAGAAGATTCTACTATTGCGACTTTCAGGCCCTTACCAGCAGCATGTTTAGCGGCATCAAAACCTCCATATCCTGCTCCTATTACGATTAAATCAAAATCAAAACTTGAATCAGTCACTTTTTATTTATTTATTTAGAGGTGTATGCGACTCTTTTTCGTTCTAGTAATAAAGGAACTGCAACACAAGCCACATTCAATGATTCTACAATCTCGCTATGCGGAATTGTAATTGTTTCATTAAAAGCTTCTTTAATTTTTTTATGAATACCTTGGCCTTCATTACCCAAAATTAATGCTGTACGTTTAGACCAATCAATTTCCCAGTAAGGTTTTGAAGGTTTTTTTGAACTCTCATTATGGCTACTAGTAGAGAAAATCTTAAATCCTACATTTGATAATTCAGACAAAGACTTAAGTAAAGAATTTAATATTTCTTCTTCAATGCCATCAAATCTTAAAAATGGCAGATGAAAAACTGCACCTGAGGATGCTCTTAATACCTTTTGGCCTAATGGGTGCGCACCTCCAGCTAAAAAAATTGCATTAACACCCGCAGCTAAAGCGGTTCTAAATAGATTACCCATATTCCCAGGATCTTGAATTCTGTCGAGAACAAGAACAAAATCATCTGTTCTATTAAATTGATAATTAGGTATTGCTGAAATCTCTACTAAAGCTGCTATCCCATCTGGATTAATTGTTGAAACTGCAGATGCCAAGACCTCCTCTAAGACAATATTTATTAATGACTCATCAAATTTTTTGCTTAGATTTTGATTCTTTCTTAGCCATTTTTCGGTAACTAAAATCTTAGAGGGATTTTTTCCAGACTTCAGCAATTCTTCAATGAGATGTGTACCCTCTATGCAAAAAAAGTCTTGATCTTTTGGAGATGATCCTCTTTTAAATGATCTAAATCTTTTAACTAGATTATTGTTTTTACTAGTTATTTTAAAAAAAGTATTTTCTATGAGTATTTTGAAAATTTGTTGTCAACTATATTTTAATTACATAAATATTTTGATCAATTATTTATTAAATTTTTATTTCCCAAGAAATCAAAAAATACATTTTCACTTTTAATTAATATTCATGACGTTACATAGGGTGGACTTAATATTATTAGTTTGTCATGATGAATCTAATAAATTAAGTCTTAATGATTTGCGGAAGCAAAACGAAGTCATATCTTAAATCTCAAAATTTAAAGATTCTTGGCCAAGGCAAGTTAAATGGAATAGTTGAAATAAGTGGTGCAAAGAATTCCGCCTTAGTTTTATTAGCCTCATCATTGCTAACTAATGAAAAAATAATTCTTGAAAATGTACCTTTTCTAACTGATATTGAAAAGATGGGGAATATCTTAAAGAATTTAGGAGTGAATTTAGTTCGTAAAAACAACCAACTAGAAATAGATCCAACAACTATTTCGATTAAAGAACTTCCATATGAACTTGTTAAAGGATTAAGAGCTAGTTTCTTTTGTATAGGAGCACTATTAACTAAATTTGGAGAAGCTCAAGTACCGTTGCCAGGTGGATGCAATATTGGTTCAAGGCCAATAGAAGAGCACATTAATGGATTAATCGCACTGGGAGCAGACATTATTATTGAAGAGGGAATTGTTAAGGCAAAAACAAGGGGAGACAAAAATAGACTTCATGGCACTCATATTAAATTAAATTGTCCAAGTGTTGGTGCGACTGAAACTTTAATAATGGCAGCATCTTTAGCCAAAGGAAGAACTACTATTGAAAATGCTGCTAGAGAGCCTGAAGTTCAAGATTTATGCCAAATGCTTAATAAAATGGGGGCAAAAATTTATGACTCCGGTAAAGAAATAATTATTATTGATGGTGTTAATAAGCTTGGCGGATGTACCCATAAAGTAATTCCAGACCGAATAGAAGCTGGAACTTTTCTAATAGCTGCTGCTGCAACTTCCTCTTCAATTACAATTTCTCCAGTAATCCCTCATCATCTTGAAGCTGTCACTAATAAGCTTCAAGAGAGTGGGAGTAAAATTACGATTAAAGGTAATTCGATTTCTATCAAGAGTAAAGGGATTAAAGGAGTAGATATTGAAACAGCTCCTTTCCCAGGCTTTCCTACTGATTTGCAGGCACCATTTACAACTCTAATGACAATCGCAAATGGTGAATCAAAGATAACTGAAACAATTTTCGAAAACAGAATGAATCATATTTATTTACTTAATGAAATGGGCGCCAATATAAAACTAAACAAAAACGTAGCTCACATCAAAGGTGTTAAAACAATTAATGGTATGAATCTAGTTGGCTCAGATTTAAGGTCATCAGCTG
>QCDS01000013.1 GCA_003278685.1 Prochlorococcus sp. AG-355-K03 | reverse complement strand
ATCGACAATAAACAATCTCTTTTGGTTGTTGGACCATCTGGGTGCGGAAAAACGTCTTTACTAAGAATGATTAGTGGTTTATGGGAACCCGATCAAGGAGTAATTAAAAAACCAAAAATTGGGGAATTATTATTCATACCTCAAAAACCATATATGTTACTTGGTTCTTTAAGGGAACAATTATGTTATCCCACAGAAGTTCAGAAGTTTAGCGACGAACATCTTACTTCTGTACTTCATGAAGTAAATTTAAAAACCTTAGTGGATCGATATCCTAATCTTGATATCAAACAAGATTGGCCACGCATTCTTTCCTTAGGCGAGCAACAAAGATTGGCTTTTGCAAGACTGTTACTAAATTCTCCAAGATTTGCAGTACTTGATGAAGCAACAAGTGCTTTAGATATTAACACTGAAAAAAAACTATATAGTTTATTAAAGGAACGAGAACTTTCTCTTATTAGTGTTGGACATAGACCTAGCTTAAAAGATTTTCACGAGAATATTTTAGAATTAAATGGACAGGGGGACTGGAAATTATTGACTTCTGATAAGTATAATTTTAAAGATTAAAAAAAAAATGAATTCTAAAGAAGAACAAACTAACTCAGAAGTAACTAATTTAGAGAACGAGAGTTTAATAGAACAGCAGAAAGATTCAAATTATATCAACGAACAAATTGGAGACAATAAATTAGATGAAAAATCTATAGAAATGAAAGATGAATATAAATTCGGATGGAGTAGTTATTCTGAAATAACTAATGGAAGATTTGCAATGATTGGCTTCCTTGCAATAGTATTGATTGAATTATTTAGTAAACAGTCGTTTTTAAAATGGGCAGGACTCTTATAATTAATCATCAAATCTAGAACTGTTATCTCTTGGTTTCTTCTTGTTTGTTCCAACGTTATATCTACTATTTTGATTTTTTGAACTTGATCTGGCTGAAGAGCTTACTCTACGAGTCTCACGTGGTTTTTTGACTTGATTAGTATCTTTAAATGAAGCTTCTTCTACTGGAGCTTTAGAAGTTTGCTGCCTAATAGGGGAACTACTAGGTTTCTTTCTTAATGGAGAAGAATCACCTGGACCAGAGCTATTATCTAGTCTAGAAACTGTACGATTCATTCTGGGTCTTGACCCTGTTTTAACTTCATCACGAGATAAATTTCTTCTCTCACCGAAGTTATTTTTTTCTGGTTGTTTACTATTTCTATCTGCAGAAGTCTGTCTTCTCCTTCTTATAGGTTCATCATTATCAAACTGACTTATTTCCCTCGTAGATGGCCTACTTCTACTTGCTGCAGTAGAGGGTATAGCTCTTGAAACATTCCTCCTACGAGATCTCCCCTCCGTATAGTCTTCTTCAAATTCATCTTCTTGAGGTTTAAATCTTCTGGATGGTCTTTCAGATTCTTCAAACCTATCATAATCATCATTAAATCGGCCTCTAGAATTTCTGGGAACATCAGAAATAGGATCATCATCAAAATAAGATGACCTTCTAGCTTGATCAGTAGCAACTCCCCTCAATCGCACACTTTCATATGCGAAAAAGACTGTAGTTCCTGCTAATAAAAACTGACCAAACTGAAGGATAGGATCTAACCTCCAACCTTGAAAAAATAATATTCCTCCGCACAAAAGTCCAATTGCTGCGAAGAAAACATCATAATCCCTTGCCAAGGCAGGCTTAAAGGACCTCAAAAAATAAAGGCCTCCTCCACATACCGCGAGAACTATACCAACAATACTGGCCCAATTGAGACTAGCATTGACCACATCCTTTCTCCAAAAGTTTATTTTTTAAAGGGTTATTTATATTCCCTATATATAGTGTACTTAAAACTTCTACAAAAACTAGCGTCTTCCAGTAGAAGTACGATCGAGGGAATCTTTCTGGCTGACAAAAATCAAAAATGCAGTGGCTGGAATAACGATAAGTAAGGCAGCTGCAATAAAACTACCTATCATTCCAACTGCGGAATTATTTGCAACTTCAGCAGAAAAATCTGCTGCTAGTAATAAATTTGAGATTTGAAACACTTTTTAAATATTAAATTCTCAATTTATAATACGAATTAAATACGTTTCAATGGGTTATTTATTAAGATGAATTAAATAATTGTGATCTCCTTGCTTTTAAATTCTCTTCAAATTTTAGATATTAGTTTAGGAATTTCTCTTTCATATCTAACTATAGTTTTTCTAATAAGATTAATACTTACTTGGTACCCAAAAATTGATTTAAGTAAAGGTTTGTGGTTATTGATTTCAATACCATCAAGCTCTATTCTTAATTTAACAAGAAAACTAATTCCTCCTATTGGAGGCGTTGATGTTGGACCCGTAATTTGGATAGGAATTATAAGTTTTTTAAGAGAAATTTTAGTCGGTCAGCAAGGGCTTATAAAACTTGCATTGCATACAAATATTTCATAGAAATTATTTAATTATTTCTCAGTAATTTGGCAATAATTCTTCTTCTACATATTTAGTATGTATTTTACCCTGCTTAAATTTAGATTTATTCAGTAAGGTTAAATGAAAGTTAATTGTCGTAGGAATACCAGTTACTGCACATTCATTTAAAGCCCTGTTCATACGTTTAATTGCAGTATTACGGTCTTTCCCCCAGACTATTAATTTACCAATTAATGAATCATAGAAAGGAGGTATTTCATAGCCCGTATAAACATGACTATCCACCCTTACACCAGGTCCACCAGGAGGAAGCCAGCCAGTAATTTTTCCAGGTGATGGTCGGAAATTGTGAGAAGGATCTTCAGCATTGATTCTACATTCAATAGCATGACCATTTAAATGGATATCATCCTGATTAAATTCCAAATTTGCTCCGCTTGCGATTTTAATTTGCTCAGCTATTAAATCAACTCCTGTAACCATTTCAGTAACAGGATGTTCAACTTGAATCCTAGTATTCATCTCCATAAAATAAAAATTATCATCCTCATCTACTAAAAATTCAACTGTCCCAGCTCCTTCGTAGCCGATACTTTTTGCAGCAGCAATAGCTGCGTTCCCCATTTTTTTTCTTAGCTCAGTGTTAATTGCTGGACTAGGAGACTCTTCTAGCAACTTCTGATGTCTTCTTTGAACTGAACAATCTCGCTCTCCTAAATGAACAACATTACCCGACTTATCGGCCAAAATTTGAATTTCTACATGTCTTGGCTTCTTTATAAATTTCTCCATATATAATCCATCATTACCAAAAGCTGCTTCTGCTTCTCCTTGAGCTGCTTTAAACATTTTCTCGAGATTATTAGAGTTATCAACCAACCTCATACCTCTTCCACCTCCTCCAGCAGTCGCTTTAATAATTACCGGATAGCCAATATCATCTGCCAATTTATAAGCCTCATCAACATTTGATAATAAGCCTTTGCTACCAGGTACCGTTGGAACTCCAACTGCTTCCATAGTTTCTTTAGCTGTAGATTTATCTCCCATAGATCTAATAGCTTTAGGAGATGGGCCAATAAAAACTATGCCGTGATCATTACACATCTCAGCAAATTTGTCATTTTCCGCAAGAAATCCATAACCAGGATGAATAGCATCAACTCCTCTAGATGTAGCAGCAGCAAGTATATTTGGAATATTTAAATAACTCTTATTACTTAATGAATCTCCAACGCAAACCGCCTCATCAGCAAGCTGTACATGCAATGCTTTTTTATCTACAGTGCTAAAAACTGCAACGGTTGCAATACCTAGTTCTCTACAACTTCTGACAATTCGTAAAGCTATTTCTCCACGATTAGCAATTAAAACTTTTTCAACCATTGTGAAAATTAAATTGAAGCAATGAAAATGACTTAAAATAAAAAATTATTTGCCAAAGTAATTAACAAAATTTTTTTAATGATCAGAGGACATTTTTTACAATACAACCTAGAACGTTATATATGTATAAATATTTGTTTTATGCAATAGAAAAATTATTCATCATATTCAAAAAAAATCTTTTCGAACCACATTGTTATTTCAGCTAATAATGTATGATATTTTTAAGGTTTAAGCATCCCCCGGATGCTGAAAACCCTTTGCGGACGTGGCGGAATTGGTAGACGCGCACGTCTAAGGAGCGTGTGGCTTTGGCCTTGCGAGTTCAAGTCTCGCCGTCCGCATTTAATGTATTCTGGTTTAACTGCAATGAAAAAAAAATCAGTTGCAGTAGTTATAATTTCCAATGGTCCTGGTGAATTAACTACCTGGGTAAATCCTGTAGTAGATGAGCTAAACAAAATAAATCAATCACTATGTAATGACGATAAACAAGATTTCACTCTTAGGTTAGTCCTTGTTCCTTGCCCAAATGCCACTGGTAAAGAATTTTTAGTTGCAAATTCATGGAATAAATTCGAATATATTACAAAACCCAAAAGTTTTTGGAAATTATTATTAAAGCCACATTCTTTTGCTGATTGGCCAAAAAAAGGAGTAGTTATTTTCCTTGGTGGGGATCAATTTTGGAGCATTTTATTAGCTAAAAGATTAGGTTATTTAAATATCACATATGCTGAATGGGTTTCACGATGGCCTAAATGGACCAATAAAATTGCTGCTATGAATGTAAAAGTAAAAGAGTTAATACCTAAAAGATATAAATATAAATGTACAGTCATTGGCGATTTGATGGCAGATATCAAACTTAATAGCGAAATATCATTTAAAAATAAAGAAAAACACTACATTGCATTGTTGCCTGGTTCTAAGAAAGCAAAGCTTTCTATTGGAATTCCTTTCTTCTTAGAAGTTGCAGATCATATCGCTAAAGAAAATCAAAATATAAATTTTATAATTCCCATTGCTCCAACTACTGATAAAAGTGAATATTTATTTTTTCAAAGCAACAAAAATCCAATTGCTAAATATTACTCATCAAAAATCAAAACAATTAAAAAATTCAAAGATTCTCGTTTTGATTATGTAATTGAAACATCAAAAAAAACTAAGATTTATCTAATCAAGAAAAATCCTTGCTATGAAATATTAAAAGAATGTGATCTTGCAATTACAACTGTAGGAGCAAATACTGCAGAATTAGCAGCAATTAGTCTTCCAATGTTAGTTGTCCTGCCTACTCAACATTTAAATATGATGAACGCTTGGGATGGTATTTTTGGAGTAATTGGAAAAATTTCATTCATAAATAGATTCCTAACTTTTATAATTAAAAAATTCTATTTTAAAAAAAAGAAGTTTTTTGCTTGGCCAAATATTAAAGCTAAAAGAATGATTGTACCTGAAAGGATAGGGAATATTTCGACGATAAAAATTGCAAAAGAAGTATTATTTCTTATTAAAAATAGAGATCAATTAGAAAGTATTAAGTGTAATCTAAACAAAGAAAGAGGCGATAAAGGTGCTGCAAAAAAACTTGCTTCTATAATTATTAACTCTATAAAAAAACTTTAAAAATCACCAGGGATCATCAATTTCAAACTTTTCTGGTTTTTTATTATCTTGCACTAAATTTTGTTCATCTAGTGGTTCAATATCTAAAGTTTCAGTCGCATTTTGAATTGGTCTTTTCGAAGCTAAATTAGTAGTTGATTGTTTCTTTTGCTTAAAATCAATATTGTTTTTTTCATCTATTTGATTAATACTATTTTGATTCTGGATCTGATCAGAATCATCATTATCCATGTATAGCTTTTTTCTATTATTTATTGATTCTTCAGAACCCTTTATTTCAACATATTCAAGTTCATTTTCATAATCATTTTCATAATCATCTTCATAATCATCTTGTTCAACAACTTCTTCATATTCCTCGACCAAATTATTTTGCTGTTCTGATTCAGAACCTGAAAGCAACTGATTCTCAACAGGTACAAGATTTGCTGAGTATCCATTGACTTCCCTTTCATCCCATGAAGAACCACCTACTCCAAGTTTTTCAAGTAGTCCACTACTTAGTTGCTTCAATTTCTCTTCCGCACCTTCATAAACAATAATCCTATCGGTACCACTACTTACAATTTCCTCAACAGGTATTTCCCAAGTACTTAAAACTCCCTCACCTAAAAGCGGAACACCAACAGCACCCATAACAAGAGATATCAAATCCCCAGTCTCAATATCAAAAGAAAAGCCAAGAACTCTTCCTAAAAGTTGTCCAGATTCTGTAATCACTTGACAATTAATTACCTTCCCATATCTTTCTGGAGAGAAACTCTCACTCAGAGAATCAAGGGAGTCAACTAATATCACATCTCCAACTTGCTTTATACTTTCTAAAGGCATCCATTTTGGCAAACCCGGTAAAAATCTTGTAAGTGGATTATCTCTTAGTC
Organism: Prochlorococcus sp. AG-355-K03; assembly: GCA_003278685.1. Lineage (GTDB taxonomy): Bacteria > Cyanobacteriota > Cyanobacteriia > PCC-6307 > Cyanobiaceae > Prochlorococcus_A. The sequence goes on along the minus strand of QCDS01000013.1, from coordinate 16,685 downwards.
CCAGAGCGACCACCTCTCTTCTATCAATATCAACAACAACTTCGCCTACTACGCCTAGCCGCCTACCAGTATCAGTAGTTATCACTTGTGTTCCCATTAATTCTGACCTTAACCATAAACGTTCACTAGGAACCGAGTTAGGGAGATTCTTATTAGCAGATGTGTTAGACAAGCTCATAAATTTCTTTTTATCATTCTGACGTATAAATTTAAAAAAGTGTGTTTATGCAGCATTTGGTAACCCAAGAACTTGAGTATTAGCCCCTCTTGCTTGCGCAACCCCAATTGTTCGTTCAGATGCACTAATCATAGGCCTTCTATGACTTACGACTATAAATTGAGCGTTTGATGACTGATTTGATATTAGTTTTGACAACCTTTCAACATTAATACCATCTAAAAAACTATCAACCTCATCTAATGCATAAAAAGGTGAAGGCTTATACTTTTGCAAAGCAAATAAAAAACTTAAAGCAGTTAACGATTTTTCACCACCTGACATAGAGGCTAATCTTCTGACATTTTTTCCTTTGGGATGAGCCACTAAAGTTAATCCTCCTTCTAAAGGAGAATTAGGATTTTCAAGTTGAAGAAATCCATCTCCATCAGATAAATTTGCAAAAATTTCTCTAAAATGTTTATCAACTTCTGTAAATGCTTGCATAAAAGCTTCTTGACGCATCGTTGATACAGTTTCTATTCTCAGCAATAATTCAGATCTTTCATTAGATAGAATTTCTAATTTTTCTCGCAAACCATTTAATCTCTCAATTAATTCTTCTAGTTCATCAAGAGCCAACATATTAACAGGTTCTAAGCTTTGTAGTTTTGCATTTATAATCGAAATTTCTGATTGCAAAGATTCAAGACTCTTCCCTTCATATTCTCCAAACTCCGGGGAAGGATTAGGTAGATCTTTTTTATAATTATCTAATTTTATTTTCTCGCTCCTCATCTCTTCTTTAAGGGAATGCATATCCCTTTCAAGATATTCAAGCTTTAACAGATAGTTATTATATTCTTGCCTTTTATTTGAAATTGAAGAGTTTAATTCATCTCTTTTCCTTCTCAATAAACCTAAATCCTTCTCTAGAGAATTTTTTTGATTATCGAGATCTGAAAGTTCTTTTTTAAATTGATCTCTTTTTTCTATCCATTCACTATGAGCAATTGAGAGTTGTTTAATAGATTCCTGCAAGTTTTTTTCTTGTATTAAAGTAATTTTTAATGAATTATTGATACGCTCTTTATTTAAAGCAAATTGATTCTTTTTATCTATTAATGTATTTCTCTCCTTAATAAGTAATTCAAGTTTTTTATCAAGATTATTAAAATCATCATTAAAAGCTATTAATGATGATTTTTGGTTTTTTTCATAATTTGCCTTTTGAATGATTTGTAGTTGATCAAACTTATCGTGATAAGGCTTCAATTCATTTTTTAAATGACCTAACTCGTTAACTAATAAATTATTAGCAGTATTAAGTTTATTTAACCTCGATTTACAATCCTCAATTCTCTGCGAGATAGCTTTAAGAGAATCTTGATTTACTTCAATTTCTTTATTAAATGAGGCACAATCCTCAATTATTTTACTGCGGTTAGAATTTAATATACTAAGTCTATTATTTTTTTGTATCAAATCATTATTTGACTCTTTTAAGGCTTCTTCGATAACTAATAATCTTTCTTTTATAGGACTGGAATCATCAATATCATTATTAATTCCAAACCTATAAGCCAAATCTTTATTTAACTTACTACCTCCTGTAATAGCACCACTTGCTTCTAATAATTCACCACTTAAGGTAACCAACCTATTTTTTTGTGTAGATAATCTAGCTGAGGATAAGTCTGAAAAAACCAAAGTATCGCCAAAAACATATCGAAAAACATCTGAATAAACTTCATCAAAAGTAATTAGATTAATAGCTTTATCAATAAATCCATTCTCCCTGTTATTTTCAAATCTTGAAATTGCATAATTCTTTTTTTGACTTTTTATTCTATTTAAAGGTAAAAAAGTTAATCTTCCCGCTTTCTTCTTTTTGAGAATTTCAATTGCTTTTGCAGCAATATTATCATTATCAACAACAATTTGTCCTAACCTATTTCCAGCAGCAATTTCTAATGCATATCTATTTTTCTCACTGACCTCTCCAAGTTGAGCTACATAGCCATGTATACCCTCTAACCCTGCCTCTAAGAGAATTCTGAGAGCATATGAACCTCTAGATTCGTTTAAAGCTTCCTTCCTGCTTTCGAATCTAGATAAATCCTTTTCAAGCCTTAATTGCTCGTTATTTAGCCTTGATTTAGTTTTAATTAATAAATCGATTTCATTTTTTAAAGAATTAATTTCTGCGTTATTACTTGCCAAGTTTTTATTCTTTGTATCGGAAGTCTCTTTTTTGCTTTGATTTCCCTGAAAAAGTTTCTGCTTTTCTAAGTCTAAGGATTCGATTTGTGACAATATCTCATCTTTTTGTATATTATTTTGAATAGTTTCTTCTTCAATTTTCCTTTTTTTTATTTCCAAAGGATTAATTTGATTTTTTATACTTTCAAGCTCAGCATTTAATTTGATACTTTGTTTTGAAAATTCTCCAGATTCTCCAGCCGCATCAGAAAGTTTTTTTCTGGATAGTTTGTGTTTTAAAGTGAGATCATCAATTTGCAAGTTCAATTGATTTAAAAAATTATCATCGAAATTTTCTTTTCTCATCTTTTCTGATTCAATATTTCTTTTAGAAATTGCAATTTCATCTCTCTGCTTTTGTAATTTAATACCTTCTTCTTTATTCAGACTTGATATCCTATCAAGTTCTCTCAAGCTAGAATTAATACTTCCAATATCAGAATTCACTTTAATCAATTTATCCTCGCCTTTCTCCTTAAGCTCATCAACAAGTATTTTCAAAGCATCTTCTAAGACTGATATTTCTTTAGTAATAGATTCTTTTTGTTTATTAAATAAAATTTTATTTTTTTCAATTTCACTCTCTTTTTTTTCTATAGATTTAACATGTTTAACTTGTTTTTCAAAAATAAGAACTTTCTCTAATTCCATTATTTGTAATAGTTTTGCCTTTAACTCTTTATATCGCTTTGCTTTTTCACATTCTTTTTCAAGCTTATTTTTACTAGATTGCAATTCATTTTCTAAAATTTCACATCTTTCTTGTCTTTCGAAAACGTCATTTAATTTTGCATTAGTTTGTTCTATTCTTGTATCAAAAAGTGCGACTCCTGCTAATTCATCAATAAGATTTCTCCTCTCCTTATTATTCATTGATACTATTCTTGTTACATCACCCTGCATAACAACATTGCTACCCTCAGGATCAACACTTATATCTCTTAATATTCTCTGTATTTGTTGCAAGGTACATTGTTTGCCATCAGAAGTATAAGTAGAAGCATAAGAACCACCAGGCATAAGCCTTAATTTTCTAGAAACTACCCATTCTTTTTGACCTTTATTAAGGGCAATTTCTTCTTCTTCTAATTCCAAAGGGGGAAGGTCCTCTCTGGGAGAGCAATCTTGAATATTAAATTTTACTGATACAGATGTTTCTGATGACTTACCCTCTTTAACTTTGGAGTTATTTATTAGATCTGGTAATCTTTCAGCCCTCATCCCTCTACTATTAGCTAGACCTAAACAGAATAAAATTCCATCTAAAATATTACTTTTCCCAGAACCGTTAGGGCCCGTAACCACCGTGAAACCTTCTTCAAGAGGAATTTTCACATTTCCCCCAAAAGATTTAAAATTTTCAAACTCGACCTGATTGATATGTACCAATCTCAAGTCTCAATAGCTAAATAAGAATAACTAATTTGCAAAAATTCTCAATAGAAATATTACGTTTATTTATAAATGAATATTAATAATTTTTGCTCAATCTACAAGAATTACCCGAAATTTCAAACAAACCAGAAAGAAGTTCACCATCTAAAATGAATCGATAATATTCAGAGTCCAATTTATCAGAAACATCTTTAAATATTCCATGATCAATTCTTTTTACAAACCCTCTATCATCAGAAAGTTCATGTTCTATCCTTGATAGCCATAAAAGTCTATGATTTGGCTGCTTAGAAATTTCTATAGAAGCTTGATTTAATAAAGGTAGTTTTAAAAATTTCCAAGTTAAACAATCTATCCCATTTTCAACAAGAAAATCATAATGAATATCTATAGCTTTAGCGGAATAAACTTTATGTTCAAGCAAAACCCATTTATTCATTATCTATTTGATAAATAAATCGAATCTATTTTCAAAACAAAGTTGAGTAAAGATATATTTTCTAAGAGATGTTTCCTGTTATTTAATTACTGGCATCAGGAACAAATCTTAAAGCAATGAATAGCAAACTTCCAGCTCCAGCGATAGCTGCAGCTACTAATCCAAAATCTGTAGGGATTGTGCGAGATGCAAAAATTAATGATGCAAATGTAATATCCATGATGAAATTTAAACCCATTTAATAAATTCAGTAATAGCTTAACAAAACCTTCTTACAGAACAGAGTAGATAAATAAAATGTAAATAAACTTTTATATGTTTTTAATCTACATAAATCGCACAATTCTTTAGATAAGGGTTTCAAATTAAGAAAATAGGGTCTAATCTTAAAATAAATTAAGCTTAAATAATGGAGACTTACCATCCTCCCAAAGAATTAGAAGAAAAAGAAGACAAATCTGATCTTCCTGAAAAAGAAGTTATCTTGGAAAAATGGTTACTTGAAAAAATTGACAGTTTAATACCTTTAATAAAAGAAAAATGGCCTAACATTGCACAACAAACCCTTGAAGCCACAAAAGGGAGTATTGATGATTTAGTTGAAGTAATAGCTAGCCATAGTGGAACCTCAGCAATTGGAATAAAAAGCCAACTATTTGAAATCATTGATTCAATAAGAGAAAAAAATTGGGAAATATCAGAAAAAATTGAGCCTATTGAAAGTCAATTAGAAGAATTATTAGAAGAGCTTAACAATACACTTAGACCAAAAATAGAAAGTCCAATTAGAAAAAAACCACTATTATCTATTGCTATTGCAGCTGGTATTGGTTTACTAATAGGAAGTCTCCTAAACAGTGGCAGAAAATAATATGGAAAAACCAAAAAATAAAAACTTTGCAAATACAGCCTCCAGAATTTCAGCCATCGCAAGTTCAGTGATGGATTTGCATGTAAGAATAGCTCTTCAAGAAGTAGATAGAGAAAAAAGAAGATTAATTAGTGGTGGAATATTTTTGGCAATTGGCAGCACATTATTATTATTAGTACTAATTTGCATCCATATTATTTTTTATCTTTTTCTAGCGAAATATAATAACTGGAATATTGAATATAATTTATTACTCATAATATTTATCGATTTATTTCTTGCAGGCTTAAGTTTGAAGCTTGGAGGAAAATTAGCTAAAGGACCATATCTTCCTCAAACATTAGAGGGTTTAGGCAAGACAACAAAGGCAGTTTTAGGCAAAAAATAAATTACCTTATTAAATATTTTATCCATCTACAATCTATCCCCCCATTGCTAACTGGAATTTTCAATGAGGATTTCATTTTCAAATATTTTGTTAATTTTCCATTTCCACTTAGCAGCCAAAATTCCCAGCCTGAAAAGTTCTTCTTTAGAAAGATTCCCATTTGTTCATATAGACAAATTAATTCATTTTCATCGCCCAATTTTTTGCCGTATGGAGGATTACATATAATGATCCCAGGTGTGCATTTTAATTTTAGTTCTAAAAAATCATTATTTATAACTTCAATATAATTTTCGAGTCCGGCTAATGATATGTTTATACTCGCCTGCTCAAAAACCTTTTTATTAATTTCACACCCTATTATTGGTGGTAATTTTTCATAATTTATAATTTTATTTTTTGCCTTATTTTTTTCATTAAGATAAATTTCTTTCCTAAAATCCAACCAATTCTCAAAAAGATATACTTGATCAATATTTATGGGAACTCCAAGGAATTGGTTGACTGCCTCAATTAAAAAAGTTCCCGAGCCACACATAAAATCTATTAATGGAACTTTGCCATTCCATTGAGTCATATTTATCAATCCAGAAGCTAAATTTTCTTTCAATGGAGCATTTCCAATTGCGGGTCTATAGCCTCTTTTGTGTAAGCTTTCAACGCTGCTTTGAAGACTGAGAATTGCTTCATTATTATTTAAATGCAGATGAATTATAAAATCAGGATTATCTAGAGAAATATTTGATCTTTTATTCCAAACTGCCTGTTGCAAATCAGTTATAGAATTTTTTACTTCAAGAGCAGTGAAATGCGTATGACTTAAAGAAGATGTTCTCCCAGTTACTTGAACATTAAACGTTTTATCAAAGTGCAACCAATTTAACCAATCAAATGAATCTCTAACCCCCGCATATAAAGATTGCCTGTCATAGCAATTAAAACTTGCAATTTCTCTATAAAAACGAAAAGCTAATCTGGAATAGAAATGAACTCTATAAAAAGTTTCAAAATCACATTCAAAATTAATAAATCTTTTATAAGTATTAATATTAAATCCGCCTAAATTAGAAATTTCTTCTGCTAAAGATTTCTCTAGTCCCTCCGGAGATGATGCCACTACATTCATATACGATAAAACTTAGTAAAAAACTATTCAATAACCATTTTGCCTGTCAGAATATAAATGTCCAATTGGACTAGGTGATCTCAACCGATGTTTCGGACAGCGGTTCGATTCCGCTCAACTCCACTATTTGGGGTTGTAATGGTTTCGACGGGGCATAAGGAAGGTGACTGAAGCCGGCTCGGTTAGAGCAAAAACACAAATGCTAACAAAATCGTTAGTTTCTCCCGTCAAACGGCACCAGTTGCTGCTTGATCCTAAAGGAGATGGGGTTATATCAGCCTTATCAACCAAATGATACGAGGAGTCTGGAAGGACTCCACTTTTTTGAAATAACTAAGAAGTTGTAATAGATAATTTATTGGTGTGTAAATATTGCTGCAAATGCTTGTATTAAAAAGAATTTTTTTAATTTTATAAGTATAAATACTGAGAAGATAAGTTTTAAATTAATTTATCTTATTAAAAAATCGAATCTTGCAAAATGGAATCTAATAAAAAATTAAATGACTTGATAATAAATCTCAAACCAAAAGTTATTAGATTCACTGGCGAAAAATTTCCCAATGAACTATGGAATAGTGGTTATGAAATAAAAAAAAATAAGAAAATATCTAGCTAAAAATTTAATTAAATGCTTGAAAAAGGATTTTTAGGCATTTTTTTTAAACATTTTTTTGACAATTCCTGAAGTTCTTTAAATTCACTTTTAGTTAAATTCCACTTGAATACATTCGATACATCTATAACTTGAGATTTTTTTCGCATTCCAACGAGCGGAATAGCTCCTTGATAACAACACCAATTAATTGCTACTTGCGCTTGGGAAACTGATCTTTGATGTGCAATTCTTTTTAGACACTTCCGCAATTCATATGTTGGTTTTTTATAGTTTTCAAATAATGCATTGCGAATAAAACTTTTTTCTTTATTCTGTTCTTTATCTGGATCAATACAAAGTATTCCAAAGGACAAAGGACTATAAGCAAAAAAATCAATATTATTTTCGTCGCAAATTTTTTTTACCTGATATTGTTTTTCTAAATCGGGAGCAAGTAAAGAAAACTGTATTTGAACACTCTTTAGGTTCTGATCTCTTTTTGCTAAGAAATTAATTAGTTTAATCAATCTTTTAGGGCCTATATTTGATAAACCTATTTGAAAATCAAAGCCTTCATCTTTTAAATCGCAAAGATTATTCAATAGTCCTAATTCCTGCCAAGGATTATATTTTGCAGTTGACCAATGTAATTGCACTATATCTAATTTGTTATTAAGTCTTTCTAAACTTTTCAAAAAAGGTTTATTAAAACCTCTCTTACCTATTCTCCAGGGATAAGGTGCAAGTTTGGTTGCAACTTGAATTCTTTTTTTCCTTGCTGAAGGAGTATTTAGTAAAAATTTTCCTATCAAAAATTCACTTCTACCCTGAAGATTACCAGTACCGTAAGAATCTGCAGTATCAATTAGATCTAAACCTCTTCGTAAAGCTTCATCATATGTCTCACGTAAATCATCGTCATTTGTAGATTGATAATTCCAGAGAAGTTTATTCCCCCAAGACCACGTACCTAATCCAATTCTTTTCTTCACTAGTCAAATTAAATAAGGAACTTTATAAGGTTATCTAAAAATATTAACTTCTTTAAAATATTTCAAAAAATAATTTTTTAAAGCATGAAAAATCAATTTCCCTTGACATTAAGAAATTATTCTCCAAAGTAAGAGAAATAAAAATAAAAAATTGTTCATTACCGTTTGCGGACAAAAAGGGGGGGTAGCCAAGACCTGTACAAGTATTCACCTTGCTAGTGTTTGGCATTCTGAAGGTAAAAAAGTTTGCATAGTCGATGCCGACAAGAATAGATCTGCTTTAGCATACGCATCAAGAGGCAATCTTCCATTTCCAGTTTTCCCCGTCAGTTCAGCTGCTAAAGCATCAAGATCATCAGAAATTGTAATAACTGATGGCCAGGCTAGCAGTGATCAAGAAGAACTTAAACACTTAGCGTATGGTTCAGATTTAGTTATCTTACCTACAACTGCAAAAGCAAGATCGGTAGAATTAACTGTTGAACTAGCTAATTTATTAAGCAACTTAAAAGTTAACCATGCTGTAGTAATAGTAAAAGTTGATTTTAGACAGCAAAAAGCAGCGCAACAAGCCAAAGCAGCTCTAGAAAATTTTGGTTTATATGTTTTTGATACATTTATCCCCTTACTTTCAGCATTTGATAAAGCCGAAGCCTCGGGCAATGCTGTATTTGAAGCTGTAGACGATTTAGGTAGATCAGATCCTCGTCGAATGACGGGCTGGTCTGCTTATTGTTCAATTGCCTCACAAATTCCATGCCTGATTTCGAAGCCCTCATCCGACACCAACAACTTAAACAACCAACAACCAATCAGCGCTTAAAAGTAGTTGATTCTTCTAATTTTGAAGGAGAAAAGAATGAAGAAGAAAAGATTAGACAATCTGGATTATTAGTTAATTTTTTTGGAGGTTTTATAGGCTCTGTAATTGGAACTTTAACAATACTTTTTCTCTACATAAATGAATATCTTCCATTAGATTTACTAAAAATTAAGTAGTATATTCGCTATTTATTTCAACATATTTTTTAGAAAGATCGCACCCCCAAGCTGTACCTTTCGATTCGCCAGAATTTAGATTAATCATAATTTTTACAATATCATCTACTAAATATCTACCTTTCATTCTGGACTTAATATAGTCTGTGACTTTTTGTGGATCATATTTATTTAACTTGCCTTTTTCCAAAATCTGGGCGTTTCCTATACATAAGTCAACGTCATTAAAATTAAATTTAACTCCAGAATTACCCGCAGCAGAAATGATTCGTCCCCAATTCGGATCACAACCATGTATCGCAGTTTTTACCAAGGAAGAATTACAGATAGATTTCGCGAGAATAATTGCATCATCTGTATTTTTTGCTCCTTGAACCAAAACTTCTAATAAACAATTTGCTCCCTCTCCATCCCTTGCAATATTTTTTGCCAAGTTCTGACATACAATATCAATCCCTTGTTGGATAATTGGAAAAAACCTTTTTTCAATTTTCTCTCCTGCATTTATTCCAACAAAAGAATCATTTGTGCTTGTCTCTCCATCAACTGATATTGCATTAAAAGATTTTTGAACCGCAATAGCAATCATTTTGTCCCATTCTTCTTTTTGAATACCCGCATCACAGGTTAGAAAAGCAAGCATTGTAGCCATGTTAGGGTAAATCATTCCTGAACCTTTTGCAAATCCTGCTATTTTTATTTTTCTACCTTGAATAATCGTCTCTATTGACACTTTTTTCAAAGTCAAATCAGTAGTTAAAATTGCTTCTGCTGCATTTGCAAAATTATTAGCCTTTAAATCACTAACTAAATTCGGTAAATTTTTTACTAAATCATTTATTTGTATTGGAACACCAATTACACCAGTTGAGCACATTAAAACTTCTTCTTCTTTTATACCTAAAAGTTCCGCAATCTTTCCTGTAGCAATTTGAAAATGTTGAATGCCAAGATTTCCCGTACATGCATTTGCTTGACCAGAATTAATTAATATTGCTCTTACAAAACCTGAAGTTGTTTTAATCCTTTCCTCACAAATATCCACACAAGAAGCTCGAACAATTGATTGAGTAAACATCCCACTAAAAATACTTCCTTCTGGAGCGAGTATTAGTGCTAAATCTTTTTTATTAGAAGCTTTTAAACCAGCAGATATCCCAGCAAAAAGAAACCCCTTGGGTGTTACCTTACTGTCATCAACAAACGACCAATTGGAATCTAACTGGCTCAAACTTTTTGGTATTTTAATTCATACTAACTACTCTTTAATACTAAAGAAACTAAGTAATTAGATTATTATTAATTATATGGATATTCTTCAAAAATTAAAAAACAACCAAAGAAGGATTGGTTTAACAGGAGGTATTGCAAGTGGGAAGACAACCATAACTAATTACATAAGAAAACATAAAAACATACCAATATTAGATGCAGATCATTTTTCAAGAGAATTAATCAAACCAAACACATATGGATATAAGAAAATTTTAGATTATTTTGGAAATAAAATTATTGATAATAAAAGTAATTCAGAAAGGGAAATAAACAGAAAACTTTTAAGGAAAATTATTTTTAAACATTCATCAAGCAAGGAATGGATTGAAAAACTACTTCACCCCTTAATTAAAGAGAGAATGATAGAAGAATGCAGTCAATACAGAAATAATCAAACTATAGTATTGGTTATTCCATTATTGTTTGAAGCAAAATTTGAAGATATTTGCACTGAAATATGGTTAGTTAAATGTCCTAAAGAAATACAAAAGAACAGACTTATCACAAGAGATAAAATTAGCGAAAAAGAAGCATATGAATTGATAAATTTTCAATTAAGTTTTGAAGAAAAAAGAAAATTCTCAGATATTATTTTAGAGAATTCGGATGATCAAAATAAATGGATCAATACGATAAAAGAGCTTCTATAAGCTTTAGCTATTTAATTTTTCCATTAGAAGTTTATTTGCAAGTTTAGGGTCAGCTTTACCTTTTGTTCTTTTCATAAGTTGACCAACAAAAAAACCAAGTAACTTAGTTTTGCCATTTTTAAATGCTTGAACTTCATTTGGATGTTCATTTATAAGTTCATCAATTATTGGTGAAATACTTGCAGAATCAGATATCATTGCCAACCCTTTTTCTTCAACTAATTTTTTCGGGGAAATATTTTTTTGAATAAGTTCAGGTAAAATTTCTTTTGCAATTTTTCCACTAATTATATTTTTTGAAATCATGTTAATCATTTCAGCAAGATTTTCAGGACTAAGCTTTAATTCACTAAAACTTAGTTTGTTTGATTTTAAATAGCCCACAATATCACTTGTTACCCAATTTGAAGCCAGTTTAGCCTCAGCACCATTTGCTACTGTTGCTTCAAAAAAGTTTGCCATGCTTATTTCATCAGAAATTACCCTTGCATCATATGCAGACAACCCAAATTGATTTATATATTTATTTCTTTTCTTTGAAGGTAATTCTGGTAGTTCTTTAAACCATATTTCTTGTTGGGATTTTGTTATTTCAATTGGACCTAAGTCAGGATCAGGAAAATATCTATAGTCACTGCTACCTTCTTTTAATCTCATACTTTTCGTTAATTGCTTAGCTTCATCCCATAACCTTGTTTCTTGGAAAATTTTTCCTCCATTTTCATAAACTTCTATTTGTCTGGCTATTTCATAATCACAAGCCTTTTGAATTGCAGAAAATGAATTCATATTTTTTATTTCCACTTTGGTACCAAAAGGAGCATTAGGTCCTTTTCTAACTGAAATATTGACATCGCAGCGTAATGAACCCTCTTGCATATTTCCGTCTGATACCCCTAGATATCTAACTGTTCTTCTAATCTCTGAAGCATATTCAGATGCCTCTTTACCTGATCTAATATCTGGTTTACTTACAATCTCACAAAGTGCTATTCCGGCACGATTGTAATCAACTAAAGAATACTTAGAGCCAGCTAATCTATCACTTCCTGAATGGACTAGTTTTCCGGCGTCTTCTTCCATATGTAGCCTTTCTATACCAATTTTTTTTATATAAGGTTCTTTGTCCTTTTCAATTATTTCGACCTCTAACCAACCATTTTCAGCTAGTGGCTCATCAAATTGTGAAATTTGATAATTTTTAGGAAGATCAGGATAAAAATATTGTTTTCTATCAAATTTACAATGTTCTGCAACATTTAAATTTAATGCTAACGAAGTTTTTACAGCATACTCAAGAACAGTCTCATTCAGAACTGGAAGAGTTCCTGGTAACCCACAAACTACAGGATCTATATGGGTATTAGGTGCATCACCAAAAGCTGTAGACGCAGATGTGAATATTTTACTTTTCGTATTAAGCTGTACATGAGTTTCCAAACCAATCACAGCTTCCCAAGATTCTAAATTGTTCATTATTAAAAGTCTCTTTATTAATATTATTGGATATAAAGGAAAAGAGGACCAAAACACAAATAAAAATATTAATTTTTAAATGGCACAAGATACCAAAAATTCAATATTAATCATTGGAGGTGGACTTTTAGGTTTATCTATTGCTTATGAATTTTCTAGAAATAACTTCAAAGTTTTAGTTTTAAGCAAAAACAGAAATGAATCAGCTGGATTTGTTGCTGCAGGAATGTTAGCTACTCATGCCGAAGGGCTCGAAGATGAATTACTAAAATTTGGCCAAGAAAGTCAAAATCTAATTCCAAAGTGGATACAAAGTATTGAACAAGATAGTAATATTGAATGCGGTTTAAAAAAATGTGGCATAGTAGTTCCTTTTAAAAACAAAGAAGATCTTGAAGAGTTTCCCACTTATGAATATGGAAAATATTTAAATCACAAAGATCTTCAAACAGAAATCAATGGAATGAATTCTATTTGGAAACATGGTTTACTTTTTGAACAAGATGGTCAAATAGATAACCGAAGAAAACTGATGCGTGCTCTTGAGAGAGCATGCTCCTTGAATGGAGTCGAATTTCAAGAGGGATCAGAAGTAGAGGATTTGACATTCGAAAAAAACAAAATTACAGGTGCAACAGTTTTATGTGCCACTGGGGAAATAAAAAAAATTAACTGCGAACAAGCAATTATATGCTGCGGTGCCTGGAGTAAAAAAATTTTTAATAAGATTCCAGTCTTTCCTGTAAAGGGACAAATGCTATCAATACAAGGTCCAACAAATTTTTTGAAAAGGGTTATTTTTGGTCCAAAAACTTATCTAGTTCCCCGTGATGATGGACTTATTATAGTTGGAGCGACAGTTGAAAAAGATTCAAAATTTAATCAAGGTAATACTCCTAATGGAATAAAACAACTGCAAGAAGGCATTCGCTCTTTATTGCCAGAAGCTATTAATTGGCCACAAATGGAACATTGGTGGGGCTTTAGACCTTGCACACCAGATCTAAAACCAATAATTGGAAAATCAAAAATTGAAAATCTTTATATAGCTACAGGACATTACAGAAATGGAGTTTTATTTTCTGCAATAACAAGTGATCTTCTTTTGAAAATAGTTCAAAATAAAAATCTCAAAGAAATAGAGAAAAGCTTTTTAGAAAAATTTAGTTTAGATAGATTTGCGATTTAAATTTTAATTTTCAGATCGCCATTTCGAATCAGAAGTTTCCCACTCACATAATTCCTCTTCGTTAAACCATAGATCAATTTCAAATTTTGCTGTATCTTGTCCATCAGAACCATGAATAATATTCCTCCCAATATCAATAGCTAAATCACCTCTAATTGTTCCAGGCTCTGCTTCCAGAGGTTTTGTTGCACCTATTAGTTTTCTAGCACTCAAAATAACTCCTTCGCCTTCCCACACCATTGCTACAACAGGACCACTTGAAATAAAGTCAACTAAATCACCAAAAAAGGGTCTTTCTCTATGTACTCCATAATGATTTTGAGCAAGTTCTTTTGAAGGAATTAATTGCTTTAATCCAACCAATTTAAATCCTTTTTTTTCAAATCTGCCAATAATCTCAGAAACATATCCTCTTTGAACTCCATCTGGTTTAATTGCAATAAAGGTTCTCTCTTTAGTCATTTAGTTAATAATCACTCTATGTATATTCAACTTTTGGGTGGTAACTTGGCAAGTAATCATTAAAATAAAAGATATTGTTTTAAGTTATTTTCAAAAACATTTATTAATCACTAAGACATAAATTGACCAATTTTGAGCCGAAAAAATTCAAGAATATATGGACTATTGAAGATAGTATTTCGACTTATAACATAGACAAATGGGGAGATAAATATTTTTCTATAAATTCCAAAGGAAATATATCAGTAACTAAAGATATAAAATCTGAAAATAAAATTGATCTTTTTAAGCTTGTCAAAGAACTTAAGAGTAGAGAAATAAATCCTCCACTAATCATAAGATTTAATGATATCTTGAAAGATAGAATAAATGCATTAAATGACTCTTTTTTAAAAGCAATAAAAACCTATAAATATAAGAACATTTATCAAGGCGTTTTTCCTGTCAAATGTAATCAACAGAAAAATGTCTTAGAAAAGATAATAGAATTTGGTAGCCAATGGAATTTTGGTTTAGAAGTAGGAAGTAAATCAGAACTATTAATTGGCCTTGCACTTCTTGAAAACCAAAATTCATTATTAATATGCAACGGATATAAAGATAAAAAATATATTGAGATTGCTACTTTGGCCAGAAAACTCGGCAAAAATCCAATAATAGTTATTGAACAACGAGATGAGGTAAAAAGAATTATTCAAGCAGTTCAAGAACTTAACGCGACTCCATTAATAGGAATAAGAGCAAAGTTATCAAGTAAAAGTATTGGAAGGTGGGGTAAATCTATTGGAGATAATTCCAAATTTGGATTATCAATCCCAGAAATTATGTTGACAATAAAAGAACTAAAAGAAGCAAATCTTATCAACGAAATGAAATTGCTCCATTTTCATATAGGCAGTCAAATAAGTGATATTGCTGTGATCAAAGACGCATTACAAGAAGCGAGTCAAATATATGTTGAACTATGCAAACTAGGAGCCCCAATGGAATATATCGACGTTGGGGGTGGATTAGGAATAGATTTTGATGGAACTAAAACCTCCTCCAACACTTCTACTAATTATTCTCTCCAAAATTATGCTAACGATGTAATTGCAACTATTAAGGATTCATGTGAATTAAATAATATCAAGCATCCAACCATAATCTCAGAAAGTGGAAGAGCAATAATTAGTCATTGTTCAGTTTTAATTTTTAATGTCTTAGGAACAAGTCATGTCAGTTCCAAACTACAAATTTTTGATAAAAAAAATCAACAATTAATAATTTCAAATTTACTTGATACTTTCTATGAATTAAAAAAACTTAAAAATAAAAAAATAAATTTATCTCAAATAATTGAACTATGGAATGATGCAAAAAAGTTTAAAGAAGATTGCTTAGTAGCTTTTAGATTAGGATTTTTAAGTTTGGCAGAAAGAGCTTATGCCGAAGAACTTACTTGGGCTTGCGCAAAAGAAATTTCTAACAACCTGAATAATGATGAAATCAATCACCCTGATTTATCTGAAATTACAGAAACTCTTGCATCAACTTATTATGCAAATTTATCTATATTTAAATCTATTCCTGATAGCTGGGCAATAAATCAGATTTTTCCAATAGTACCAATACATAGGCACTTAGAAGAGCCGTTCTGCAAAGGCAACTTTGCAGATTTAACTTGTGATTCAGATGGGAAACTAAATAATTTTATTGATAATGGAAAAATTAAATCACTACTAAATTTGCATAAGCCAGAAGAAGATAAAGATTACCTAATTGGAATTTTTATGACTGGAGCCTATCAAGAAGCATTAGGAAACTTGCACAATTTATTTGGTAGTACCAACGTTGTTCACATAGACATAAATAAAGATAATTCATATAAGGTCAGAAATATTATTAAAGAGGACAGTAAATCTGAAATTTTACAATTATTAGATTACAGTTCAGCTTCTTTGGTTGAATCTATAAGAATTAATACTGAATCAGCAATTGATCAAAAAAAATTAACTATTGAAGAAGCAAGGAAATTAATGGATCAAATCGAAATTAGTCTCAGAAAAAGTAGTTATTTATCAGAATGACTAGCTAATGTTTTTTGCAAATAATTTTTAGCATAATCTAAAGCATCACTTAACTTATCAATATCTTTAGCACCTGCTTGAGCAAAGTTAGGCTTTCCTCCTCCACCTCCCGAACAAATTCTTGCAATCTCATTAATTAATTTACCTGCATGCAATCCTATTTTTACTGCATCATCGCCTAAAGAAACTACAAATAATAACTTTCTATTTTCTGGATTTGGTATTCCCCCAAGAATCACTATTGCTTTATTTCCCAAATGAGAAGTTAAATTAAGTGCTGCAGATTGCAAAGAATTCCCATCTAAGCCATCAATCTGATTTACTAAAATTGAAAAAG
>QCDS01000012.1 GCA_003278685.1 Prochlorococcus sp. AG-355-K03 | reverse complement strand
TTCTTCAGTTTTTAAATTCCCAAATAATTTTAAAATATTATTAATAGCTTCTTTTGAAAGAGTAAATTCAAGATTCTCACCTTTAAATAAAAAACTTTTTTCTAATTCATCCTGAAGATCATTTACTGAATTTTTGAAATCTTTTAGATCATCTATTATCTGCTCTAAGTTTTGACAATTAAGTGTATATATTTTTTCTTTTGGTTCCTCCCCAAGAGAAATAATTTTGTTATTTAATAATGATGAGATTGAGCTTGATTTTTCTAATGATTCTGATAGCGTAAGTTCTTTAATGATTTGAATATCTTCAAGTTCGGGAAAATCTAATTCATTATTTTCAAAATTAATTTCTTTAAAAATATTGAAAGAATTCAAAACATCATTTATTTCTAAATAATTACTTTCAATATCTTCTAAAGATTTGAAGAATTTTTCAATATCTTTTATCTCAACTGCAATCTCCCTTAAATTATCTAAACCTATTGTTGAAGTATTTAGATTTTTCTCCTCTTTTAATCTCAAGCAGTATTTCCTACATACTGAATATATTTTTGAAAGTTCTAAATTCTTTGGTCTTTTATCTGATGAAATAGATTTCCAGAGAACTTTTGCTTTCCTAAATTCCTTGTCAAATAAACAACCCAAAAATCCTGCTGATTCTATATCTTCAATAGCCTTTGCAAATCTTTCAGAACCTATATCTATTACATTTTCTAAATTAATATTTTTAGATTTTAATTTTTCTGAAAGTTGATAATTTCTTTGAAGAATTCTCAAAGTTTCATCTATAAATTTAGTTTCTTGATTATTAAATGTACCTTCTAATAACTTCTTAAAAGAGGAATCAGTTATAGAGTCATTTTTAAAAAACTTTACTAAGTTTATACAGCTTCTGAACTTTCCATATGTAATACTTTTAGCGTATTCTTTTGAATTTCTACCTAAATTACGAATAACAACTTGAATAGAATTCTGGACATTAATTAAAGCCTCGATAAATTCACCAATATTTTTAAATTTTTCTGTTTCTTTAAAATTTTCTTCTAAATCATTTAGTAGGAATTCAAGTGATTCAAACTTTGCATTACTTTTCACAAAAGGTGTAATCCAAGAATCTAAGAAAAGTTCTTTTTCCTCTCTTTTTTTTACTAAAACATCAATTTTTGAAATTCCTTCGAGTGTAGTATCGTTTAAAGCTACATCTGATGAAATAGGTGTGTCTAAAATATCTTTATAAATTACCAATTCTGCATTCAAATTATTCTCTTTGATTTTAGAAATATCGTTCCAGTCAATTTCAACAGATTCAAGATCTTTCTTTATATTTTTGTATTGAGCTAAAGCCTTATTTGAAGCTTTTGTAAGCAAGTCCAGTTCACTCTGTGTTTCTGGAATATCTTTTTTATTTGTAATTTCAAAGAAATTAGCATCGATTAATTGTCTACAAGTCTTAGCATATTGATCAAGTTTAGGTTTTAATAACTCTCTTTTAGCTCTATCAATAATTTCTATATCTAAACTATTTGCCTCTTTTAAGAATTCTTGTTTAACAGGATCATTTAAAAGTATTTTATTTTTCACATCCTGCCAAATTAATTCATGCAAAGTAATACTTTCATCATTAACTTCTAGAGGTTCATTTAAACAATTGACATGTTCATTTAATTGGTTTCTTATTTCTTTAAGTTGTTTAAAGTTGTCAACGTACTTTGATCTATCAAATGGATCAATTCTCGTATTCATTCTTGATTTTATACTTTCAATTACATTTCCTTTTGACTTTCCATGAGCATCTAAAGTGAAATGAGCTAAGGATTTGTCAGCTAGTCTATTTCTTACAACTTCTAAAGCTGCGCGCTTATCAGCTGCAAAAAGTATCTTTTTATCTTTTTCCAATAAAGCACCGATTATATTTGTAATTGTCTGACTCTTCCCAGTTCCTGGCGGACCTTGAACTATTAAGTTTTTACCTTCTAAAGCTTTAACAATAACTTTGTATTGTGTACTATCTGCATCAGAAATTAATTTAGGAACAGTATTTGAAGTTTCATTTTTTTCATCTCTATCTTGGCTGATATCCATATTTCCTAAGGGCTCTATATCAGAAGAAGGAATTCCACTAATAAAATCTTTAAGCAACTCTTTCTCTTCTAAGGGGTTTACTCCCCAACCATTTTCTTCATTCTGATTAAAGAAGTTTGTATCCCACCATATAGAAATATTCCTAAACGAAAAATTACTAATAGTTGAATAATATTTCAACTCCCAATCAGGGCCTTCAACATCTTTATTTCTTTTTTTAAGGATTTTATTTAATGAATCAAAAAACTTCTCTACTAAAGGTTGACCTTCATCATCTAATTCCAATTCAGGTAATTTAAAACCATATTCAATAAACATTTTCTGAACAAGGCACACATTCAAATTCGTATCTTGTTCTGAAGCTTCAACAGTATATTGAAAACCATTCAATGATCTTTCTTTAATCATTTGAACGGGGTACAAAATAAGCGGTGAATAATATTCTCTATAGTTGTTTGATTTTTCTTCCTCAAACCAGCGCAAGAATCCTACAGAAATACATAGGCTATTAAGACCTCTTTCATCTAGCTCAAGTTTGTTTTTCTTGAAAAGTTTGTCGCAAGTTCTTGAAAATATAGGCTCTCTCTCATTAGTTTGAATATCAAAATCCTTATATTGTGGAAGTGTCTCTTTGATCTGAGACTTTAACTTAAGATCTAATTCATATGGTTCATCTTTATCTTTTTCTTTTGTGTTAGGAATTACTTCAAATCTTTTATCAACGTTTAATTTATCAATTATTAATTCTGGGACCTCATCAACGATTCTTAGATAATTTTGCGATCTTGCATTTTCTTTAATTTTAAATTTAAAATCTACTAATCTATTCGTTCCAGACAAATCTAGTAGCTTGTCTCTCTGAGCTTTTAGTTGTTCTTCAAGTTCCTTGGTTAAAGACAAAATACAAACTTATGTAAATAAGAATATAACCCCATAAAGCTTTAAAGATATATGTACATTAATTTATGTTTTCCTTTTCAAACAAGGCTTGGTCCAGTATCTAGAACGATCACCTTTCTTATTTGACTGCCCAGCGCTAATGCAACCAATCCTTGCAAGTGATTTACCCATTGCGGTTAGATCTATTTTTTTTATCTTTTCTGGATCTTTATAAAACATATCGTGACATAGAACTTCTCTTGCAGTGAATTTTTCTGAAGTGTTCGCAATCTCAACGTATTGAAGAGCGTAATACTCATATGGATCTTCCTGCTCAAATTGACTGTTTCTCAGGTTTGAAAGATCTTCACTTTTTTCACTAAGCATGGGCAAAACACCCTTTCTATAAGCAAGCATGATACCTTTCCAGATTGAATCAAGATCGTTTTCCACTCGCTTAATATCTATTCTTTTTTCAACCTCAATTACCCAAAAACGTCGGTTACCAGTTTGATCTTTTAGAAACTTATCATCATTAACAGTTGCACAAAAGACAGATGCTCTTGGATGGTGATCTGTATTTCTTGCAAAAGGAGCTCTAAAAATATCTTCCCTAATTGTGATTAAATTTTTTAATTCACCGCATTCTTTTTTTCCTGTAATTGTTTCCAACTCTTCAAAAGCTTTGAACCAAGTTGTTCCAATTAACATGCTGTGGTCTTTTCCTTCAGCCATGGAGTCACAGAAATAGCTCTTACAAAGAGTTCTGAAGAAAGTTGATTTCCTCAACCCTTGTTTGCCTTTAAGAACTAGGCAAAAGTCCATTTGACAGCCATTCTCAAATATTCGCTGAGCCGCTCCAACCAGCCATTTGATAAGCATTTCATCTGAGAGAGAATCATTTGTTTTTAAATAAGTTGTTGAAAGCTTGGATATATCAGCGGGAATAATAGTTTGATCTTTTTCTAGATATTCCAAGTATTCCTTGATCGGGTTGTAGCTATTTTCTTGAGCAACTTTTTCAAAGACATCTTGAGCCTTTGCTTTATCGATCTTCCAGCCCATTTCACCAAGGATTATATAAAGTTGTTCAACTGATGAAGGTTTTATTTTCTTGCCGTTGCTTTCACAAAATTTGGTTAGTTCGTTATATCTAAGACTTGGAAACCACTTCCTACATTTGACGCTCCAGTCACCAATGCATAGGTCAGAAGGTTTTCTCTCATTAACTGTTTGTCTTGACGGTTTCCAACCTTGCACTACTTTGGAATAATCTAATGCTGAGAAAATATCTATCATTTTCTATCTCCATAAATTATGTCCCAAGGCGTAGGAGTACTTACATGAATTTTGAATTTTGAAAATTCACCAATTGCATTAGTACCAATTCCACAAAATGCCCATTCTTGGCCTTGTCTTTTAATTGTTCCTCCAACTTTTAAAGATGGAGGATGATTACTTTTCCCTTGATGGCATTGAATAAAATTTCTATCTCGATTAATGAAGCAATCGTTATCTTTCGTTCGATTGCAAATCGGGCATGGTCTTAGTGGTCGCCAATCTCTTGAAGAATATTTATTTGATCGAATTGTTTGATACTTCTTCTGGTATTGATCAATTATAAAATCCCATATTTTTGGAGGGCATGTACTAATTTTGCTTGGATCAGTTCCATACCATCTATAAAGCCCCGACTCTCTATGCCAACCTAAAACAGTTACTGGTTTAGTACTTTTAGAAAATACTTCTAGATCATGGTCTTCAAGATCAAGGCTAAATTCGCCCAGTTCTTCTTGTTGAGGTTTGGTTCTATATAAGAAAAACTTACATCTAAAGGGCTGATTATCCCTTTGAACTAACCATGTTTGTAAGTCTTCTAATATAAAGTCCCCTTCAGTTTCAGCAAATCTAATAGCTTCAAAGGAATCAAAGTCAATACACATTAATTGCTTCGAAGTTCTTAATTCAATGGCTCTAACATTATCGAAAGCAAGAATATCTTTGACTGTAAAATTATGATCTTTTACTGCGCCTGAGATTCTTTTACCATTTTCAAATACTGGTATTAAGTCACCATCAAAGGGTTGAAGCCTATGGGCATAGGCTTTCCAATTTATATTTCCCATTATTAAAGTCCCATCAAAATATTTTTTGCTTTTTCTACTGCTTCTGGGTTTTTCAATCTATAGATAAATCTTTTGTTTCCATGATGTATTTTTTTTAATAAATCAGGAGAAAATTGACCCTTATTAATCCATTTTAGGATTGTTCTACCATCTCGATTAACTTGCTTACCAAGTTCAGTGGTTGTTAACCATTCAAGTTTAGAAGTGTCATCTTCGTGATTTAGAAGAGAATCTAACCTCTTTTCTAGGAGGTTAATTCTTCTTTCTAATAATTTAATAGTGTCCATGTCCCTGATGGGATAGACGATTATATAAGGACGACCTTTCAAAGACCTTTTTACATTTCAAATTCCTGGTTCGTGCTCATCTGGGGAGGAACTCCACTAACTTAATCCAGACTTGTAAGCCCTTTACTTACTACCAAGTATTCCCGTGCACATCTTACTTACTTCGGGAAATTTATGCTCTCATTTGGGAAGTGGGTAATCACTCAGCAAAGCCCAAACTTAGGGAAGAGAATTCGATAACTCAATCGTTACATCACGAGAATAAACGAAATTAAAAGAAATTTCAATAAAAAACCCCTAGTGGGGAACAACTGGGGAAAGTATATTTTCTATATCTTCAATCTCATTCTGAATACTTACTTTTACCTTTAGTTTTCAAGACTAGAGTACTTAACAATTTTAGAAAGCGGCAACAGATTGGCAACCCTATGAAGCTATAGGAGTTTTATAGTATTTTGAGTTTTAATAAGAAGTTATTTATTTTAGTTGATCTTGAGGATTAAAATACTTATGTTTCTTTTCATGATTAGAGCCTAAAATTACTCGACCACGCCTCAAGAAGGGTTTTCAATTTCTTTGAACTTGCATAACCCAGTATAGAAAGTTAGTTATAGGAAAGAAAATATAGCTACTGTTTTCCCAGTTCAATATTTAAGTATGTTTGAAACAATTAGAAAAAGAAAATAAAAATAAGGGGTAATTAATAATATTTATTTTCAATTATTATATTTCTTGCTACTAATAGGAAGCCAATACAATATAAAAAAATGCTTTACGTTCAGCATTGGTCATTTAAGACAGGATATCATCAAAAAGGTGCGGAAAAATTTCTTGCTGGAGGAGGAGATTATCCTGGAGTTGAGATGATTGGAAGATATCATGCGCCTGGATCTCTAGAAGGGTGGATAGTCTTAAAGACAAATGATCCAAAAGCAATATATCGGCATGCAGCTGAATGGGGTGAATTCCTTAATTGGGAAACAACACCTGTATTTACTGATGAAGAAGCTGGTCCAATAGTTGCCAAAGTCTACTCATAGATAGTAATCGAAATTCGATCTAAAATAAGGAGCAATTAGCTACCTTTTTTTATGAACGTACTCATTATTTCAACTTTTAGCTGCACATTTGAAGAATTCAAAACCGACGTTTCTGGATTTATAACAGCAATGGGTCAAGAGGTAGTCTCAGAATATGAGTTCGTACAGGCTGGTGAGCATAAATCTCATTTAATCATGAACGTCCTAGATATGGAAGCACTTAAAACTGAAATGACTTCAGATGCAGCTAAAGAGTGGGATAAAAAAAATAATTGTAAGGATTCCGTCTATGCAATTGAGCTTGTTGAATAAAAATTAAAAGCTTACTAGTATCATTATCCGAAATTAACATTTTCTTGGAATAAACCAAATAAGTTATTACCAACTATGGCGGCTATTATTAAAACTAAGGCAACTATAGCAAAAAGAGCACTTACATCTTTTATGTCATAAGGTGCTTTAAATAAAGGTTTCTGGTCTGTCATGATTATCAAATCTATAAATGCAATTGGATCATATTATTCTAATGCTTGTGAGAAATATTAAGTTATTTTTTTAGTTTAAAATTGGACAATAAAAAAGCCACTTTTAGTGGCTTTTTCTATTTATTAGTTCAATAAACTAACTTGTATAAGCTTTGCCTCTATAAGTTAGTTGATTATGCTGCTTCTTAGCTGCTTCTTTGTTCTGGACGTACTTTTGTCCTCTATAAATTAGAGTCATTTGTTAAGCTCCGGTTTCGCTTAAGTCCCCGTTCCATGGCTTAAGTCGATTTGCGGCTTGCTAAATGCAAGTTGAACGTTTTGGTAGCGGTTGCTACAAATTTATAATAACATCTAAGAAAATTATTTGTCTAGTTCTTTAATAAATAAACTTAATATCTAATTGTATAGATAGGTTTCTGCTAGAAATATTTATATATTATCCCTATGAATTTGCTTACAGGTTACATTTTGTTCGTTTTTGAAAAGTATTTCTTATTTAATGAACTTTTAAATGTAAAATTTTGAGGATTATAAAATTTGTTTTATGTTTTCTAGAAGCAAAAAACCTACAGTAAAAAAATCTGCAATAGTTGAAGAGACTCCATTATTTGCTCAATTACTACCATTCGCAAACAGAATGAATGATAAGGTTCAATTGGTAAATGCTTTAGCTTTTACTTTTATTATGGGATTCTCAATTTTTGGAATTGCTTTATGGAAACTTTCAGCGCTTACTTAATTATTTAATTTTCCAAAGCTTTAATTTTTGATTCTTTGTTCTTGATTATTGTTGCTAACCATTTAGAAGCAAGTCCCCTAGAGATTGATCTATTTTTTAGAAATCTACATATATATATGTGTAGATTTTTTTCATTTTTGGAGTTAAATTTTTCTTCAAAGTCCAATATTTCTTCTTCTGAGGTTCTTTTTCTTAACTCATCCACTAAAGCATGACTAGAGGAATCATTAAATAAGTTCCCTATATTTAAGCTTAATGTCATAATTAATTTATGCCCTTATTTAAGAAGTAGCCATAAATTAAATTTTTAAAAACTAATTTATATCTTTTATTTACAAATATTTTAAAACTTAATCTTTCGGTTTAGCCAGAGGAAGCAGGCACTTATCTGAATCGCACCCAGCTGGCCCAGCTTCAGATAGTTCTCCAACATCATATTTATTAAGAGCGTCAAAGAAATCGTTATTTACTTTCCTTTCTATTACTTTATTCTGCAATGATATATATTCATCTTTACTTATTGGTTCAAAGGGTAATCTCGGGAAAGTAGCGTTAGCACTAAATCTAGCCAGCAATGCTGCTGAAATATATCCCTCATTGTTTTCTATTGCATTATGAATAGCCTTAGCTAAATCCTCGATTTCATTTTCTCTAAATTCTACGGTTGCAGAGGTATTATGCTCTGTGTAAAATTTCTGGACTTGCATGTAAAAATCAAATTGAGCTAATGCTGAGAAATTATTGATGTCTATTTGGTCTGCGCCGTCTATATTTGCCCAACTAACTTCTGTAGGGATTTCAACTAACCATTCTGTACATCTTGGATCAAATGGATTATCGAGCAAGCAACCATTTTCATCTTTATCAGATTGAGATGGAACAACTGAGTAACCATAATCCATGCAAGCTAAAGCGATTGGGTCATTTTTCCTGAAAGTTATTCTTCTTATGAATCTTTGAGCCTTTGGAGGATGCCAACCTGGAGCTGCTCCAGTAAGAAGACTTTTAGTTCCAGCTGGCTGAACTGTTGTGCATCTATTTGGTCTCCTTAGATTATGCTTATCACAATATTCCCATACAGTTTCTTTTACTATTTTTCTCCAAGAATCTAAGAATTTAGCTTCCTTTTCTTTAAAGGCCTTCCCTTCTTCGCTATTTGGCCTTCCTGCTTCCCACCATTTCAACCATGGCGTCCCAAAGGCATGGACACAAAAATCAAATAATCCAGTGAAACTTACTCCTACGATAGGATCATATTCCCTACTTTTTCTGTAACGCTCAACTTCAAATTCATGATTAAGTAAGCATGCTACAGAAAGAGCGGCTGCTTTAAAAGCTTTTTTTTGCTCTTCAAAATTTCCTGGATCAATCTGATTTAAATGAACTTCAGCCAAATTGCAATGGAAATCATTTCCCAAGATCTCCCCACAAGGGTTAAGTCCATATCGGCTCATCCTGTGGTTTAACTCTTCTTCTGAAAAAGGACCATAACTACTATTTATCCAATTTCTCGCTTCATCCTTGCCTTGTTCTGAGTAGATTTCAATAAATTCCTTTCTCAATTCATCATCTTTGAGAATATCTGCATTTGACCTTGCGATTGCTTCTGGTGCAAATTGAATGGCTCCCTCACCTGAATGGAATTGTTTTGTTACTGCATCCAAAACAGTTTGGTAAGTGGGTTTTGTATGGTAAACCCTAGTATGATTGGCCATTCTGAGGGCATCTTTTTCAGGATCTATTCTCCAATTACCATTCTCATCTTGACTCCATAAATTTTCTTTTGCTGATGCGGCTTCCTTATCATCTGAAGCAAATTGTCTCATTCCAGCACTTCTTCTTATATTCCCAGCAACTATGGTTACTGCAGCTTCATCAATTAATAAACAACACTCTACTGTACTTAATTTCCTACCAATTGCCTTTCCAAGAAGTGATGCGACTCTAGAGTAAAGATCTTTCAATTTAATAGGATTTGCCATACCACCAAAACCTTTTAATGATTCTCCCGCAGGCCTAATATCTTCCAAATCAATATAAACATCAATTTCTCTTTCAAGACTCTCGTTACTTGATGCCTCAAGAAGATATTTATAGCTATCTACCCATCCTCTTCTGCTATCTCCAACTTTGATATGAAGATCTTTTCCTTTAATTTCTAATGATGACTTTTCTTCTCTTTGATCTTTAGGAGTTATTCCAACTTCACTGACTGATTTAATGTTTATTTTGTTAATTACAGTAGGTAGATTATTTATAAAATGAGGCTCAATTATTGCACCTGTTCCACATCCCATCATTGCTAAGTCCATCATTAATGCGAAGGCTTCCCAATCAATTAAATTTGTTGAGGTGCAGTTGTATGCTCCTGAAAAATTTTGGTTCTTATTAATCCAAGGGGTTCCGCCTATCCATAACCATCTTCCTGAAGGTTGAGCTTTTTGGTTACTTTGCATCTCTCTCATTAGGATTAATTCTTCTTCAGAAAGTTTTCCTAATTCTTTTAATCCCGATAAATTCCTTTCGCCTACTTCACTCCAGTTCTCCCTTTTGCCAGATGAAGTTTTTCTACTATAAGATCTGAAAAAAACTGGGTAAGCAGCTGGCGCAGTCTTTGGAAAATCATCTTTTTTAAGATTATTGGAATTGCTCTCTGAAGAAGCTTTATTTGGTGCAACAGTCACGATAAAAAAAACGTATGTAAATAACCCGTACTGGAAGAATAACTCTACCTGTGGCGTCTGCAACTATTCTTACCACTATTTAACGGTTTGTGTAGAATTATGTTTAATATGAAATCTTTGTTTCAAGAAAGGATATGGAAAGAGTCCCCGAACCTGAATTAATGGAAGAAAAAGAGCAGGTCATTTCTTATGACGAAGCTGATTTTTCAGAAGGGGAAGTTAATCTAATTAATCAAATAAATCAATATCTTTTGAAAAAAAATATTTCTTTAGATGAAAAAGATTTAATAGTTGATTTAGGATGTGGCCCAGGAAATATTTCTGAGAAGTTAGCAATAAAATGGCCTAATACTGCAGTTGTAGGAATAGATGGTTCTAAAGAGATGATTTTGAGAGCAGAATATAATAAGAGTATTTCTAATAATCAAAAAAAATTAAAAAATTTAAGCTACATTTGTTCTGACATCAAAGACATTAAATCAAATAATTTCTTACTTAAAAAAAGAATTAGTTTGCTTGTAAGTAATAGTTTGATTCATCATATTACTAATCTTGAAGATTTCTTCAACACCATAAGAAGTTTGTCTAGTAATATCACTGTAAATTTTCACAAGGACTTAAAAAGGCCATTAGACGAAAAGTCTGCTTTAGAACTCAAAGCACAATGTTCAACTAAATATAATGAGATTTTAACTAATGATTATTATGCCTCTTTAAGAGCTTCATATACTTTTAAAGAGTTAAAAAATTTCATCTTAGAGAATGATCTATTCTCTTTAGATGTGTTTGAGGAAGGTGAAAATTATTTAATAGTCTATGGTAATGTTTAAGAACTAAGTGAAAGGCCCTTATATTATATAAATGAGCTTAGATACTAAAATTCTAAATAATGAAGAAATACTGGATGCGGTAAATAAAAGAAGAAATTTTGCTATTATTTCACATCCAGATGCTGGTAAAACGACTCTTACCGAGAAGCTTCTTTTGTATGGAGGTGCCATTCAACAGGCAGGAGCAGTAAAAGCTAGGGGAAATCAGAGAAAAGCCACCTCAGACTGGATGGAACTTGAGAAACAAAGAGGTATTTCTATTACATCAACTGTATTGCAATTTGAATATGAAAGATCTGTAATTAATCTATTAGATACACCAGGACACCAAGATTTCTCCGAAGATACTTATAGAACATTAGCTGCTGCTGATAATGCAGTTATGTTGGAAGATGCTGCTAAAGGACTAGAACCTCAAACTAGAAAATTGTTTGAAGTTTGCAAGATGCGAAAAATACCAATATTTACTTTCATAAATAAAATGGATAGACCAGGAAGAGAGCCATTTTCTTTACTTGATGAAATTGAATCAGAACTTGGATTAAATACCCTACCAATAAACTGGCCAATTGGGAGTGGCGAGGAATTTAGAGGGGTTATTGATAGATTTTCGAGAGAGGTGATTTTATTTGATAAAGCAGTGAGAGGGAAACAATCGAATGAGAAAAGATTAAGTCTTGAAGATAAAGAGCTATCAAAATATGTAGAGAGAGATTTACTTGAAAACTCACTTGAAGAATTGGAGGTTCTTGATGAGGCAGGATCTAAATTTGAAAAAGAAAAAGTTTTTAATGGCTCTTTAACCCCAGTTTTCTTTGGATCTGCCATGACTAATTTTGGCGTAAGGCCATTTTTAGATAGTTTTTTAAAAATGGCACAAAAACCAACTTCAAGAAATAGTAATAAAGGGGATATTGAACCTGCAAGTGATGAATTTAGTGGGTTTGTTTTTAAGCTTCAGGCAAATATGGATCCAAAGCACAGAGATAGAGTTGCTTTTATAAGAGTTTGTAGTGGCAAATTTGAAAAGGATATGTCAGTTAAACATTCCAGAACTGGGAAAACAATTAGATTATCAAGACCACAAAAAATATTTGGGCAAGATAGAGAAGTAGTTGATGATGCCTATCCTGGAGATGTTATTGGTTTAAATAATCCAGGGATGTTTTCTATTGGAGATACTCTTTATACGGGTTCTCATCTGGAATATGAGGGCATACCATCCTTTAGTCCTGAAATATTCAGCTGGTTAAGAAATCCAAATCCCTCAGCATTTAAAAACTTTAGAAAGGGTGTTAATGAACTTCGAGAAGAAGGAGCTGTTCAGATACTTTATGACTTTGATGAGAGTAAAAGAGACCCTATACTCGCAGCCGTTGGTCAATTGCAGCTGGAGGTAGTAACTCACAGATTAAAAAGTGAATATGGTGTAGATGCAAATCTTGAAGCAATGCCATATCAATTGGCTAGATGGATTTCTGATGGATGGCCAGCCATTGAAAAACTAGGCAGAATATTCAACTGTAAAATAGTTAAAGATTGTTGGAATAGGCCAGTTATTCTTTTCAAAAACGAGTGGAATCTAAATCAGTTTGTTGAAGACAATAATCAATTAAATTTAAACAAAGTTGCGCCCGTTGTTAGTGGAGTCGAACCAATTGTTTTATAAAGTCTTAATGGATTATAAAATTAGTTAATCTGTTAGTATTGGTAAAAAATTTTGGATTCAAACAGTAATAAAAACAATAATGAAAAATCACCTTATGAAATTTTAGGTGTAAAAGAAGGTGCTGCTTTTGAGGATATTCAGAAGGCTAGAGATATTAAAGTTAAAGAGGCTGGTGAAGACTTAATTTTAAAAGCGAAAATAGAATCTTCCTTTGATCAATTACTCATGGGCAGTTTGAAAGCCAGGCAATCAGGAAATGTAAGCTATGAAGCTGTGAGTGCTTCAAAAAAAGAAAAACAAATTAATCAATTTACCAATAATAACTTCCCACTTCTTTCTAAGATTAAAAATTTAAATAATAACTCTAACAATACAAGTCAGTATAGTCTGCCAAAAATAACTACCCCCTCATTTGATAATCTTTCAATAAAAATATCTGTTGGGCTATTATTTTTAATTTTGTTATTTATCAGTCCAGACTCTAATAATAGACTTTTACTCTCTATCTCAACATTAATACTTACCTATACTCAAATTAAATCAGGGAAAAGATTTATAGGTTCTCTTGGTTGGAGTGTTACCTTTCTCTCGATAGGATTAATATTTGGTGGATTGCTTGAAAATAATTCTTTCATTCAGGAAGTATCAAACAACTCTTTATCAATACAAAAAATTCAAAGTATTCCGGCCATGGTTATTTTATGGCTAGGCGTAATTTTTTTATGATTGATTTTCTATCATAGATTTAATTTCTTCATAATTTATAAGATATTTATTTTTACAAAATTCACAAACCAACTCTGCTTTGCCATCTTTCTTGAGGATGTCTTCTAACTCGCTCTTATCAAGCATTTTCATCGCATTTAAACTTCTTTGTTTGGAACACTTGCATTGAAAACTAACTTCTTGAGAACGAGCTTTTTCAGAGATTGATTTATCATCAATATCAGGAAATATATTTCTAATTAACTCAAGAAGATTATCTTTTGACTTAAATAGATCTTCGCTGAAAGAATTAATTTCTTTGCATCTTTCTTCAAGTAGTGAGATTAGCAGAGGGTCAGTATCTTTTTTAGGTAAAACTTGAGCTAATAAGCCACCACTACAAATAACACTTTTATTTTGAATTTTTTCTCCAATAAATACCGCAGAGGGAGTTTGCTCTGAATGATATAAATATGAAGCTAAGTCTTCAGCAATATTCCCATTTACTAATTCAACAGTGCTTGTAAAGGGTTCTCCAAATCCACTATCTCTAATTACATTTAAATATCCTGTACCTAATGCTTTTGTGAAATCAAAAGAATATTTATCATTATCTATTTTGACTAGGTCCAATTCTAAATTAGGATTCCCTACATAACCCCTAACTTTCCCGTCTCTACCTGCATCAACTAGTAATCCCTTTAAAGGTCCGTCAGATCTAACTCTTAAAGTGACTCTCCCATGCATTATTTTCATCGAGCTTGCTAAAAGCAGTGAAGCACTAAATGCTCTGCCTAAGATACAGGTGGTTAAGTAAGAAAGGCTGTGTCTTTTTTTTGCTTCTAAAGAAGATTCTGTTGTTAAGACCGCAACTAATCTTATTCCTCCATTGGCTGCAGTAGCCCGAACTATCCTATCCTGCATGATTTTCTTTCATAAAATTTTTGATTTTCCCTTTTTCCAAGAATAATATCCTAGAAGGAATTCCCTCAAATAAGGCAGGTTCATGAGTAACAATAATAATTGTATTTTTATTTTTTAAATCAAGAATTAAATTCTTCACATCATTTCTCATTGAATAGTCTAATCCAGCAGTTGGTTCATCAAGTAAAAGAATTGAGGGGTTTCTAAGTAGTTGAACTGCTACAGCTAACCGCCGTTGTTGACCGCCACTTAGCTGTTCTGGTGGTTGCGTCAGATTAATTTTTTTCAAACCAACTTTATTTAAAACTATTTCTATATTTTTTTCTCTTAAAGATTTATGGCCTATTTTTAATTCTTTACCAATGGTTGTACCTATAAAGTATCTTTCAGGAAATTGGAATACTACTCCACAAAACCATCTTCTTTGTCTAGAAGACAAAATTTTATTCTTCCAAATAATTTTTCCCTTTTGCGGATTTGTTAATCCGCTTATAATTTCGAGTAGTGTTGTTTTCCCAGAACCACTACTGCCGCAAATTAAAATGATTTCGTTTTCATGAACTTTTAAATTTAAATTGTCTATTATTTTTCTTTCACCAGTTTGGGGATGATAAGTAATTTCTTTTAAATCAAGCATTATTAATTAAGTTATAGGTATGAATTTGAATCTAGTAATAACTTACTTATAATAGCTTTAGATCTAAAAAGATATTAGTTAATATGAATATTATTTTTAGGGAAGTTGATCCTTTTAATTGTTGGATATGGATCAGGTTTTCAGAATCACCAACTCAAGACGAAAAAAATTATTTAGATGGTGTTTTTGATAGTTGGTACGTTTTAGGAAGGTTAGGTGGATTTAATTCTGAAAATTTGCAAACTCATGAAGAGGGTTCCGATCTAAGTTGGATGCCCTATGATAATGACCAAAAAAATGCATCTCTCCCAGCCTTAATGCATAATTTAGGAATTATGGAATATCAAAATCTTTGGGGAAGATGTTGGGTTGATTTTGGAACTTCAGACTCCATTTCAATAGATATATTAATTAATTCTTTGAATGAGATATCAAATAATTATGTAAAAATTGAAGAGTTAATTATTGGGGGTGAAAATAATGATTGGTCAGTTGAAGAACATGAAGATTTAGTTTTCAAAGATTAAGTGTTTTAGATGGAAGACTTAACAAGATTAATTATTTCCCATGAAAGAATTGAAAATATTAAGAACAATAATTTAGAACTTTCTAAAGAAGAGGCTCATTATTTAAATAAAGTAATGAGGATAAAAAATGGTAAAAAAATATTTATAGCTAATGGAGAGGGTTCATTATGGAAAGCTATAAAAGTTAAAAATGATTGCTTAGAAATAATTAAAACAAAACCTTACTTATTTCAAGAACAAGAAATTCACTTATTAGGAATAGCTGTTGTTATACCAAAAAGTGGTTTTGAGGATATTTTAAAAATGTGTACTGAAATAGGAATTGATTATATACAGCCATTATTTTCAGAAAGGCAGGTAAACAAAAATTTAAATTTTTCTAGAAAACTTTTGAGATGGAATTTAATTATCAATGAAGCTGTTGAGCAAAGTGAGAGATTATGGAAACCATCTATTTTAAATGGAATGGATATTATTGAATGGCTAATAAGTAGAGATAATCAAGAAAGACTTTCAATTTCTATAACTAGAGAAGAAACACTACATGACTTAAATCAATGGTTAAGAAAACAACAAGAATTTGGAAATAAAAAAGGAGGTATTTTTTGGAATGTAATTGGTCCTGAAGGAGGTTGGTCCGCTAAAGAAATTGATTTTTTTAAAAAAAATAATATTACCTTTGTTAAGCTTTCCGACACTATCTTGAGAACTTCAACGGCTAGTATTAACGCATCATCAATTCTAAATCAGTGGAGAATTGATTTAAAATTAAAGAATTAGATAAATATGGATTTAATTAGAAATCAATTTTTTATAGGTTTTTGCATTAATTTTATTTTGATTTATATATTTTGCAGGATTCCTTTGATGACGAAAAGTGGTTGGGTAAGTGCAGGCATCTTAGGTACAATTTTGTGGGGATGTTTGTCTTGGCAGGGATGGATGTCAGTTGTAATTTATTTATTATTTGGATCCCTCGTTACCAAAATAGGTTTTAAATTTAAAAAAGCACAAGGAATTGCTGAAAAAAGAGGCGGGAGGAGAGGCCCTGAGAATGTATGGGGCTCAGCAGCTACAGGATTATTTCTTGCCATTATGACCAAATTTAATGCTGCCAATTTAGTGATGTTTAAAGTAGGTTTTGCTGCAAGTTTTGCTGCAAAGTTGGCGGATACTTTTGGTAGCGAAATTGGAAAAAGATTTGGTAAAGACACATACTTAATTACTTCACTTAAAAAGGTGGATAGGGGAACTGAGGGAGGAATAAGTATAGAAGGAACATTAGCTAGTTTTTTGGGATCAATATTTATGGCTTTTATAATGCTTCGTCTATCAATTATTTCTACAAAATATCATTTTATAGTTGTTGTAGTTTCTGGATTCTTGGCAACACTTTCCGAAAGTATTATTGGTGCTAAATTTCAAAACAAATATAAATTAAGTAATGAATTGGTAAATGCTATTCAGACAAGTATTGCTTCTGTTTTTGCTATCTTTGCTCTTATTTTATATTCATATTTTTTAAATTAATAATATTTGGAAAGACCTAAGATCCCTTCCATTTTGTAAGAATCTCCCAGCTTTTAAGTCTTTGGAAAAGCCAAAAATGACCTTCGGAATTTAGATGAATTCCGTCATGCGTAATCCAATTTTTACTCCTTTTATCAGAGTACATTTCTCTAAAAGTAGGAAGAAATGGGACATTCTGATTGAGGCATACTTCCTCCATTCTCCTTTCATAAGAATTACAAAAATCATTTGCGTACCATAGACATCCTGCGAACGGCATTTTGCTTTCGTCAACTGGTGTCAAACCAATAACAAATAAATTTGTTTGAGAGTTCATTTCATTAATTAGCCTCTCTAATCCATATTCAAATCCATCTATATCTAATTGATGTCTCCCATTTATCTGACCAATTGCTGCAGTGTCGTTAAGACCTACATTTAGTAGGATTGCTTTAGGTTTATTTCTTCTCGTTTCTCCTCTAGATGACCATTCTTTTTCCCATCTAGATGAAACTTTTTCTATCCCATCTCCCCTAACGCCAAGTTGATAAATAACTGGCCCATTTTGGTTATTACTCCAATCTTTTCTAAGCCTCTCACACCATCCACCACCCTCGTTATCTCCCCATCCATAAACTGAGCTATCTCCAATTACAATAAGCTGTTTTGGTAAACTAATCACTATAACCGGAAAAAAATAATTACTTGATTTAACAAATTATTCTTACAAATCAAGTTAAACTATTCTTGATTTTACCATTTATTAATTCTCCAACTATTGCGATGGAGCTATAAGCTATCAAAACTAATGTGACTTCCTGCCATGCGAAGGAACTTAGTGATTCTTGCAATTGCCAACCTAGACCAACACTTCCAATAACCCCAACAATTGCAGTTTCTCTAATGATGATGTCAGATCTATAAGCGCAATATGCTAAGTAACTTTTTGCTTGTTGAGAAAATAAACCTAAAAGCCAACTAGTCTTTTTTGAGATTCCTAGAGATTTCATTGCAATATAATTTCTCTTGTCTTGGCTATCTAGATTTGTAAAAAGTAATTTGCTAGTAATACCAGCGTTGTGGAGACCTAATGTTAAAGCTGCTAAAGATAAAGAAGGATTATTAAAAGTTAATAGAGTAAGAAGTATTACAGGTGTAGGTATTAAACGTAATAAAAATGCAAAACTTTTTATAAAAATTTTAGAACTATTGTTGTTAAAAATTCCTATTACTAATGGAGGTAAACTAATTGCGATTCCTGTTGATAAAAGAGTTAAAATTATTGTTTCTAATATAAGTTTTAAGAAATCAAATAATCCTAAATCTGAGCTTGATTTAAAAAGAGAACTTACGGAATTAAAATTTTCAAAATTATTATTAAAAATAAAATAAAGAAAATATGAAAAAGAAAATAAAATTGTTATGAAAAAAACTGCAATAAAAAAAATAGATAGGATTTTATTTGTAGTATTAAATTTTATTTTTTTGAAGATTAATCCAGAAAGAATTATCAAAATTGCTAATGACCATAAATAAGTCCATAATTCTCTAAAATTCAAAGTTTGGAAAGATAAAAAAATACTGGTACCTATTCCTCCGATCCCAAAAAGTCCTAAAATCACAGTACTTCTTATTGAACACTCTAATCGATATAAACCAAAGTTTTTAAATGTATTTATTATTGGATTCCATATTAAAGTTAGTAAAGAAGAAAATTTAGGTGCATTTATTTGATTTATAGATTCAAAACTTTTGTAGTCAATAGTTTCTAATTGTTCAGCAAAAACTTTTGAATTTACGGCAATATAAGGTATACATATAGCTATTATTCCTATCGAAAAATTTATTCCATATATTTGCATTAATATTATTCCCCAAACCACTTCGTGTATTGATCTAATTATTGTTAGAAAAAACCTTATTATGCGGTAGAAAAAATTTGGTATATTAAAGATTTTATAAAAAATATTTGAGGAAATTATTCCAAAAATTGCACCAAAAATAATACTTACTAACCAACTAAAAAAACCAATTAAAATAGTTTCATTTAATCGCTTAATTACGGTAATAATAATTTCATTATCGA
Organism: Prochlorococcus sp. AG-355-K03; assembly: GCA_003278685.1. GTDB lineage: Bacteria > Cyanobacteriota > Cyanobacteriia > PCC-6307 > Cyanobiaceae > Prochlorococcus_A. The sequence continues at coordinate 6,016 of QCDS01000012.1, read as the reverse complement.
TCTTGGGATTAAATGCAGAAATTAAGAATTCTTGGAATAATTTAAATCCTCCAAAATGAATATTGTTTACTAATTGATACCCTAGAGGTATGCATACCAAAATTGGAAGAAAAGATAATGAGGTATAGTTTAATTTTAATTTGTTCAACTAATTAATATATTTTCTCTAAATGAATCTTCTTTAAGTTATTTCTTTTGATATTGAAAAAAATTTTACCATCCCTTATTCCAATAACTTTATCGAAATCTTTCAGCAAATCTAATCTATGTAATGCAACTAATGCCGTCTTTGGGGATTTTTTTGTTTTATTTTTATCTACATTTTCTAGCAGAAGGTTTTTAATTGTTGTTATCAATTTGGGATCTAGATTATTAAAAGGCTCATCTGCAAGTAATATATTTGATTCTTGAATTAATGATCTAGCTATAGCCACCCTTTGTTTTTGCCCCCCAGATAGTTTTCTGATTTTTTTGTCGTAAATAGAATTATGAAGTCTACATAATTTCATATATTTATGCGCCTTCTTAAAAGAACTTATATTTAGTAAATTTTTAAAAGCGAAATAAAAATTGTTTTCCGCTAGTAGTCCACAATTAACATTTTGTTCTGCAGAGAGATCTTCTATTAATCTTAAATCTTGCCATATAGTTGTTATTTTACTTTTCTGTTTTCTATCTAATTCCTCGAAACTTTCATTGAATAATTTAACCTTACCTTGAGTTGGCCTTATTGTGCCATTAAGTACTGATATAAGTGTAGTTTTTCCTGAACCGCTTTTACCTAAAAGTGCAATTTTTTCCCCAGAATTTATTTTTAAATTTATTTTATTTAGAATCAGATCATTTTTGTATTTATAAGATATATTTTCTAATTCAAAGACAGTATTATTCATCTAATTTTATTTAATTTCCTCCCGATATCCTCTATATTTTTATATTGTTTTGATTCGGCCTTTATAAATCTTTTTGCATTGAACATATCTAATATCTGTTTATGTGATTTTTGCTTTATATCTAAATTTAGAATTACTGATTTAAGTTCTTTTGTAAACCCTTCCCCGAATCTATTTTCAAGATCACCTTGAGCTACCCAATGATAGTCAACATATTCTGGTGTGATCCAGAATAATTCTAAATTACTTGTTCTTTTGGAATTGTTTTTAAGATTGTTTTCCCAAACCTGTTTATTTAAAGCTCCAGCATCAAATGCCCCACTATTAACTAAAGCTATAGTGGCATCATGACTCCCACTAAAACCTGCTTTTTTTCCTTTAAAATGTTTAATTTCTACCCCTGCTTGATTTAAAAAATATTCTGGCATTAATCTTCCAGAAGTTGAGTTTTCAGAGCCAAAAGTAAATCTTAAATTCTTTAGTTTTTTGAGTCCTTTAATGTTTGAAATTGCGTTAAGTTCTAAATTTTTGTTTACTATAAAAACACTTTTAAATTCCTTATCGATATCTCTTTGAGCTATAACAATTGAATTAGGTGTTTGTAATCTTGCTTGAACTCCTGATAAACCTCCAAACCAAACTAAATCTAAATCTTTAGTTCTAAATCCAGTTACTGCTGCTACATAATTAATAACAGGAATGTATTTAACTTCTATATCAAGTTGTTTGGATAATTCTTTTGAAAATAAATTAAATCTTTTGTCCAAAACATCTTGGTTTTGATCAGGTATTGCTCCAACTTTTAAAACTTTGGGATTTGAAAATAAAGGTGATGAAAAAACAGAAAATAATAGAGATGAACTTAGTAGGAAATTCTTTATATTAAACACAGCTTAGTTAAATTAATAGTATTCAGAGATTGCTTTTTCAAGCCTCTGTAGTCCATCTTTTATTTTAATTTCTGAAGCTGCACAAGATATTCTTATACATTGATCAGCTCCAAAAGCTTTTCCAGGTACAACAACTAATCCGTAATCTTGAAGAGCTTTATTGCAGAAATCAACAGAAGTAATTGAGGAGTTGGGTAATTTTGGAAATGCGTAAAATGCTCCGTTAGGTTCTTCAATATAAATCTCATTTATATTATTAAGGCCCTCATAGAGAAGTCTTCTTCTTTTATCATAATGGCTATTTATCATTGAGAAAAACTCATTATTAATTTTTAAAGCCTCTAAAGCACCTTTTTGAACAAAAGAGCAAACATTACTTGTACTTTGACTTTGTAATGCTGAGGATGCTTTGATTACATCTTTGGGACCTACTAAATAACCTATCCTCCAGCCAGTCATAGCCCATCCTTTCGCAAACCCATTTATTATAAAAATTCTATCTTTTAAGTCATTTGCTAATGAAGATAAACTGTAGTGTTTAAATTCTTTTTTAAGGATTAGTTCGTAAATCTCATCAGAAAGAATATTGATATTTGGATTTTCTCTAGCTAAATCGGCAATTTGCAATAATTCTTCCTTTGACATAACTCTTCCAGTAGGGTTATTAGGAGAATTGATAATTATAAATTTAGTTTTTGAAGAGATTTTAGACTTCAAATCTTCTATATTTACTTTGAATCCATCTTCTGCAGTAGTATTTGTAAAAATTGGCTTTCCACCCGCCAATCTAACCATCTGGGGATAACTTAACCAATATGGAGAAGGAATAATAACTTCGTCTTCAGTATTTAACAATACTTGGAAAAGATTATATATTGCTTGCTTAGCACCATTTGTGACCATTACATTTTCGAATTTATAATTTAAATCGTTTTGAATTTGAAGTTTATTTGCAATTGCTTTTCGGAGATCTAAATTTCCAGCTGCGGGCCCGTACTTTGTAAATCCATCAAATATAGCTTTACTTGTAGCCTCTATAACTTCTTTTGGGGCATCAAAATCAGGTTCACCTGCACTTAAATTGCAAATATCTACTCCTTCTGAAGATAATTGATTTGCTTTAGCGCTTATCTGCAATGTAAGAGAAGGCTCAATTGAAAGTGCCCGATCAGATAAATTAACTTGACTCATTGACTTATGACTTTTCAAATATGACTATTAATAATGACAAATGCATAAATTAAGAATAAATAAAACTATCACACTATGGTTTAATTTAGTTCATTTTCTTAATCTATTTTATTTTCATGTTTTGAGTTCTTAAGATAAAAATATTTAAAGTTTTATTTTCGGTGAAAAGGTTAGTAATTGGGAGAGGAAGTGTATTTGCAGATTTGTTAGTAATTGGTGAGGCCCCTGGAGCCCAGGAAGATTTAGAAGGAAAACCTTATGTAGGTAAATCTGGTAAGTTATTAAACGAATTATTAATAGAAGCTGGAATTGATTATAAGAAGGATGTTTATTTTTGTAATGTAATTAAATGTCGTCCACCAAATAATAGAAAACCCACTGCTAGAGAAATTAATATTCATAAACCTTGGTTATTGCAGCAAATAAAGTTAGTTGATCCAAAACTTATATTACTTACTGGTTCTACTGCTATGAGAGCTATTTTAGAAGTTAAAGATCCTATAAGTAATTTAAGAGGTCAATGGATTAAAAAAGATGGGAGAGAAATTATGGTAATTTTTCATCCATCTTATTTGTTGAGATTTCCTTCAAAAGAAATCAATAAACCTTACCATCTAACTTTGAAAGACCTAGAGAATGTAAGTGGTAAACTATATGCCGTATAATTTAATGAAATCCTTTTTGAATATCAAGAATTTTAATGTCATTAACTCAATCTAAAGAGGTTAATAGTCTCTCCAAAAGATATTCAACTCATATTGAGAGAAGGATAACTAGAACAGTAATGGTGGGTGATATAGCTATTGGAAGTGATTATCCAGTAAGAGTTCAATCGATGATAAATGAAGATACTATGGATGTCGAAAATGCTTACTTAGCTATCAAAAGACTTCATGATGTAGGTTGTGAAATAGTAAGGTTAACTGTCCCTTCCTTAGCTCATGCCAAAGCGGTAGGAGATATCAAGGCAAAATTACTAGAAAATAATATCAATACCCCCTTGGTGGCTGATGTTCACCATAATGGTATGAAAATTGCAATGGAAGTTGCAAAACATGTTGATAAAGTAAGAATTAATCCTGGATTGTTTGTTTTTGAAAAATCAGACCCTACAAGAACTGAATATACAGATGAGGAATTTGAAACTATTAAGCAAACAATACTTAAAAGATTTACCCCTTTAGTTGAAGTTTTAAAGGCTGAAAACAAAGCTCTAAGGATTGGAGTTAATCATGGGTCTCTATCTGAGAGGATGCTTTTTACTTATGGAGATACGCCATTAGGAATGACAGAATCTGCGATGGAGTTCGTCAAAATTTGTGATGAGCTTGATTTTCATAACATAATTATTTCCATGAAAGCTTCTAGGGCTCCGGTCATGATGGCAGCTTACAGAATGATTGCAGATAGGCTTGACTCAGAAGGATATAACTATCCCTTACATTTAGGAGTGACCGAAGCTGGTGATGGTGATTATGGAAGGATTAAAAGTACTGCTGGAATTGGAACGCTTTTAGCAGAGGGATTAGGAGATACCATCAGGGTTTCCTTAACAGAAGCTCCAGAAAAGGAAATACCAGTGTGCTATTCAATTTTGCAATCTTTAGGATTAAGAAAAACAATGGTTGAATACATCAGTTGCCCTAGTTGTGGTAGAACACTTTTCAATCTAGAAGAAGTTGTAGATAAAGTTAGGAACGCCACCTCACATTTAACGGGCCTAGATATAGCAATAATGGGATGTATTGTTAATGGGCCAGGAGAAATGGCAGATGCTGATTATGGTTATGTTGGGAAAGGTAAAGGAACTATTGCATTATATAGAAGGAAAGAAGAGATAAAAAGAGTACCTGAAGATGAGGGGGTTAATGCTTTAATCCAACTTATTAAGGATGATGGGAAGTGGATTGATCCTTAAGGATTTGTCAAATTTTTGAATTATAAATAAATTCTTTTTATAATAATAAATATCAAATTATTCGAAGAATAGAAAATTGCTTAAAAAAAAATATATATTTCTGTTTGCGACATCCTTTTCTGGGCTATTTTTAAATAATTTTGCAGAGGCAACAGTTTTAAATAATAGTTATAAAGAAGTTATTGATCATGTCTGGCAAATTGTATATAGAGATTTTCTTGATTCAAGCGGCAAATTTCAAAAGTCCAATTGGATTAATCTAAGAAAAGAAGTTTTATCTAAAACATATTCAGACAGCAATGAAGCATATGATGCGATTAGAGATATGCTATCTAATTTAGATGATTCTTATACAAGATTTTTAGAACCTAAGGAATTCAATCAAATGAGAATTGATACTTCTGGCGAATTAACTGGAGTTGGTATCCAAATAGTTAAAGATAAAGAATCTGATGATTTAATAATCATTTCTCCTATAGAGGGCACCCCTGCATTTGATGCTGGAATTAAAGCTAGAGATAAAATATTATCTATAGATGATATTTCTACTGAAGGTATGAATATTGAGGAGGCCGTGAAATTAATAAGAGGACAAAGAGGTACTAAAGTAAAGCTTGAAATTCTTAGAGGTTCTCAATCCTTTTTTAAGACTTTATCTAGAGAAAAAATTGAAATAAAAACTGTATCAAGTAAAGTCAATCAAACCAAAAATGGCTTATTAATCGGCTATGTAAGAATTAAACAATTTAATGCAAATGCATCAAAAGAAACTAGAGATGCTATTAAGGATTTAGAAACACAAAAAGTCGCAGGATATGTTCTTGATTTGAGAAGTAATCCAGGAGGTTTATTAGAATCAAGCATTGATATCTCAAGGCACTTTATTAATAAAGGAGTAATAGTAAGTACAGTTAGCAAAGATGGTTTAAAAGAAACAAAAAAAGGAAATGGTCAAGCTCTAACAAAAAAGCCCTTAGTTGTCTTGGTTAATGAGGGTTCAGCTAGTGCTAGTGAAATAGTTTCTGGTGCAATAAAAGATAACAAAAGAGGAAAATTAGTTGGGAAGAAAACTTTTGGTAAAGGTCTAGTTCAATCCATGAGAACTTTAGTTGATGGTTCAGGTC
>QCDS01000011.1 GCA_003278685.1 Prochlorococcus sp. AG-355-K03 | reverse complement strand
TCAAATTGATTATGTTAAGAGTTTTCATAATGGTTCTTATGAAGATATTGGACATGCAGAGAGGTTTATTGGAGTAGGTATAGGTTTCAAAGAGGTACATCTCAGAAATTTAACTTATTTTGCTCATTTAGATACAGTCGAAGAGGGAGCTCCAGATTTAGATGTTGGAGTAAAGATTTTTACTGGATTGAATGTTTCTCAAGATCTACCTATTCCGGTAGTAATAAGATTTGATTACTCTGGGAAAGTTCCCGGCGCAAAAGAGAGGGCAGTAAATGATTGTGAAAGAGTTAATAATGCGATATCAATTAGATATAAAAATTTAGTTGATCAAGGTTTGTTACATACTTGCTCTACTATTAGAGATAGGGACAACATTCATTCCGCCCAAATTATTGGAATGTCTTTAGATAAAAAAACAGAGGAGGCTCACTAATTATGTTGATTTGCAAGGTTGTAAAACCACTTGTTTCTACCAATAGGATTCCTGGTTTTGAACATAAACATCTGCAAGTTGTATTAGATGGTTCTTCTAATAAAGTTGCAGTTGATGCTGTTGGCTGTAAGCCCGGAGATTGGGTTATTTGTGTTGGAAGTTCTGCTGCTAGAGAAGCTGCGGGAAGTAAGTCTTATCCAAGCGATTTAACGATTGTTGGAATTATTGATCATTGGGATCCTGACAAGTCATAAAAAGGAGGATATAAATTATGGAAATTATGAAGGTATTAGGAAGGATGGTATGTACTCAAAGAGTCCCTGGCTTAGGTCATATGAATTTACGAATTTTAGAAAATAATAAAGGAAAGAAATTAGTTGCTGTTGATCCTGTTGGTGCTAGAGAAGGTAACTGGGTTTTTACTGCTAGTGGCTCTGCCGCTAGATTTGCATGCCCTAATCCAGAAGTTCAAACCGATTTAACAATTGGTGGGATTATTGATTATTGGGAGAGTGACTAAAAATTTTATCTTCAAAAATTTATTGAGAATCTTTGTTAAAGGTATAGTGTAATTAGTCTTGAATAAAGAATGTAATGTGGAATGAAAGAGAATCACCTTTGAGGATTGAAAAAAGATTTGAATTTGAGCAATACTCAAAAATTAGTAAATTTATGGAGAAAATTGAGAAATTATGCAAAGAAAAGGATATTTATCCTAATATCAGCTTCGGTAAGAATTTTGTAAGTCTTTCAATATTTTTAGATAATAAAGAAATATCAGAGAGGGAAAAAGACTTTTCAAAGGGTATTGATAAATTTTATTTAGAAGATTAGTCCTTTTTAATAACTATTTGGCTTCGCAATATCTCTTTTGATTAAGGCCATTAAATATGTGGGGGCTTTATATCTACCAGGCAGACATCTATTTAAAGTTTCAAGATGACTCCAACATACTGTTTTTTCTATATCTTTAACTGAGTTACCTTTTAAAATTAATAGTCTAAGAGCTTTGCAAAATAAAGGATAACCTGCTTCTAGTTCATCTATATTAAGCTTTGCTGCTGACATAGATCAATGATGAATTGTCAACTAATAATCTATACAAATATGGTGCACAATTGGTTCATATTTCAAATTTCTCAATAATTAGAAATTAATCAAGAAATGCGACGCAATCTATCTCAACTAAAACTCCTTTTGGTAAAGATGAAACTTCCACACAGGCCCTTGCTGGAGGATTTTCAATATTAAAAAAATCACTATATATTTTATTAACAATTTGAAAATTATCTAAGTCAGTTAAGTAAATAGTTGTTTTTATTACATCCTCTTTTTTTGCTCCACCAGCTTCAAGAACTGCTGCGAGATTTTTTAAAACTTGAATAGTTTCCTTCTCTATATCACCTAAACATGTTATTTCATTTAAAGCTGGGTCTATAGCAATTTGACCAGAACAATAGATAAAATCCCCAGCTTTTATTCCTTGATTATAAGGTCCAACAGGGTCTGGAGCATTTGATGTTTTAATTACTTGTTTGGAGGACATTTGTTTAAGGAGATACCTATCTATTTAAACCCATAAATCTTTATTTGCTCTTAAAAAAGTAAATTCTTCTAAATTTTTTGCTCTTAAGAAAAGGTTTATTTTCATCTCTTCATCAAGTAAAAATGGAATTGTCAATTCATTAAGAGAAAGTTTTTTTTCAACTTCCGAAAGTTTATTTTTTATATCTTGATCTTTTGGCTTGAGATTCAATGCCCACAATATATTTCCCTTTGTATATTCATGTGCACAATATATGAGAGTATTATTTGGTAAAGATTTGATTCTTTCTAGTGAAGAATACATTTGTTGATAAGTTCCTTCAAAAATTCTTCCACAGCCTCCAGAAAATAATGTGTCACCAATAAAAAGAACAGGATTTTCCCCATTCAAAAAGAAAGCAATATGTGAGCTTGTATGACCTAATACTTCAATTATTTTTACTTCTTCCCCTAAAATGTTTAATATTTCTCCATCTTCAACAGATACATTTTGAAAAGGGATTCGCTTTTTTTCTTTGGAGGAAGCAATCACCTTTACATTTGGCCATTTTTTAATAAGAGACTTCGTCCCTCCAATGTGGTCTGAATGATGATGAGTTTGCAAAATAGCTTTTAAGTGAAAATTGTTTTCTTCTATATATCTCATTACAGGTTCGTGAACAGATGGATCTACAACCACAACGGATTTATCTTTTACCCACAACCAAATGACGTTATCATTTAAAACTTTAAGTCCGATTATATTACGAGCTTTATTTAATTCCATTGTTAACTTAGAATGAATGATCGTTGGAAGAAATTGATCTATGTTTACTATAGCTTTACCAAAAGGAGCTCTGTTAAAAGATTCAATTTCAACTTTTAAAAAAGCTGGGTTAGATTTCTCTAATGCGTTGGAAGAAAATAATAGATCATTAACCTTTGAATCAAATTGCAAACGGGCAAAAGCTCTATTAGTAAGAAATGGAGATGTGCCTGTTTATGTAAGTTATGGTCAGGCTGATTTGGGTATTGTTGGGTATGACGTTTTACGAGAATCTGAATTAAAAGTCGCAAAATTATTAGATTTAGGATTTGGGGGTTGTCATATGTCGTTGGCGGTTAAGAAAAATAGCAATTATTTAAAACCGACCGATCTTCCAGCGAATTGTAAAGTGGCAAGTAAATTTATAAAAACAGCAAGATCTTATTTTGAAGAATTAAATATTCCCGTAGAAATAGTTCATTTGACAGGATCAGTCGAGCTTGGTCCTATTACAGGTATGGCAGAGGCAATAGTTGATTTGGTAGCAACAGGAAAGACTCTCAAAGAGAATGGTTTAATTAAAATAGATGATCTTTATTACTCGACTGCAAGACTAATTGGAAATCCTTTATCTATGAGGTTAGATGGTAATCATCTCAGAGATACAATTTTATCAATAGAATCAACTAATGCTTTATAGAAGATTAGCTAAATGTTTTTTAAGGATTTTAGAAGGATTAAAAAGTTAGGTAAATATTTAACTAAAGATAAAAAAACAATATATCTAATCTTGATAGTTTTGTTACCTGTTTCTTTCTCTGGAGCTATTCAACCATTATTAGTTGGTCAAGCAATTACTATTCTAAAGAAAGAAACTACAGATGTTTGGCTAAGTAAAACTTTCTTTGGGCAGTCGATAAATGCAATTATCGTAACTTTATTTATAACTGTTTTATTCAGATTAGTTCTGCAGGGATACCAAACTTACAATATCCAAGCAGTAGGACAACGTTTGACAGCAAGAATAAGAAGAGAACTTTTTGATCATTCAATATCTTTATCTCTTAAATATCACGATAAAATGCCTGTGGGGAAATTATTAACAAGATTAACAAATGATGTTGATGCTTTAGCCGAGGTTTTTGGAAGTGGGGCAGTTGGAGTCATTGCTGACTTCGTTAGTCTGATAGTAATTTCTTTGACAATGCTGTCAATTGATCGGGGGCTTGCCATTTTATTACTTTTGACTCAAATCCCTGTTTCATATTTTATTATCTGGCTTCAAAAACGTTACAGAAGAGCCAATTATCAAGTAAGGGAAGAATTGTCTCAACTAAACTCTGATTTTCAAGAGAATCTTCAAGGTTTAGAAGTAGTTCAGATGTTCAGAAGAGAGGCTTTTAATAGCAAGAAATTTTCCAAAACTGGAGTTGCTTATAAGAAAGCAGTTAATGGAACAATATTTTATGACAGTAGTATTTCGGCGTTTATAGAGTGGATTTCTCTTGCCGCAGTTTCCTTGGTTTTGGCAGTTGGAGGATATCTTGTTAATTCTGGAAATATTGGTTTAGGAACATTAACAACTTTTATTTTGTATTCTCAAAGACTTTTTGAACCCTTAAGGCAGCTTGCAGAAAGATTTACTCAAATTCAAGGAGGTTTAACAGCTGTAGAAAGAATAAACGAATTATTGGATGAAGAAATACAGATTAAGGACTCTACATCCGCAAAACAGTTTTTAGAAAATGTTAAAAATATAAATAAAAAGTTTAAGGGCAAAATTGAGTTCAAGAACGTTAATTTTTTCTACAACGAAGGAGAACATATTATAAAGAATTTATCTTTCAAGATTAATCCAGGAGAGCATGTGGCTTTTGTAGGTCCAACTGGTTCAGGTAAGACAACCATAATAAGACTATTGTGTAGATTGTATGAACCTCAATCGGGTCAAATTTTAATTGATGATATGAATATCAAAGATATTCCTATCGCAACTCTTAGAAATATGTTGGGAGTAGTTTTGCAAGATACCTTTATCTTTAGTGGAAATGTCGCAGATAATTTAAAACTGAATTCGAAGCTAGACAATCTTGAATTAAAAAATCTTTGTTGCGAGTTAGGGTTAGATAATTTGTTAAATAAATTACCAGAAGGTTTGAACACCTCACTAAGAGAAAGAGGGGGAAATCTCTCTTCTGGAGAGAGACAACTTCTTTCTGTAGCTCGAGTAGTGATTAGGAATCCTGTTGTTTTAATAATGGACGAAGCAACAGCGTTTATGGATCCCTCAACAGAGGCTACTTTGCAGAGGGATCTTGAGAGAGTTCTGTCAAAAAGAACAGCATTAGTAATAGCTCACAGATTAGCAACTATTGAAAGTTCTGATAAGATTTTAGTCTTGAAAGGGGGATCATTAGTTGAGGAGGGAACACATAGTGAATTAAGACTGAAAAAGGGTTTATATTTTCAGCTCTCTGAGCTTCAACAAAAGGGATTCGTGAATTTTTAATGATTTTTAGAAACCAAGGATCGTTAATAAAAAAATCAAACAGTATATCAAAGGATGAGCTGATACATCTCTATGGTTTAAATTCTTATGAGTTCACTCAAACAACTAAAGAAGAAATATTTGTATGTAGTAAAAATAAAGATTTAGATCTAATAGAACTAGATCAACTTTTGCAAACTGTTGGTTGGAGCAGAAGACCTATAAGGAGGGTAAAAAGAGCTTTAGATTTCAGTATTTTGGTGGTTGGATTATGGCGTCATGATGATAAATTTCCCAGACTAGTTGGATTTGCAAGATGCACTGGCGATGGAATTCTAGAAGCAACAGTTTGGGATGTGGCTATTAACCCTGTATATCAAGGACTTGGATTGGGGAAAGAGATAATGAGATATGTCCTAAAAGAATTGAAAAATATTGGCATTTCTAAAGTAACCCTTTTTGCTGATGCTGAAGTGGTTTCATTTTACAAAAGACAAGGTTGGATTTTAGAACCTAGAGGGTCGAAATGTGCTTTTTGGTATGCAAATTAATCATTTTTTGTAGTAGTCAGAATATATAGATTTTAACGATTCGCCTTTTAACCATCTTCTTCTAAAGTGCCAGTTCTTAATTGCTTGGAGAAAAATATTAGTTCTTTCCCATTTCCTTGAACTTATAAAAATAGGAAAATTTAATTGTTTTAAATCTTTTTTTTGGTTTAATCTCACTAAAAAATCTACATCTTCCATCAAAGGTATATTTCTAAATCCATTATTCTTAAAATAGATTGTTCTATGAATTATTAAACCTTGATCACCATACGGTTGTTTAAAAAATTTACTTCTAATATTCACGAGAATTTCTAGGACTCTATAAATTATCTTTTTGTGATTAATTTTGAATTCAAAATAGTAAATAATATTCTTGTTTCCCTTTAAAAATGGGTTTATTTTTTTAAACCAATCATGAGTTAATCTTGTGTCTGCATGTAAAAATATGAGCCACTCTCCTTTTGAGTTTTTAGCTCCAATATCTAATTGGAGACCTCGATTCCTTTCTTTAGATATAAATACTTTTGCTCCATAAATATTTGCTATATCGATAGTTTTATCTTCACTTCCACAATCAACAATTATGATTTCGCCCTCTTTCTGAATACTTGACAAGTCTGAAAGCAATAATGGCAAATTATTTGCTTCATTAATAGTTGGAATAATAATTGAGATTTTTGACAAGTCGATTACTTTCTATTTTCAATATCAATAATTGTATCTATATCAATTTTTTTATCTAAAAACTTATAACTTAATTTTGTTTTAGCAAAATTATCAATTGTATTTTGAAGAACATTTTCTGTCCCCCACTTTATGTTGATAAAAGGTAAATATATATGCGATGACATTATTTTTTCTGACAAACCAATAAGCCAATATCCTCCATCATTAGATGGTCCTAAAATAAGATCATTTTGTTGAAGCTCTTTTAGAGTATTCAATAAATCTTGATGGCATAAATCTGGAAGGTCAGTACCAATAAAAATAATATTTTTGATCTTATGTCTTGCACAAAATTTTTTGTTGATAATTATTTGCCTTTTCATTTTTTCTCCCAAGCAGCCTTTACCCTGTAAATTAAATTTTTTGATGCCTAATTCTCTAGCCAATCTTTTACAGTTACCTAACCCCAAACCAGATATAGCAATAGAAATATCAATTAGTTTATTTTCTTGTAGAAATTTTGCGACTGAAATAGTGTGTTTGGTCATTACACTTTGAACCTTTGCAGAATTACTTTTACCTATATCTTTAGATAATCTTGTTTTGCATCTTCCAAAAGCATGCCATTTTGCCATGATAATAAGTAATGCTTTATCCAAAAATTTTTTGCGATTTAAAATAATTATATGCCTATAAAAAATAAACTTTTATTTTAAATTTGTATGATGGTTTGTTAAGTAATTTTAAATTTGTCGTGATCTTGTGATTTCCTAATGGCCAATTATTAAATTCCAACTAGATTAATAATCTAGAGAATAAAATTTTGCAAGCAATTAATCCTATTTGGGCGGAAGTTCAACAATCACTTCAAAAAACTTTAAGTAAGCCTTCATTTGAGACATGGATAAGGCCTGCTAAATTTAATTGTTTCGAAAATGGCTTATTAACTTTAATTGCTCCAAATACATTTTCCAGTGATTGGTTAAGAAAGAATTATTGTCAAACTATCGAAAAGGCTGCAAAAGAAATATGCGGACATGATGTAAAAGTTGTTTTTAAATCTGAAACAAATATAAGCAGTGATTCAACAAATAAAGAGAACCTGGATGAACAGATTGTGAATCATAAAACAAAATCATTTCCTAATAATAGTCAAGATATTTCTTCAAAAAATCGATCCAAAAATCCAAACGGTCTAAATTTACGCTATGTCTTTAAAAGATTTGTTGTAGGTCCAAATAGTAGGTTGGCTCATGCAGCGGCTTTAGCAGTTGCCGAATCACCCGGTAGAGAATTTAATCCATTATTTATTTGTGGTGGAGTAGGTCTCGGTAAAACTCATTTAATGCAAGCAATAGGCCATTATCGAGTAGAAATAGATCCAGAAGCAAAAGTTAAATATGTATCTACAGAAACTTTTACTAATGATGTTATTAGTGGTATTCGAAGAGATGGAATGACAGCTATTCGAGATAAATATAGAAATGTAGATTTGATTTTAATAGACGATATACAGTTCTTAGAAGGCAAAGAGTATACACAGGAAGAATTTTTTCATACTTTTAATGCTCTTCACGAATCAGGAAGTCAAATAGTTATTGCAAGTGATAGGCCACCAAATCAATTGTCGGGAATTCAAGAGAGATTAATTTCTAGGTTCTCAATGGGCATGACGGCAGATATTCAACCACCTGATCTTGAGACGAGGACAGCCATCCTTCAAAAAAAGGCAGAACAAGAGAGGATGAGTCTTCCAAGAGATTTAATTCAATTTATAGCAGGAAGATTTACTTCGAATATTCGAGAATTGGAAGGAGCATTTACTAGAGCTGTTGCATTTGCATCAATAACAGGCTTGCCAATGACAGTCCAATCAATTGCTCCAATGCTTGATCCTAATAGTGTTGGAGTAGTTGTTACTCCAAAACAAGTTATTAATAAAGTGTCAGATTTCTTTAAAGTTTCTACTGATGAATTGATCAGTTCAAGTAGGAGAAAACCAGTAAGTCAAGCTAGACAAATAGGTATGTATCTTATGAGGCATGGGACGGATCTAAGCCTACCAAGAATTGGAGATGAGTTTGGGGGCAAGGACCATACAACAGTAATGTATGCTATTGAACAAGTTGAAAAAAAATTATCTATTGATCCAAATATTGCAAGTCAAGTTCAAAAAATAAGAGATTTACTTCAAATAGATTCAAGAAAAAATTTATAGTTTTACTATTAACTAGAGATGAAATTTATTGGATCTTGATCATATCTATGCCTTAAAGGTAACTTATCTATTTCATTGATATCACTGAGTGATTCAATTCTATTTAATGATTGCCTTAATAACCTCGCTGATATGATTGGCATGTCTCTTGGAACTGAGATTCTATTTTTTAAGTATCTTAAAGAGATTCCTGAAAGTTTTTTAGGGATTAATACTTCACCTGTGATCATATGGCTTAAAGCCGATCTCAATGATTCGTCAAAGGATTCTTTATTGTATGGGTTTACCTTTACTAAATTGTCCTTATGTTTTATCACTCTTTTAAGAGCAATTGTTGCATAATATTTTGACTCATAATTTTGGTTTAATTCATAATTACCTAAACCCTCCCCAGTATCTATTAGTTTTGAGAAAGTAATCTGTTGTTCATTACTTTCTTTATAGCATCCTCCCATTTGTGGGGGTAAATCATGAGAATGAGTATGAAAATCTCCTTGAGTGCCTCTATAAGCACTTTTCCCTTCAAAAAGGGTAAGCCAGTTATCTACATGACGATAATTAGATCTTAAATTAAACCCTTTATAATAAATAAGTGATGCATTCATTCTCTCCATATAGGGAATAAAAATTACATCTCCAACACCAGGCTCTATATCACCCGTGTTAGAAACTGATGGATCAACAAACCCTGATTTTGAGCTACTTAAGATTTCATCGAGTTTAGAAATGGATTCTTTAAATCTTTTTTTTCTAAAAGAGTTATCTATAAAATTAAAGCTTTCTCGGCACAGCCAATTACACCAGGATCTGAAAATTTCTCTTTCTAAATTTCGAATTTTGATAAGGTGACTAGATGTAATAAAAGATCCAAGTGCTCCAAATTCATTTTCTAAAAAAGCTATGATATCGTCGCTTTCAGTTATGACTTGCCCTTTAAATTCAATTGCAGGTAATTTCCCCGATCTGACTTTATCAAGGAACCAACTTTCTTTTTGGCCGTAGCAAAACATATTTATTTTCTTGACTCTGTATGGAATTTTCTTAAATTCAAGCCATAACCATATCTTCTGACAGTAAGGACACCAAGAATGCCTATCCCTATAGAGGGTGACTAATACATCTTTTTCACTATGCCCAAATAATCTTAAATTTGCGTAGGAATTATTAATGCCATGGACTCTATCAAGATCTTCAACTTCAAATTTATTTAAATCATCCCATGTCAAAATCCCATTCATTATTTGAATTAAAGCTATAAACTAACGTTATAATAATTGATTAAAAAAAGTCTTGGAATTTGAATTTGATTTAATTGTTGTTGGCGCTGGATCTGGAGGACTCGCGGCGGCTAAACGTGCGGCTAGTTATGGAGCAAAAGTCGCAATCATAGAAGCAAATCAAATAGGAGGAACTTGTGTGATTAGGGGGTGTGTGCCTAAGAAATTAATGGTTTATGCAGCTAAAAGTAAAAAAAATATGGATTCTTCTGAAGGATATGGATTAAAAAATGAAGGTATTAATTTTGAATCAAATATTTTGTTGAAGAATGTTAGAGAGGAGGTTTCTAGATTAAGTAATTTACATAGAAATTCTTTAAAGAAGTCGAATATAACAATTTTTGAAGGCTTAGGAAGGTTTATTACTCAAAATGAATTAGAAATTATTTGTTCAAATACAAAGAAAATTAAAAACAAAATAAGTTCAAAAAAAATTCTTATTTCAGTTGGAGGTAAACCAAAGAAATTAAATATTCCTGGGATAGATTTGGCATGGACTAGTGATGATATTTTTGAATTAGAAAAGTTTCCAAAATCAATATTAATAGTAGGAGGTGGATATATTGCTTGTGAATTTGCTTCTATTTTCAGAAATTTAGGTATTAAAGTAACTCAATTAATTAGAGGTCAACATCTACTTAATGGTTTTGATGAGGATCTTTCTTCATGCCTAGAGGAATCACCTACTTTTACTGAAATCAAAATAATCCCCAATACTCAATTAAGTTCTATCAAAAAAGTAAATGGAAATCTGGAATCTACTCTTGACTCGGGAGATAAACTCCTAACAAATAATATTCTTATTGCTACAGGAAGAGAACCAAATCTTTTGCCTTTAAATTTAGATTTTTTAAATCTAAAGATGGATGGCCAATATTTAGATGTAGATGAACTTAATCAAACAAGCAACTCAAATATTTTTGCAGTTGGCGATATCATAAATAAGCCAAACTTAACTCCAGTAGCAATAGAACAAGGCAGAGTTTTTTCGGATAATTTTTTTAATGACCAAAAAAGAAAAGTTAATTATGAATATATCCCTAAGGCTGTTTTTACTATTCCAGAAATTTCAACAGTTGGCTTAAGTGAGAAAAGAGCTAAAGAGATTTACTTTGAAAAAAATATAAAAATTTTTAAATGTAAATTTACCCCTATGTCTAATACCTTTAAAAAGAATAAATCAAAATGTATGTTGAAGATTGTCGTTCATAAGCTAACTGATAAAGTCCTAGGATGTCATATGTTTGGAGAAACATCGTCTGAGATTATTCAAATGGTATCAATTTCATTAAATGCAGGGATAACAAAAAAAGACTTTGATATTACTATGGCTTTACACCCAACTATCTCAGAAGAATTTGTGACTATGTACGGATAAAATTATGAATTAGAAAATTTTAATTTTTCTTGAGCAATCAGAAATACTATAAGTAATGCAAAGTAAATAAATAAACCTATCCTTAATTCAGAAAGGAAGTTAAATTCATTCAGGAAAAGTATCTTATCGAGAATGTAGAAAATATAAAGATTAAGCAAAATAAATCCTTCAATTCTTGTGATTTTCCCTTTGCTCCAGAAAATTGGTAAGCATGCAAAGGTAGTTAAAACCATAAAAGGTAAGTCAACTTTTATTAGACTCTGTTCAATTACTAAACCTTTAAATCCTGAAAAAATACTGCAACTTCCAAGGATTAAAAGTTGATTGAGTAAATTACTTCCTATTACATTTCCAATCGCAAGATCTGTTTTCCCTTTAAATGCAGCAATTATTGAAGTTACTAATTCTGGTAAAGATGTCCCAGTTGCGACGATAGTTAAACCAATAACAATTTCAT
Source organism: Prochlorococcus sp. AG-355-K03 (assembly GCA_003278685.1). GTDB lineage: Bacteria > Cyanobacteriota > Cyanobacteriia > PCC-6307 > Cyanobiaceae > Prochlorococcus_A. Next base: position 15,347 of record QCDS01000011.1, on the reverse strand, counting down.
TTACACCCAAAAGAGTGGCGAGCGTTTGAGAACCATTTACTAAAATATTTGAACCAAAGCTTAGAAGAAATATTCCCAATATTAACTTTAGTAAAATATTCATTTTCCCTTTATAGTTATCTTTTAATTCTTCTATCTCTGGTTCAGCATCTTTTGTCTCCTCTCCGTTTTCATTGATGGTATTGATTTCCCATATTGTATTTAAGATTAAACAAAATATTAGAAATACCCCTGCTTGCAATGTTAATAAGCCTGTTGATGACATAGCCCAAACTGCACAAGAAATTGCCATTAAAAGAGGCACATCTCTTCTGACTATTCTGCTTTTTACTTTAAGAGGTGTTATCAATGAGCTTATGCCCAAAACAACGAGAACATTAAAAATATTGCTTCCAATTACATTGCTTGCCGCAAGCGAATCACTGCCTTTTAAAATTGAACTCAAACTTACCAACAACTCAGGAGAGCTTGTTCCAAGAGAAACAACTGTCAAACCAATTACTATTTGAGGTATTCCTAAAATTAAAGATAAAAATATGGCTCCTTGAATAAAGAACTCTCCTCCAGCAAAAAGTAGAACTACGCCTAAAAATATTTCTATTATTGGAAATAAAAAATCACTCATATTTAGGATTTAATTTAGATAATAAAAATTTTCATAATTGGTTAATAACTATCCTCGAATATCTATAATTTATTGTCAATTTTAATTTGCTGTTAAAATTGATTAAATAGAAAAAATTTTGAAGACTTTAAACATAATAAAACCTGATGATTGGCATTTACATTTAAGAGAAGGTCTTGTATTAAAAAATATCATTCAGTTTACTTCGGAATATTTTGGAAGAGCCATTGTTATGCCAAATACTAAAAGTCCCATAACATCAATCGATAGCGCTATTTCGTATAGGAAATCTATTGTTGAAGCGCTACCAGAAAGTTCTAAGTTTGAACCATTAATGACAATTTATCTTACAGATGACACTGATAAAGGGGAACTAATTAATGGTTTTAAAAATAATGTGTTTTTTGCAGCAAAATTATATCCTGCTCATGCCACAACAAATTCAAGTCATGGAGTTAGGAAAATAGAAAATCTATATAAGATCTTTGAATTAATGCAAGATTCTGGAATGCCTCTTTTAATTCATGGGGAAGTGACTGATTCTGAAGTTGATGTATTCGATAGAGAAGAAGTTTTTATAGATAAAGAACTTTCTCAAATAACCAAAAGATTTCCAAAATTAAAAATCGTTCTAGAACATATAACCACCTCTTACGCGGTGGATTTTGTGCAAGAAAATAATATTGGGGCTACTATTACTCCGCATCATTTGCATATAAATAGAAATGCAATGTTTTTTGGAGGCTTAAATAGTGATTTTTACTGCTTACCAGTTGCTAAGAGGGAAAATAATAGACTCGCTTTAAGGAAAGCGGCAACAAGTGGGAAAAAATGTTTTTTCCTGGGGACTGACTCTGCTCCACACCTTTGGAAGTGGAAGGCTTTTTGCGGATGTGCAGGCATTTTTAATTCGCCAGTAGCAATAGAAAGCTACTTAACAGTTTTCGAAGAGGAGGATGCTCTAGATAATTTTGAAAAGTTTGCAAGTTTGAATGGCCCTAATTTTTATAATGTCCCACCAAATAAAGAAAAATTAAAATTAGTTTCTAGACCTAACAAAATTAAAGAATATATTGATGTTGTTGAAGAAAAAAATATTGTCGGACAAATAAAACCATTTCATGCAGGTGAAACTTTACAATGGCAAGTAGAAGGAATAGTAAATTAAAAAATAAGATTTAATCTGACAATTAAAAGTGTAAATATTCCAATTTTTCTTGGTTAAATGGGTTACTTTCAGCTACGATTAGAAAGCGCAAATTCCTTTGGGAGTGTGGCGGAATTGGTAGACGCGCCGGACTTAAAATCCGTCGAGCGATTTAGCTCGTGGGGGTTCAAGTCCCCCCACTCCCATTATTTAATTATTTATTTTTAGTTCTGACGATAACTTCCAATAGTTGTTATGTTTTAACTAAGCAACCATAAATTAAAATGGAAAGTTTTTTCAATAATTCATTCGCTACTTTAATTGCTTATATCGGAATTATTTCTACCTATTTATTGGTTATCCCATTGTTACTATTTTACTGGATGAATAATAGATGGAATATTATGGGCAAATTTGAAAGATTAGGAATTTATGGCCTTGTATTTCTTTTCTTTCCAGGTTTAATTTTATTTTCTCCATTTTTAAATCTCAGACTAAAAGGTAGTGGTAAAGGGTAAATAATTGACTAAAGGAAAAGTTATACAAATAGGTTTATTTATTTCATTAATAGGATTAATTAGTTATAAATTTGCACCGCAAATTGGTATAGATAATTTTGCAGCCACTACTCTATCAAGTGGTATCTTGATTTTGATTGTTATTACTTGGGTAACATCTTATATTTATAGAGTTGTAAATGGGAAAATGACTTTTATGGAACAAAGGAAGCGTTATAGAAAAGAGTATGAAAAAGTTGTTAATGATAAACTAGAAACCAAATTCAACGCATTGTCAAAGGAAGAGCAGCAAAAACTTATGGAAGATCTAGAGAAAAATCCATAAATTTTTCAAAGAAAAATATCTAAAAATTATGAAAGATAACAAAATGCAAATTACTAAAAATGAATCTTTATCTAAAGTAGATGAGATGTTTAGTGAGTTAAAAAATAAAAAAAAATTTGCTTTAATGCCTTTTATAATGGCTGGGGATCCCAATATTGAAATAACGTCTGAGATCTTATTAAAGTTACAAGAAAATGGGGCTGACCTTATTGAACTAGGTATCCCGTATAGTGACCCACTTGCAGATGGACCTATTATTCAAGTGGCGGCCTCTCGCGCTTTAAAGTCAGGTACTAGTTTAAGAAAAGTAATTAAACTTTTAGAGTCTTTAAAAGGTAAATTAAATATCCCCATCATCCTTTTTTCTTACTTGAATCCATTACTATGTTTTGGTTTTGAAAGGTTTTGTGAGATGGCATATGATGCTGGAGTTTCTGGACTAATAGTTCCTGACCTCCCTTTGGAGGAAGCTTATAAATTTTCTAAAATAGTTAGTAATCATTCCATGGACTTAATTTTATTGGTAGCGCCAACTACTCCTTTTGAAAGAATGAAACAAATATCAAATCATACAAAAGGCTTTACTTATTTAGTAAGTGTTACAGGTGTCACTGGTGAGAGAAGCAAAATGGAAAATAGAGTAGAAAATCTTATTGCTAAATTAAAAGATGTAAATAGCAATCCAATTGCTGTTGGTTTTGGAATATCAACTCCAGAACATGTTAAAAAAGTTCGTGAGTGGGGAGCAGATGGAGTAATTATTGGGAGTGCATTTGTGAAACGAATCTCGAGCTCAAGTGAAAAAGATGTCGTCGATCATGTTGGTGAATTTTGCACAGAAATGCGTTTAGCTGCTGATCAAAAAAAATAAATACAAAGATAATTTATTAATTAAAAGAATTATTTATAGAAAATTAATTAAACATGTTCTAGCCAATTTATTGTTGTTGTCGTCTTTAAGTTTATTCTGTAGGTAATAATCTGATTTGCTTTCTTCCGAGCTTAATTTCGAATTCATCACCTGCTTTTAAATCAAGAAGTGCTGTATATGCTTTCCCAATCAGAAGATTCCCATTGCCTTGAACTGTAGCAATATAACTAAGTTTTCTTCCACCTTTCCCAATACCAGCAACTCCAGAATCACCAAGATTAACCCCTTTTGCTTCTAAAAGTGCTTCATAAAATGCGGTAAAGTTTAAGCGTTCACCTCCGTTTTTTTTAGTAGAAACATATCCACAGGCGCGAACTAGGTCAGATTTGCTAACATCACCAAGTTCTTTAACTTTTGCAAGGAGATCGCTACCAGTTAGCATAATTAATTAAAAGAAAGTTGTATTAAATAACATAGCAATTTGCGTGTAATATATGCAATTATTAAGTATGTATTTATTCTATTATTTATATTTAAAAATGGAAAAGTTTGTAGTTTTTGGAAGGTACTGTGAAGATGCAATTTTTAAAAGGGAACCATTTCGTGAACAACATCTTAATAGACTTAAAAATTTAAAAGATCAAGATATTCTAGTCACATTAGGGCCAACAAAATGTAATAAATATTTGTTTGGAATTTTTATTGCTAATGATGTAAACGAGTTGAAAGATCTCATTGAGGAGGATATTTATTGGGAAAAAGGTATATGGATTGATTATGATATTTATCCGTGGATTAAGGCATTTTAAATATGGTTTATGAAAAAATTTAGTAATTACTAACTATAAATTAAAAAGAATTTATTATGGTAAAAATACATAATATTTTCCCTTTAATAATTTAGTTATTTATAATACTTAGGAGTTAAAACGATATTTATTTAAAGGTTAGTTTTAAGAGGTTATATCATTTTTAAGTAAAAAATATTATATTTTAAATAATATTTATTTACTAGTATCTTGATTTATTTGGTTTACTAATGAGTCGATATCTAATTGATTATATGGTTGTGTTTGTTTTGTTTCTCGATAATCGTTCTTAATATTGTTTAACCATTTTTGCTCAATTTTTATAAGATTTTTTGCAATATTAAACATGCCGCCTTTTTTATATAATTCTTTAATTTTGAGAATAATCTCGGAGGTTCTGCTCGATCTAATATTTAATTCATTTGCTAAGTCTTTTTGGGTAAATCCATGCGACTTTAACCAATCTTTAATGAAGGAGACGAGTTCTTTTTCTTCCTGTATAGATAATTTACTCATTCAATAAAAAGGAAATAACTTATTAAGCTTATTCTCTGCTCTTGCTCTTATTGAAGGAGTCATGTATTTGCTCCATATACTAAGTACTGCTGTGAGGGCTACAAAATCATCACTAAAACCAACTAAAGGCATAAAGTCAGGGAAAAGATCAAATGGCATAATTAAATATGCTAGAGCAGCCATTAATGAAACTCTTACTTGTGATGGAGTGTAAGGATCTAAAGCCATCTCCAAAACTTCTAAGGCAGGCTTGGCAATTGTTCTTCCTGCTTTAATAAGAATCTTGATAATGATATTTTCATCAAATGTTGAACTCTCCAAAACTTCAGCATCATAGATTTTTTCTTGGTCTTTGTAATTTTCTTTCATCCTTATAAATGAAATTTAAATATTTTTAAAGAAATTTTTAGCTAATACTATCAACTAATCCATTCTGTATGCCTGCTTTTCTAAGTTTTCTCAAAGCACGTTGAACAACTTGTCGGCAATATTCCCTGCTACAACTCATATGTCTTGCAACTTCAGCTAAAGTTCTCCATTCATTTGAGCCATCTAAACCAAATCTTAGCCTTACTATTTTTCTTTCTTTCTCAGTTAAATTTGCTTTATCTAATAACTTCCATGCCGAGGCTGTCCTTTCGGCTAATTCGGCTAATTCCATTGGGGGAGTTTGATCACTTGGAAGAATATCAACTAACTCGGAAGGATCTGATTTTGATTTAACAGTACCTTGGAGACTAACAGTTATGCTTCTCAATTCACAAGAAAGGAGTTCGTCAATTTCCTCTTTGGTTATTTTCATTTCTTCTGCTAGCTCATCACTAGTGGGAGGAATACCCTTAAGTTGCATAAGTTTTGATTTTGCTGATCTTAGTTTTGTAAGTTTTTCATTAATGTTAACAGGGATCCTTATCGTTCTACTTTGAGTTGACAATGCTCTATTTAAACCTTGCCTAATCCACCAATAAGCATAGGTAGAAAATCTATGTCCTCTAGACGGATCATATTTTTCTACGGCCCTTGTAAGACCTAATGTCCCCTCCTGAATTAAGTCCAGTAATTCTAATCCTTTCCCTTGGTATCTCTTGGCAAGGTTGACAACTAGTCTTAGGTTGGCTGTTATCATCTCGTTTTTAGCTTTTTCACCAATTTTGATCTTTTTTTTCTCAGCTTCGGAATATTCACAAGCAGGGCCTTTCCCTCCTGCCTCTTGACATCTATTTACAAGTACAACCATTTCTTGGACTTTTCTGCCCATTGTGAGTTCTCTTTCGGGTGTCAAAAGTTGATGACGACCTATTTCACCAAGAAAATCGCTTAATGAACTCACGATTTACCTCATTGTTAATATATTCAACTTATAGTCAATTCAGTAATAAGCCATACATGTAATAATTAATTAATAATTAATTAATAATTATTCATTGGTTAATTCACATTATTTTTTTTATTTTAAATTGGATAATTATGAATTATAAAATATAAATTTTAAATTTTAATTACTTAATTTTTTCTTCTAGATTCTAGAACAGCAAGTACATCTCTCCAATCAACGCCCTTATGCATAAGGGCTACTTGCAGATGATAAATTAAATCAGCAGCTTCATTTGAGATTGAATTTTTATCATTATCTTTGCAAGCCATTATAAATTCTGCAGATTCCTCTCCTATTTTTTTCAAAATTGTATTACTGCCTTTTGTTAATAAATGATTTGTGTAACTTTTTTGTGATGGATTTATTGATCTTTCATTAATCGTATTGAACAATTCAGAGCAAATATTTGAGAAGGGAGTTGTTTTTTTCTCTTTTTTATCACTTTGATTAATTTGTATTTCGTTGAAAAAACAACTTTTCTCTCCAGTGTGACATGCTCCTGAACCATTTTGTTCAATCAAAAGAATTAAGGCATCATTATCGCAGTCAAATCTAATCTCCTTAAGTATTTGGGTACTTCCACTTGTAGCTCCTTTTCTCCAAATTTCAGATCTTGATCTACTCCAATAATGAACGTTCTTGGTTTCAAGTGTCATTGTCAAAGATTCTTTGTTCATCCAAGCAAGCATAAGAATTGATCCGTCAAGCCAATCTTGTGATATTGCAGGGATTAACCCATAATTATCAAAGCGTAGATCCTCTATCGAAAAATCAGTTGAATTAGTCATTATGTTCGTAATGTTAAATCCTACTCAATGTGTTTTATTAAAAATTATCCTAACAGTTAATTGATGTATATTCACTCTATGAAATTTTCATGCAGCAAAAGTTACGAGGATTTTCCCTGTTCACATAGGCAATGGCGCCATGAAGGCCACTGCAGATTTGTTCATGGATATTCAAGATCTTTCACCTTTTGGTTCACTGCAAAAAAATTAGACCTAAATGGTTTTGTTGTCGATTTTTCAAGTCTAAAGCCCTTAGAAAATAGACTAAAAGAGCAATTTGACCATACTTGTTTAATAAATAAAGATGACCCTTTGCTGAATTACTGGGAAAAATTACATGACTTAGATGCTTTAGATCTTAGAATTATGGATAATGTGGGAATGGAGTTCACTTCTGAATTAATTTGGAGATGGGCTAATGAATACTTACAGGATAAGGATAAGGGCAGAACATGTTGTTGGAAAACAGAATCAAAAGAAAATAAATCTAATAAAGCAAGTTATGAGGAAATTCCTGATTGGTTTAAATCTTAGATTAAAGTTGTTAAATTTTAAGTCATATAGAATTCTTCAATTTAGATCTTTAATCAACAATTATTTCTCCATTAAGTAGATAAATACTAATCTCGCCTTTGTTAAGGTAATGATTATTCAATATATTGTTTGAAATTTTTGTCTCAATTTGTTTTTGAATAATTCTTTTCAAAGGCCTTGCACCATAGGTATTATCGAAACTATTTTCGACAAGTTGGTTAATTACCTCATCGGTAATTTTGAATTTTAAGTTTTTTTTGTTAAGTCTTTTTTCTAAAATTTGAAGTTGGATTTTTGCAATTTCTTTTATGTCATTTAATTCTAGATTATTAAAAATAACTATTTCATCAAGTCGATTTAAAAACTCAGGCTTGAAAAATTTTTTAAGTTCATAATCTACAACTTTTTTAATTTCACTTCTATCTTCTTTTCTAACTGATAAATCATTTATTGATTGACTTCCCAAATTACTTGTGAGAACAATGATTGAATTTTTAAAGTTTATTGTACGACCTTGACCATCTGTAATGATTCCATCATCAAGAACCTGTAAAAGAATATCTAAGATATCTTTGTGAGCTTTCTCTATTTCATCTAGAAGTATTAATGAATAAGGATTTTTGCGTACAGCTTCAGTTAGTTGACCGCCTGATTCGAAACCTAAATATCCAGGAGGTGCCCCTATGATTTTGCTAACTGAATGCTTTTCCATATATTCAGACATATCCAATCTCGTAATTGAAGAATTTGAATCGAATATAATTTTTGCTGTCACTTTACTTAGCTCTGTTTTCCCAACACCAGTTGGACCTAAAAAGAGGAAACTGGCTAATGGCTTATTTGGATCATTTAGACCAGTCCTTGATCTCTTAATGGAATCTGCAACAGCTCTAATTGCAGTATCTTGACCAATGATTTTTTCTTTAAGGATCGATTCTAGGCTTAAAAGCTTATCTTTTTCTGACTGGTTTAAGTTTTGAACTGGAATTGAGGTCCACTTTGAGACAACTTCTGCAATATCACCAAAAGTCACCTCTTGCCTTAAAAGATTTGCCTCTCCATTTTTTTGAGAATTTACTAGGGACTCACTTTTTTCTTTTAATTTTTTTTGTAAGGAATTTAAAGTCCCAAATTCCAATTCTGCTGCTTTATTGAGGTCAAAACTCCTTTTGGCTTGATCTATTTGTAATTGGATGGATTCAATTTCTTCTTTTATGGTGCTAATCTCATTAATTTCATCTTTTTCTTTTTTCCATTGAGAACCTAATTCTTCCTGTCTATCTTTAAGTGAATTAAGTTCATTATTGATTTTTTTTAATCTTTCTATGGAAAAATCATCTGTTTCTCTTTTTAAAGATAATTTTTCCATCTCAAACTGAAGAACTTTTCTATCAATTTCATCAATTTCTTCAGGTTTGGAAGTTATGACCATATTCAATCTTGAGGCTGCTTCATCGATTAAATCTATTGCTTTGTCAGGAAGAAATCTATCGTTAATATATCTTTCGCTAAGGGTGGCAGCTGCAACCAAAGCATTATCAGAAATTCTCACACTATGATGGACTTCATATCTTTCTCTCAATCCTCTCAATATTGATACGGTATCATCTATGGAAGGAGCATCAATTTTTATTTTCTGAAATCTTCGTTCTAAAGCAGGATCTTTTTCTATATTTTGTTTGTGTTCAATAATAGTTGTAGCACCAATACATCTAAGTTCTCCTCTTGCAAGCATTGGTTTTAATAGGTTGCTCGCATCTAAAGAACCTCCGCTAGCACCAGCTCCAACAACTGTATGAATTTCATCAATAAAAAGAATGATCCTACCGTCTGATTCTTTAACTTTCTTCAGGACATTTTTTATTCTTTCTTCAAATTCTCCACGATATTTTGCCCCAGCTATAAGTGAACCCATATCTAATGAAATTAGTTGCCTATCTTGTAGGGCAGAAGGTACATCGCCATTAATAATTCTTTGAGCCAACCCTTCAACAATGGCAGTTTTACCAACCCCAGGTTCTCCAATAAGTACAGGATTATTTTTAGTTCTTCTACTCAATATTTGAATTGTTCTTCTAATCTCTTCATCCCTACCAATAACTGGGTCTAAAATTCCATCTCGTGCAGATTGAGTTAGATCAATACCATATTTTCCCAAAGACTCATTAGAAGTATCAAATTCGTTTTTTACTGCTGGATCTGACTTCATTTTCTTTATAATTTCAAGAAACTCTGGAATGCCTTTTTGATTTAAAATTTGAAATCCATACTTATCATCATAAGCGAAACCGTAAACTAAGTGTTCTGTTGATATCACTACATCATTTAAATTATTTTTAATATCATTCGCTTTCAAAAATATTTGGTAAAGAGTATCACCGATATATAAATTATCTTGTTTAGCTTTCATTTTTGCCTTCGAATTTAACGAAGACATTATTCTTTTCTCAATCTCTTTGATATTTACATTACCTTTTTTTAAGATTTTTTTTGTGAGAATATCTTGTTTTATAAGAGCTAAAAATAAATTGTCAGAATCTACATTTTGTTGATGATTTTTATAAGCAATTTCTTTGGCCAAAATAAAACAGTCCCAAGCAGAATTTGAAAATTCGCTTGGAACTATTTTCATCAATCAAAATATAGTTGTGATTGCAGTAAGTGTTAATTAAAAAAGTACTTAAAAATTAAAAGATTTATTCAACAACAACTTTACCTACCATTCCAGCTCCTCTATGAGGCTCGCAATAGTAATCATAAGTTCCTGCAGTATCAAATGTTTCTTCCCAAGACTCTCCTGGAGCAAAAGCAAGATCTGCATGGCTTAATTCCTCATGCCCATCAAAAACTGCATTGTGAGGAGCTAATTTGTTATTTACGAATTTAACTGTATCACCAGCGCTAATGGTCACTGTACTTGGTTCAAATGCAAGCATTCCAGCATCTGTACCAAGTTTTACTTCAACAGTCTTAGCTGAAACTGATGAAATTCCTAAACCTAGAGTTAAAACTATTGCGAATAACCCTGCAAAGATTGAACGTAACATAATTAAAATTTGCTTATTTATTTATATTACAAGGCTTTGGGAGCATAACCGTGAGAATTTTAATTGTTATTACAGCTTGGTAACTTTGATAACCTCAAAATATCATTCAGTGATTTCGCATAACTTTTAAGTTTGAAAGTCTCGGGATTAGTGATGGGAACATGATTAAAGTCATATTTCTTGATACTGAAACTATCCCAAGGGGTGGTTTGGATGGGAAGAATTCTTAATAATATTTTTAGAATGTTTTTTGTAAGGGGTATCGCAAAATATCTCCTCATATTGTTTCTTTTTAAAAGTGTAATTATGGCATGATCAATTGAAATAAATTTTTGACCTAGGACAAATTTTCTAAAGCCTTTATATTGCTCTTGTTTATGATTTTTAATTAGAAATCCACAAATTTGAGCGATATCATTTGCATGTATAAAGTGAAATTTAGAATCGATTTTTAAAAATCTTGCTAACCAAAGCCATTTCTCGATTTCTTTCAGTCCACTAGTTAAATAACTTACAGGATATTTACTTTTTTTTTCAAGATTTCCTCCAAAAACCAAGGTAGGGAAAACAGCGAAAGTTTTCTCCGCAAATGAGCTTTCTTTAAGTCTCTGGAAACATTCGTATTTTGTTTGAATATATTCTGTTCCATAAATCAATGATTCCCTCATTAATTCTGTTTGTGGATCAAGAATGCTAGCTGTTGAAAAATAAATAATCTTTTCTAACTTTTCAATATCAAGCATTTCAAGTAATTCTTCAAAAGCTTTAATGTTTACTTCATAGGCTCTTTTGGGATCTCCCCAAGCTGTAGCAGTATGTATTAAGTAATTAATTTGACTAATTTCCTTTTTATATCTATTTGATTCCCTGATATCACAGACCATTAACTTGACTTTTTTATTTTCTTGAAAAGAAATTGGCAACTTACTTTTGTCTCTTACCATGAGATAAAGCCTGAATTTTGTGTTTTTTAAAAACCAATTAACTAAATATTGGCCAACACATCCATTCGCACCTGTGATTAGTAAGTTTTTATATGCCAAGACTTTGACTAGTAAGTGAGTTTTTTTCCATGTTCAAAAAAAGTTTGAGCATTTTCTTCTGGAGTCCCAGGTAAAATTCCATGACCCAAATTAAGAATATATTTCCTGTCTTTAATTTTATTGAAAGTATTATCTATCCTTTCTTTTATTGATTCTTTGTTTCCGAATAAAATGCCAGGGTCAACATTACCTTGAATGCCTATCCCACTAGGAATTCTTTTGCAAGCCTCTTCTATATCTACTGTCCAATCTAATGAAATTATATCTACTCCAGTTTTTGCCATTCTTTCTATAACACCAGCACTTCCTGAAATGTAAAGTATTACTGGTGTTTCAGGGTATTCCGCTTTTACAATGTCAACAACTTTTTTTTGATACGGCCCTGCAAAGATATCGTAATCTTGTGGGCTTAGTTGGCCTGCCCATGAATCAAAAATTTGTACTACTTGAGCTCCAGATTTTATTTGATATTTAAGATATTCACCAATAGATTTTGCGAAATGATCAAGAAGTTTATGAAGTAAATCTGGTTCTTTAAAAGCCATTGATTTTATTAAAGAATAATTTTTACTGCTTTTACCTTCAACTACATATGCAGCAAGAGTCCAAGGTGCTCCAACAAAACCTAAAACTGTTGCCTCATTATTCACATCTTTTTTTAGCGAAGAAAGAACTTGCCCAACAAAACTTAAACTCTCACTTGGATTTAATTCTTTTAAATTTTCTACCTGGTTAAGAGTTCTTATTGGGTCCTCAATTATTGGACCTTTACTTTCTATTATTTCAAAATTTATGCCCATCCCTGGAAGAGGTGTGAGAATATCTGAAAAAAGGATCACACCATCTGGTTTGAAAGCATGAAAAGGCTGCATTGAAATCGCATATGATAGTTCTGGATTCTCAGACCTCTCTCTAAAGCTTGGGTAACGCTCCCTTAAATCTCTATAGATTTTCATATATCTTCCTGCTTGCCTCATCATCCATACTGGAGGCCTATTTACTTTTTTACCTAATGCGGCAGAAAGTAGTAGCGGTAAATTTTCACCCATTTTTCAATTCAATATGTTTTTAAAAAAATTTTTTAAAATTCCAACTTAAAAATCTTACAATGCTAAGCCGAGCAAAAGCGTTATATGAACATTTATATGAAGCACTAAGTTAAATGAGCCTTCTTATTTCTTTGATTGATGTTTGAAGATACTCACACTTAATGGGGGTAAAGCAAGTTCTAGAGCATTTTGATAATCATGAATATTGTAATTTATAGTTTCTTTACCTCCCATATTTCCTTTATTACTGCCTCCATATCTAGATCCATCTGAATTAAATATCTCCTTATAAAATCCTTCTACAGGAACACCTACTTTATATGAACCATGAGTATTAGGTGTAAAGTTGGCAACTACAACAAGCCACTCATTGGTATCGTTTTCTCTTCTCATAAAACTTATTACCGAATTAGATTTGTCATTACAATCAATCCATTGGAATCCATAAGGATCAAAGTCGTTTTTCCATAACGCAGGTTCATTTTTATAAAGTACGTTTAGGTCATCAATCAAATTTCTGATACCTTTATGAGGCTCAAATTCTAGTAACTCCCATTGCAGATCATCCCAAACATTCCATTCTTGTCTTTGTCCAAATTCCATTCCCATAAATATCGTTTTTTTACCAGGGTGGGTCCACATATAAGTTAGTAAAGCTCGAGTATTTGCATATTTCTTCCAGTCATCACCAGGCATTTTATGCAAAAGATGACTTTTCCCATGGACAACCTCATCATGACTGAGAGCAAGCATAAAGTTCTCTGTATAGTTATATGTTATTGAGAAAGTTACACTATTTTGATGGAATTGCCTAAACCAAGGATCTATCTCAAAATAATCGAGCATATCGTGCATCCATCCCATATTCCATTTCAAATTAAATCCTAACCCTCCCATGTCAGTTGGTTTGGTAACCATTGGCCAAGTTGTTGATTCTTCAGCTATTGAAAGTGCACCAGGGAAATGTTGGAAGAGTACATGATTAGCCTGTTGAAGAAATTTAACGGCTTCAATATTTTCATTCCCACCATTTTCATTGGGTATCCATTCCCCGTCTGGGCGTAGATAATCTCTATAAAGCATTGAAGCTACAGCATCTACTCTTATACCATCAATATGAAACTCTTCAAACCAATAAACGAGGTTGGCAACTAAGAAATTTCTTACTTCGTTTCTGCTGTAATTAAATATTAAGGTTCCCCATTCCTTGTGTTCACCTATGCGTGAATCTCCATGCTCATAAAGATGACAACCATCAAAAAATGCTAAACCATGCTTATCTTTTGGAAAATGACCAGGTACCCAATCAAGAATTACTCCTATGCCCTCTTCATGACATTTATTCACAAACTCTCTAAATTCATTTGGGGCACCAAATCTACTTGTTGGTGCATACCAGCCTGTAACCTGGTATCCCCATGAACCATCGAAAGGATGTTCAGATATTGGCATTAGTTCAATATGTGTAAATCCTCTCTCTTTTACGTATGGGATGAGTTTTTCTGTTAATTCTGGATAAGTTAATAATCTTGTCCCAGGTTTTAAATCCGCGGCAGCTACTGGGTCTCTTGGTTCACCATTTTCTTCAAGATATTTATTATCTGTTGATTCATGGAGCCAACTTCCTAAATGCATTTCATAAACCGAAATTGGCTTGTTAATTTGACTGGAAGAATCTCTATTTGAAATCCAAGAACTATCATTCCAATTAAAGCTTTTCAATTTAGAAACTATTGAACCATTTTGAGGCCTGATTTCATGAAGGAAACCATATGGATCAGCTTTCTCATAAATATGGCCTTGTTGTGTTCTTATTTCATATTTGTATGTGTCTCCCTCTTGCATTATTGGCATGAATAGTTCCCAAATTCCCCCTAATCTTTTTTGCATTGGATGATGTCTTCCATCCCAAGAATTAATATCTCCTATTATCGAGATTGATTTTGCATTTGGAGCCCAAATGCAAAACATGACTCCTTTTTGATTATTTTCTTCAATGAGATGTGCTCCCATTTTTTCCCAAATATGATGATGATTACCTTCTGCAAAAAGATGCCTATCAACTTCTCCCATCCACTCTTCTCTATATGACCAAGGGTCATGTTGTGTATGTGTGATCCCACCTCGTGAAATATTTATTTCGTAATCAGAATTTGGATTTTCAGGCAGGATTGCTTCAAAAAGCCATTTATGATTTATGCTTTCCGCCTTATAGGTATTATTTTTATAATTTATTGTTACTTCGTCAGCTTCAGGTATCCATACCCTTATTACCCATTGTTCTTCATAAAAATGAGGACCTAATATTTTTAATGGATTATCATTGCAACAATTTTCTAGGTTGATAGCTTCTGATTTAATCCAGTCTGCTTGAATTGTCTCGATCATGACTGGTAGATATTAAGGATTAATAATATCAAATGATTAACCAAAAAAATAATTATTTACTAAAAAAAGGGGTCATTTTCATAAATGTTTTATTAAGGCTGAAATTTAGAGTAATAATTCTATGATTTGCTGAAGGCGCTCCAATATTTCCTTCCCCAAATCCAGGATTTACTCCAATAGCGGGATAAGCTGCTGCAGATATTGATAAGCGAAGCTTGCTTCCTTTAATCAAGCAAATATTTGTTGGCTGCATTGTTATTTGATACATGCATTCTTCACTTATTTTGGAGTTTTTAACCCTTAAGAATCCTG
>QCDS01000010.1 GCA_003278685.1 Prochlorococcus sp. AG-355-K03 | reverse complement strand
CCACCCAAGTAATGGATTTTGTAATATCATTTTCAAGGCAAAAGAGATTATAGTAATCCTCTTATCTATTCCTTTGTAGTCAGCTGGTGAAAACTGTGTAAAAATATCAAACCTAGCAGGTAAAAGTGTGTTTAATATTTCCTCTAGACTTTGAGGAAGAAGATGATTAGATTTAAGAATTATTAATATAATAAAAGATGTAACGAAAGGAATGAACCAATTCAAAGTTGTTGTTCCTAAAACTAAAGGAATTGTTAAAAGTAATCCTCCCCAAGCGTTTCTAGAGAAAGTTAAAAATGATGCAACTGATATGGAAATAATAAATATTATTGATGAACTTTTTCTAAAAATATTTCTTGTTTTTTCTGAAAATATTGCTAAGGAAAAAGGCCATACTATATTAAGCCAGCATCCCGTATAGTTCTGATTATTAAATAATCCAACAAGATTTACATTAGGTCTCTGAAACCAAATTATTAATCCATTAAATATTTCAAATGGTCCATGCAAGTTAAAGAAATATTGACTAAAACCTGAGAATAAAACAGGAACTGAACCTGCGATAAATGTTTTCATAATTATTTTTCTATCTTGTCTTGATTTTATATAGGGTTGAAATCCAATAAAACAGAAGAATAGTGGAATCCAGTTCGCTAAACCAATAAAAGAAGAAAATGATTTTCTTTGGAGGACGTTTGTTTTATCGCTTAAACTTATTGGGTCAAAGTAATTTTGAAATATTTCTAGGTTCTCATATTTAAAATAGTGAACTGTCGATACCAATAACATTAAAATCCCTGTGATTATAAATAAGTAGTTCCATTTATCTTTTATTAATAAAAATCCATTATTTAAAAATGAAATGATAAAGCTTATCAGTAAAAATATTGCAGCAAAAAAAGGTGCAGAAGGTAGTAAAAAAATACCAATTATAAAAATGATTTTGTATTTGGATTTATAATTATCTATTCTTTCCATATTTGACATTTTACAAATGTTTTGATTTAAAGCCAACCTTATTAGAGCAAAAATTAAGATGAACTTTACAAATAGATTTTATGTATAATAAAAAAAAAATTGAACAACATTACTTTCCTTATTAAAAAAATTTGTTGCATTGGAGCTGGATATGTTGGTGGACCAACAATGTCGGTAATTGCTGAAAATTGTCCAGATATTAATGTAACTCTTGTTGACTTGGATGAAAAAAAAATAAATGACTGGAACAATTCTGATTTAAATAAATTGCCAGTATATGAGCCTGGATTAAAAAATCTTGTTGAGAAAAATAGAAATATAAATCTTTTTTTTACCACTAACTTAAATCAATCCATATCAGAAGCTGATATAGTTTTCATATCTGTAAATACACCTACAAAAACCAATGGTCTTGGATCAGGTTACGCAAGTGATCTGAAATGGGTTGAATCTAGCGCAAGAACTGTAGCAAAATATGCTTCTGGACACACAATTATCGTTGAAAAAAGTACTGTACCTGTTAGAACGGCTGAATTGATAAAAAGTATCTTATCAAGTTCTTGTAATATTTCTGAAGGGAATAATTCTAAGACTTTTTCAGTTCTATCAAGTCCTGAATTTTTAGCAGAAGGCACAGCAATTAAAGATTTAGAGAATCCAGATCGAGTACTTATTGGTGGAGAAGATGAATATGCTATAGAACAATTAAGTTTGTTATATCAAAAATGGATTCCTAAAAATAAGATTTTTATTACTAATGTCTGGAGTAGTGAACTATCAAAATTAACAGCGAATGCTTTTTTGGCTCAAAGAATAAGTTCTATTAATGCAATGTCGGCATTATGCGAACCTACTGGAGCAGATATTAAAGAGGTCTCAAGAGCAATTGGTGCAGATAGTAGAATAGGAACTAAGTTTTTGAATGCAGGACCTGGCTTTGGAGGTAGTTGCTTTCAAAAGGATCTTTTAAATATGATTTATTTGTCAAGGTTTTATGGTTTAGAGGAAGTTGCAAATTATTGGGAACAAGTCATTTTATTGAATGAGTGGCAAAAAAAGAGAATATCTAAATTAATCATTGAAACCTTTTATGGAACGGTTTCTTTGAAAAAAATTGGTGTTTTAGGATTTGCATTTAAATCAAATACGAACGATACCAGAGAATCTCCATCAATAAGCATAGTAAATGAACTATTAGAAAATGGAGCAAGTGTTGTAATTCACGATCCAAAGGTATCTGAAAAACAAATTTCAAAGTTTTTTGATAATGAGAAAATTGGCCAATCCAATTCCAACTTTGAAGGAAGATGGAGATATACTAGTGATTTAAACTTATTATTTAAAGATGCTGATGCAATAATTATTCTTACTGAGTGGGAAGACTATCTCCATATTAAATGGAAAATAATGTCAAAATTAATGAGAAAGCCCTCATGGCTTTTTGATACTAGAGGAATCGTCGAAGAAGAGAAATTAAATGGATCAAATATTAATTTCTGGAGAGTCGGCAAAGGGTTTATAAAGACAACTTGATATATTCCGAAATATATTTAGGATACGCTTCCTGCAGGATTCGAACCTGCGGCCCACTGCTTAGAAGGCAGTTGCTCTATCCAGCTGAGCTAAGGAAGCTGGGGGTTTTTGAGGAATTTGGTCACTGGGCTGGTCACTCAGATAACAAATCGGTTAAAAAACCAGAAATAAATCACACTTATAACAGTTCGATTTATAACCTTTCTATTTTATATCAGCCCTGCACCCCCTAACCAGTAAATCTTTAAAAATAAATACTCTATATAATTATTTTTTCTTAGAAATTGACTTTAAATATCTTTTTTCTTTGGCCAATATACACATACCAACCAACTGCTAGTCTTCCATCAATTTCATTAAAATTTAACCCTTTATTTTTCTTCTGTTCCATTAAATTCAATACTTCTTTTTTCAATAATTATTGGAAGTGATCATGTACTAGGTGCAGGCATTGGATCTCCTTCATTAATAATTGGCATTGATAGAGTTGGTACATTTTCTTTTGTCGAATGTTCCATTGCTCGTCTTTTTAAACCTAATAATTATCTTTAAATATCGATAACTAGTTTTGTGTGATATCAATAAGTGATCTTCCAGTATCTTTTTCAATTAAAATTTCTCTAATTTCATTTAGTTTTCTATTCTGCTGTCGGTCTATAATACATTACCTTTTGTATCATGTGAGCTGCTTTAATAGGATCAATTCTGTTGTAGTCAGATGTATTTGGATTCATTATTATCTCATCTAATTTTTTCATATATAAATTATTTCTACTTTCTAGAAGAATAGTACCAATATCAATATTCTCTAGTGGTATTTCTTCAAGGTAATCTTTTACATTTTTATGACTTCTCCATTTCCGCAATGCTTTACCAGTCATTGATACTGATTTAGCTAACTTATCAAAACTTGTACCTATAGCAACCAATGCAAGTGAAGTAAATACTTTGGTGGTAATAAACTTTCATTTCTTGTTGGTCTGCCTGCTGTAATTGTCATGGTTCTGAAATTCTGTCCAATAAACCATAAATTACGTTTAGAGCTTGATACATGAAAAGCGTATTTACAACCAGAAAGTGAATCTGAATAAATCTTTAAAGGCTGCTTTGGTTAATATTTAAAAAAACAAAGTATGGATAAGAAGTTAAAAAAATATGCCTCTTATAAAACCTCAGCATCCACAGTTTCAGGAGAAGTTGCCTACTGCTATAAATACGGACTATACGGACTATACGGACTGGATTATCTTCAAACGTTATTGCAAGCCTATCTGGAATTTTTAATTAATAGTCTGCCTCTGTATTAAGGAATTGACGAAAAATAACAGACTGAATCTAATAATTACCTATTAAGTCCGATTTTTACTATAAAGGCCAATTTTATAATTTTTTAAAGGGAATTTTGGGTTTCTTAAAACAAGAATTTTTAAGTCTTATTAACCCTGCGTGACACATATAAAAGAAAATAGTAATTATATAGACCACACACATTACAAATTTTATTTCAGTAGATCTAAATTAAGAAAGAAAAAGATTACATATATTAAACACATAAATACTTCTAAAAATTCAAACTTTTGAATAAAAGAATCAACGTTCATTTATTTGAAGGTGCATTTCTTTTATTAGCTCTATGAAATTGAAGCCTACATTTAGAATAAAATATTACTGTTTATAGGTTGGGTATAAAAATTACTTACTTTTATTTCTCTTTTTACTCTCCAATACCTTTAAATTGATAAATTTATAATATTCATCAATTGAATTTTCATCTATTATTTTTCTACTTATGAGTTCAATTAGATAAAACACACATAGATCAGCTGATTTAAAGCAATAATGTGAGAGGGTTGCTAATATTTTTAACTGTCTATTAGATACTTTAGAAAGCTTTAAGGGATCTTTTATGTAAATGATATCCCCTTCAAGCAATTGATTACCAGGAATATTAGGGTTTCCTTTGAAAATTGTTGGTGAAATTGCCCATTTTTTAATATCAATGAAACGATGTGGAACAAATCCATTTAGTCTCATCCATCTATCAATATCCCCAAATGATGGCTGGTTTTCATATAGTGAAATGAAAGAAATTTCTAATTGTATAGCTATGCAATCTTTTAGTTTTTGAGACCCATTTTCTAAGATAGTTAACTCAGAACCTTGAACATCCATTTTTAAAAAATCAATTAATGGGATCTCTTTTAAATCGTCGAGTCTTTTTGTGGACACTTTTTCAGTTCTCTCTACTTTGCCAATTTTTAAAAAGTTACTAAAAAACTCCTGTGCATTTTTGTTTGGTTTTAGTAAAGAAGTCATCCCTGAGGGGGCAGAAGCAATATAAAGAATTTGATCCGAACCATCAAAAAGTAAATCATTAAATAAAAATATATCTTTCCCAAAACTTTTAAATATTTGATCTTTCTGCCTCTTATCTCCATCAAATGCATAAAGTGAACCTGCTCCAATATTGATAATAGATTTATAGATAGGTTCCTCAGCTATTGCAGCTGCACCAATATCAAATAAATTAATCTTTTCGTCTAGTTTTAAAAAATCAAAAACTCTGTATGACATCTTTAAAAAAATTAGTAATTTAATATCTTACTTTTAAATTTAAAGAAAATGTGCTTTTGTTACGCATCTCTCCTTTAGTCTCGAAAAGATATTAGTTGACCAGTTCATAAAAATTTCTTTGTAATTGGTAGATATGAATTTTGTCTTTTAAGCTATTACTCAATTTTGAAGATCTTGTTGGATTTTATTATAAGGCAGTCGCTCAACCCAGTTGAGCTAAGGAAGCATTAAATTTTATATCAGAGAATTTATGCCAAAACAATTTAAATTATTAATTTTTTGATAACTATTGCATCCATTTCTATTAAATTTTTTCATAAATTTTCTCGGAATTAAAATTCTTTACCCAATCCTTTAAAAGACTGCCCAAATATTGTGAAGTTTAGACCTGCATTTTTAGTATCTTGTTCAAAATAAACTTGGAAATTGTACGCTCTTCTATTCCAATTAAGTGAGTATTTCGTATTGATAAATTTATTAAATTTATCTGAATCTTTGTTGAGATTAAGATAACTACTTATACCAAAGCTTAAACTTTTGATTATTTGTTGATTAAAATTTAAATTAAGTTTTAAATCGTCATTAATGTTGTCAAATTTAAAAGGAGAAGAGCCCCTTTTACTTGTTATTTCTAGAAAAGTTTTCAATGAAGTATAGTCAAAAAAGTTTTTTCTAAAACTTCCTATTGTTAAGTCTGGTCCGAAAGTAAATCTAATTAAATTTTGAGATCCATAATCACTATAATTATTAATTGCAAGATTAAGATCGCTCACTAAATTTAATTCATTTTTCAAAATATTGGGAACAAATTTGTAGGATTTATCTATGAACATTTCTTTTTCCATGGACTTCCATATTGTATATTCGTTCCTTATATTTCCTCCAAAACTTGTACGAGTATGTATCGCAATATTTCCTTGATGATTTTCAGCTTTAAATTTTCCTAATGAAAGATTTTGATTTGAGGACCAATTACTTTTTTTATGAGCTTTAGTAAATGAATTTTTTAAATTTATACCGTATCCATTATAAATTTCGTGAGTCCCATGATATCCAGTATCTATTTTTTCTCTATATGAGGCAAAATAATTTAATTCTAAATTTTTAAGTTTTTTATTTCTTAGATTCTTTGATAGAGATATAGATGATCTAATTGACTCATTTAGTTTATTTATATCAAGTGAGTTTATGCTGTTGCTTGCATTAATTTTATAAGATGCAATCTCACCATTAATTAAAATCTTACCCCCAAAATAATCTAGAGGAGTGATTTGATTTTTTATCTTAGGACCGGTTATAGATGCTCCTTTTTCTCTAAAACTGTAAGTTTCACCTTTGAAGATTCTTTTTAAGTAAAGCTCTGGTATCAATTGAAAATCTAAATTTTTAAATTTGAAAATATCAGAAGTTCTTGATAAAAATAATCCATCTTTATCTTCATTATCTATCCCAAAATTAACCTTATTAAGGTTTTCTTGCTTATCACTTATCTCTCTCCTGCCTAAAGGTAAGTAAACCTTTTGATCTAAGATTAGATTTGTCGATCTGCTTATGAAGATTATTTTATTTTTCTTGTTTTTAGAATATACATTATGTGCAACAAGTTTTAATTGAGGCGGATTAAAGGCATCATTTGTGAAGATTATTTTCTTTGAACTTATTAATGAATCATTTATCTTTATTTTTTGAGATTTGAATCTCCATTTTTTTATACTTTTTTTTGAAGTTTCAAAATTTTTGAAGTTTAAAATATTGGAATTAGTCTTTTTGATTTTGAAACTTAAACCAATAGGATTTCTTTTTTCTAATCTTGTATTCTCCAAGCCATCGAGTGGATTTTTTGAATCAGATATATTATCTTTTCTAAGATTAGTATCTTCGCTAAATGTTTCTAAATCAATTACTCCATAAATATTTTCGATGAATCCTGATTTGTCTGAAAAATTATATTCAAAATAATCCGAGGTAAAAATTTGATTTCCATTTAAAAATTTGATATTTCCTTTTGACTTAAAAAACTTTGTATTTTTGTCATATTCAATATAATCAGAAAGAAGAACAGCCCCATTTCTTTTGATAATTACATCTCCCTTGGCTATGAATTTGTCTTTATTCTCTGTTTTTTCAATAGCTTCTATTTCGATAATACTTTGATTAGAGGGTTCATTGGTAAATGCTAAAAATATTTCTAATGGATTTAAATCTCTTTTATTAAAAAAATTGTTGGAATTTTTCGAATCTATTAAATTTTTTTTAAAACTTATTTCTTTATCAAATTTCTCACTGTAAAAACAATCCTCTTTAATTTCGCATAATTCGTATCCATAAACTACTTTGCTCGGAATTATGGCAGATAATATTAAATAAGATAATCTTAAAAAAAAAATTTTTTTTATATTTAAACTAAAAAAGTACATGAATATTCATTTTCTCAATATTTTCTAATTATATATTGTAAAGCTTTAAATAAAAAATTTATTTGAAAATATAGAGTATAAAATTGATCCCATCTCAATAATGGATTAGCGGGATTTATAGGTTTATTTTTGATGAAAAAATTATTGAGACCATGTTATCAGATTACAGAGATTAATAATATCAAAATTTATTACGAGAAAAATTAAAAATAAACTGTTAATAACAATTTTTATTTTTAATTTGTTTAAATAACAAATTTGTGTCTGATAATTTCCTAAAATTAATTTTAAATATTATTTTTTGATTTGGCTAAAAGACTTACTGAAAAACAAAAAGAAGAAATAAAAATTAATTTTTTAGATAATCAATCTGTTGAGTTTTTATCTGAAAAGTTTAACTGCACTAAAACTACGATAATAAGAAATTTAAAAAAAAGCCTGGGAGAAATAAAATACAAAGAAATTCTCAATAGATTAAATGTAACATTTGATATAAAAGATGAAAAATTACTTAAAAATTATAATCAGCTTACAAATCAGAAAAATAAACTAAATAAAACTGATAATACTTCAATATCAATAGGAAGATCAAATGAAGATAAATTTAATACTTTTGAATCGTTTGTAGAAATAACACCTTTGGAGCATGACTTTGAAGATGTTTCTCAGAAAGATATTTCTTCGATACCTCTCTCAGAGATAAAATTACCTAATGTGGTTTATTTAATCGTTAAAAAAGAAATTGAACTAGAAACTAAATATTTAAAAGATTATCCTGAATGGCAATTTTTACCTCAAAATGATTTGAATAGAAAAACTATAGAAATTCATTTCGATTTGAAAACCGCAAAGCGAACTTGTAACAAAGATCAGAAAGTATTAAAAGTTCCTAATACTGATGTTTTTAGAATTGTTGCTCCGATATTGATGTCACGTGGAATATCTAGAATAGTTACTGCTGAAAATTTGATTTCTATTTAATTATCAAACTTTTTGTTATTAAAGAAAGTAGGAACTAAGCTTCCTGTTATTGAACCTGTTATGAAACTTACTCCAACAATAAAGCTTATTGGTAAGGCAATAGTTTCGTTTTTAAACAAATTAACCTTCGTTTTAGTTGAGCTATTTTGTATACCAATTATCAAAAATAAAAACAAACAAGAATTGAAGGTGAATGAAAAAATTATTTTTTTAAATGCCTCAGACATATCCTGCATTACACAACATAATCCTAATATAGATTATAAATTATGTTTTTTGGAATACCATTTTTTTTGGCTAGGTATTTAGACGCCGATGATAAATTTAAACCTGCTTTAATTAATTGATTAAGTTCATTCTTTAAAATTATTAGATTTACATCTTGCTTTGAATGGTTTATACCTCTAATTAATACTGTTATCTCTCCAATAATTTCTTTATCTTTTATGTTCTCTATAACTTCATTAATATGATTGCCCGTATGGTCCTCAAACTTTTTGGTTAATTCCCGATAAAGTTGAATTTCTCTATCACCTCCGCAAAAATTTTTTAATTCTACTAAGAGCTTATTAATTC
Organism: Prochlorococcus sp. AG-355-K03; assembly: GCA_003278685.1. GTDB lineage: Bacteria > Cyanobacteriota > Cyanobacteriia > PCC-6307 > Cyanobiaceae > Prochlorococcus_A. Next base: position 18,195 of record QCDS01000010.1, on the reverse strand, counting down.
TATGAGGTGATTCATAAATAATAGTAGTTTTTGTATTTTTACTTATATCAAAAAGGATTTTATTTCTTTCACTTTGTTTTTTTGGTAGAAAACCCTCAAAGATAAATTTTGATGATTCTAGTCCACTAGAAACTAAAGCTGTTAGAGCTGCGCAAGGGCCTGGGATACAAATAGTTTTCAAATTATTTAATTTTACTTCTCTTACAAGATTTTCTCCTGGATCGCAAATGCTTGGCATTCCTGCATCACTCACTAGTGCAATTGAGTCACCTTTCTTGAGATGATTTACTAGTATTGGGATTTTTTTTATTGAGTTGTGCATATTAAAACTTATTAGATTATTTTTTATTGAATATTTATTCATTATTTTTTGAGTCTGTCTAGTATCTTCGCAAGCTACTAGTGAGACATTTTTTAAAGTATTCAAAGCTCTTAAAGAAATATCATATAAATTTCCAATAGGAGTTCCTACTAAATATAAAATTCCGCTTTCTGGTTTTTGGTCAATATGAGACAATAGAGAATCGATATTCATTAATGTGACGAATTTACCTTTTGGTTTAGATATTAATAATCTTATCGGTGATTTGAGGGTTTTAAGCTGGGAAGCAGCAGATATATTGATTTATTATTCTAATCTCATTAGAAATCAAAAAGAAAAAGCTAAAATTATTCAAAATAAAACCCCTGATGATCCTGTAACTCTTGCTGATTTAAAAGTAAATAAGATGGTTATAAATGGAATTAATAAAAATTATAAAATTTTTGGTTGGGATATTTTAAGCGAAGAGAATGCAAAAGATGAGTCAAATTATTTTGAAGCAAAATCTGACTTTTGTTGGGTTTTAGATCCTTTAGATGGTACAAAGGATTTTATTCAAGGAACGGGAAATTATGCAATGCATTTAGCATTGAACTATAAGCAAAAACCATTAATTGGAGTTGTACTTATACCTGAGAAGAATCAATTATGGATCTCTAATGGAAGAAAAAGTTGGTGCGAATCTAGAGATGGAACTTACTTAAAAACTAATCTTTCGCAAAATAAAAGAAGAATTCATGATATGACCATTGTTACAAGTAAAAATCATAGGAATGTTACTCTAAAAAAGGTAATTGAAAAATTAAACTTTAAAGATCAAATTATTATGGGGAGTGTTGGGTGTAAAATTTCCTCAATTCTAAGGGGAGAGAGTAATATCTATATTTGTTTGAGCCTACCGGGGGAAAGTTCACCTAAGGACTGGGACTTTGCTGCGCCAGAAGCTATTTTAAAAACTGCTGGCGGATCTTTGACCAATCTAAATAATGATGAATTATCCTATGGGGGATCTAATTTTGAGCAAGGTGGAATAATAGTTGCTACAAGTGATAAATTTTCTCATAACAGTATATGCACAGAAATAATGCAAATTATAAGAAAATACGATTTATATCCTTTTGATTAATTAAGAGGTGCTACGGGTGTTGGAGTTGGTTCTGGATAGGACATCCCATTGTTTTGACCAACACCTCTTAGGGTTAGATTAATCCTACCTCTACTATCAATCTCACGAACTCTCACTGTTACCTCATCACCTTGCCTAACGACGTCCTCTACCCTCTCGACTCTAGCCTCTGATAACTGTGATATGTGTACCATACCCTCTTTCCCAGGGAGTATTTCGACGAAAGCTCCTATAGGAATAATTCTAGTAACTACTCCTGAAAAGATTTCTCCTTCGTGAACCTTTCTTGTAAGGCCTTCTATTATCTTCTGAGCTTCCTCTGCAGCTGCTCCGTCATGGGAGGCTATAGTAACAATTCCCCCATCTTCGATATCAATTTTAGTGTTTGTCCTTTCTGTAATACCTTTGATAGTTCTACCACCTGGACCGATTACAGTACCAATTAGCTCAGGATCAATTCTGAAACTTAAAAGTCTTGGGGCATGAGGAGATAATGATTCTTGAGGTTTTTCAATTGCTTCCTGCATTTTTTCCAATATATGTAATCTTGCGGGACGAGCTTTTTTTATGGCATCGGAAATTACAGAAACTGGTAATCCTGTAATTTTCATATCCATTTGCAATGCGGTTATTCCTTTTTCAGTTCCCGCAACTTTGAAGTCCATATCTCCAAGGAAATCTTCAATTCCTTGAATATCTGTAAGAATTCTAATCTCTTTGCCTTCTTTAATTAGGCCCATCGCAGTGCCGCTTACAGGGGCTTTTAAAGGAACACCAGCATCAAGTAAAGATAGTGTACTTCCACAAACAGATCCCATTGATGTAGATCCATTAGAACTTAAAACTTCACTTACTACTCTTAGAACGTAAGGGAATGTTTCTTTCCCTGGTAATACAGGTATTATGGCTCTTTCAGCTAGGGCTCCATGACCAATTTCTCTCCTTCCAGGAGTTCTCATTGGCCGGGTCTCACCAACTGAATAAGGAGGAAAGTTATAGTGATGTAAATAAGTCTTTTCAGTACTTGGATTAAGATCATCCATCTCTTGAGCATCACTAGGAGTGCCAAGCGTAGTTGTTGATAATACTTGCGTTAACCCTCTTTGAAACAATGCAGATCCATGAACTCTTTTTGGCAGAATTCCTGCAGTAGCAGATATTTTTCTAACTTCGTCGAGATCTCTTCCGTCAACTCTTTTCCCATCATTAATGATTTGCGACCTCATTAATTTCTTGGTGAGTTTTTTAAAGTCAACATTTAATAAATTATCATTTTCTGATAAAAGAACTTTTAATTGGTTGTCCTCTTTCAAAGATTCGATTTTACCTTGCGTTTCAACTTTTATTTTTTCGAGTTCAATATCTCGGTCTTCTTTTGAAAGATCAAATTTCTTTAAAACTAACTCAATTGGTTTTGTGCAATTTTTCTCTAAATAAGAGGGCAATGTTTTATCTTCTTCAGGGTCAGATGGCTTAGTCTGTTTTATTCCTAAATCTTTTAATAAATCTACTTGCGATTTAATAAGTTCAGTAACTGCTTCATAACCAAAGTCTATTGCTTCGATGGTATCTTGCTCCGATAACTGGTTAGCACCTGCCTCAATCATGACAATGCCTTCAGGTGAACCTGCAACAACAATATCTAAATCTCCTCTTTCTATTTCTCTATAACTTGGATTTAAGATGAAATCGTCTCCTATGAGACCAACTCTTACTGCAGCCATTGGCCCATAAAATGGAATCTCTCCAAGTAAAGTTGCTATTGAAGCCCCAGTAACAGCTAAAACATCTGCTGGAACTCTTTCATCAAGAGAAAGACAAGAGGCAACAATTTGTATCTCGTCTCTCATCCATGATGGGAAAAGTGGCCTCATTGGCCTGTCAATCAATCTTGCTATTAGAGTCGCTCTTTCTGGAGGGCGGCCTTCTCTTCTCATAAAACCACCAGGAATTCTTCCTGCAGCATATAGTTTCTCCTCATAGTCACATATTAGAGGTAGAAAGTCTGAAGGATCTTTTTTTATAGTTTTTGTTGCTGTAACTAATAGAGAGGTGTCACCACACTCAATCATTACTGATCCATTTGCTTGAGGAGCATATAGTCCTGTAGTTAGTCGTATCTCTCGTCCGTCAAACGTGATCGACTTATTTTGTCCTTCCACTTTTTAAATTATTAATCTAAACATAATTTATTCTTACATTTTATAGGGACATATTGAGTAAATTATTTAGATAAGCTATAAAAATTCTTAAATTTGTTCCAAAAATTAATTTTAATTTGTTTAATTTTGCATCTTAATGTAGACAATGTAGATACAAAAAACTTACTAGTACTACCAACTTGATTTAACTACTCCAGGGAGTTCACCATTATGAGCTCTTTGCCTTAACTGATTTCTACAAAGACCAAAGTCTCTGTAAACTCCTCTTGGTTTGCCAGTTGCCCAACATCTATTCCTAACTCTGTTTGGGGCAGAGTTTCTAGGTAGACCCTGTATCTTTCTATGTATTTCTAATCTTTCCATTGGGTCTTTTGCAGCATTGAATTCATCTAATAATGATTTTCTTTTTGCAGCATATTTTTGTACAAGCTTTTTGCGTTTGACTTCTCTCGCAATCATGGACTTTTTAGCCATTTATATAGAATTTTTAAACTATTACTTATTTTAACAGCTTGGATAACAATTTTAAAAATTATTTATTGGTTTAATAATCTTTGGACTATTAAAAGTTGACTAGTATCCCTTATTATGAGTAGCACACTAAGTCCAACTAAGAGAAAGAAACTTGATTGAGTAACCACCATTTGTACCTTAACTGGGACGGGTTTACCTCTAAGACCTTCAATCAAAGTGAAAACAAGTTGCCCCCCATCCAATAGTGGTAAGGGTAAAGAATTGAGAACTGCTAAGTTTATAGAAATTAATGCTGCAAATAACAATATTCCAGTTCCACCTTGTTGTGATAGTTGAGCACCAATTTCAACGATTTTGACGGGCCCACTTAATTGTTGAGCTGTTGAGGAGAAATTTGTAATTAATCCTTTATAACCTTGTATTGTTTTTACCAAAAGTGATGAAAACTCATTATTGGTGTATTCAAAAAGTTCAAATATATTTTTTGTCTTTTTAGTTTCTTTTTTTATATTAGGTTGTAATTGAGCTCCTATTGTACCCTTCCCATCTATGTTTTTTGGGATCAAAGTTAAATCTTTCAGAACTCCATCTCTATCAATTGTTATCGAAATTGGGTTCTCTGATGCATTTTGAATCTGTTTTACTAAAGCAGAAACTGCTTGATCACCAGCTCCTAAAGTTTTGCTTTCAATTTTTAAGATTTTATCACCAGCTTGTAATCCAGCAAGAGAAGCAGCCTTCTCGGGCTGAGTAGCTAAAACTAAAATACCAGGCTCGGGATCAAATGGAATTCCAATAGTAGTTACATTTACAATCAAAATAGTATAAGCAAGAATTAAGTTGGCAAATACCCCAGCGGATATAACAATTACTCTTTGAATAACGGGTCTATTTTTTAAAAGATTTGGATCTTTAGGGTCAATTCTATTTATTTCTTCATCAGGGAAGGAAACAAAGCCCCCTAATGGAAAGGCTCTAAGTGAATAGGTTATGTTTTTAAATCTTTTCTGGACTATTGATGGTCCAAAACCAATTGAAAATCCATCAACATAGATACCTTGCAAAATTGCCGCAAGAAAATGCCCCATCTCATGAAAAAAAATGAGAAATCCTAGAACTGTAATTGAGGTTAAAACGTTCATTTAAATATATTAGGCAGTTTTTAAAATATTTGATCCAAAATATGGAACTAGAGCATCTGGAATTTTCACGCTCCCATCTTTTTGTTGGCCATTCTCAAGAATAGCAGCCATAGTTCTTCCAATCGCAAGCCCACTACCATTTAAGGTGTGCAGATAAGTATTTTTTTTATCAATTTTTGCTCTTATTGATGATCTACGAGCTTGAAAGTCTAAACAGTTGCTACAACTTGAAATTTCCCTATAACATTTGCTACTTGGGAGCCAGACTTCAAGATCAAAAGTTCTGCTTGAAGAAAAACCTAAGTCTCCAGTACAAATATCAACTAATCTGTAAGGTAGATTGAGTTTTTTTAAAATACCTTCTGCATCTAAAGTGATCTTTTTATGAGCTTCAGTAGATTTACTTGGATCACAAAACCAATATAGTTCAACTTTATTAAATTGATGCAGTCTTATTAAACCTTTAGTATCCTTTCCATAACTTCCAGCTTCTCTCCTAAAACATGGGCTATATGCAACATACTTGAGGGGTAATAGCTTGGGATCAATAATATCATTTCTATGAAAAGCAGTTAATGGAACTTCAGCCGTGGGAGAAAGCCACAAGTCGTCATTTGAACACTTAAAACTTTCATTTGAAAATTTAGGTAATTGACCAGATCCTGTAAGACTTTCTGAATTCACTAAAGCAGGAGGCATTAACTCTAGATAACCATTATTAGTATGATTGTCGAGCATAAAATTTATTAATGCCCTCTCTAATCTGGCGCCATTACCAATAAGTGTAATAAAACGACTTTTTGATATTTTAGTTGATTTGACAGACTCAAAAAGATTAAGACTTTCGCCTATTTCCCAGTGAGATTTAAGATTTTCTTTTAGTAACGGATTTCCCCATGTTTTTACTTGGACATTATGGCTTTCATCTTTTCCAATAGGAGCATCTTTACTAGGTAAATTTGGCAAATTACAAATTTCGTTATGTATATTTTTATCTAAGGTTCTTTTCTTCTCTTCAAATTCTGAAATTTTGGTTCTGTATTCATTTCCTTTTTTCTTTAAATTATTTACTTCTGAAGAATGATTGTTCTTGGATTTACTAATTTCTTGACCGATCAATTTACTTAACTTTTTACTCTCAGATTGGAGACTGGATATTTCGATATCAATTTCTTTTTTTTGAAGAGTTAATTCTTGTATTTGAGAAATATTAAAAACTTTTCCTCTTAGGGATAAACTTTCTTCAACTGAAGTTGGATTTTCTCTTATTAATTTTTGATCTAACACTATTTTTTTTTATACCTTAATTAAAATAGTTAATCTAAATCTAATATTAGGGATTTTTGACTAAAAATTAACTAAATTAATGATTCCTAACTTACGTAGTATTTTTAAATAAAATTTCTTTAGCTACGATGCAGATCTAGCCCGCCCTGTAGATGACCATTCTTTTAGAAAATTAATTTGCTCCTTAGCAGTTCTTGATAAGGGAACTAATTCAGAAACTGCCTTTATTAAATCTTTCTCCATAAGTTCTCTATTTTCAGAGAATGAAATATGCATCCCCTCTATCACTGCTTGTTCAAGTTCTGCACCTGAGAATCCATCTGTTCTATCGATGATAGTGGAAAGAGGAAAACTGTAACTTGGCCTCCTTTTTTTTAAGTGCAAATCCAGAATGCTTAATCTTTCTTCAGAATTTGGTAAATCAAGAAAAAATATCTCATCAAATCTACCTTTCCTTAATAATTCAGCAGGAAGCTTATCTATAGCATTAGCAGTAGCTATGACAAATACCGCGGATTCTTTTTCAGCCATCCAAGTTAGCAAACTTGCCAATACCCTTTGACTTGTTCCTCCATCACTTCTAGCATCTCCACCAAAGCCCTTGTCAATTTCATCTATCCAAAGGATACAAGGAGACATAGCCTCAGCTCTCGATATTGTTTCTCTTGTTCTTGCCTCGCTTGAACCAACAAGGCTAGAAAATAGTCTTCCAACATCTAACCTAAGCAGTGGCATAGACCAACTCTTAGAAATTGATTTTGCTGTGAGTGATTTCCCCGTTCCTTGAGCTCCAACGAGTAAGACTCCTTTGGGAATAGGTAATCCATAGTCTCTGGCTTCTTTAGAAAAGGCCCTGTATCTTTGATTAAGCCAAACTTTTAAAACATTTAAACCACCAATATCATCTTGACTTGATTTAGCTTCGAAAAATTCTAAAATTTCACTTCTGGCGATCACTTGTTTTTTCTCTTCTTGAATATCTTTAATATCTTCTTTACTTATTTTTCCTCTTTGAGCAAGAGCCTTTGCAGTGACTTGCTTTACTTTTATTTCAGTAAGTCCACTTGAAGCTATAGAAAGTTCGTTTAAGTCTTGTTCCTCTAGATTTGAATTGGTATTGATAGCAATTTGTTTTATTAGATTTTTCAATTCTCTTTGATCAGGTAAAGGTAAATTTATAATTGCCATTAATTCATCCAACTCTTCTGATGATGGAAATAAATGAGAACTAATAATTAAAGTATGACTAGTTTTTTTAAGTGCTGAGGATAGTTCTTTAATAGTTCTATTAATAGATGGATCATCATAAAATTTATGAAAATCTTTAACTAATAAAACTGTTGAAACTTCAGAATTTAGTTCTTTTAGCCAATTAAGCACTCCTAACGGATTGTTAGAAAATTTACCTTCTTCATTTATTAATCCTTTTATACCGCTTACACAATCCCAGGAAACGAATCTTTTTATATTTAGTCTTTCACAAGAAAAATTAACTAATTTTTCTAATCTTTCCTCCTCTTTAGTCCTGATCCAAATTAATGCGGTTCTTGATTTTATAAGTAATTCTAAATTTCTACACCAAGAATTCATTATTTAAGATTTAGACTATTTTTTACTGTTAGGTTCGAAAGGTAATCGTTTATCTGAGATAGTTGAAGCTGAAGTTGTTATTACTTCATTTTTTGCTGATGTTTGTTGATCTAAAATTTTCTGTAGATTTTCAGGGAGAGCTTCTTTATTGAGCAGAAAAGTCTGAAATGCCTGAAAAATATTTGCAACAACCATGTAGAGCAAGACTCCAGCTGGTAGTGGGAAAAACAGAAACATTCCGGTAATCATTACTGGTGTAATTTTATTTGCTGTTGATTGCTGTGGATTCGCAGGCATCCCCTGACTTGATAAAACTTGAGAGAGAAGTAAGGTTAATCCAAAGGCACCTACTAATGCAGCAATATCCCAATTAATTGCCCCATCTACATAAAAACCAACTTGACCAAGAGCTTTAATAAATAAAAAACCACTTTTAGCGGCTAGACCAGGAATTTTCGCTTCGATTGTTGCATCACCAGGTTTAATCGCTGTTACTGTACCGTCTTGGGAAACTTTAAGATTTTCGGATCCTTTAGAAACCGTCCAAGTGGGGAGGAATTTAGATCCGTTGTCGTATTTAGATAAAACTTCCGAATAGCTATTGCCATTTGTTGTTTGTAAATTTACTTTTACGGATTCTTCTGTTCCTAATTTTGTTCCACTTGGGATTGTTGCTACAACTGGAAAATGTGATTTTTCCGTAATAAATATTGAGTGTCGTGGCGATTTATATGGTTTTGGATCAATAGCTGCTACTTGATCTTGTGGGACAACCTTGAGATTTATGTTATAAGGGACATCAGCAAATGGAGATCCTCTTAGGGTTGCAAACAATGCAAATAGCACAGGCATTTGCACAATTAAGGGGAGGCAACCAGCTAGGGGACTGCCAAATTCATTCATTAATTTGCCAAGTTCTTCTTGCTGTTTCTTTGGATCACCTGAAAACTTTGATTTTATTTCTGCTTGCCTTTTTTGCATTACTGGTTGTGCAATCTTCATCCTCCTTGCGCTTCTAATGGAACCAGCGCTTAAAGGGAAAAGTGCAATTCTAATTACGACTGTCAATGCAACAATCGCTAAACCATAACTCGGAACTAAACCGTAGAAAAAATCTAGGATCGGGATAAGTAGTTTTTCAGAAATGAACCCTATCACGATAATAAAGAGGTTGTAATTTTAATAGACATTTTATTTTACAGGAAAAAAAGATTTTTGTAATTAATTTATTTAGGATTTAGTAGCAAATCCCTCTACCTCGTTGAGATTTGGGATTTGTGATCTTTTATTTATATTTTCTTCAATAAATTTTTGCTTTTCTCTGAATAAAGGTAATGATTTCATTTCAACCTTTGATCCATCGTTAAGAATAAGAACCATATCTCCATATGAACCGAATCCTCTTGGGATAGATCTGATTTCTTCAATGTTACTTAATGAGACTTGTGTTTTATTTTTACCAAACCATCCACCATCTATTGTAATTCTTTTGTTTGTAATTTTATATCTCAACCACAAGGCTCTTACTATTGCGGCAAAGGTAAATGGTAAACCAAGTATAGTTATCCCTGCTAGTAGATTTATTATTAAATCACTTTTAGCAGGACCACCTTCATAAAAGGTTTCTTCATTCATGTTAATCATTTGATTAGATGAGATTTGAACATTAATTTTTGAAATTCCTCCAAAAGTTTACTCTTATCATTGCAGAAATCTCCAAATTTAAGGTTAACAAGTAACCAATAAGGTTTGTGGTTATTAATTTTTTGAATGTTTGTTAATAACCACTCTTGCAGAATTCTCCTTAATTTATTTCTTTCTACAGCTTTTTTTGAAACTTTTTTGCTGATGGCAATTGCAACTCTAAAATTGTTTGAGGTATTTGTGAATTTATGGGTTAAAAGTATTGCTGGATTTGGTCTTGCAACTTTAAATGTCATTAATTTCCCATGATATGTTATGGAATTTTTGTGAATATAATTAAAAGTCCTGTGACCCTTCAAACGCATATCCTTGGGTAAGGCCATTTAAATTTAAAGTTATACAGCTATTCTTTCTCTACCTTTTTGTCTTCTACTTTTAATAACTCTTCTACCAGTATGAGAACGCATTCTTACTCTAAAACCAGATACACGTTTTCTTTTTCTTGAAGTTCCGCCAAAAGTTCTTTTAGTCATTTGTTTAATTATCCTTATTTAATTTATCATTTAATCGATCACTATAGTCCAGCTTCCTAAATAACTTGAAAATGATTTCCCTTTAGGTTGCCCAAATGAATGAAATTGATATAGACCTGATTTTTTTGGATTAAAGATTTTGAAGACAATTGCATAACTGTCTTTGTTAGTTGGAATTGGGCTGTAGGGGTAAATATCTAGTGAACGTAAGCCTGATTCATCAGTCTTTATTTCGAAATCAGCTGGAATGTCCTCCAAGCATTTAGTTCTAGCTTCAAAACCACCTATTTTTACTTTGCAAAAACTAATTTTTTCATTACTAAGAGTGGATTTAAAGGTCTTAGGAATTGCTAGATTAATTTTTAAGAGATCTGTTCTTCTGTCGGAGGGCCTCAAGAAAAAATAAATTGTATTTCTAAATTTCCTTTTATTTTCTTTTTGAAACCACTTTAATCTTCTATAACTACTGTCTTGGTCCCACTGAAATTCCAAACCCGCTTTAGCCTCTTTGATGTTATTAAAAAAAGGAGTAAAAACTAAAATTGTAGGGATAATAAAAAATCTTAAAACTTTAAGATTTAAAGTAAGTTTCTTTGTAATTTTAAACATTGAAGGGTTGGGATTTAAAAGGTTGGTTCTTGCTATTAAATTTTAAGCGGAAAAATAATTTCACTAAGGTTAACATCTATCGGCTCTTAATTTTGCAGCGCCTTTTAAATAAGGGTGCTTTATTGCATAATTTGGTGGCACTAAAACTTGAGCCATTATTCTTATACAAAAATCAACATCATTGGACACATGCATTTGTTGGCAGTCTAAAAAGGCAACAGAATCAAGTCCATTAAATTTCCTTGCAATTGAAGCGGGGAAGCATGCATTTAAATCTTTTGTCGCTGTGAATGTAATGGATAGTATATTTGTCTTGATTAGATTGTTTCTTGAAATTAATTCATCAATTAATTCCACTACTGCGACTTCTATTTCCCCAACAGAATTACCAGATGCTGTTGTAGCACCACGAATAAATGTAATTTTATAATCATCTTTCATTTTTTCATACATTATAGATTTAAGGCTTGTATAACCAAAGTACTTTATTAGATGAATCAAACTCAAAAAAGATATTATTTATAATTTTCTCAAAAATTTTACTTCCAGGGATTAGTCCTAGGATTTTCTTTTTCTTCTTTCCAAATGTTAAGGGCTGAATTTTAGGATCAATATTTACCATTTCTGCAGCTAGCTCCCTTGCAACAAATTCATCTCCAACCTTATCTACAAGACCAAGTTCGAGTGCTTGTGTTCCGGTGAAAATTCTTCCATCAGCAAATTTTCTTACTTCTTCAACTGGTAAATTCCTTCCTTCAGCGACAGCTTCAGTGAATTGTTTATAACTTTCATCTATAAGTCCCTGAAGTAGACCTCTACCTTCCTCACTTAGAGGTTTATCTGGAGAAAGTATGTCTTTAAATACACCGCTTTTAACAGTTTCAAATTTAATGCCAATTTTATCTAATAATTCAGATAAATTATTTCCTCTTATAATCACACCAATAGAACCAGTGATTGTACCTGGATTAGCCACTATTTTGTCAGATGCAACACCAATGTAAACGCCTCCTGATGCTGAGATGTTCCCAAAACTAGCAATGACTTTACATCCCTTATCTTTTAGTCTTTTAATAGCAGAGTATATTTCTTGGCTATCCCCAACAGTACCCCCTGGAGAATCAATTCTCACGATTAAAGCGGGAAATTCTCTATCCTCAATTTGTTTAAGAGCTTTAAGGACTGAAACTCTTGTTGAACTTGTAATAGGCTCATCAATTACTATACGAGCTATTCTTTTTTTTGACTTTCGTCTAAAAGGCCAAATCATTCTTTTAAGGTAAATTCATAAAACTACTTTAAAAAGACTATCAGCAGAGCTAATGAATTCAATCCTAAATTGGTTTTTAATGATACTCCCATTTGCACTTTGGGGTACTTCTATGGCGGCAATGACTCCTTTAGTATCTAGTGCTGGGCCAGAGTTTGTGGCTTCTTTAAGATTACTTCCTGCAGGAATTCTTGTTCTAATAACAACATATTTGTTTAAAAGAGATTTAAAAATTTATAAGTGCGATTTGAAGTGGTTTTTTGTTTTTACGATTGTGGATGCCACTTTTTTTCAGTTGTTTTTAACTTTTGGTATTGAAAAAACTGGAGCAGGTTTAGGTTCTGTCTTAATTGATTCTCAACCGCTTTTGGTAGCTATTTTAGCGAGGGCAATTTTTGGGAATTTAATTAATCCAATAGGATGGTTGGGATTACTTTTTGGCTTGGGAGGAATAGTATTTTTAGGAGTTCCACAAGAATTTTTAGGAAATTGGTGGTTGATGTCTGATAAGTCTATAAGTGATGTTGCTTTTAACTTTGGAGAACTTTGGATGCTTGCAGCTTCTCTTGCTATGGCATTAGGAACAATTTTAATTAGATTCACTTGTACTAAAAGTGATCCAGTGGCGGTTACAGGTTGGCATATGGTTTTAGGGAGTTTGCCATTAATTATTAAGCACTGCTTAAAATCAAATTTCACACTAATTCCAGATTGGTCAATATTTGAATGGGGACTTATGTCATTTGCAAGTATTTTTGGAGGAGCAATAGCTTATGGATTGTTTTTCTACTTTGCTAATAATAAAGAAATAACTGGATTTAGCACTCTTGCATTTTTAACACCTGTATTTGCTCTTCTCAGTGGAGGTGTTTGGTTAGATGAAAGACTCACTATTGTGCAATGGATAGGAGTGGTGTTTGTTCTTATCTCAGTATTTTTTGTTAGCCAGAGAAAGAGTTTATGGGAAAATAAATTTTCTGATACTACTATTTAATTAGTTTCTTTTTGTAAAAAGTCTAATAATGCGAATAGTTTTGATTAGTACTCCAATAGGGTTTTTAGGGAGTGGTAAAGGTGGGGGAGTTGAATTAACTTTAAATTCTTTAGTTTCAGGTTTAATTTCGTTAGGTCATTCCGTGGAGGTAGTAGCTCCAAAAAATTCCAAGTTAGATAAAAGTAATGTAAAAGTAAAATTACATTTTGTAGAAGGTGAAGATCAAATTAGTTGGCAACATCAAAATCACAATTCTCCCGTGAGTATCCCAGACAATTCTCTTTTAGTAGGAATGCTTGAAAAGGGATTAGAAATAGCTAAACATGCAGATGTATTGTTGAACATGTCCTATGATTGGTTGCCTATTTGGATGACTCTAAATTTAGAGATACCCATTGCACATATTATTAGTATGGGTTCTGAAAGTTCAGTAATTAGTAATTTAATATCTAGGGTATATGCTAAATATCCAAATAATTTTGCTTTTCATTCGAAAATGCAAGCTAATGATTATCCATTCATAAAAAAACCAACAATCATTGGGAATGGGTTTAATTTAGATAATTATATTTTTCAAGATTCAGTTAAGGGACCCTTGGCATGGGTTGGAAGAGTGGCTCCGGAAAAAGGTTTGGAGGATGCAGTTTATGTGGCAAATAAACTTGGCGAAAAATTAAAAGTTTGGGGACTTATAGAAGATAAGATGTATGCTTCAAAGATAGAAAAATCCTTCCCTCAAGGAGCTATAGATTGGATGGGTTTTTTATCGACCAACGAATTACAAAAAGAACTTGGAAAATGCAGAGGGTTGCTAAATACTCCGAAATGGAATGAAGCATATGGGAACGTAGTTGTGGAAGCTTTAGCCTGCGGGGTACCTGTTGTAGCTTATAAAAGGGGAGGACCTAGTGAAATTATTCAGCATGGCCAAACAGGTTATCTTGCTGATCCTGATGATAAAAAAAATATGCTTTCTTATGTAGAGATTATTGAAAAAATAAAGCGTCAGAAATGTAGAGAATGGGTAGAAAAAAATGCCTCTGCAGATATATTTGCTAACAAGGTTGTGAACTGGCTTAATAAGGTAATGGATGAATATAAATAATATTATATGATTCTTCTGAATTCAAAAAAAAGGCTTTTAAACGCAGTAATAGTTTTAGTTTCTGGGATCACTATTTTTATTTTTGGTTTAGGTAATACAGGACTGGTGGATGAAACGCCCCCTTTATTTGCTGCTGCGGCAAGGGCGATGAGTGAATCTGGCGACTGGATAACTCCAAAGGTCAATGGAATGTTCCGTTTTGATAAGCCTCCATTGATATATTGGCTAATGGGTTTTTTTTACTCATTGCCTAAAAGAGAGATCTGGGATAGTTACGGGACTATCTCAGCAAGACTTCCTTCAGCTTTGGGATCATTATTTTTAATGTTGATGATTGGAGATACTTTATTTTGTTGGCCACAGAAGAGTGGTAGGCAATTCCTTACTCCAATAGTTGCATCATTAGCCTTTGCTTTGTCTCCATTAATAATTATCTGGAGTAGAACTGCCGTGAGTGATGCTCTTTTAACTGGGAACTTGGGGATTAGCCTCCTTTTGTTTTGGAGAAGAATGGCAAGCGAAAATAATGACCAATGTATTTCAGCGTGGGTATTTTTAGGTTTTGCAATTTTAACTAAAGGACCTGTTGCATTTGTTCTGGCATTATTGACCATTACATCATTCTTATTTAGTCAGAAGGATTGGAAAACGTTGCTCAGTAAGATAAACCCTAAGAAAGGTTTTTTAATAACAATACTTATAAGTGTTCCATGGTACATATTAGAATTTATAAAAGAGGGAAAGCCTTTTTGGGATAATTTTTTTGGATACCATAATTTTCAAAGATATACCTCAGTTGTAAATAATCATGCCGAACCATTCTGGTTTTTTCTTTACATAATGATATTGGCTTCATTACCATTCACTCCTTTTTTGTATCACGGTATATTCAAGGCCTTTAAGGATTTCATGAAAAGTTCAAAACAAAGTTTTAATGTCACTGAAACCCTTTATACATATTCTCTATGTTGGTTAATATCAGTTTTGATTTTCTTTAGCCTTTCTGCTACGAAACTACCAAGTTATTGGTTACCAGCAATTCCAGCAGCCTCAATCTTAATTAGTAATAGCTTTATAAACTTAAAAAATTCAAGTAAAAGTTATCTATATTTATGGATTTTTAATATTTTTATTTTGTTCGGTGTTTCAATGGCATTCTTTTTCTCAAATTATTGGTTAAGTTTAATAAATGATCCCGAAATGCCTAATCTTGCATCTGAACTAATAAGCTCTGGTATAGTTTTTAAAGCTAAATTATTCTTCTCTTCATTTACACTGCTTGCAATAATTTTATTTTCTTTAAAATCCAGAAATATCATTCTTTATCTTCAAATTTTACTTTTAATTGGACAATCCTTTTTGATGTCGCCAATTAGAAAATTAGCAGACACCTCTAGGCAATTACCTTTGAGGAATATCTCAAAATTAATTTCAGATATTCGCGAGGGGAGGGAAACTCTAGCAATGATTGGTATAAGAAAGCCTTCATTGCATTTTTATTCGAGGCAAATAGTTTTTTATGAACCAAGCACGGAAGAGGGATTAATTAATCTTTCAGAAAGGCTAAATATAGATAGGAGAGAAAATTATGAGGATCAGCCTGATTATGAATACAAATCTCTGTTGGTTGTAATAGATGAATACTCTAGCCGCAGACAGCAATGGTCAAAAATTAATCATCAAAAATTGGGCAAATTTGGGATTTATAATTTATGGCGAATTCAAACAAGTGATTTAAAAAAGTATTCGAGTTTTTTAGTTAAAAGTGGTTATAAATCTGACTGGGAAAATAGAAAAGTTGAAAAATTTTAACAAAGTCTTTTTTTAAGAAGAGCATTTTTTAAATCATCAATGCTGCACTTGCTTGGGATATCGATTTTATTTAAATCTTCCATTAATTCGAGATCGATGACAGAATCTTCTGCTAAAAAACTAAAAACTTCATTTATGCTTATCCCCATATCTTGAGCCATCTCTGAGATAAGCCGTAGAGTATCCCTCCTCACAGAAATCCTTAGATCTAAAGGGATATATTCATTTTCAGGATTTGCTGACTTCATAAACTAAATCTTAAGACATTATTTAGTTATCAGGATATAATCTTTACAATATTCATTAATCATGCTCTAAGTAAAGACTTTCATTTAAGTTGTTTATATAAATAAATTCATAAACATTTTTAATAGAGGAATTGTAATTATTGAAATTAAGGTTGTAGTAAAAAGAATTTTTGACGAAATTTTTTGTTTCACACCATAAGCCTCTGCCATTAAAATTGTAGATATTGCCGTTGGGGTTGCTGCCTGAAGAATTACTGCAGATGATTGATAGAAGTTAAAATTTAAGAATTTGCTTACTAAAAAAATAATAAAGGGAAGAATAAATAACTTTAATAGAATTGAAAATTTAATTTCTTCATTTAGATCCAAAATCCTCTCATTTTGATTTGTGATTATTCCAAGTCTTGTTCCCACAACTATTATTGCCAAAGCAATAACGATTCTTGCAGGAATCCAAAGATAATTGCCTAAAATTTCATCTATTTGAAAAAGATATGCAAGAAGTACACCAATGATCCCTCTTGATGCAGGGCTATTTATTAATGCATTAAATAGTTCTTTGATCTTTGGGATGTTATTGCTGTTGGATTTTTCTTGAAGAAAAAAAGGTCCAAATATCCAAGCGAAAAGTGTTGTTCCTAAATCAAATCCAATAGTGAAATTTATAGTTTTTGAAGGTAGAAGAGCAAGCGCAATTGGTATCCCAAGAAATGATGTATTACCAATTAGGCCTGCTAGCTGCAATGTGTAATTTGGAAGTCTCTTTTTAAATATTGGGATTATATTTATTAAAGTTATTAAAAATCCAATTACAGAAAATGCTAAAAATGCACTTTTAATTAGGTTTATATCTATACCCTCCTTTAATAGGAGACCCATTACACTTAATGGAATGCCAAATCTTATGAGAGGTCTTGCTATATATTTTGAAATCTTCGGATTCTTTTTCCCCAGAAGAAAACCAAAGATTAAAAAAGGAATAATATTTATAAATAGTGAGTAGATGGTATTAATTAAATATTTATTAAAGCAATCTTAACTCGCCGTAGTGCAGTCAAAAAGTTTTTTTTGTTAATTGAGAATTTAAATTATTTTCCAGATCGCTTTGTCAGGAATTAGAGGAGATTTATATAAATTTTCTGGTTCTTTAGTCAAAACTCTCCATGTAGGAACCCGACAAGTTACATAAGCAGGACTTTCTATTAAAACTCCTGGATTCTCATCAAAAGTACATGTAAAACCTTCTTTCCAATATCCGCCATTGTTAAGGCTTCCTTTAAACCAAACCCAGCATTTTGAAGTTTTCAAAATCAGTAAATTTTTGTTCTATTTTAATCAAGATTTAAGTAATAAAATGAAAGTTTATTACTTTTAAAAAAATTATTACTTATTTTAGTTTTTTGAAAAATATATTTTAGAGATTAATATCAATAAATTTAAGATCAGGGTAATTAAATTTGCTATCAATATTGGTGTAGAAGAAATTTTATAACCGTAAATAATCCAAGACAATACACCGATAATAAACATTATTAATGTTGCCAAAGAAACATCATCTGCCTTTTTTGTTCTTAAAGTTTTTATCAATTGAGGTAGAAATGCCGCTGTTGTTAAAATCGCTGCAAAATATCCAAATATATCTACATTCATAAAAATATTTTAAAAACTATTCTTTAATTAAATCATTCAAAAATCCTAAGGGATCCCTCATATTTGATGAATATCCAAGCACATCGTTTGAAAAAAATTTATAAATAATTTGATTTTTATTATTCAATAGAAAAGAAGCTCCTCTTTGAGGTAGGTATTCTTCATTAAGAATATAATCACTCCAATTTTGAATTATTTCATTCATATTATTTAATCTAAATGTTGCC
>QCDS01000009.1 GCA_003278685.1 Prochlorococcus sp. AG-355-K03 | reverse complement strand
AAAATGGACAACTCATTGGAGACTATGGTCAGAGGTCAATAGGGAGGATTACTTCAGCTGATGCAAGTTTATGGTGGCCCATATTATGTTGGTATTATATCAATAAAAGCGGAGATTATGCTTTCGGAAAAAGTCAAAGCGTTCAAAGAGGTATTCAACTTTTACTAGATCTAGTTCTACATCCAACATTTGAGGGTACACCAGTACTTTTTGTTCCAGACTGCGCATTTATGATTGATAGGCCTATGGATGTATGGGGAGCACCCCTAGAAGTTGAAGTTTTACTTCATGGATGTTTAAAAAGTTGTATTAACTTAATGGAATTAAGTAGAGCAGATCATGTTAGTAGACTTTTAGACCAAAGACTTATTCTTACAAATCAATGGGTTAAGGATTTAGGAAGTTTTCTCTTAAAGCATTATTGGGTTACAAGCCAAACTATGCAAATTTTAAGAAGAAGGCCAACTGAGCAGTATGGTGATGATCAACACTTTAATGAATTTAACGTTCAACCTCAAGTGGTTCCCTCATGGCTACAAGATTGGTTAGAGAATAGAGGTGGTTATTTAATAGGTAATATTAGGACAGGAAGACCTGACTTTCGATTTTACAGTTTAGGCAATTCTTTAGCATGTATGTTCGGAGTACTGCCTCCGGAAGAACAAAGAGCTTTATTTAGATTAGTTCTACATAATAGACAGCATTTGATGGCTCAAATGCCTATGAGAATTTGTCATCCTCATATGGATGTCGAAGAATGGCAAAATAAAACTGGATCTGATCCAAAGAATTGGCCTTGGAGTTACCATAACGGTGGTCATTGGCCAAGTCTACTTTGGTTTTTTGGTACAGCTGTCCTATTGCATCAAAAACACTATGGTTCTGACGATGTGATTCTCATGGAAGAAATGAAATCTTTAATAGAGGAATCATATTGGTGTCAACTTAATCAATTGCCTAAGCAAGAATGGGCAGAATATTTTGATGGTCCAACAGGCACTTGGGTTGGACAACAATCAAGGACATATCAAACTTGGACAATTGTTGGATTTTTATTAATGAATCATTTTTTAAGAAATGATTATAACGATCTAGATATGTTTAAAATTTAAGCCTAGAATAGTCCTAAAGTTAGTGATTTATCGATTGGCAAGCATGCCCCAATCCCAAGGTATATTGTTAGAAAAGTTCCGAATAAGAAAACAGACATTGCTATTGGTCTTCTAAATGGATTAGAAAATTTATTAACGTTTTCGATAAAGGGTAATATCATTAATCCTAATGGGATTAATGTTTGAAGTGCAATACCCAAAAGTTTATTAGGAACAACTCTAAGTATTTGAAAAACTGGATAGAGGTACCATTCAGGAAGTATTTCAAGGGGTGTCGCAAAAGGATTAGCTTTGTCTCCCAACATTGCTGGATCAAGAACTGCTAATCCGACTACGCAAGCGATAGTTCCCAAGATAACTACCGGGAAGATATATAGTAAATCATTCGGCCAAGCTGGTTCACCATAATAATTATGGCCCATACCTTTAGCTAACTTTGCTCTCAATTTTGGATCAGATAGATCTGGTTTTTTTAACGTAGACATATGGAGAACTAATATTGTTTTAAGTATAAGTGGTTATAAAGGACCTGAAATACCCTGTTTACGAATCATTAAAAAGTGCATCAACATGAAGACCGCTAATGACCATGGCAATACAAAAGTGTGAAGACTGTAAAATCTGGTTAAAGTAGATTGCCCAACACTTTCACCACCTCTGAGTAGTTCAACCATAAAGTCGCCAATTACTGGTATTGCAGCGGGGACACCTGAAACAATCTTAACTGCCCAATAACCTACTTGATCCCAAGGAAGGGAGTACCCTGTCACTCCAAAAGCGACAGTTATAACTGCCATTACAACACCTGTAACCCAAGTTAATTCTCTTGGCCTTTTGAAACCTCCGGTAAGATAAACCCTGAAGACATGAAGGATCAACATCAAAACCATCATTGATGCACTCCATCTATGCACGGATCTTATTAACCATCCAAAACTTACATCGGTCATCAAATAACTCACTGAACTATATGCTTGTGTAACTGTTGGCTTATAGTAAAAAGTCATTGCAAAACCTGTTGCAAATTGAATTAGGAAGCATACTAAAGTTATGCCTCCTAAACAATAAAAAATATTTACGTGTGGGGGTACGTACTTGGAAGTTACGTCGTCAGTTATGTCTTGGATTTCAAGCCTTTCTTGAAACCAGTCATAAACAGATGAAGAATTCGCCATCCAAAAAAAATTAGCTTTGATATAAAGAGCTTACTTAAAATTCTTATACTTGGTGTTAACACTTAACCCAATGAATTCATCTTTTAACAAACTTTTAACATTCAAAACTTTTATCACTGCATCAATGATCATCGTTTTTTCTATCAATCTTTTGTTGATGGAAAGAGTGGATGCTCTTAGTGATAGCAGGCAATTAGTACTTGACGCTTGGACCTTGGTAAACGAAGGTTTTTATGATCCAGAAAAGTTTGATGAAATCCAATGGAAAAGAATTAGACAAAAAACATTACAGAAACAAATTGAAACAAGTGAAGAGGCTTATTCTGCAATTGAAGACATGTTAAGACCCCTAGACGATCCCTACACGAGAGTTTTACGCCCCAAAGATTATGAACTATTGAAATCAAGTAATTTTGGGAGTGAAATTAATGGTGTTGGTCTTCAATTAGGTGAAGATGATAACAATAAAGTTAAAGTTATTTCTACTCTTGGGGGTTCGCCAGCTGAAGAAGCTGGAATAGTAAGCGGGGACTTGATAGAGACAGTGGACGGAATCTCATCAGAAAAATTAGGGCTTGCAAGTACTGCCTCAAAATTAAGAGGTGAATCAGGGACTAAAGTTTTAGTTGAAGTATCTTCGGAATCAGGAGAAATTAGGGAAGTCGATCTTGAGAGGAGATCAGTAGATCTCAGACCAGTTAGAACGAAAAGATTAAGAGACGATTCTCACACAATAGGATATTTAAGAATAACTCAATTCAGCGAAAGCGTACCCAAAAAAGTTGAAGAGGCACTTCAAGAGTTAAAAGAAAAAGATGTTGAAGGCTTAATCTTGGATCTTAGAAATAATTCAGGGGGACTAGTAAGCTCAGGTATAGCAGTTGCAGACTCATTATTGAGTGAGAAACCTGTAGTCGAGACAAAAGATAGAAATGGAATCAAAGATGCAATTATTTCTCAAAAAGAGACATCTTTTGATGGACCAATGGTGACTTTAGTAAATAAGGGTACTGCAAGTGCAAGTGAAATACTTGCTGGTTCTTTACAAGATAATCAGAGGTCAATTCTTATGGGAGAACAAACTTATGGGAAAGGTTTAATTCAATCCCTAAAAAGTTTGGGAGAGGATAGTGGTATTGCTATAACAGTGGCTAGTTACTTAACCCCCAATGGTAATAATATTCAAGGCCAAGGTATGACTCCTGACAAATTACTTGATCTACCGGATGCAAGTGATTTTGGTAGTACTGACGATAAATGGGTGAGGAATGCAGAATTATTTTTGGGGTATATTCTAGAAAAAGAAGAAGTTTCAGTTCAAAAAATTGAAATAAATAATGAAGAAATTAAATCTTTAAAAGGCTAAAGATTAAAAATAAAAAATCTTCAGATTATGAATATTAAAAGAATTTTTCATGACCCAATTCATAAAGAAATAATATTTGATGCAGGAAAGCCTGAAGAATTAATGATCATGGAATTAATTGATACAGTTGCTTTTCAAAGACTAAGAAGAATAAAACAACTTGGAGCGGCATCATTACTTTTTCATGGTGCAGAATCGAGTAGATTCACTCACTCAATTGGTGTATTTTGTATAGCTAGAAAAATTTATAAGAAATTAATTGAAAGTAAACCTTCATTTTGTGAAAATAAATTTGTTCTTTATGGAGCAGCGCTTCTACATGATTTAGGTCATGGACCTTTAAGTCATACCAGTGAAGCAATATTTAAGCATGATCACGAAAAATGGTCTGAAAACTTAGTTACAAATTATTCTCCAATAAATTCGATCCTCAAAAAGTATGACAACGAATTGCCAAGAAAAATTGGTGAATTATTTGAATCAAAACAATTATTTTCAAAACCTTTAAAAACATTGATAAGTAGTGAGATAGATTGTGATCGTCTCGATTATCTTTTACGCGATAGTTACAACACAGGTACTAATTATGGCTTAGTAGATTTAGAGAGAATAATTTCAGCTCTTACCTTTACACCTGATGGGAATATCGGGATCAAACCAAAAGGAGTGATTGCTATTGAGCATTTCCTTGTACTAAGAAACTTGATGTATAGAACAATCTACAATCACAGGATAAACGAAATATCAACATGGATTCTGGAAAAAATATTACACACAATAAAAAATAATTATGAAAAGAAAATTTGGTTAGATAATTCATTACATAAATGGATTTTTTCACCTTCAAAGGTGGATTTTGATGACTTCATAAGAAATGATGATGTAACCTTTTATTATCATTTGATTAGATGGAAAGATGAATCTTATGAGCCACTTTCTACACTATGTAAAATGTTTATTGACAGAGATTTATTAAAGGCATCAGACATAAGTTTTTTAAGTAAGGTGAATAGATTAAGAATCCTTGCATTTGCCACAAAATTATGTGAAAAAAAAGGTTACGATGCAGAGATATTTTGCGGGATTAAGGAAAGGTCTTTTAAAGGTTTTGAATCTAACAATTCACTAAAAATATGGGACGGCACTTATCAAAGCGCATTAGAAAATAATTCTGCATTAATAAAAACTTTAATGAGATCTCAGGAAAGCTCTTTTATTATTTATCCAGATATAGTCAAAAATGAAATTAAAAATGAAATTTCATTAATAAAAAGCAATTCCTAGATTTAATTCAATGGAAATAGTTTTAAAAAATACTAAAAGTAAATATTTTGAAATTTTTTCCTTGCCAGATTTAGATAATATCCATGAAACTTTAAAAAGATTTTCTTCTATTAAAAAACCTTTAGATGCAGAAATTTTCGCAGTCAACAAATTAATAAGTTCTCATCAATTATCAAAATTAAAAAATCATTTTGACAAAATTAATATTTGTTCCTTATGCATTTATTCGAACAATAGAGAAACAATAATAAGTGGAAAGTCTTTAAAAATAGATTCAGTTTTTATAAAAGAGCAAGAGATTAAAAATAAGTTACTAATATTCAATTCAAAAAAGAAAGAGGATATTCTTCACAAAGGAACAGTACGATCGGGTGAAAGAATATCTTCAAACGGAAACCTAAGCATTATTGGAGACGTTAATCCAGGAGCAATAGTTTCCGCTAAGAAAAATATTTACGTTTGGGGCAAATTACTAGGGATCGCATTCGCAGGGAAAAGTGGAAATAAAAATGCCTCCATTGCATCACTTTATCTAAACCCTTTACAGTTAAGAATTGCAGATGTGATAGCTATTGGACCAAAGGATAAGCCCAAAAATTGTTATCCAGAAATTGCGGTAATAGATAAACAAACGATAATTATCAAACCACACATAATCGAAAGTAAAAATTAATCAATCATTTGCAATAAATTAATTCAAACTAGATAAATTTAAGAATTACTTAATCTTTAAAATATTTAACTTTCTGAAAGTGGCTTTATTATTTGGAAAATCTTTAAAATCGTGGGGAAGAATACTCGCACAATATTAATTTGTTCAGGCAAAGGAGGGGTTGGTAAAACAACTTTAACTGCAAACCTAGGAATAGCACTTGCTAATAGCGGAGCAACAACTGCTGTATTGGATGCTGATTTTGGCTTAAGAAATTTAGATCTTCTTCTAGGTTTAGAAAATCGCATCATTTATACGGCACAGGATGTTCTAGACAAGAATTGTCGTCTTGACCAGGCATTGGTTAGACATAAAAAAGAGCCTAATCTTGCTCTTTTACCTGCTGGAGATCCAAGGATGTTGGATTGGATGAAGCCAGAAGATATGAAAAAAATTAGTGAGCTACTTAGTGAAAACTTTGATTTCGTTCTAGTAGATTGTCCTGCTGGTGTAGAAGATGGCTTTAAAAATGCTCTCGCAGCCTGTAAAGAAGCTATTGTTGTGACTAACCCAGAATTATCCGCAGTGCGTGATGCAGATAGAGTAATAGGGATTCTTAATACTTCAGATATTGAGCCTATCCAACTTGTAATCAATAGAGTTCGCCCTAACATGATGGCTAGTCAAGAAATGTTATCTATCGAAGATGTTCAAGGGATCCTTTCTTTGCCTTTATTAGGTATTGTTTTAGAAGATGAACAGGTAATAATAAGTACAAATAGAGGAGAGCCACTGACACTTTCAGATGGTAGATCTCCTGCAAAAAAATGTTATTTGAATGTTTCTCAAAGACTTACAAATAAAGATGTCCCAATTATTGATCCAAAAAAAGAAGGCAAAAGTCTTAAAGATAAATTCATGAGATTAATGCAAACAAAGGTTTTTTAAAATGATGACTCTCAGAGATCTTATAAATAAATTACTAGGCAGAGAAACGTCTAGTGCAAATACAGCTAGAGAAAGATTACAACTTGTACTTGCTCATGACAGAGTTGATATGAGTTCCTTAACAACTGATCTTTTAGATAAAATGAGAAAAGAGATTCTTGATGTTGTTGCTAAATATGTTGAAATTGATTTTGAAGAGGTTGCAGTAAGTTTAGAGACTGAAGATAGAATGACTGCATTAGTTGCCAATTTACCAATCAAAAGAACTATTTCTGGAGAAATAAAATTCAAAAAAACTGATAAAACTGATAAAGCTAATAAAGATATCAAAAAGTAATAAATTTAAAAAAAGCTAAAAAAAAACTGATAATTGACCCTTCCAAATTGTAAGATTAAGAGATCGCCGGCTTAGCTCAGCGGTAGAGCAGCGCTTTTGTAAAGCGAAGGTCATCAGTTCAAATCTGTTAGCCGGCATTTTGATTTATTTAATTCTGTTCAATATTCTTTGCTGAGAATAAAAAGATTAAACCTAAAATAGCAATGATAGGAAACAATCTTATTTCAAGAACATGCTCTAAAAAGGACGCAATGGGTTCCAATATCCAATAAGTAAAAAATTGAATTAATAAAACAAAAAATAATAATAAAAACATTAATACAATTCCTTAACTAATACTTCTCCTTCTCTAATCAGCCTCCAATCTCCACTTTTCTTCCAAAATATAATAGTACTAGCTTTTCCACTTCTTTTTCCCCAGGGTATAGGGCCCAAAATTTTTACAGAAGGGAAGTCTAGAGCAATACCTTCAACTGTAATTGATCCTTTAAAACCTGAAATATTTGCACTTGAAGTTAACAATGGGCCTGTTTCTCTTATGAGAGATTGGGCCATATCTGAATTTGGAATCCTCAACCCAAGAGTAAGATCACTGCTTGTGAGGCTTGAAGTCTGATTTTCTGAAGCAGGAATAACCATTGTCAGAGCTCCAGGCCAATATTTTGAAGCTATTTTTTCGAAATCTTCTTTAGCTGATTTGTGAACATAATCGATTAATTGTTTGTGTTCTGATCCCATAAGAATTAAAGGTTTGTCTCTATCTCTTTTTTTAAACTTATAAATAATATTTGAAAATTTTGGCAAGCATCCAATTGCGGGTAATGTGTCAGTAGGGAAAATTATGGGTAACCCACTTTTAAGAGTCTTTAAGGCGGATTTGCAGTCTACTAAATTCATTAAGACTATGAACTTATACTATTTTATTTATATCTTCCAATGGTAAACCTACCAATACCTGAAAGATCTTTCACAATTTCTATTGATGTAAATTTATTTTTAATAAGTAGTTGTCTTACTTTTTCGCCTTGATCAAAATGATTCTCTAAAATTAACCATCCCCTCTCTTTCAAGAATAATGGTGCTTTTTGTATTATTTCCTTAATATGTTTTAAACCATCTTCACCGCCTAATAAAGCAAGTTTAGGTTCAAAATTTTTAACTTCTTTGGGTAATTTTTCATAAGTATTTTTAGGAATATATGGCGGGTTTGAAATAGCGAGGTCTAATTTTCCTTTAAAACTTTCAAGAGGTGACCACCAATTTCCACAATAAAATTTCAAGTTTGATTGTTTAGAAGAATTCATATAATTTTTAATGGCTACTTCTAATGCATCTTGATCTATATCAGTTGCTACTCCCTCGCTAAATGGATAAGCTAATGCCAAAGCAATACTTATAGCGCCTGATCCAGTTCCTAATTCAGCAAAAAATAATTTTTCTGACTTTCTAAATAAATTGAAGACTATATCAACTATTAGCTCTGTTTCTGATCTAGGTATGAGTACTTTGTTAGAAACTTTTAATTTCAAGTCTCTCCAAAAAGTTATTCCACAAAGATATTGAATTGGGCAACATTTTAATAAATGTTCGTTCCAAATAGACTCTAAAAATTCTAAGTTTTGTTTTAAATATAACTTTCCCTCAGGTTTTATACTTATCAGGTTTAGATCACTAGTCGGTAAGCCGCCTATGCAATCAAGTAAAACAGCAAAAGATTGTTGATCGCCTCCTTTAGAAAGTTGCTTTTTTTTCCAAAATAAAAATTCTTCTACAGAAATGCTGAGCATTAATTAAAGAATTAGCGTTTTGGACCAAGCCTACCTTTACTAGAGTCAGAGTAGAAGCTTGATTTTTCTCCATCTTGAGTAGAAATAAATAAACCGATAAGGAATATTGTTGGCACCCCTACGAATAAAAGACTAGCTACGAATCCAAAATTAGTTGTTTCCATTTAATTGAGTAGTTCTATATCAGGTAATAAGACTATAGACATATATCTTGGAATAAAGTGGAAAAATAAACAAATTTTATAAACTGATTAACAGTCTTAAACAATTTAGCGAGGTAATTTTTTATTTTCACTAATTTTTTTTAGTTCTTCCAGATTTGAGGGGGGGGATTGTGGTTTTGTTAAAATTACTGCAGAAGATTTTATCAATGTTTGGCATGCAAGTCGCCAATTTTCTGGTCTATTTTTGAGTTTTTCTTCTTCAACAGATGTAAGAGGACTCAAAGAATTTTTGTTTCCACCTTCAACTGAAATAAAACAAGTACTGCATTGTCCTGCTCCGCCGCAATTTCCTAGAATACCTTTTAAACCATAAAGTTGTAAGTTTTCTTTCATTACTAATTCCCTTAAATTTTCACCTGGATTACATTGAACCTCTAAATCCTCACGGATAAATCTGATTGTTGCCATTTTTTTAATTATTTTTCTTATTTTGGCGTTTTACTTTGAGAATTGTGACCAAAATATTAACAATTTTTAGCTAAAAATTCCTTGTAAACTCAGTCCTGCAAATTGATTTGCCCAGTTTTTTCAAGAAAATAAATTTATTTACAAAAATCCCTCAAAGACTAAAAAACCCTTACTATCGTGATGTTTAGCTGTTTATTCAGCATAGTTACTAGAAATTAACCGATGGGATTGCCTTGGTATCGAGTTCACACGGTAGTTATTAATGACCCAGGTCGACTACTCGCTGTGCATCTTATGCATACTGCATTATTAGCCGGCTGGGCCGGTTCTATGGCTCTTTATGAATTAGCCATTTTTGATCCTTCTGATGCTGTTCTCAATCCAATGTGGAGACAGGGGATGTACGTTATGCCTTTCATGGCAAGACTTGGTATTACAAGTAGTTGGAACGGATGGGATATTACAGGTGCTACAGGAGTTGATCCTGGGTTCTGGAGTTTTGAAGGTGTTGCAGCAGCACACATTGTATTCAGTGGACTATTAATGTTGGCTTCCATTTGGCACTGGACATATTGGGATTTGGATCTATGGGAAGATTCAAGAACTGGTGAGCCTGCTCTTGATTTGCCAAGAATATTTGGAATTCACCTTCTCTTAGCTGGAATTACATGCTTTGGTTTTGGAGCTTTTCATTGTGCAAACGTTGGGATTTGGGTTTCAGATCCTTATGGTTTAACTGGTCATGTAGAGCCAGTAGCCCCTTCCTGGGGAGTAGAAGGATTTAATCCCTTTAATCCGGGGGGAATTGTTGCTAATCATATTGCTGCTGGACTAATGGGTATTATTGGGGGGATTTTTCACATTACCAATAGACCAGGAGAAAGACTTTACAGAGCATTAAAACTTGGAAGTCTTGAAGGAGTTCTAGCTAGTGCGCTAGCTGCTGTTTTATTTGTTTCTTTCGTTGTTGCAGGAACAATGTGGTATGGTTCAGCGACAACTCCAGTCGAATTATTTGGTCCAACCAGATATCAATGGGATTCCGGCTATTTCAAAACTGAAATTAATAGAAGGGTTCAAGCTGCTATAGATGATGGTGCCACTAAAGAAGAGGCATATGCATCTATTCCAGAGAAACTAGCCTTCTACGATTATGTAGGAAATAGTCCTGCAAAAGGGGGGTTATTCAGAGTTGGAGCTCTCGTTAATGGTGATGGTTTACCAACTGGATGGCAAGGTCATATAGCTTTTCAAGACAAAGAAGGTAACGAATTAGAAGTTAGAAGAATACCCAATTTCTTTGAAAACTTTCCTGTCATTCTTGAAGACAAAGAAGGTAATGTAAGAGCAGATATTCCATTCAGAAGAGCTGAAGCAAAGTATTCATTTGAACAGACTGGAATTACTGCAACTATCTATGGAGGAGATCTTAATGGTCAAACTTTTACCGATCCTGCAGTAGTAAAAAGATTAGCTAGAAAGGCTCAACTTGGAGAAGCATTCAAGTTTGATAGAGAGACTTATAAATCTGACGGTGTATTCCGAAGCTCACCAAGAGCGTGGTTTACATATGCACATTTATGTTTCGGATTGCTATTCTTGTTTGGCCACTGGTGGCACGCTTCAAGAACTCTTTACAGAAATTCCTTTGCTGGTATTGATGCTGAGATTGGCGACCAAGTTGAATTCGGATTATTCAAGAAGCTTGGTGACGAATCCACAAGAAGAATCCCAGGAAGGGTTTAAACTAAACTTTATTACTTAATCTTATGGAAGCTTTCGCTTACGTTCTTATCTTAACTCTAGCAGTTGTAACTTTATTCTTTGCTGTCGCCTTTAGAGACCCACCTAAATTTGATAGAAAATGAATTGAGAAAAAAAACCCTCTTTAGCCAGAGGGTTTTTTTTTACTTTTCATAATTAAAATATTATTCTACTATTAGAGTTGAAGTGCAGCTTATTTCACCATATGCAGTGTCCAACCTGTCAAAACACAGATAGTAGAGTTTTGGAATCAAGATCTGCTGATAGTGGGAAAAGTGTTCGTAGAAGGAGAGAGTGCTTAAATTGTAGCTTTAGATTTACAACTTATGAAAGAGTTGAATCAATGCCAGTTTCAGTTATAAAGAAAGACGGTAACAGAGAATTATTCGATAAACAAAAATTATTTACTGGCATATCACGCGCATGCGAAAAGACCAACTTCAGTAGTGAAGCAATTATTAATTTCGTAGATGGCATTGAATCACAAATCGTTCAAGACTCTAATAAAGATATTAAATCTTCACAAATCGGAGAATTAATACTTAAAAATCTTAGGAAAGAAAACGAAGTCGCCTATATAAGATATGCCTCAGTTTACAGAAAATTTAATGGGGTAAAAGATTTTATTTCTACTCTTGAATCTCTAAAGGGAAGTTCAAAAAACCAATTAGCTTCAATTTTATAAAATTAAGCATCTTAAAGTGTAGAATACATATCACAAATGTTTTTGCTATTAGTTTGCAGGCTAGTAGCATTCCTTTCTAACTACCTTAGGTAGTCTGCGATACAACAAATGAACGAAAATTCTTCCCAAACCATTAAAGAACTTTCTGAGGATAAAGAAATTAAAAATTCGTCTGATTTAGATAGTGATTCAACATCTCAAAATGAGGGAGATTTATCATTCGAGAAGAGCGATATACCTTCAGCAGACTCTTCCTCTAGCAGAACAAATACGGATTTTGACAACGCAGGGTTCACACAAGAAGAATTTGCATCATTGTTGGGTAAGTATGACTATAATTTTAAGCCTGGCGATCTAGTTAAAGGTACAGTTTTTGCTCTAGACCCCAAAGGGGCAATGATAGATATAGGGGCAAAAACAGCTGCTTTTATGCCTGTTCAGGAGGTTTCAATAAATAGAGTTGAGGGACTTAATGATGTTTTACAACCCTCAGAAAGTAGAGAATTTTTCATAATGAGCGAAGAAAATGAAGATGGCCAATTAGCCCTTTCCATTAGAAGAATTGAATATCAAAGAGCATGGGAAAGGGTTAGACAACTCCAAAAAGAAGATGCAACAATATATTCTGAAGTTTTTGCGACAAATAGAGGCGGTGCTCTTGTCAGGGTAGAAGGCTTGAGAGGTTTTATCCCAGGCTCTCATATAAGTGCTCGAAAAATTAAAGATGACTTAGAGGGTGAATATTTGCCTTTAAAATTTCTTGAAGTTGATGAAGAGAGAAATAGATTAGTACTAAGCCATAGAAGAGCTTTGGTTGAGAAAAAAATGAACCGACTCGAGGTAGGCGAAGTTGTTGTTGGTTCTGTAAAAGGTATCAAACCTTATGGAGCCTTCATTGATATTGGTGGAGTTAGTGGTCTATTGCATATTTCTGAGATTAGTCATGAACATATTGAGACTCCTCATAACGTTTTAAATGTAAATGACCAAATGAAAGTTATGATAATTGACCTTGATTCAGAAAGAGGGCGAATTTCATTATCTACTAAAGCACTTGAACCTGAACCTGGAGATATGCTGACTGACCCTCAAAAAGTTTTTAGTAAAGCTGAAGAAATGGCTGCAAAATACAAACAAATGTTATTTGAACAAACTGACGATAACGAAGAGATCTCCGCAGCTTCATCTGAAACAATATAAATTATTTTATTTAGTTTATACACGAGTCTCAGAACTTAAGTCTTTTTGCTCTTGTACGAGTATTTTTTTAATTTACAATAATTGATTTGTAAGGATAATCTAATTTAGGATAAAGTCTAATTTCAAAATTATTTGTAAATGAGTGATTTCATTTTCACTTCTGAATCTGTAACTGAAGGTCATCCTGACAAAATATGTGATCAAATTAGTGATGCTGTTTTAGATGCTTTATTGACAGAAGATCCAGAAAGCAGAGTTGCATGCGAAACTGTCGTTAATACAGGTCTTTGTTTACTTACTGGAGAAATAACTTCAAAAGCAAAAGTCGATTACATCAAAATTGTTAGAAATGTAATTAAAGAAATTGGATATGAAAGTTATAGATCAGGTGGTTTTGACGCAAACAGTTGTTCTGTTTTAGTAGCACTTGACGAGCAATCACAAGATATTTCGCAAGGAGTTAATGACGCAGATGATGTTAACGATGATTTGGAAGATAATATCGGAGCTGGCGACCAAGGCATAATGTTCGGCTATGCATGCGATGAGACGCCTGAACTAATGCCCTTACCGATTAGCTTGGCTCATAGATTAGCCATTCAACTGTCTAAGGTAAGGCACGAAAACGTGCTTAATTATCTACTCCCTGATGGTAAAACTCAAGTAAGTATTGATTATAAAAATGGAGTACCAATATCGATTAATACCATTTTAATTTCAACTCAACATAATCCTGAGATAGATGGTATGACAAATGAAGAAGAAATTCGTCAAAGAATAAAAGAAGATTTATGGACGCATGTTGTAATTCCTGCTACTGAAGATTTAGAAATCAAACCAAACATTCATACAACAAGATTTCTAGTAAATCCCACCGGCAAATTTGTCGTAGGGGGGCCTCAAGGTGATGCCGGACTTACTGGAAGAAAAATTATAGTAGACACTTATGGGGGTTACGCAAGGCACGGAGGAGGGGCATTTTCTGGTAAAGATCCCACAAAAGTGGATAGATCAGCTGCTTACGCAGCACGTTATGTAGCTAAAAGTATAGTTAAGGCAAAATTAGCAAAAAAGGCAGAAGTACAATTAAGTTATGCAATTGGAGTTGCAAAACCGATTTCCATTCTTGTTGAAACTTTTGATACTGGCGTTATTTCACAAGCTAATTTGGCTGAGCTCATTAATAAGTACTTTGATTTAAGACCAGCAGCAATTATAAAAGAATTTGATCTAAGAAATCTACCCCAAAAAATGGGTGGTACATTTTTCAGAAAGACTGCATCCTATGGACATTTTGGCAGAAGAGATCTAGATCTCCCTTGGGAAAAGGTAGAAGAAAAAGCAGCCCAATTAGCGGAGGCTTCCAAAGTATTTTTATAAAAATATTTATTCTATGCCTGATAATTTTTATGGGGGATTAGATTTTGGAACTAGTGGAGCAAGAATATCTATAATAAATTTTCATAAGAAATTAGTATATTCAAATTCCGTTCCTTATTTATGTAGCTTTAAAAATCCAAATTCTTGGATCAATTCTTGTGAAAAACTCTTAGGGTGTTTACCTATTGAGGTAAAAAGTAACCTTCAAAAATTGGCTATATCTGGCACATCAGGAACTTTAACAGCATCAAATTTACAAGGAGAGCCAATAGGAGAAGCAATATCTTATGACCAAGCATGTATTGAACATAAAATCCTTCTTGAATCATTAACTTCTGGAGAAGATCATTTGCGAACTCCATACAGTAGTCTTGCTAAAGCATTAAAACTAATAGATAAATATGGGACAAATATACTTTTACGACATCAATCTGATTGGATCACTGGTTGGTTTTTAAAAGATTGGACTTATGGAGAAGAAGGTAATAATCTAAAACTTGGTTGGGATCTAAAAAAAGAATCATGGCCAAAAAGCTATCTCAATACTTCATGGGGAAAATGCCTGCCTCAAATAATAAAAAGTGGGAAAATTATTGGACAAGTGAATTTTGATTTAGCAGAGAGATTCAACTTAAATAAGAAATTAATATTAATCTCAGGCACTACTGACTCTAATGCAAGTGTAATAGCTGCAGGTTTAGGCAAAGAAGATGGTCTCACAGTTTTAGGAACAACTATTGTAGTTAAGAAAATTATTGATAATCCTATAAAAAAACAAGGACTTACTAACCATAGAGTGAACGGAAATTGGATATGTGGAGGAGCATCAAACGCAGGCTGTGGTATATTGTCTCAGTTTTTCACTGATTTAGAAATAAAAGAGCTCAGTCGACAAATAAATCCATCAAAAAACACTTCTTTAAATCTTTTACCTCTTAATAGTAAAGGAGAAAGATTTCCTGTTAATGATTCTAATTTAAAGCCTATACTTGGTCCAAGGCCAGTAAGCGACTCACTTTATTTACATGCATTATTCGAGGGTCTAGCTAAGATCGAATTGAAAGGATGGGAAAAGCTGGGCGAACTAACAGGTTCACTTCCAAAAAAAATTATTACTATTGGTGGAGGTTCAAAAAACCCTCAGTGGAGAAAAATAAGAGAAAATATTATCAATATACCAATAGTTTCATGTAAAAATACTACTTCATTTGGTACAGCCTTGTTAGCGATGAACTCAAAATAAAAGTTTTTTGTAGATATTTGATGAAGATATAAAATTTTTAATTAAAAGGGTTTCACAAACTACACATCTTAATTTAAAGTATATAGGTTGGAGCCGGGATAGCTCAGTTGGTAGAGCAGGCGACTGAAAATCGCCGTGTCCCCAGTTCAAATCTGGGTCCTGGCACCTTTAAAACCCTGTCCTAGACAGGGTTTTATACTTTCAAATCATTGAGAACTCGTTATATATTGGTTTTTTTTATTACTAAAAATTTTTAGTTTTCGACTCTGCAGACTTGACCAATAACACCCAAAATCAGTTTATCTCCATTTGGATCTTGCCAATTAGCTAAATCATTGAAATTACTATTTGCTTCATCTATTGAGACATCAACATCTCGAAATGATTTTTCAAAACAATTTATATCCATTGTGTAGAGAATATCCTTAGTAATTTCACTTTTTGTTTTGGGAATAAATTTACTCAATACTCTTACAGAACCATCCTCATTCCTTTTTATACTTTGCCTATCCCATAACTGCTCTCCGTATTCACTTTTAGGGACTCCAACCCATTCATGAGGCAAAGCTTCTGATTTTTTTATTGAAATACAAAACAAAACGATAATCGAAAGAACTATATTAATGAAATTTCTAAAAAATATTGAATTAACTTTATGCTTAGAATTAATCATGACTACTTGTGGAATACAAAATTTTTTATTAGTAGGAAATAAAAGATTAAAAATTTGTAAAAATTTTCATTGATTAGTATTTCTATTATAGATAGAATCAAATATTAAAATTAAGAATTTATTTCCAATAAATTTATTAGAAAAATAATGAATAAAATACAGAAATTTTTCTCAGTAGTTTTTTTTATAGCAATATTTGTTGTATTGATTTATTTAATCCAAAATTATGGGATTGAACCTCTAAGAAACAAAATAGAAAGTATGGGGATTTGGGCTCCTTTTGGAATATTCATACTCAGAGGAGTAAGTATTATTTTACCTGCCCTTCCAAGTTCAGCTTATTCTCTGCTGGCTGGTTCATTACTAGGATTTCAAAAAGGTTACATGACAATTATCTTTGCTGATATCGTTTTTTGCCAAGCTGCTTTCTTTATCGCAAGAAATTATGGTCGGGTTCCTGTACGTAAATTAGTAGGCCCGAAAGCAATGCAAAAGATTGAAAGTTTCAATCAAAACCAGCTAGAAGAAAATTTCTTTCTTATGACAGGTCTACTAATGACTGGCCTTTTTGATTTTCTAAGCTACGCAATTGGTATTGGAGGAACTCGCTGGAAAATATTTACTCCTGCATTATTAATAAGTCTTCTAATCAGTGACTCTATACTAGTAGCAGTAGGAGCTGGAGTTAGCCAGGGAGCAGGATTATTTCTAGGGATTGCTCTATTGGGAATGTTTGCTTTAGCGACTATTTCAGGATTGGCAAAAAATAAAATGCCTAAATAACAAAACAGTTGATAATTCTGTTATAAAAGAAGAAAGATATGACATTTTCGCAAACAATAACTATATAAATAATGATTCATGCAAGAATAGGAATCGATTAATTTTAAAAGTTATTAGATGACTCCATTTAGACCAACTTCATATGATCGCCCTGGAGAACAAATATCAACTACTCCTTCTGGATTAAAAGTAACTTCTGCAAAGAGATTAATGGTGGATTCAATGGTCAGAATGATACAAAAAGCAGAAAATCATTCCGTAGAAGATAAACTTGACGAAGAATCTAACAATAATTAATCAATTCATTGATAAAAGTATAGGAGAGTGGAAATCTATTAGAAGTACTCACACTTTAGCTTTTCAGGAATTTGAAAACTCAACTAGTAAAATATATATAAAACATATCAACAAAAAAAATAAAAAAGTCGTCGAAATTTTTAAAAATAATAAATTTAGTTTAAACCTAGAGAGCATAGCCATTTCTATAAACTGGCAAGCTATTAGTGATTGGGACAATGAAGATATCAGTGAGGGAGATGAAACTATTCTGATTTTTTTACCCAAAGATGAAAATTCAGGAATTGTTTTAAGAAATAAAGGTTATACAGAATCCTTTATTTCATCATCAAATTATTTTGTTGATGAACAAAATAATTTACACATTAAAACTATTTATAAATCAACAGTTTCCGAAGAAAGAATTTCCTTTTTATCCACTCATATAAGATCCAGATTTTCTACTATTAGAAATCTGGAAAATAAATCAGTTATACAGACTTCTCATACTTCCGAGATAAGGAATTTAGCTAGTTTAAAAGATTAATTATCCTTTCAAATTGAAACTCTGTTTCAGATATTAATTTAGGAAGAAACCCTTTTTTCCCAGGCATATTATTAACTGTTGAATTCAAATCAGAGATAGTTGCATCTCGCATTAATTGAAAAACCCTTCTTGCATTTCTTAAAGGTACCCCAAGCGCAAGATAAGTATTTTTAAGATCCTTCAAACAACTTTTTTCTAAAACTGATTCGTCATTAGAAATTAAAAGATAAGCAACAATCCTTAGGATTATTTCTCCATCTCTTAAACAAACGGACATCTTGTTAGTTGTATTTAAAGATATTTTTGAATTAAGTGAATCTTGATTTTCGCAAATCATTGCTGTTACAGCGTCTGCTGCAATTGCATGTGAATTATTGGTTATTGAGGTTATTGCATCTAATCTTGAGTTTGCACTATTAATAAATTCTTTTATATTACTTAAATCATTTAATTTCTTATCGACTGACAATAGTTGATTATTCTTTGAAACTGACATTCCTGAAGTAAAAATTTTAAAGACCGATCTTAAGAATAATACAAAGCTAGTAAAAACAATACAATTTCAAACTTAACGCAACGCTTCTTAATTAATAACTTCATTCCAAAGTGATAGTTGAAATAATTCAAATAAAAAAATTTTTTCCGCTAATATAAAACTACACTTTTAATAAAGTTTTGGATCAACAGGATTTAAAATTATCAAAGAAACTTATTTCCTCATATAAAAAGAGATTGGAAAAAGAAATCCTAGACAGAAGTATGAAATTAAAGATGCCTCAAAATAAATTTGAAGAAATAATTAATAACAATAATGAACTTATAAATTTAAAAAAAGCGTTAGAAGATCTAGAAACTGAATCTGAATCTCATAGTAAAGTCTGATTTTTGAAAAACCCTTCCAACAGTGTCTCAAACCAACAATTTCCTTTTTAAGTCCCTAAACAAACAACAACTTCAAGCAGTAAAACATGTTTATGGACCACTATTAGTTGTAGCGGGTGCAGGTAGCGGAAAAACTAAGGCTCTTACTCACAGAATTGCAAACCTTATTGAGGGTAACTCTATAGATCCCTATAACATTCTCGCTGTCACTTTCACTAACAAAGCTGCTAAAGAAATGAAAGCAAGATTAGAGGTTCTTCTAGCCCAAGAATTAGCTTTTAATCAATTTGGTCAGCCTTGGACAACTCTCAAAGAAATTGACCAAAATCAATTAAGAGCAAACGTTCACCAAGAGAGGCTTCAGAAACTTTGGATCGGTACTTTCCATTCCTTATTTTCAAGACTTCTGAGATACGATATTGAAAAATATACTGATCCAGAAGGCCTAAAATGGACAAGACAATTTTCAATTTATGATGAAACAGATTCTCTAACATTAGTAAAAGAAATTATCAGTCAAGATATGAATCTTGACCCAAAAAGATATGATCCCAAAAAGATTAAAAGATTAATAAGTAATGCTAAAAATCAATGCTTAACTTCTAATGATCTTTTAGAAAAAGCAGATAATAATTTTGATAAAACAGTTGCAGAAGCTTACAAGAGATATAGGATTTCGCTCTCAAAAAATAATTCTTTAGACTTTGATGATCTTCTGCTTTTGCCTGTTTTCTTATTGAGGCAAAATGATATAGTCAGAGATTACTGGCACAAAAGATTTAAACATATTTTAGTTGACGAATATCAAGATACAAATAGAACACAATATGAACTTATAAAATTAATTACGGCTGGGAATACTAAACCAAAAAAATTCTTCAATTGGGAAGATCGGTCAATTTTTGTAGTTGGGGATGCTGATCAAAGTATTTATAGTTTCAGAGCAGCTGACTTCAGAATTTTAATTGGTTTTCAAGAAGATTTTAAAACTTCAATCAACGACGATACAAAATCATCTTTAATTAAATTAGAAGAAAATTATAGGTCATCTTCCAATATCCTTGATGCTGCAAACTCATTAATTGAAAACAACTCTGAAAGAATTGAAAAAGTTTTAAAGGCTACTAAAGAAAAAGGGGAACTTTTAACGTTACTCAGCTGTGATGATGAAATTTCCGAGGCAGAAGCAATTACCAATAAAATAAAATCACTCAATAACTATAATCAAAACCCAATTTGGAAAAATTTTGCAATTTTATATCGAACCAGAGCTCAGTCGAGAGTATTAGAAGAATCTCTTGTAAGGTGGCGCATTCCTTATACAATTTTTGGAGGATTGCGTTTTTATGATAGAAGAGAAATTAAAGATGCAATAGCATATTTGAAAGTTCTGGTTAATTCTTCAGATAACGTTAGTCTTTTACGCATCATAAATGTTCCTAGAAGAGGGATTGGTAAGACTACTATTCAAAAACTGAATGAACTATCTAATAGGTTAAATATCCCATTATGGGAGGTTCTTAATGATAAGCAAAGTCTTGAAGAAACAATAGGCCGATCATCAAAAGGAATTAATAAATTTACTGAAATTATGAATGATCTACTGTGTTACCTAGAAAATTCAGGTCCTGCTCAACTACTACAACTTATATTAGAAAAAAGTGGTTATTTAAGTGACTTGATCTCTAGTGGGACTGAAGAATCTGAAGATAGAAGAAATAACTTACAAGAACTAATTAATGCAGCTACTCAATATGAAGAAGAAACAGAAAGTGGAGATGTAGAGGGATTTCTTTCTACAGCAGCCTTAACAACTGATAATGATACGCAGAAAAATAATCCTAACTCTGTAACTCTCATGACTCTGCATAATAGTAAAGGTTTAGAATTTCAAAATGTTTTTATCACTGGGCTAGAACAAGGTCTCTTCCCTAGTCATAGATCAATAGATACTCCCTCACTTCTTGAAGAGGAAAGAAGATTATGCTATGTAGGTATTACTAGAGCTAAAGAAAGAGTTTTCTTAAGTCATGCCAGAGAAAGAAGATTATGGGGCGGAATGCGTGAAGCAACAATTCCTTCAATATTTCTTTCGGAAATACCTGAAGATTTAATAGATGGCGAATTACCACAAACTGGTGGTGCTTCAATTAGAAGAGATTGGCATCTTGATCGTTTAACTAGAGTTGATCGAAACAATCCAAATGAATTTGTTAACAAACCAATAAATGCAGTAAGGAAATTATATTCAGGTCCTAGTAAAGGGAAA
The DNA here is from genome assembly GCA_003278685.1 of Prochlorococcus sp. AG-355-K03. Taxonomy (GTDB): domain Bacteria; phylum Cyanobacteriota; class Cyanobacteriia; order PCC-6307; family Cyanobiaceae; genus Prochlorococcus_A. Next base: position 12,615 of record QCDS01000009.1, on the reverse strand, counting down.
AGCTGGATAGTTGGAGATATGCTAATTCACTCAAAGTTTGGGAAAGGTGAAATCATACATATTTTTGGGAGTGGGGAAAAAATATCTTTAGCAGTAAAATTTGGTGATAAAGGCAGTAAAATTCTAGATCCCAGATTAGCTCCAATTCGTTATGTAAGTTAAAACTCATGAACGATATCTCTGATTACATCCAAGGTGAATTAATCAAAACTCCATTTAATCTATATAACCTAATTGCTAAATACATAGAATCTAATAACAATACTAAAGTAGCTTTTGTTGGCGGTTATTTAAGAGATTTATTAATTAGAAAATTCCACAAAAAATCGTTTTCTAAGCCTGTAGATATTGATCTTGTTATCGAAGGATCCTCTATCTCTCTTGCCAAATTTATAAAAAAAAATATTGTAAATGTAGATTTATGTTTAATCAAGGAATTCAATTTATACAACACTGTAGAAATAAATATTAATGACTATAAAATTGATATTGCTTCTGCACGAAAAGAAATTTATTCTGCTCCAGGCTTAAATCCCACAGTAAATAAAAGTACTATTGAGGAGGATCTTAAGAGGAGAGATTTCACTATTAATTCAATAGCCTTCGAGGTCTCGACAAGGAAAATCTATGATCTTTATGGAGGAATTTCTGATATAAAAAGTAAAAGATTGAACTTACTTCATAGTAATAGTATTGCAGATGATCCAAGTAGATTAATTAGATGTGCAAAATATGCTTCAAGGTTAGATTTCAATATTTCAAATAATTCCCTCAAACAGTCTCAAGAAACAGTTAAACAATGGCCATGGAAAAGTTCAGAAACTCATCAGAGAAAGATTTACCCTCCTGCACTAGGCATACGAATAAGGATGGAACTAGCTGAAATATGCGATCACGATAATTTGACTAATGTGATTTCGATAATTCATAAATGGAAAATTATCTCAATCTTAAATGAAAATATAAAAGTCGATAAGAGATTTTTAAGAGGACTAAATTGGATTAAGAAGTTAAAGGGAAATCATATGCTTTACTTATTAAAAGATTCAGAAGATTTAGAAAAAGCATGTCAAAGATTTTTAATAAATAATAATGAGATAAAAATATTAGAAGATTATATAAATATCAAAAAGATATTAAATACAAACCAAAAAAATTTAAATCATTTTTCTCCATCAAGTTGGACAGAATTTATTGAGGACAGAAACCTTAATGATGAGACAGTCAAATTATTAATTTGTGATGGAGGACCATACTGGCGTAACTTATTTAAGTGGTTATTTATTTACAAATTCATAAAATCAAAAAAAGATGGAGAAACATTAAAAAAAGAAGGATGGGACCCAGGGAAGGAGATGGGAAAGGAAATCAAAAGATTAAGATATTTGGAAATTGACAAGGCAAATAGAAATTAATTACATTTTTACAACCTCTCCAACCTTGTACCATTTATCCTTTAGAACATTTTCATATTTACGATTGCAACTAATCAACAAGGGTCCACATGTTTGAGGATCTAATAGTAATGATATTCTCTCGTTAAAAGTCTCTTGTTCTAATGAATTTTCGTTTAAAAAATTAATTATTCTTTTATGCTTATTTACTTTATAAATTTTGTCAAAAATTTCTTTATTAGATTGAAAGAAAGTACTTTTAACGTCTTTTCTTATTAAATCAAATACTCCAGGATAAGCTTTAAATGCAAATAAATCTAATAAAACTTTTAGTGGTTCAAGATTATTGCTTTGCCTATATAAATTAGATGATTCAACCATTTCTTTAAGATGTCCAATAAATCCATATCCAGTAATGTCAGTCGCAGCATTGACTAATGATTCTTTAAATTGATTTTGAAAAAAATAAATTTCATCAATCAAATATTGCTGACTCTTTACTAAATTATTAATTACTTCAGAAGAACTACTTAGCATATTAATGTTTTGCATTTGACCGGCAAAGTAAATCCCAACGCCCAGAGGTCTAGACATCATGAGAATATCTCCAATATTCATTCCAGATTTAAGCCATGGTTTTGCTCCATTTTTTAAAATACCTTGAACTGTTAAAGAAATATCTATTCCTAATGAATAAGGTTTATTTACTAAACTTCTTGCCTCAAAAGTATGGCCTCCAAGTAATTCACCTCCATGATCCTCAACTGTTGATTTAATACCTTGAAGTGATTGAGAAAAGAGATAACTCTGAAATTCCCTTTCAACTTTTGGTAATGAGATTAAAGCCTGCGCAGATGAAAGTTTTGCTCCGCATGCCCACAAATCTGAGCAAGCATGCAAAGTAGTAATTTTTGCATTAAGCCAAGGATCACTTACCAAAGCAGGAAATCCATCTAGACTTTGCAAGATGATATCTTGCCCATTTTGATATATCTCAACTGAATCTTCAGGTGATGAGGCAAAAGAATTTAAATTAGAATTTATTAATGATTTATTCAAAACTAACTGGGGAATTTTAGCTGCACATCCTCTGCAATCATTCAATGAAATATTTTTTTCACTACTCTTCATCATTAGCCTTTTTGATCTGAACTTTTTAATAAAGTTGAGATCAATTTTATGCTTTAAAATCCAAAAAACAAAAGAAGGGCCAAAAACAAAATTGCGATAAATAGCAAAAGCCTTTGGATTATGGCTTGGAAATATATTTACTATTTGCAATCCGATCTTTTGAGGAAACCAATTTTTTAATGATCTCCCTTCTATATCTTTTTTTAGATTTTGTACTAATGTATTTACAACTTTTACTGCAAAAACTCCCGATGCTGGTCTTTTTGCTGAACCTACAACTGCGCAATCACCTACAGCAAAGATTCCAGAGAAACATTTTATCTGTAAATTCTGATTTGTAATTATTCTGCCATAAGAATCCGAACCTAATAATTTTTTTTGTGCCCATAACGGAGATGTATTCCCAGTACATAAAAGAATCTTGCCATAATCAAAATTAAGCTTTTCAACTAATTCAATATTGGAATTCCGTAAACTTTTTAGAATTGTATTATTAATTTTTCTTGAATCACATAAAAGTTTTAAAGGTCTATCTCCCCATCTTTTTCGCAAAGCATATGATACTTCAATTGCAGCAAGGCCACTCCCAACAATTACAAATGGAAGTTCATTAAATGTATCAAAAATGTCCTCTTTTAGTATTGAGTCATAAGCCCTTAAAAAAGGTTTAATTGAAAAAGCATTTCGATTTTTAACTAGTGATTCAAATTCTTTTGGAATTATTGTTTGACTTCCATAATTAAGCACCAACTTCGAATAATTAATTGAAGGTCTATTACTTAAAACAATTTTCTTTAAATTGAAATCAATATCCTTTACTTCTTCTTCTATAAAAGAGACTTTTGCATTTTTTGCTAAAGATTTTATATCAATTAAACTCTCTTCTAAAGTGATTGATTTTGAAATCACCGATGGGAACATCGCCGAATAAACCAAATGAGAATCTCTAGATATAATTGAAACAGGAATTTCTGGCATTAATTTCGGAAACATTAACCATTTCTTCAATAAAGAAACATTTGAATGTCCTCCTCCAATTAGTACCAGATGATTAAAAGTCATTTACATCACTATGAATAAAGAACATTTATTACCAATTGAAAAATCAAGATTAGGAGTGATTGGTGGAAGTGGATTTTATTCAATGGATCAAATAAAGTACATAAGAGAACTAGAAATCAATACTCCCTATGGTAAACCTTCTGATTCAATAAAAGTATATAATCTTGGAAACCTAGAGATAGCATTTATTCCTAGACATGGCAGAACACATAGTTTAAATCCTTCTGAAATTCCTTACAAAGCTAATATTTGGGCTCTAAGATCAATAGGAGTAAGATGGATTATTGCTCCATCAGCAGTTGGTTCATTACAAGAACAGATAAGGCCACTTGATATAGTGGTTCCAGATCAATTTATAGACCGTACAAAAAATAGACCTGCAACCTTCTTTAACGAGGGAGCTGTTGCTCACGTAACAATGGGAGATCCCTTCTGCACAAATTTATCACGTATATTAAGTGAAATCGGAGAAAAAAATATTCCTGGCGGTAGACAATTACATAGAGGGGGTACCTATCTAGCAATGGAAGGTCCCGCTTTCTCAACTAGAGCAGAATCTAATTTATATAGAAGTTGGGGATGTTCAATAATAGGAATGACGAATCATACAGAAGCAAGATTAGCTAAAGAAGCTGAAATAGCTTACTCCTCCTTATCTATGGTTACTGATTATGATTGCTGGCATCAAACTCATCAAGAAGTTTCAGTAGAGATGGTTTTGGATAATCTTAGATCAAATACTGAAGTGGCTAATAAAATAATATTTGAAGTAGCAAAATTAATTGAAAAAGAAAGACCAAAAAGCAAATCTCATTTTTCATTAAAAGATGGATTGATAACCCAAAAAGAAAATATCCCAAGCTCCACAAAAGAGAAACTAAGGATATTTACTGATTCTTATTAGGCTTTTTTGATATAAGTGATTATCAGGTTAAGGTGAGGATTTGTTAACCTCCAGCTCCAACGCCTTGGTATGAACCATAGAAGAATATTCCTAAAACGAAGATAACTGCAATTCCACCTGCTGTAGCAACAAGCCATAGAGGAAGAGTTCCCTCAGTCCATCTTCTTTCCCATGCAACTGCTGGTCTACCATCGGGAAGTCTGTCTGGAATTCTTCCATCAGGTCCTTTTAATTTACTCATAGTTTTAATTTAATTGAAAAAGTAACTGGAAAATAAAATTCCCAATACAAAGACTGATAATAAGCCTAAATAAAGGCTTGTACGATTAAGTTCAACTGGAACTTTGTTAGGATTTTCGTTTACTTGCATGATAGTTGATTTTATCGGGCTACAAATTGCATAGCAGCTATAGAACCTAAAAAGAATACTGATGGTATCGCTAGAGCGTGAACTGCTAGCCAACGGACAGTAAAAATAGGATAAACGCGGACTTCCGCAGCCTGCATTGGAGCTTGAGAATTAGACATAGTTATTTTGTTCTTAAATCAAGTTGGGACTTCGCATCAAATCTTTGTGTTACAACAGGAGCTTTTGCTTCAGATGCCTGAAAATAACTATCCGGACGAGGAGTACCAAAAGCGTCGTAAGCCAAGCCTGTGTATACGAATAAGAAGCCTGCTATAAAAATAGCTGGTAATGTTACTGCATGAATAATCCAGTACCTAATACTGGTGATTATTTCAAAAAATGGGCGTTCACCCGTTGAACCTGCGGCCATAATCACAAATGTTTACTATATGATCTTACAGTGTAAAATCATAAGTTCGCGAAGAAATTAACAGCTTGGTTACAGACAGTTGTTAAATTCATCCAAAATTAAGATTTTTTTTATTATTTTCTTAAGTTATTACAGATTTAGCCATTCCATTTAAGAATGTAACCACGCTCGCCAAGTATGAATCCTTTTTGATTATCTAAAGACTCTTTATCAAGAAAAACTATTTTTATATAGTTAGTAGGCAATGCAGAAGCAAGAGGATCTGAATTCCAAGTTTCACCTTGATCTTTACTTACTATTAATGTGCCATTACCACCGCCAGCCCATATGTCACCATTTGGATCCCAACCCATATCTAAATAATTGTAACCATTAAGAATAGGAATTATAGGCTTTGACCAACTTTCTAGATTATTAGAATCTTCATTAAATCTAATTTCCGCGCCTCTTGAAAGCATCCATAAACTTCCCTCTGGATTGAAACCAATGCTTTGCACTCTCTTACTACTTGCTCTTTGGTGAGCAACCCAAGTATTGCTATCACTATCAAGAGTAGAGAAGAAATTTCCAAGACTGCTTACACTCACATAATCACCGCTAGATGTTCTTCTTAAATCTCTTATACCTCCCTGTTCCGATGGGTCTGCCACTTTCGCCTCCCATGTTTCACCGCTATTGGAAGTTTCATAAATAGCTGCTGAGGTTGTCGCCAATTGAGCAACTCCTTCATCGATAGTAGTAACTAAGAAAGGCTGGCCTGGTAACTTCCCAAGTGAAAGCCTAGTCCAATTTTTACCTTCATCGAGAGTATGCATTACGAGTGAGGGTTGTCCAATTAACCAACCTTCAGAACCCTTAAAATCAATATCGAGAAGGCGAAAGTTCTCTTCAGCAGAAATATCTAATGATCTTTTTTCCCATGTTTCACCACCATCAGTAGATTCCATAATCAATCTGTTTGAGCCAACTAAAAACCCATGATTATCATCTATAAAATCAACATCTAAAGCATTAGCCTGGTCCTCAAACTGAATTGATTTCCAAGGACTGCTTTCATTCATCTTGACACCTGTAGATGAACAACTGCTTAAAACAAAACAGAGAACTAAAGATAAAAGAAGATTAGGAATACTGGTAAAAAAATTTTTCATTTAACTATATTAATGCAAAGAGTACAATGAAAGGAACATAGCAGCAGCAAACGCCAACCCTCCAAAAATCAAAATATTTTTTTGTCCAGGAGGTAAACTATTAAATCCAAATCCATAAACTAAATTCTCTTCAAATCCACTAGGTTTTGCTCTAGATCCAATATCCTTATAAAAATTTTTACCAGCTCGACAAACAGGGCAAGCAAAAGTATTCCCATCCAACTCTGAAAAAGGCGTATTTTTAGGTATGTTTAATTTCTTATTTCCTTCAGACGGATCATAAATGTATCCACAACTTCTACATTCGAATCTATTTTGTTCTAAATTAGGGATAAGTTGCTCAACTTTTGTTCCTGAGGAATTTTCAGAAGGTTTTTCTTTCTCAAAGTCTTCAACTATTTTGTTTTCCTCAGAGGCTGGTTGAATGTTTTCACTCACGGTTTATTATTGTTCTTTAAGAACTTTAAAAGATTTTGCTTAATTAAGCGACTTTTATTCAAAATTAATTTTTTAAGATGTTTTTATTAACTGGCTATGAATACTTTTTAGGTTTCCTTCTAATCGCCGCAGCTGTTCCAGTATTAGCTTTAGTTACTAATCTCATCGTTGCCCCTAAAGGCAGAACAGGTGAAAGAAAACTTACATATGAATCTGGAATGGAGCCTATTGGAGGAGCATGGATTCAATTTAATATTCGTTATTACATGTTTGCCTTGGTTTTCGTTATATTTGATGTTGAGACAGTATTCCTTTATCCTTGGGCTGTTGCCTTTAATAGATTAGGCTTATTAGCGTTTATTGAAGCTTTAATCTTCATCGCAATACTTGTTATCGCCCTGGCATACGCCTGGAGAAAAGGTGCTTTAGAATGGAGCTAAAAAATTGAATCCACAATTATCCCCAAAAGCAATAAGAGAAATTCGAGAAGGGACTTGTAATCCTCTTGGTGCACCCCAAGTTACTACAGATTTAAGCGAAAATATTATATTGACAAGCTTAGACGATCTTCATAATTGGGCTAGACTAAGTAGTCTTTGGCCTCTCTTGTACGGAACAGCTTGTTGTTTTATAGAATTTGCCGCCTTAATCGGATCTAGATTTGATTTTGATAGATTTGGATTAGTACCTAGAAGCTCGCCAAGGCAAGCAGATTTGCTCATAGTTGCAGGAACAGTAACAATGAAGATGGCTCCAGCCCTAGTAAGACTCTATGAACAAATGCCTGAACCAAAATATGTTATTGCAATGGGTGCTTGCACAATTACAGGGGGAATGTTCAGTGCAGATTCTACAACTGCTGTAAGAGGAGTTGATAAATTAATTCCGGTTGATTTATACCTTCCAGGATGTCCACCAAGACCAGAAGCAATTTTTGATGCAGTTATTAAATTAAGAAAAAAAGTTGGTAATGAATCAATTTTAGAGCGTACAAAAACAGAGCAAACTCACAGATACATAACATCTGATCACGAGATGAATCTTGTTTTCTCAGAAAATACAGGTGAATATCTAAACAAATCTTCAGCTAACGTAATTCCCTCCTCCAAAAAAGAAAAAATAACTGAATTACCTGAAAAGACTGAAATTATTAATACTGTAGAAGATTAATGGAAAAAGACGGTTTAGCCAAATCCTCAGATACCTCAATAGAAAAAGAAGGGTTTATAAGCCAATCTTTGTCCAAAGATGGGATTCCAAATCAATCTTTATCTGATGATCACATAGGAATTGAAAACATTTCTGTGGAACCTAACAAATTATATGAGGCAGTATCAGCCTTGAGGAATTACGGTTTCAACTATCTTCAATGTCAAGGAGGATATGATGAGGGACCAGGCAAAAATCTTGTTAGTTTCTACCATTTTATAACTGTTGATGATTTACAAAAAATCGAAAAAATTAAAGAAGTCAGATTAAAAGTTTTCTTAAAAAGAGATTCTGATTTATCAATCCCTAGTTTGTATAAAATTTTTAAAGGAAGTGATTGGCAAGAAAGAGAAACTTTTGATATGTATGGAATAAATTTCATTGATCATCCCAATCCCAAAAGATTATTAATGCCTGAAGATTGGAGAGGATGGCCATTACGAAAAGATTATATTCAACCAGATTTCTATGAACTTCAAGATGCTTATTAGTTTAATTTTTTTAATTTGCGGTAAATAAACATAACTGCTCTTGCAAGTCTCCTTGGATCATGTCTAAGAGTTGGAGTTATTCTTTTTGAATATAATGGTGCTTGCAAAACATAATAACCCTCAGATAATAATTTTTCTTTATTACATTTGACAGGCTCTGCACCTCTACTTTCGTAATAGTCTACTAAAGGAGACTTTTCAAATTGAATCTGAGATAAGATTGAGTTAAAAATTCGATCATTAACTCCAAAATTTGATAATTGTTTTTCTATTGCCTTGATATGTTGATACACATCAAGTCCATCTGTTTCTCCAGGCTGAGTCATCAAATTACTTATATAAATTTTAGGAGCACTACTGTGCAATAAGGCATCCACTATCTCTGGTACTAAAAGATTAGGCAATAAAGAAGTGTATAAACTACCTGGGCCAAGAACAATTAAATCAGCTTCTTTTATAGATTCAAGAGCACTCGGAAGAGCTGAAGGATTTTCTGGTAGATAACCAATCCTCGAAATTAATTTCTTAGATTTACTGATCTTGCTTTCACCAAAAATTTTTTCACCATCTTCTAATTCGGCCCATAACATCACATCAATATTTGTTGCAGGTAAAACTTGACCTTGTACCGCCAAAACCTTACTAGAGGCTTGGACTGCTTTTTCTAAACTGCCTGTGATTGTTGTTAAAGCTGACAAAAATAGATTTCCAAAACTATGACCTTCCAGGCCACTACCTCCTGAAAATCTGTACTGAAATAATCTAGTTAAAATAGGTTCTTCGTTTGATAAGGCTGCCAAACAATTTCTAATATCTCCTGGAGGTTGTACACCTAATTGTTTTCTGAGAATTCCACTACTTCCACCATCATCGGATACAGTTACTATTGCTGTGATATTACTACTGTAATTTTTTAAGCCTTTCAGTAAAGTAGATAAGCCTGTACCGCCCCCAATTGCGACAATATTTGGGCCTCTGTTTAATTTACTTTTAACTCTTAATGCATCAACTAAAAATGTATCTTTTTCAGGAACAAGCGCTTTTTGAATAGAATTAATACTTCTATTTTGTCCAATCCCTATTAGTAATATCCCAATAACAAAAATCAATGGTCCCATCAATGAAACGGGCAAAATACTAGTTAAACCTGTAATTACAGAAAAAAAGATTTCAAACAGCCAAAAGAGCGGTCTAAAATTTGTCCAAATTGCCAAGCCTAATAATGTAGTCAAAAAACCTATCGCAGATGTAAACAACCATCTTTTTATTACCAAACCTGGCAAAAGCCAACTCAAAATTCTTAAGATTTTCTTCAATAAGTCAAAATTAGACTTTTTAAAATTTTTATAGTATCTTCTTACCCTTTTTTTACGCTTATTCATTAAAAACCTCTAAAAATATTTTTCTCAAATTAGAAATCATATATAATCATTATAAATCAAATTCATACATCCTTTTTTTATTTCTAAAAATAGGCAAAATGAAGTATATAGACGCTCTTTAAATATAAGTTTGAAAAAATCAAAACATGCAGTTGAAACAAAGAACCTCTCAATAAGCTGGGGCAAAGTTAATGTGCTTAATCAAATAAATTTTGAACTTAATGATGGAGAGAAATTAGCTATTGTTGGCCCCTCAGGTTCTGGTAAATCAACCATATTAAAAATATTAGCAGGACTTATTTTGCCTACCAAAGGAGAATTAAAAATATTTGGTGAGAAGCAAACATATTTGAGATTAGATCAAAATAATCCTCCTGATGTGAGACTAGTTTTTCAGAACCCGGCCTTATTAGGATCTTTAACTATTGAAGAAAATGTAGGTTTTCTCCTTAAGAGAAATAAAAACCTATCTAAAAAGTTAATTAATGAAATAGTATCTGAGTGCTTAGCTGAGGTAGGATTATTTAATATTGAGAATAAACTTCCAAATGAATTAAGCGGAGGCATGCAAAAAAGAGTAAGTTTTGCCAGAGCATTAATTACTGATCAAACTCTTAATGCAAAGTCTAAACCTTTATTACTTTTTGATGAACCAACTGCCGGCCTTGATCCAATTGCCTCATCAAGAATTGAAGATTTAATCAATAAAACAAATGATAAAGCTAACGGATCATCTATTGTAGTTAGCCATGTTCTTAGTACTATAGAAAGGACTTCAGATAAAGTTTTAATGCTTTATGGAGGCAAATTCAGATGGGCTGGCTCAATTGATGAATTTAAAGAGACTGATGATCCTTATGTGTACCAATTTAGGAATGGAAAACTTGATGGTCCAATGCAACCCAAAGACATTTAGAAATTATGCGTAGAAGCTTACGAGATTCAATAGTTGGTTTTTCCTTATTAGGTGGAATTTTAATATTCACATTTTTTTCTTTTTGGCTAAGAGGAGTGAGATTATCTTCAAAAAATTGGTACCTCTTTGCTGAATTCAATAACGCAAGCGGTTTATCAAAAAAATCTCCAGTTACTTATAGAGGAATTTTAGTTGGATCGATAGAAGATATCTTGTTTACGAATGAATCAATTAAAGCAAAAATAGTTTTAAATAATCCTGAAATTATTCTTCCAAGGCCAGCTTTTGCAAGGATAGTTACAAATTCTTTCCTTGGAGGAGATGTTCAAGTTGCTTTAGAAACTAGTGACAAGACAATTCCTAAAAACATTGCAAAACCTATATCCGAAAAATGCGATACCAAATTAATTATTTGTCAGGGAGACACTATCACTGGTAAACAACTATCAAGTCTCTCAAATATAACTAATAAAATAAGTCAACTTTTAAAAGACACAAATCAAGAAAACTTAATTGAAAACATCGTTAACTCAATTGACCAATTTGATAGAACACAAGAAAATCTTGATGAATTAATTTTTTTATCGAAACAAGAACTACAAAGAGTTGAACCTCTAATAAAAGAAATTACAATTGCTGCCAATCATTTAAATAACATTTTGTCTAATATTGATGACAAAGAAACCCTTAATGACATTAAATTGACAATTAATGCTGCTAGGTCTATCACAACAAAAATTGATGATATGAGCGATGATTTTGAAAAATTAACACAAGATAAAGAATTAACTAAATCTATAAGAGATTTAACGATTGGACTCTCAAAATTCCTTAATGAAATTTATCCATAAGAAATATTTAGAATTCATTAATAGCATTTAAAGCCATAGCAGCGATTGCCTTATCTGTAGCTTTTGGCAATTGGACGTATTTACCTTGAGCAGCCTCTGCTAATTCTTTACCAAATCCACTTGCTATAAATTTTCTCTCTGTATCAATTACTAAGAGTTTTATCCCAAGCATGGGATATTTTGCAGCTATATCAAGAACCTCCTGTTTTAAATTGACATTTTCATTTTCGTTATCTTTCCCCTCAACCTCATTTTGTCCTAGAGATAATCCTAATGGCACATTTCCTCGACCATCAGTGATCCCCACCACAATAACCTGACCTATATCTCCTGTTGCAAGAGCATTTTTTGCTACTTTTGCTGATTGTGTTAGTCCATGTGCCAAAGGAGATCCTCCACCACAAGGCATTGTTTCCAATCTTCTTTTTGCAGCAGTTATAGATCTTGTTGGAGGCAAAAGCACTTCGGCCTGATTACCCCTAAAAGGAATAAGAGCTACTTCATCTCTATTCTCATATGCCTCTGTTAAAAGTCTTATTACGGCGCCTTTGGCACTTTGCATTCTATTTAAAGCCATAGAGCCACTAGCATCAACCAGAAAAATTACTAAAGCCCCCGCCTTTTTTTGAAGAAGCTTTGCCCTAAAATCATTTTCTTCAATAATTATTGATTTGTTAGGGTTCCTTAATCTCCTCGATTTTTGATAAGGAGCAGCAGCTCTGAGGGTAGCATCTACAGCAATTCTTTTTACTTTACCCCTTGGAATAATAGGTTTCACATATCTTCCTCTACTGTCACTAAATATTACTGATCTACTCCCGCTATTTCCTGCTTTAGCTTTAGCTGATGAAAAAAGCAATAAATCGGGATCAACCATACATGCCTCAGGGTCTAATATGAATTCTTC
>QCDS01000008.1 GCA_003278685.1 Prochlorococcus sp. AG-355-K03 | reverse complement strand
TACTAAGAATTACAAGTAATAATTTAGGGCTTTTATTAGATTACTTTAGAGATAAATATAGTCTTCAAGATCTTGGGATTAATAAAGGTATTGAAGAGATAATTTCTATCTCATTAGAATCAGGGATCTCCGCCTCTCTCCTTTTTGATTCAGCTCTATTAAACAAAATATCTGAGAAAGCTTCATTAGAAATAAAACTAAGTAGATATAAAGGCGAAACTTTAAATCAACTTAAAAAACAATTCTGCGAATTGGATAAAGATTTTATAGAAAATACTTCAACTTATTTGAATAATAATCTTTATAAACCTAATGATGATTGTCTAGTTGAAGCGCCGAGTCAAGGTAGATCTCCAAAGCTTTTTACTGAAGGAAAATTAATTAGACATGAAGAGAAAAAGTCTAAAAGACATTTGCCATTGAGATTACTTTTCAAACAGGCTTATCAATCAATTATTAATTTGCATCCTTGTGTGATGATGTCTCCATCTACCGCAGCACAATATCTACCAAAAAAGACAGATATTTTTGATGTTTTAATTATTGATGAAGCTTCACAAATGAAACCTGAACAAGCCTTTTCATTAATAGCTAGATGTAAACAAATGATTATTGTGGGTGACCAAAAACAATTACCACCTTCAAGTAGGTTCGAGAAGGATTACACGACTGATGAAATGCTTGAGGATGATGTAGATGTTGAATATAGTGAGTCAATTTTAGAATTAGCCGATAAAGTAATCGGATCTAAAAATGCATTAAGCTTAGGTTGGCATTACCGTTCAAGGCATACATCACTAATTGATTTCTCAAACTATTATTTTTACGATAATAAATTAACAGTTTTTGCTTCCAATGCTGTTGGCTCTCAAGTAGTTCATAAACCAGTTGAAAATTCTCAGTATAGAGGTGGAGTAAATCTTCCTGAAGTAAAGGCTGTTATGGATGCTTTGCTAGAACAAATTAAAAGCGATAAAGAAAAATCGATAATTATTGCCACTATGAATCAGCAACAAGAATCAGAAGTAAACCTTGCTCTAGAAGCTGAACTTTTAAAAAATAAAATGCTTAGAGATTTTGATAGTAAGCATCAAGGAAATCTTGATGAATTGACTGTAAAAAAATTAGAAGATATTCAAGGTGATGAAAGAGACGTAGTTATTATTTCTACAGTTTATGGACCTGATGCTGATGGGAAAATAACTCAGATGTTTGGAGACATTAATAGAGCTAATGGACATAGAAGATTAAATGTCCTTTTTACTAGAGCAAAACATAAAGTAATTTTAGTAACCTCACTAAGATCGTCCAATATAAAAGAGTCCAAAAGAGAAGGACCTCAAATATTGAAAAAATATCTTGAATACGCGGAAAACGGAGAGATTACTGATTTAGATAGAAGGACTTCTGGCTCAACTGAAAATCCCTTCGAAGAAAGTATTAGAGAAGCTTTAACAAATAGGGGTTATGTAGTAGATGCTCAAGTTGGTAGTGGTGGATATTCTATTGATTTAGCAATAAGAGATCCTAATGATAAGAGTAGATATATTCTTGCTGTTGAGTGTGATGGTAAGGCTTATCACTCTTCCTATTCTGCAAGAGCTAATGATCGATTAAGACAAGAAGTGCTAGAGGGTAAAGGATGGAATTTCTTTAGAATTTGGTCAACTGATTGGTTTAGAGATCCGATCTCAGAACTTGATCAACTAGATAAATTGGTAAAGAAATTATCTTCTTCTACTAGATAATATTTGAGAAGTTTATTGGACATGTAAATTTAATGAACTGCAATCCAATACCAGAAAGAGAAGATTGGTTTATTACTGATAGGAAACCAACTATTTGTCCCAGATGCGGCAAGAAAGAAGTTAGACCCTCAATGTTTGGCATGCCAAGTCCTGAAGTTTGGGAAAGTGGTAAATGGCATATTGCAGGCTGTATGCCAGATTTTCCAGAGCATAGGACTTGGGGTTGTCGTAATTGTGATGCTGCATTTTGGAAAGATACAAAACATAATCTTGGCCGTTTACATGGTGTAGTTCATAGAGATAAAGAAGGAAAATTAAGACTTGGCTATCCTGAATCAATGCCTCAATAAGAAATAGCTTTTTAAAGATTGACAATCGATCTAAAAAAAGGGGCAATTAGCTCCTTTAATGTTATTTGTTTTTTTATTGGCTGGCCCCTTTCTCATCTGAGATTAAAGATAATTTAAATAAAAAAAGCCCACAACCAGTGGGCTAAAATTTTATCTAATTCTAAATTTACCAATTACTTTTATAACCTTTTTGTCCTGTATATGGATTTGTATTTCCCCATGATGACCAATTGTCGGAGGCGGTGTAGTTTGGATCACTTCTGTAATGTGGATCAACGTATGTACCATTAGATCTGTAATAGCCATTTACGTAAACATCAGCAAAAGCTTTCATATTTGGGAAAATAAATGAATTGCTAAATAAAATAAAAGCAATAATCTTTTTTAAATTTGATTTTGAAATGAATTTTTTAATTGTCATTTGAATGGATTTTGAGCTTCAATAACTACTAGTTCTGAATAAATAAAAGTGATTCCAATAATATTTTTTGAGATTATATTTTGTAATAAGAAAGTCTCAAAATTATTGATTATATTTCTTTAACTATGCTTTATAAGAATTTACTCATATCATTAATTTTGGTACTTGGTTCTTTGATTCCGAATGTTATTGAAATCAAGTCAAGTGAATTAGATCAAATCTTAGATATTGGACGTGAGAAGTTATTAGAATCAGATTTTAAAGGTGCATTAAAAGAATTTAATAATGTAATTAAAGATAATCCAAAAATATGGCAAGCTTTCCAATATAGAGGAATAAGTAAATATAGGTTAAAAAATTATAAAGGTGCTTTAAAGGACTTTAATAGAGCAATAGAAATAAATCCAAACAATTTACTGCTGTTAAATTACAGAGCGCTTACTAATATGGAACTTGGTAATATTGATGATTCTATTAATGATATAAATCTGTACTTAAGCATTGATTCAAGTGAACAAAGAGTAATTGATTATTTAACACTTTTGAAAAAAACTAAAATAAGAAATTATTATTTATCAATTGATAGCGCGGAAGAAAAAAATGATTATAAAGAGATCATAAATATATTGCAAAAGATAATTAAATTTAGAGAGGAAATAAATGAAATTTTAGCTGGTCCATATGCAGATATTTCTTACCAATATTATAGGTTAGGTGATTTTCAAAAAGCCATAAATTATGCATCAAAAGCAATTTCTTTGGAGAAATCATTAAATGGGAAGATGTCTCCTAACTATGCTGAATATTTAGATAATTTAGCTTTTATGTATCATGAAAATAGACTTTTCTTAAATAAAGATAAATTTAATAAGGCGTTATTATTATTAGAAGAAAGTTTAAATATTAAAAAATTAATTTATGGTGATAGGAATATTAATACAGCAAGTGGTTATAACAAATTAGCAAACTTATATTCTCAAAAAGGTAAATATTCTGAATCAATTAGGTTACGCAAAAAATCTATAAAAATAGCTGAGGCTTTAGATAAAGTTGAAAATTTTTTTACATCACTTGATGATTATAAAACACTTCTTTATAATTCAATATCTTCTGATTATACAAATATTGGAGACATAAATAATGCCAATAAATATTCTATAAAAAGACTAAAAATAAATAATAAATTACTTAATAAAAATGATATAAAATTAGCTGATAATTTTGAAGCCCTAGGAGGAATTTATTCATCTATGGGAGATTTTGATAGATCTCAAAATTCCTTTGAAAATGCACTAATGATATATAAAAAAAATAATAAAAATAATAAAATTCAAGAAGTAGAAAATATGATTTCTATGATTTCAATGATGAAAAATTCTGATTTGAAATTGAAAAGTAAGAAACTCAAAATAGTTTATAAAGAAATTTCAAAAGATGACCCCGCAGCAGTTTTTCAATTTATAGATAATGCAACAATCCATTTGATTAATGGGTCCTATGATAATGCAATAGAAAATTTCAATAATGCTAAAGATTTACTTTTAAAGACAAGGGGTAAAGAAAATTTTCAAATGATCCAAATATATACAAATTTGGGTAAATCACATTTATTATCTGGAGATTTAGATAAGGCTGAAAAAAGTTTATTAAAGGCTCTTCAAATATATAATTCAATATCAAATGAAATCCTTAGTCCACAAATAACGCACATTTATGAAAATTTGGCCTCGCTTTATATTAAAAAGAGAGATTTTAAAAAAGCCGAAGAACTTATTGATCAACTTTTTGCAAATAGAGTCCTTTATGCAAAAGAACAATCTCAGTATTTATCTAATGATGTACGTAGAGGTTTTAATAAATTAACTTTAATGGATTATGAAACAATTTTTTCTCTTATTGGGGATCTTCCAAGAGGAAAAGAATTAGCATTTAAAGCAAGATTAAATCGTCATGGACTTTTAGAAGATATAGAAAAGTATCAGGCTAATATTATTAATTTAAATGATAGTAATAGATTGACTTTTAATAAACTAAAATCAATAGATAATAAATTATCAGACTTTTCTATAGTTGGTAATGAGAGATTAAAACTGAATAAAGAAAAAATAAAAATAGAAAATACCTTTTATTCAAAAATCCCTTCTTTAAAACCTAGGATTATTGAAATTAATGATATCAAAAAAGTCTTACCTCAGAAATCTACCTTAGTAGAGTTTCAGAAATTTAAGCCATTTAACTTTAAGAATCCAAATAAGAATGAATTCCTTGAAGAAAAATATGTAGCTTTAATTTTAAATAAAAATGGGAAAGTAGATTTTATTGAATTGGGATTAGCAAAAAATATTGATCAATTAATTCAAAAAGCTTTGAATGCTACTAAGGAATCTTTAGATGATGCAAACGATTTGTGGAAAGAATTAGGTAATCTTATTTTTAATCGAATTATTGATGTTATTGGTGATTCAGATACTTTATTTATTTCCCCTGATTCGGAACTCAACAGAGTCCCTTTCGCTGCATTGGGATTAAAAAATTCAAATAAATATCTAGGAGAAACTTACAAACTTCGATTACTTACTACTGGTAGAGAATTATTAAGTCTTGAAGATGACGATAAATATGAAACTAATCAATCTTTAGTTCTTGCTAATCCTTTATTTGATTTGAAGAATAATAATAAAATTAATAATAATCAAACAAATTATTCATTAGTCCAAAAACGATCTGCAAATTTTAAATATGAAAAATTTAAAAATCTTCCTGGAACTGAAAAAGAAGGTAGATCAATCTCAAATTTAATAGATGGAAAATTATTACTTAATGAAAAAGCTACTGTTCTTGCTCTCCAAGAGATATCGTCACCAAAAATTCTCCATATCGCTAGTCATGCAACATTTATTTCTGATGATAAAGAAAAGATGAATCCATTACTGAGGGGAATGATTATTCTTGCGGGTGCAAATAATCCTAAATCTAATATTTTAGATGATGGGATACTTACTGCTTTAGAGATAACAAGACTAAATTGGACAGGTACAGATTTAGTTGTGGTATCAGCTTGTGAATCTGGATTGGGTGAAATTAGTTCTGGAGAGGGAATCTACGGTCTTAAAAGAGCAATTTCAGTTGCAGGTGCAAAATCTAGTCTTCTTTCTTTATGGAAAGTAAATGATACTGCTACCGCAGAATTTATGGAAAGTTTTTATTTAAAACTTAAAAAAGGAGAAGGAAAAGCAGAAGCATTGGCTAACACACAAAACGAATTTAGGAATAGTGAGAAACCTGAATATAGAGAACCATATGTTTGGGCTGCTTTCCAACTAAATGGAGATTGGGGGGAAATAGATTTCTAAAAAAATCCATCAAGACCCTCAAAAATTCCATCATTGATTTCAAGGATACCATCACCATCTGCATCAATATCCCAAAAGCCAGCGATGCCGTCATTATCTACATCTGTATTTAAATTATCTGCAATAGTCTCATTTGGAGAAGTTCGAAAATGACCCCTAACAAAATTGCCATCATTTTTTAGATATGGTTCTATCCAGGTAATATTAGGTTTACCTGAATAATTTGCTTCATTAATCCAATTAGACATAAATTATTCTCCTATAAATGGTAGAGGCCCACTTAGCATTGAGAATCCAGCAAGCATAGCGAATGATTTAGAAAATTGTTTAATGGTGTTTAATTTTTTTTCCTTTTTCATTTCATAATCAAACCAGCCATATTCTCTCCAGCGTTTAACAGCCTTATTAACTTCATCTCCAGAGATGAAAACCTCTCTATTGGTGAAACCATTTTGTCCAAATAGATTTAATTTTTCTTCTAAAGATTCATCACATAAATTTTGCCAATTTTGAGAAAGATAAAAATTATTAATTAAATTCCACATTTGCCTATATGGATGTATTTCTTCAGTTAAGAAACGATTGTATGTACTTGATGTATTCACTTTTGGGAACCCACCATAGGAAGCATCACTTAAGTAAGCTACGCACAATTTTGAAAGTACTGGCCTTGAATTTAAATCAGTCATCTAAAAACCTCTGTTGTTTATTTGCTGGTTAAGTAAGACAGCTTTACCTGCCATTATTCCTACTATTGGATTACCTGTAAAAGCCATTGCTGCCAATCCTACGGTCATACCAAGAGAGAAATTAATAATTCCTTTTTCAAAATCTGCGTTCTGATTTTGATAATTGTTTTGAGTAGACATAGTTTAATTTGTTTGTACATTCACTTCTAGTTCTGAATAAATAAAGGTGATTCCAAAATCTAACTAATAATGTTAATTATTTTTTTTATTAAATAAAAAAAGTTTAAAATATAGAAAAAACTGATTTGGCAAAAGAATATTGTGAGTTATGTTTTTTAGAACCTGCGCAGGAAGATGGTTTAAAAGTTAGTAGTAAAAAATTAGATATTGATTCTGAGCTTATAGAAAAACTAGATTTATCTAATATCCACGAAGATAAAAATATAGACAAGATATTGCTGTCAATAACTAAAGAGGAACCGAAGAATAAAGATTCTTTAATGGCCTTAAGATGTAGAGTAAGTCATTCTATTGTTCAGAAGATAAGTTTAATTTATAAACAATTTTCAAAGATGGAAGATATTGAATTAAGTGAAATGTTAGTAATTCTTTTGGATGATAGTGGTGAAAACTATCTAAGAATACCTATTAATGAATTCAATAAAAAGAGGAGTTTTATAAAAAAAGTATTTTGCTGGGAAACAATCCAAAATATGCAAAGTAAAAATAATATAAAACCTTTCAGTGCTGAAATTATTTCAGAATTCAATTCTTCTTTATCGAACTTAAATACTTGGACAAAAAATAAAGTTCAAGGAAGTTCACAGCTTAAATCGTATTTAATAAAACGTGGAGTTCTATTGAAAACTACATGGTCTCTTATTGCAGATAGCTCAAATAAGAGAATCTTAGAGGCATGGAATAGATGTGGTGAAGGCAAATTTCAAACTTCTTATATCAAAAAGCTGCATGAATCATACATTAAAGAATATAAAAAAGCTAAGACTATTTATAAAGAACAAACAGGTAAAATATCTGGATGGCAACCGGACGAAGAATTTTTAAAGAGTCTTAATCCTCCACAACAGAATAAGGAAGCTCTTTTGACTTTAGGAAAAGCTATTAGAAAATACTTAACGGGTGTATATAAACCAATTCGCTTCGAAAGTGATCTTGAGTCTAAATTCGAAAGTTTTGATAAAGATATAGAAGATGAACCAGAAAATAATCTAATTACAAAGATTGATTCAACATTAAGAAGTAGTGGGGAATCAATAATTAAGAAATTGATTAATCAAGATAAGAAAAAATGGGATAAAGATAAAAGTAGAAAACTAGCTTGGCAACTATATAGCCAAGGTTTAAGTCAAAGAGAAATTGCTTCAAGATGTGTCCATAAACAAGCATGGGTAAGTAAATTGATACCTGAAAAGAAAATAGCGGAATCTGTTGCTCAAGATGCAGCGATAATACTTTTGAGAGTTGATAATTTTTCTTCTTTAAAAAATGATATTTATGGAATTGAAAGATTGGTTGAGAGTTTGAAGAATCACTTAATAAATTCAGAACTAAATGTAAATGGACCTCTATTAAAACAATTAATAAAGGAGGCAATTGAGTAATGAGTGATTTTATAGATGATGAATTAGAAGCTTTCCATATACCAGAGGAGGCAATTATTCTTGATGAAAAATTAAATCTTTCTGTTAGGGAGATGGTAATTTTAGCAATAGAAAAATATATAAAAGAAACAAATCTGAATTTAAAATTAGGTCCAGCATTGGCTTTAACTGATCCATCGAGATCAATTATTTTAAATAAATTTGATATCCAAATAATTACTTCTGAATTTGTTGCGGATGAAGTAAAGGTTTCTCTGAAGAATTCAAAAATAGAAGGTAAAGGACCACAACTTTTATTGTCAGCCCAAGTTGAGGAAGATGCAAAAATTGTTTATTTCAAGGGTGTTTTAACAAGTGAAGAGTTAAAAGAAATTATTAATAAAAAAGATATAAAAAAAGATGAATTAAATATTTCTCTAAATTCTTTTTATGGAGGTATAGATAGGCTTTTTCGATTAGTAAGACTTTTAAATACTGATGCTATACCAAGACTAAATCTTGTATCAAAATCTAATTCCGAAATTTGGGATAACTTTAAAAGGCAAATTAAATTTGCAAGTGGCATTGCAATTGCAGCCATTTCAACAGTCTTGCTTGGCCCCGAATTATTAAGACCAAAATTAATTGGCTCTATTGCGACTCTTACTCCTCAATTAATTGAGGTGAATTCATTTACAAGGAGTTCTTCTGAGAAAAAATCTATTTGTTTATTAACTCCTACAGTTGTCAGAGGAGAAGATAATATTTTATCCGCAGAAATTAAAGTTGATAAACCGACTATCTATTCTTTAAAACCTCTAAATGAAGTAAAGCTTATTAAGGATGATAAAATTCTTTGGAGAAAAATAGCGTCATCAAGTAAAAAAATTGAGGGACCAATAAATTGGCCATTAGATGCTATTAAGAGAGGAGATCAATTTAAATTATCTCTGAGAGCAGATGGTGCTTCATTAGGATCTGAGGTGAATATAAATCTGATTACAGATTCAAAAGAAAAATTAAATGAGCTTGATGAAATAGTTTCTAAATTAGGAGATTCAAAAAATTCTTGGATTAAATCAATTAATAAGAATATAAAAATTGATAAGGATACTGGATTAGCATTATTATTTTCTGATAAAGCTCCAGTTTCTAGAGAATTGCAGAGAGTGAAATTAGATATATCAAAAGAAGATAAATGTGATTAAATAAATTTTCCATTTTATTAGGAATCACTTTTTAAATTTAGAACTAAAGATAAGTAACCATAAAATAATAATCAAATGAAAAGGTTTTTAATGGCAGGGCTTTTATTTCTAATGCCCTTAAATGCTAATGCTCTTCCTGAAAATCAAGAGAATTTAAAGAAATTAGAAAAAGAATTAAGTTTACCCTGTTCAGAATTTGGAGAGGAAAGTTGTACTGCAAGATTTATTGCTATGTCAGCGTGTACTTTTGTTTTTGGTATTAATCAAGGGAAACCTGTTGGAGAGTCAATGGATATAGCAGATGGGCTTTTTGTTTCAATTATGAGGGGCAATAAAATCAAGCCAATAAGTATGTTTAATGAAGCAGGAGATATTAAACCTGTTATACGAAATGAAGTTAAAGACAGAGTTAGATTTTGTAAAGAAGCTACAGAGGAAGCAATCCCAAAAATAGTTTTAGAAAAAACAGGTAAAGAAGCCTCTCCAGAATTTATTGAAGTCGCTACTAGAACCTATGGAGAGTGGTGGTTAAGATCCCTTGAAGGTATAAAGAAAGGAAGAAAAGGGTAATTTTATATGACCATTCATCTCTAATGAAAAACTTATTAATTACATTATTGTTTTTGTCTTTACCCTTAAATGTACAAGCTGGTTTTCCAGAGGGAAAAGGTGGATTTAATATAAAAAAAATTGAGGATAATTTTAGATTGCCATGCGAAGAGATTGGCGATTATAAATGTATTGCTAGATCCATAGGTATTGCAGCTTGCACATTGGTATTTGGACTTGAAGCAAATAAAGAGTTGGCAGAATCAATTAAAAATTCTGATCTTATCTTTAGAGCACTAATGAAAGGGAATAACTTAGATGTAAATTCTATTTTTGATGAAAATCTTTCAATAAAAAATAATGTTAAAGAAGAAGCTATCAAATCAATAAATTGGTGCCGAGAAAATATTAAATTATCCATACCAAAACTTACAAATTTACCTAAAGAAGAGCTTGATGAAAGAAGACTAGAAGAACTTACTAATACTTTCCCAGATTGGTATTTAAATACACTTGAAGAGATTAGGAGAGGTAAATGAAACGCTTAATAATTGGACCTCTTTTAATTTCTTTATCATTTTTAAATAGCGGTTTTATTTCTAAAAAATCAAATATAAAAGAATTATTTTGTGAGGGAGCTATCGATCTTTCATTAATTGTCGATATAAGAACTGGTCAGCGCTACAGAAGAACGGAGGAGGTATTTGAGGAAATACCAAGCAATATCATAATTCCTTTTGATAAAAGAATTGAAACTAGTAAATTCATAATGGAAAGTTCTTCTAGTATTAAATCTGGTTTGTTTAAATCAAAATCTTCAAGAACTTTTTTAAGTAATGGTGGAGTAGAGGATATTTTTATTGAAGTCAATTTCAACAATATGTCAGGAAAAATGATAATAGATTCTTCATTTGCATATATTCCGTACAAAAGAATACCTACAACAATTTTTAAAAAATGTGAATTTCGGAATTTAGATAAAGGACTAAAAATTAAAGATAGATAAACGCTTATTATTTGCACCGCTTGATAATATTTTTTCTTCTAAATTGAATATTAGCTTTAATCTTATCCGCTAAAGTTGGAAGATTTGGTGGTTCAAACATTAAAAAAACTCTTCCTGATTTTTCTAAATAAAGATAGTCTTCTAATACTTCTCTCTTTAGAAGTCGATAGATTGTTTTGGTGGATTTGTAGCCTAATTTTTTAGCTGCTTGGCTAATCGTAAAAACTTCAATTTCGAATGATTTTGGTTTCATCTTACAAAATTTACATTTGGTGAGATTCACTGCTATGCAATTATTCTAGTCCATTTACCTGATCAAGTATTTGTAAAAGTGTGTCTAACTATGCAGCCTTTTACCTAGAAGAATTTTGGGGTCCGAAATTACCCACACTCTTACTATAGAAAGGACCCAAAAAACTCAGTAACTCAGTAACTCACTTAATCTCATTAAAGACCTCTGTATATTCATTTATAAATAAATACATTTATATAAATAATTAATGAGTTGGTGAGTTAAAAATCCATAAAACATTACTATTAATGCTTTTTAAAGGAACTCACTGAATCTGATTTGCTGAGTTATTTTTATGGCTATTATTTATACCAAAATCTCCTTATACAAGTTCACTTGAAAATTAATAAAAGTTTTTTGAATATCTTGAGCAGTTCCTAGCTTTTCCTGAGCGGCACTTATGCTTCCATATTTTGCTCTTATTACTGTACTTAATTTGCTTACGTCGAGTTCATCTTCACCTATATCAATATAATTTCGTAAAACATATTCAACGAATTCTCTTTCATTTTCATTCAACAAATTCAATATATTAGATTTATTCGTTTCTACCCTTAATTTTCTAGATACAGGTTTTTTGGAATAAGCAATGTATTCGAGGACATCAAAAATATCACTATTTTTTGCATTAATTAGTTCTTGTAATTTCTTTAAATCATCAATATGACAACCTTCTTTTTCAAGCTTTTCTAATAACTCTTTTCTGGTTAGTGGATTTGCCCATAAAGTACGTAATTCAAATTCACTTTTAAATAATTCTGGGAGTTTTAATTTATCAAATAAACGTTGAAGAAATTCTTCTGGACTAACAGGTTTTCCATCTAAATAAAAGTACGTACTTTTCATACTTTGAATTTCTCTGAATTTACCGTCGCTCAACTTAATGCGAACTTTAGTTAGAGGTGGATCTATAGGTGGGGGATCTATGGGTGGTGGGTCTATAGGCGGTGTTGGAGAAATTGGTGGAGTCGGAGGAGGATTAATGACCTCGGGAGGTTCTGAAGGAGGGCCCTCCCAAGCATCATCATTAAAAAGATAATATGCATTTACGAAATCTATGATCGTGAAATAATATTTCCCTTCAAAAAGCCTGGTACCTCTACCAATTATTTGTTTAAACTCAATCATATTATTCACTGGACGAAGTAAAACTACATTCCTTACATTTCGTGCATTAACTCCAGTACTAAGTTTTCTACTTGTAGTAAGAATAGTAGGAATTAACTTTTCATTATCTTGAAATTGTTTTAAATATGTTTCTCCAATGGCACCATCTTTAGCTGTAACACGTACACAGTAATCAACTGGTTTATTTTTAGATTCCTGATTTATAAGATCTCTAATCATTCCTGCATGCGATTGGGTCGCACAAAAAACCAATGTTTTTTCATCGTTATTTATTACTGAAAGTAATTCCTGCACTCGCTTCCTTTCTCTATCTTTAATAATTATCAAACGATTAAAATCTTGCTCTTGATATATACGATCCTTTTCTACTTCCCCTTCAATAATTTCATCATCATTTGTATATTGATACTCATCTATAGTTGTTTGAATCCTTTTAACTTTGAATGGAGTTAAAAATCCATCTTGAATTCCCTCTTTGAGACTATATTCAAAAACAGGCTCACCAAAATACTTATAAGTATCTGTATTAGTAGTTCTTTTTGGGGTGGCAGTGAGACCTAAATGAACTGCACTTGAAAAATGCTTTAAAATATCACGCCAATTACTTTCATCATTTGCACCGCCTCGATGACACTCATCAATAATTACTAAATCAAAGAAATCTTTTTCATATTGACCAAAATAAGGTTCATCTTTTTCTCCGCTCATGAAGGTCTGAAAAATAGTGAAGAAAATACTTCCGTTTTTGGGGACCTCTTTATTCTTTGCAATATCTTTTGGATTTATACGCACTAATGCATCTTCTTCAAAAGCTCCAAAATCTAAGAATGCTTGATTAGCAAGAATATTTCTATCAGCCAGAAAAAGGATACGAGGTTGGCGCTTGGTATTTCTCTTTATAGTCCATCTGCTTTTAAATAATTTCCATGCAATCTGAAAAGCAATGAATGTTTTTCCTGTTCCAGTAGCAAGGGTTAGTAAAACGCGATCTTTGTTATTTGCAATCGCATGAATGACACGATTAACTGCAAGCTCTTGATAATAGCGAGCTTGCATTGTTCCATTATTATCTTCAAAAGGAATTGCATTAAATCGATCAGTCCATTCGTTAGTTTCTTTAAAAGTTCTGTCCCAAAGTTCATCTGGAGTGGGAAAGGAAGGTACTATTTCTTCTGTTTTTGACTCATGATTTATTTCATAAATTTCTTTTCCATTGGTGGCATAGCTATTTTTAATTCTTAGTTTTTGCGCGTAAAGTTTTGCTTGAGCTACTGCTTCACCAACTTCTAGTTCATCACTCTTAGCTTCTATTACAGCAAGTTTTATATTCTTATATTCAAGAATATAATCAGCAATTAATACTCCAGTACGAATACCACCAGCTCTTATTTCTCCATCATTAATTTGATATTCACGACGAACACGAACACCTTTAGCAATATCAGTTTTCCATCCAGCTGCTAATAGTTGCGGATCGATTAATTCAGCTCGGGTATCTGCTTCGTTCATTAAAAATCAGATTTGAGTTCCTTTTTAAGAATTGATAATTTAAGAGAGTTGAGGTTTCTTTTTTTCTTATCTAGAAGAACTTTAAATCTTCTTATTTGGAAGTCAATTTTTCTTATCTTTTCAGCTGATAATAGTTGTTGTTGGAATTCAAATTTAGGAACTCTTATTTCACGCAAAACTTTAAGAGAAACAGTTTTCTGTGCGGTTCCATTAGCTCCTTTAGAAGCTTGATTATATACAAGGGGAGATTGCAATAAATAAAAAAGCCACTCACTATTAACACTTACTTTTGGACGAATAATTGCTATATGTCTCTGGAAGCAAAATCTTGAATCATCATCAATCAATACTGGGATACCAAACGAGCCAGTTACAGTGTAAAGAATATCTCCACGCTTTGGTTTTCTTTTTTCTTTTAAATTGTCGTAATAGGTTTGAGGCACAAAGAAGGTATTTGAAAAATCAATCTTACGGCTCAGTTTGTTCACGTTGGATATGGTTATAAACGGAACTCCACTCTCACATTTGGGCGGAGGCTGGTGATCTCCGTCAGTTATGCTTAAGGATAGGTCAGAAATTTTTACTTCCTCGCCATCAGATTTCATCAGCTTGTTTATATACTTGCCAATAATCGATTCACCCTTTGATATTATTTCTTCAGTTGCTTCAACCGCCAAATCAATTTCAGCAAACGCAGCATCTAGTTTAGTAACTATGCGTTTTTGTTCTGCGAGTGGGGGTAAGAAAGGAACATTAAAATTCTGAATATCACCTTTTGAAATAAATGGTTGAGCAGCACCACGTTTAGGTAACTCAATTGCAGTAAAAAGGTAATACAAAAATTTACTGAAAACCTTATCTGCTTTAGGAGTAAGAGTAATTGTATTTTTGATAGCGGTAAAACGCTGTTGAGGAAAAAACATTTTTCCGCACTGAGCACCTATCGCTGACAAAACACAAACATCTGCTTCGTGTTCAAAGTGGTTAAGTTTCCCATCACCGCCGGTAGCTGATACAGCAAGAAATTTCCCATTTTCAACATAAGATTTTTTTGTAATAGCGGTGTTACCCCAATCAACCTTACAAATATCACCCAACGTAGTTGCCATCACAACAACTTCTTGATTGCCTGCAATGCTTGTGCTGCTTGCTCATCCAGTTTCTCTATCTCCGCAATAATTTCTTGAGGTGTTCGATTATCAACTTCTTGAACAATATTTGGATTATTAACTGTTAAATCCCAAGTCTCTTTATTGATCACTCCAACATCCACTATCCAACTATTTATATCCTCCTCTTGATTATTTGCCTTCATTACAAAATCATTTAAATCATTTTCATTCAATGGATTAGTTTTACCCATACTTCTTCCAACATCAAGTTGGTAGTACCAAATTTTTTCTGTTGTTTTACCTTTCTCAAAAAATAGAACTACTGTCTTTACTCCTGTTCCGATAAAAGATCCTTGAGGTAAATCCAACACTGCGAAAAGATTACATTCCTCAAGAAGTTGTTTACGTAAAGCGATACTTGCATTATCAACATTACTTAGGAAAGTGTTTTTGATAACTACTCCACATCTTCCTCCTGACTTCATCATTTTTATAAAATGCTGCAGAAATAAGTAAGCAGTTTCAGAGGTTTTTATTGGGAAGTTTTGTTGTATCTCTGATCTTTCTTTTCCGCCAAATGGAGGATTTGCAAGGATCACATCAACCCTATCTTTTTGCTGAACATCTGCTAGATTTTCAGCAAGTGTATTTGTATGAATAATATTTGGTGCTTCTACTCCATGAAGAATCATATTCATAATTCCAATAACATAAGCAAGACTTTTCTTCTCTTTTCCATAGAAAGTACTGTTTTGTAGTTGCTGAAATTCTGCTGCATTTAATTCTTTACTTTTACTCATCCAATCAAATGCTTCACATAAAAATCCTGCACTTCCAACAGCACCGTCATAAACAGTCTCACCTATCTTTGGATCGATAACTTTTACAATGCTTTTTATAAGAGGTCGAGGAGTGTAATACTCACCTCCATTTCGCCCTGCATTTCCCATATTTTTGATCTTATCTTCATACAAACTGCTCAACTCAAGCTTTTCTTCGTTACTGAGGAATTTAAGATCATTTACTTTATTGATTACATCTCTAAGTGAATAACCGCTTTGTAATTTATTTCTTAACTCAGAAAATATTTCGCCAATTTTGTAATCAATACTTCTTGGATTTTCTGCGCTTTGTTTAAATCCAGCAAGATGAGGAAAAAGTTCCTTATTAACAAACTCAAGTAAGTCATCTCCTGTTAATGCAATGTCGTAATTAAGTTTCCCTTCACTAGTTTTGGGATAAGCCCACTCTTTCCATCTAAATTCTTTATCAACAATTCTTTCGTAGGTTTCTCCATTTAAAATTGCTGCTGTTTCTCTCTCCTCTTCATAATCATCTAGATATTTGAGAAATAGAATCCAACTAGTTTGCTCTATATAATCAAGTTCACTGCTGCAACCAGCATCTTTCCAAAAGACATCATCTATATTTTTAAAAGCTTCTTCGTACATTTATAAATTTAAGATTGAATCAAAACTAATTCTTAATAGCCATTTGCCAATAAGGATAGCAATCATAAGATTTTTCTCTAATTAATTGTATTTTTCTAGAATTTATTTTTACCACTATTCCGTCTGTTGGATATTCACTAAATAACTTTTTTTCTAGCCATTGCTTTCTAAAGATTTGGACTTGGCTTGTGAAATTACAGTAAACATCTTTTGGGGTTGAGAAACCAAGTTTTTGAAGATGTTTTTTGGCTTCATGTTGGTTAAGTCTTGAATTAAGTATTTGGAAACTGCAAAAGCTGACACCTTCTCCAGACCCTTCTTTAGCTCGGAGGAATCCAGATGCAATTCTTTGGGAAAAGTTGGGAGGTCTATTGGGTGCATATAGTTCACCTCTAACCTGAAAAATTCCCTGAATAGGAAGTTGGTTGGGTATGTCTTCAATCTTTGCAATCTTGCTTGTGACATCTGTTCCTTTTCTTGATATTGCCTTTTCTAAATTGCCATTTCTATATTGCAAAGCAATAGCACAACCATCAATTTTAGGTTCTATTAATAATCGAGTATCAGGCAGTAATCCTTCAATAAATTCTTCTATTCTCTCTTTCGGCAAACTAGGTAATGGGAGCGATTTTTTGTTAATGAAGTAATCACAATTAGGACTAACCCTTTTTAAATTATTTTCTAATTGATCGAATTGGGCATCAGATATTAGAGCATTACCACTACGATAATTGTCGTCATACCATTGCAGCCTTTCTTCTAAATAAGTACTCATAATTTTTTTGCTCCTTTTATTGCATCTATTTCCTCATAAGTAGAGTTATAAGTTTTCATATGTATAGCTTGGCTATGACCTAAAGATTTACAAGCAATTCTAATTTCCATATTTGCATGAATAGACCTTATACCCCAGTAATGTCTCATATCGACTAAACCAAATTTTAAAGTTCTATTTTTGGATAACCATTTTGTCCAAGCCTCAACTCTCTTTTTCATTTGATTGGAATCATATAAACCATTATCTAAATCCCAATAAAAACAATCTTTTGGTCTATTAAAAATATCCCATCTTTTAATTAACAATTCAGGTTTGTAGTCGTCCTTTTCTAATCCCAAAGCAATTGGGAATTTAACCGCTTTTTCTTCTGCTTTAGGGCAATTAACCGCCTTAGCAATTCCATCTTTTTGAGGAACTATAGTGAATGCCTCATTTGGACGACATCCATATAAAAATACAGCCGCAGTTAACCAACCATATTTTTGATGTTCTCTTATTTTGTCTATTTCTTCTACTATCGCATCATCATCAAGTCTTGTTCTTTTTTTTGGAATATATTTTCCTCTTATTTTATCTAGATCTTTTAAATCACTTTCTATAAAAAATAATTTACCTAATCTTTTAAAGATTTTGCACATATCTTGCCTGGGCTTGGTATTAGGACTACTCTTTTCTTCTATAACTGTTCTTAGTAGTTCTGGAGTAAGTTCTAAATCATTATATTTTTCTAGTTTTCTCAATTGATCAGTATAGCTAATTAGAGTACGTATAGATTCAGAAGTTTTTTCTCCTTCACTTGGATTACCTTTTGATTCCCAATAATCTTCTTTAAATTTCTCTATTCCATATTCCACAGTATTTTTTCTAACTTCCTTAACTTCTAAAGTTTTATTCCAACTAAATACTTTAGGCAGATGTCCTTTTTTCTCATACTCAAGATAAAAGTCTCTTATTCTGTCTCTACAAGTAGTGAAGTCGTAAATTTTTGCATTTAAGGCAATTTCTTTTCTTACTCTCCTACCATCAGCTCCTAAAAAAGTTCCTCTTATATATACGGCATCACGTTTTGTCCGAATACTAGCTTTGTAATTAGCCGAATCTAATATTTGATTTAAGCGGTAAACGTTTTCAGAGGACATTTGAAGGCTTTGTCTTCAGTAATAACGGAGAAGATGTTCCCCATATGTTCCCCACTTTTGAGTTTAAAGTCAACGACTATTCACGAATTGGTAACAAGGAGTGAGAATGTCGAAAATATTTAACTAATACCAGACAAGCTTGAAATAACTGAGTTCTACTAGGGGAACTGGGTTGATGTATAATAGTTTACGAGGACAATTTAATCTCACCCTTGGAGGGGTGGTCGAGTGGTTTAAGGCTCTAGTCTTGAAAACTAGCGTGTCTGCAAGGGCACCGTGGGTTCGAATCCCACCCCCTCCGTTCAAATAAAAAGAACCGAAAAATATAAACGCTCTTTTGAAACGTTCTTGTTAAAATAAGCCTTATTTAGACTATGAGTAAAGGTTTTGCAACAGATAATTCAATATCCAAAAAATCGAAAAAAAAAGTTATTCCAAATGAACCTCAAGGAAGATTAATATCTTGGTCTCCTTGGCCACCTGCTAATTTTCAAACACGATACCCTGCTTTCCCTTTCGTTCTTACAATTTTGATTATAGTATTGGGGCAATGGTACCTTTCTCTACTCAGGTAACCCTAAACTTGTTTTTATATTTAATTTAGGATGAATTAAGTTTGATAATTTATTTTGTTTTTTTCAATTTTATTATTTGCCCATTTTCAAGCGGCAATCATCCCAATATTATTAGGTATTAGATCGATTAATAAATTCCAACATATAAGCAAGAACAAATTGATACCTTTCGGTTTTATTTTTTTAGGATTGGCATCGATTTCTGAAATGATTGATCATACCCAAACATCTTGGATTTATGTAGATCACTCCTCTTTCTTTAACTGGTTATTTTATTCTTTCCTATCTTTAGGTCTAACATGTTTATCAATATCAGTTATAAAAAATAAATTTATTCAAAAAAGTAATTTTTGCATTTCTTTATGTTCAATAATCTCATATTTTTTATTTGATAAAACTATTGCTCTACTTTTTCAAGTAATAATAAGTATCGTTCTAATTATTAATTGGCAAAGAGTTTTTAAAGATTGGCTTTTTATCCTTTACCCAATATTTGGTATTTTTTTTACGACTTTCTTTGGAACAAGGCTCTCAATTAGTGGCGATCAATTTTGGCATGTTTTAATAGGCCCATCTGGAACAATTAGCGTTCTAACCTTTTATTTAGTATTAAAGAGATCGGACAAAAAATTTACCTAAGATTCTTATGAAAATATTTGTATTTGTGAGTTTTATAGTGTGCTTAGTCACAATAATCTCTCCAGTAAGAATCCTTGCTGATACGGCACTTGATGTGTACATGAATGATTTTTATTCTAAATCGAATGAAGCTAGCCAGATTCTTAAAGAAATCGAAAATAGCCTAAAAGAGGGATCAAGAAAAAAAGTATGCTCTAGGCAAAGAGAGGCAGCAAGATTAGGTCTATTAGCTAATAAATCATTAATTAAAGCCTTTGAAATAGAGGGAGCCAATCCACCAATGCAAGCAATAAAGGCAAGTCAAGAAAGATGGGAATCTATTCTGAATGAGTGCTGAAGAAAGTCAGTAAATCTATAAATCTTTTTAAATTTGCATTCTTACAGATTTACTAATTAAGGGAATTTCAGGTTCGACTCCATAAATACATTGAGAAATCGAATAAATAAAAATACATAGTGTAAATATAAAAATTATTGAGCCTAATTCAACTATGGGAAATATTCTCAAGAGATATGAAATTATTATCAAAGCAATATCAATAAGTAATGCTTGGAATGCGTTAAATCTAACGAAATAGGGAATATTTGGATTTCTTACTAATCCAGCAAACAAAATTATAAATAATAAAAAACTACCAAAAGGCAAAGATTTTTCAATTATTGCTATCGGAAAAGTTAGTAATAATAGTATTTTTAAAAATGAATATTTATAGAAGAAATAATATCCAAAAGGTATTGATGCCTTTAATGGCAAAGTATACAAAAATACTGATGAGAGTCTTTGGAATAACTGATTCAATATATTATTGAAATTTCGTATTTATATTT
Organism: Prochlorococcus sp. AG-355-K03; assembly: GCA_003278685.1. GTDB lineage: Bacteria > Cyanobacteriota > Cyanobacteriia > PCC-6307 > Cyanobiaceae > Prochlorococcus_A. Next base: position 25,388 of record QCDS01000008.1, on the reverse strand, counting down.
TAACCTAATTTTTTGAACTTAATAAAAAGACTTACTTTCGAAAAAATCAACTTTGGCAGATGGTGATTAAATATTAGATAATTGATTAAGGTTCATAATTCAAAATGCGTATCCTACATACAATGTTGAGGGTTGGAGATTTAGATAAATCCATTGATTTCTACGTCAATAGATTAGGAATGAATTTATTGCGAAAAAAGGATTACCCTCATGGAAAATTCACGTTGGCATTTGTTGGTTATGGCTCAGAAAAAGAAAACTCAGTAATTGAATTAACTTATAACTGGGACAAAAAGTCTGAAGACTATGAGCTTGGAGATAAATATGGTCATATAGCTATTGGAGTAAAAGATATTCATCTAATTTGCCAAGGATTAGAAAAAAATGGTTGTAAAATAATAACTAAACCTAAAACAATGAAAAACAGTACTACTGTCTTGGCTTTTGTTGAGGATCCTGATGGTTATAAAATTGAACTTATTGAAAGAGATTAAAAGCTTAGAAGTTTTTATTTAAATAAACAAATATCTAAAATCTAAAAAGATTGAATTATCAAATATATCGTTTTCAATTAGCGAAAACATACCTCTATGTTCACATTCGATGGACTCTGCAGTTTCAATTTTTGTAAAAGATTATTTCTTAGACGAGGAATTATTAAAAATAAAAATAAAAATTTTAAACAATCTATACTAGATCTATTTAGAATGTGTAGACAATCTATATAGATTTATATATTATAGAATTATCTTATAAAGCTTATGCCTAGTAATTGGTCAAAAATAAGAGATGAATGGCTTGATAGAACTGCGGTTGCGAAAGATGATGCTAAATGGGCATTAGAAGCTTTAATTAATTCTGAAGAAGCGTTATTTGAAATAGAACAAAAAATAAAGAATAAAGAGGACGCTATAAGCCAAGTAAAATTTTTGAAGAAAAAGGTTAAAGAAACTATTTCCTCTAAAGAAATTAGTCTCGATGATATTGCATTAAATACTTCAAATTCAAACAAAGTACAGATCTCAGTACCATCAAATCTTACTTATCTTTTGAAAGTTTGGGCCGCAGCAGAAGGAAGAGATCTATCAAGTGTTGCTTTTCAATGTTTAGAAACTGGTATAAGGGAAATGAAAAGCAAAGGTTCAATACCTTCAATAGCAGTAAATAGATATGACTCGGCCTGTCAAAAGAGGATTGCACTAGCAGAAGTAAACAATCTATTGGAGAAATACGAATTAGCTCAGGATGAAATCAAATAATTATGAATAACAGAAAAATCATTAAAGGATACAAAACATTAATATCATCAAGATTTAATGTAAATAATTCTGTAAATAAATTCGAAGATGGAATAATTTATACTTTTTATTCTGATGCATTTAATTCACTTAAAGTTGGTTTTGCTGAAAATGATAAGGTACTAGAAAAAAAATTATCAAGTGAAGCATTGATATTATTGGATATGAAAAAAGGCAAAAAGAAAGATCTATGTTTATTAATAACCACTCTAAATGAACTTGGCATCAAATATTCATACAATTTTTATTTCAAATACTCAGGTTCTTTAATGAAACATTTATCTACTTTAGGTTGGCCTGTTGGAAGATCACTTTATAAACAAAGAAAGATTAAAAAAGAACTTGTATTTACATAAATTTAAATGTAATCGCACTCTAAAGTTTCTCTGGTTTCTCTATTTGTAATTGGATTAGTTCCAGTAGCACTTTCGCAAAATTCCCTAATAATATCTTTTGGCAAAAAAACATTTGTGAAGTCTGCGCCTTGTATTTTTACATTTTCAAACTGGGTACTATAAGCAAAAGAATCCTCCAAGTTAGTATTTGATAAATCTGTTCCATCTAAAACAGCCGAGTCTAAAGTTACTTCTCTTAAGTTGGAGTTACTTAAATTAGTATCTTTCAATTTTGCTCCATAAAGTGTAGCATTTTGGAGCTCACAACCTGACAAATTTGCGTCTTGTAAATCAGTCAAATAGAAAGTTGCTCCTTTTAAATCAGATCCAGAAAAATCAGCCCCTACCAAAGATTGTTTACCATAATCCAACGCAGCGAAGCTTCTGGTAGGGAGGGTTAAAACAACTAATAAAAAAGTTAAAATTATAAATCTCATTTGTTTGAGTAGTATTTCAATAAATTCTAACTTCTTAAGCTGAAATCTAAAAATTAATTATTTACTGAATGCTATATTTATTTAAATAGCAAATCACGAAATAGGTTTTGGATATAAGTCCTTATGACGCAATTGTTGTTGGTTCTGGAGCTACAGGAGGAATAGCAGCACTTACATTGGCAGAACAAGGGATCAAAGTTTTAGTAATAGAAGCAGGGCCTCAAGTTAAAAGGGATGAAGCTAGTAATCATGAGCCAAAAAGTACATTAAAAAGATTATCAGGAGTCATAACAAAAAAACATGCCAATCAGTGCCAACATCCTGGCTATTGGAAAAATAATCCTGACTTATATTCAAATGAAATGAGGCATCCTTATGACTTCCCAAAAAAAAAGCCATTTCTTTGGACACAGGGCAAACAATATGGGGGGAGATCATTAACTTGGGGAGGAATAACATTAAGACTTTCCTCAGAAGACTTTCATCCGGCTAAAAAAGACGGATTCGGGCCAAACTGGCCTATTTCATACGAAGAAATTTCCCCGCACTACGATTTTATTGAAAAGTTCTGCGGAATTTATGGACGAAAAGATGATATCAAGGAGGTTCCAAACGGTAAATATATTGGTGAAATTCCTCTTACAGAAAACGAAAATGTTTTTGGCAGCAAAATTAAATCAAAATTAAACTATCCATTTATCCAATCAAGAGGATTTGACCGAAATTCATCTGTAAAAGAAAAAAATTGGCCCAAGTCCTCTAGCGTAGGAAGCTCTTTAAAAAAAGCTTTAAATACTGGAAATGTACAAATAATCTCTAATTACCTAGTGGAGTCTTTTGAGATTAACAAGATAACAGAGCTTGCCTCAAAAATAACAATTGTAAACCTAGAAAATGGACACAAAGAAGTATTGGATTGTGATTTGATTCTTCTTTGCGCATCAACAATTTCAACACTGAGAATACTACTGAACTCAGAATACAAATCAAATTCCGCAGGGTTTAAAGATAATTCTGGAAAATTAGGTAAATACCTAATGGATCACATATCTATCTGTAGATTTTTTTCAGTCCCAAAAGCAAAAAACTCAGATAAATCACTAAATAATCCTCCCGATCTTTCTGGAGCAGGCAGCTTCTTTATTCCTTTTGGCTCAAATTTACCAGAAATTGACGAAATAAATTTCCATAGAGGTTATGGAATCTGGGGGGCAATTGATAGATTAGGGATACCTAAATTTTTACAAAAAGACGCAAACAAATCCATTGGCTTTCTTATCGCCCATGGTGAAGTCCTTCCTAGAGAGCAAAACTCAGTTTCTCTCTCAAGAAAAACAGATGAATGGGAAATACCTATTCCCTACATTGAATTCGAATGGAGCGAGAATGAGTTAAATATGGCCAAACATATGGAAAAAACAATACAAAAATCAGTCAAAGCTGCAAATGGGAAAATAAAAAATATTGATGAACTAATGAATATTCCATTAGGGAGTTTATTTACAAAAAATTTGATAGCACTTTCAGATAGTCCTCCTCCTCCCGGATATTATATTCATGAGGTTGGGGGAGCACCAATGGGGTTAAATGAAGAAAATAGCGTAGTTGATAAATTTAACAGATTGTGGTCATGTAAGAATGTAATGGTACTTGATGGTGCATGCTGGCCCACATCATCTTGGCAAAGCCCCACACTTACAATGATGGCCTTGAGTAGAAGAGCCTGTTTAAATATTAAAAAGACTTAGAGGGTGAAAATAATTGATTTAAATAAATTTCTGAGACAGAATTATCTGTACAACCGTTTTGAATGAGAAAAGTAGCTAATGCTGAATTTATAAGCTTATATTGATCCCAAGTCGGGTTACTTAATACGAAATCTTTCATAGTGTTATAAAGAGTTTCTGAAAGCTCTGTTTCTAATGAGACTTTATTTGAAGAGCACTCTACGAATTTCTTATCAGTTAAATTTGTTTGGTTGATTTGATCCATTAATTTATTTTTCTACTTCAACAATAATGTTATTTTTTTCTAAAAATATCAAGAAAATTCTTCTGATAAACTTTTCAAATTATCAAATAAGACTCATGTTATAAGTCGGTTTTTAAAAAGCTTCTTTTTCAAATAAGGAAATTGAATAGATCCTAAAAAAAAGTCAACAATAATGTTGAAGTCCTGTTTTTTTTGAAAAATACTGCCATGCCTAATCCAGTGTGGATTTGGACGTGGAAAACAACCTGCAAATTGTGGAAAATCTAGCTCAAAATACTTCCACGATTTTATATTAAGAATACTTATATATACTGAGTCTATTAAGACTAACTCGAGAAAGAGACAGGTGATTCATTAATTTCAACGGATTTTCTTAAGATTTAATCTTTATTAGGCAAGCGAAGCGTGACAGGTCCTAAAGGGTGTTTTGAATTTGGATAAATACTGTGGTGATGATGATGGTGATTATGTTCATGTTGATGAGCATCTAGATGTTCATGTTCTAAGTAATCACCTCCTCCTATGTCTGATTTTTCGTGATTATGAGTTGGTATTTGATTTTGTATTTCACAAGCACCATTACATTCCCGATCACATAAATCACAGCTGATATCCAAGCCCTCTACATGGTCATGATGACTTTCTTGGACCATTCCAACTTCTTTTTCAAAGCCAAATAAATTTGATCTATATTTACAAGTTGAGCAATTCATAAAATTATTACCTTTTTTATTAAGAATCTCTTCAATCCTTTCTACAAAAGTGTCGACTACATAAGACTGTGACGAAAGATATTTTGCATGTATAAATGAAATATTTGGATTATTAATCGCAACTAAATCACTTTGCCTTTTTATTCTTGTAACAAGAACACCTGAGAAAAGGAAATAAGGGAAAACAATTATATTTTTATAACCAAGTCTCACAACATTTTTCAAGCCAGGTTCAACAAGGGGGAAAGTTACTCCAGAAAAAACTGTTTCCCCCCACCCTAAACCAATACCCTCTACGATCATTCTCGTAATTTTTGAAACATTGGAATTCGCATCTGGGTCAGAAGAGCCTCTACCCACAACAACTAATAGTGATTCTTCAGGTTTGAGATTATTATTTTGTTTAAATACATCTTTTACTCTTTCACAAGCTGCACTAATCATTAAATTATTAATACCTAATTCTCTTCCATAAATTATTTCAATTCCTGTTTTACTTGAATAATTCATAAGCAGGCTAGGTATATCATTTTTTACATGGCCAGCAGCGAAAAGCATTGCTGGTATTGCAATTACTTTTTTTATAGAAAGATCCTTTAACTTGTCTAAAGCATCAACAATCGAAGGTTTAGCAAATTCCAAGAAACCATATTCAACTAAAAAGTTTGGATATCTTTTTTGGATGAAATTAGTTAATTCTTGAAATTCAGTAATGGCTAGTTTATTTCTACTCCCATGTCCACAGATAAGTATCGCGACTTGATTATTTAAGTTCAAATCTAAATTATCCAAATTCAAATTATTACTTATACCATAATAGTAAAGAACAATATCATGTAGTGAAAAATAATAATAACTTGCTTGAAGTTCCAAATATCAACTCAAAGGATGCAAAATTAAAGAAATTAATATATGACGTAGATGAATCCTTATTTAATGAGGATAACTATTCTTACGAAAAATTCGAGCACCTTTGCGTGTGTAGTGGAGGTACAACTTCTAGCTGTGCAAAAAATGGTTTTACAACTCTTGATCTAAGAAAAAATTACAGCAAAATTCATCTAGATAGAAAAACCAATTTAGTAACAATTGGAGGTGGTGTAATAATGGGGGATCTATTAAATCATTTACAAAAATATAATCGAAGTTTTCCAATCGGACTTTCTAAACTTCCTGGAGCAGGCTATATACTTACTGGTGGAGTAAGCCCGCTAAGTAGAACCTACGGATTAGCAATTGATAATATTGAATCAATAAAAGGTTTCTTGGGTAATGGCACATTTATTTCTTTAAAAAAAAATCAAATAAATACGGAAGAACAATTAATTTGGGAAGGAATTAAAGGCGCAGCACCCTTCTTTTCAATTATTACCGAAATAGAACTTAAGACTATCCAATCTAATTCAATTAAGGTTATTGAAGGATTTGCAAATCTAAATGAACTTACAGAAATAATAAAACTATCAGAGGAATTTCCAGAAAATATTAGTCTTCAATGGATTTATGCCCAAAAAATTTACATATATATTTTTGCTGAACTCAAAAATAATTTAGAGGATAAAAGAACTGAAGAATGCCTAATGCTTCTAGACAAATTCCCTACTCTAGAGAAACAATTTTATGAAAACTTTAACAAAATAAATTTCTTCCCTAAGGAATTGAATTTATATGAGCTGAATGCAAATAACCATTCTGAGGTAATTAGTCTTCTTGGAGAAGATTTAAAAAATGATATCCCAATTTTCATAAAATGTTTGGATGAAATGATGAATAATAAACCTAATAATTCCTGTTACATTGCTTCTCAACAATTAGGTTGCAAAACTAAAAATTTAAATCATGGCTCAAGCTTTTTTGTTCATAGAAAAAGCACTTGGAAACCTTGGATATATGCATCATGGAAAAAAAATGATCTTCAAGAAAAAAAAGTCGCTTTGGAATGGATTTATAAATCGTGGAGCAAGCTAAAAAAGTTTTATCCAAATATTCACTTAGCCCAATTGCATAATCATTTGAATTCTCATGATGAAGAAATTTCATTAGCCTTTGGAGATAGAATGAATGAATTAAAAACTTTAAAGAATATTTTTGACCCACAAGGTATTTTGCCTCCTTTATGAGGTAACTTCTTAATTATAAATAAACTTAAAATGTCAAATTTCTCAAGATATTTATCTAAAAATTGGCTAGATGATCCAAAGTCGAATATTCTCTCAGGCTTAGTTGTTGCTTTTGCAATGATCCCAGAAGCAATTGCTTTTTCAGGTATAGCTGGTGTAGATCCTAAAGTTGGCCTTTTTGGTGCATTTTGCTTATCTATAACAATTGCGATTGTTGGAGGAAGAAGAGGGATGATCACTTCAGCTACAGGTTCAACAGCTCTTTTGATGACTGGACTTGTTGCTTATGGAGAATCACAAGCTCCTGGATTAGGAGTCCCATATCTAATCGCAGCTGGAATATTAACTGGAATTTTCCAAATTATTTGGGGATATTTAAGACTTGCCTACCAAATGCGATTCGTGCCAACAGGAGTATTAAGTGGATTTGTAAATGCACTGGCGCTTTTAATATTTCAGGCGCAGCTACCTCAGTTAGGAATAGGTATTAAAGAATCAAAAGGATTAATTGAACAAACTTTGATTCAGTATCCAGTTAACTCTCAGATCCCAGTAGTTTGGATTCTTGTAATCCTAGGATTAATAATTATCTATGGGCTTCCAAAAATCACAAAAGTAGTCCCATCTCAACTTATCGCGATAGTAGTAATTACTCTCATAAGCATATTCTTGAATCTTGATGTCCCAACAGTTAGCGATTTGGGTAAATTACCTGATGGATTACCTAGTATTTCTCTTCCTTTTGGATCAATAGCAAATGGGAAAGTACCTTTTAATCTTGAAACATTAGGAATTATTTTACCTACTTCACTTGCAATATCTCTCGTGGGTTTAATGGAAACCTTTTTAACTCAAGACATTTTAGACGATGTAACTGATACAAGTTCTAATAAAAATAAAGAAGCAAGAGGACAGGGAATCGCAAATATTGTGGCATCCTTATTTGGTGGAATGGCAGGATGTGCCTTAGTTGGGCAATCTGTTATGAATACTGAAAATGGTGGTAAATCTAGATTATCAACTCTCTCCTCAGGTATATCTCTACTAATTATGATTATCCTCTTGAAGTCTTGGATTGGAGCAATACCAATGGCTGCTTTAGTAGCAATCATGATAACGATTGCGATAAGTACAGCAGATATAAATGGATTAAAAAATATTAGAAAGATACCTAAAAGTGATACTGCAGTAATGCTTATGACTTTTGCGGTTACAATGCTGACAAAACCTCATAATCTTGCACTTGGAGTTATTGCTGGAGTTGCATTAGCTGCAATCCTTTTCAGCAGAAAAGTCGCAAAAGTTATAACTGTCTCAAGAGCTAAAGAAAATAATTTAACTACCTACAAAGTAAAAGGACAATTATTTTTTGTAAGTAAAATTTATTTCTTACAAGGATTTGATATTCATGAACATCCAGAAAATATTGTAATTGATATGTCTTTAGCTCATATTTGGGATCAAAGTGGCGTTGTAGCTCTTGAGCAAATTATTAGAAAGTTCCAGAATGGTGGTTCTAAAGTTGAAATTGTAGGATTAAATAAAGAAAGTCTTAACTTATTTGAAAGACTAGGTGGTATGGAAAACGCTCATTAAAAGGTTAATTAAGGCTAACTTGTTGATAACAGAACCAAAGCCATTGTTGAAAAAGCAAATTCCTATGAGACCTCCAAGCGGTTTTTGAACTATTTGGATCAAAATTTTTAGGAGGAGGAACATCTCCCTTTTCTTTATCTCTTTCAATTTCACTAATAATTCTATGCACTGTATATTCAGGATGACCTAAATGCATAAGTTGTTTTTGATCATTCGATTCAAATATTGTATATCCAACGTTTTCTCCATAAGCCAACAAATTCAATTTCCCTTCTTTTTGGGCTTTCTCCATTTCCAAATCTGGTAATCCAGCAAATCTACTTTGAGGACAAATAAATTCATCATCTTGTGTACCCATCAAAGGGTGTCCAGGAACAAGACTTTTTAGAGGGAATACCCCAAATAATTTCCTATCAAAAACTTTTTTATCGACTCCTGCCAAATAAGCCAGCGCAAACCCAGCCCAACATAATCCAAGAGTACTCGCACAAAAATTTCTGGCTTCATTTACAATTTTTACAAATTCATCCCAATACTTAACCTCCTCAAAGGCTAGGTGTTCAATAGGTGCTCCAGTAATAATGATTCCATCTAACGGTTCTGGATTATTTGCTTCTTCCCAAGTAATGTATAGATTATTCAGATGATTAAGATCCCATGTTTTATAAGAGTGAGTTTTAAGCTTTATCCAAACTGGCTCAATTTGAAGGGGAGATAAACCAAGTGGATGTAGCAAGTTAAATTCATATTGCTTGCCTAGAGGCATGATATTTAAAATACCAATCCTAAGAGGACGTATATCCTGTCTTTTTGCCAATTCTGGTTCGATCCAAGATATATGATTTTTCTCAACATCACTAATCTTGTGATAGTTACTAGGAATTATTAAAGCCAATAAATCTCCTATCCTATTTGATTTGTGAAAGTGCTTGTTCGAAATCTGCTTTTATATCATCAATATGCTCAATTCCTACAGAAACTCTTACCATAGTGGGAGTAACACCTGCAGATAGTTGTTCTTCTTCAGATAATTGCTGATGAGTTGTTGAAGCAGGATGAATTACTAATGTTTTTGAATCCCCTACGTTAGCAAGGTGGCTCGCTAATTTTAAGGAATCAATAAACTTTACTGCATTTTCATAACCCCCATTGAGAGAGAACATAAGCATGCAACCCATTCCCCTTCCAGTAGTATATTTTTTGGCACTAGAGTAATATGGATCAGATTCTAAGCCAGGATAATTAACACTACTTACATTAGAATTAGAATCTAGCCATTTTGCTAATTCAAGAGCATTAGAAGTTTGTCTTTCTATTCTTAAACTGAGAGTTTCCAAACCCTGCAATAGCAAGAAAGAATTAAAAGGACTTTGAGCTGATCCCCAGTCTCTGAGGCATTCAAGTCTTGCTCTTAACGCAAAAGCTATATTTCTATTATCAGGTACTCCCAAAGATTTGCAGATATCACTACCGAAACCAAAAGCATCCCAATGAACGAGTCCATGATAAGCAGCGCTTGGCTCACTCATTAGTGGAAATTTACCATTTCCCCAATCAAAGGTTCCTGCATCAACAATAACCCCTCCTATACTTGTTCCATGTCCACCAATCCATTTTGTTGCACTTTCAACAACAACATCGGCTCCAAAATCAATAGGTCTTATTAAAGCACCACCAGCACCAAGGGTATTATCCACTATTAAGGGAATTCCATTTTCCCTCGCTAAAGCAGAGAGTCCCTCAAAATCTGGGATGTTGAATCGAGGATTTCCCATTGATTCGACATATATTGCTTTTGTTTTATCATCAATTTTATTTCTAAAACTATCGATGCTATCGCCATCTGCAAATTTAACTTCTATTCCTAATCTTGGAAATTGTACTTTAAATTGATTGTAGGTCCCACCATATAGAAAAGAAGTAGAGACAAAATTATCCCCTGCAGTCATACAGTTCACTATTGCCAAGAATTGAGCAGCTTGACCTGAGGATGTTGCAAGTGCTGCCATACCTCCCTCCAAAGCTGCCATTCTTTTTTCGAAGACATCTGTGGTGGGATTCATAAGTCGAGTATAAATATTTCCAAATTCTTTTAATCCAAAAAGATTCGCTCCATGCTCTGCATTATCAAAGACATAGGAACTAGTTTGATAGATGGGTACTGCTCTAGAATTTGTAGTTGGATCAGGAATTTGGCCTGCATGTAACTGAAGTGTCTCGAACTTTTGGTTGCTCAAAATTTTTTAAATAATCCTATTATCTATTTAACTTAGAAAAGTCCAAAAAAAAAACAAAAAAAAGATAAATATTTATAAATCCTTTTTTAATGAGGGGTAATTTTCTTTCATATATGTACTCAAATCCTCTTTTATCGCAGATCTGAGTTTCTCAATATTTTCAGATTCAATTATTGGAAAAGTTTTATTAGCCTCAGGATCTTTTTCAGTAATTGATTTCCAATTCTTACCAACATCTTTTTCAGAGTTGTTTAAAACTTCATCAAAGTTGAAAATCTTATCATTACTTTTAGCATCAAATTCGCTAAAAGCTTTATTTATAAGCTCTTTTCTATTTTCGAATAGATTCTTAGCTTTTAAAGTATCTGGAAGACCCATAACTGGTTGTAATTCCTTAAGAAGTTTTATTTCCTCTTCAATTAAGAGTGTCCAAACACCATAATTATTTTTTGGAAGATTAGAATTACTAAAAATAGTAATTTCATCAAGGTAAAAATTTAACCATAGATAATAAGATTTTTCTTCAATATTTTTTTTAACGGATATCTTTTTATTTTGGATCTTTGGGAGTAACTTTTCTGCCTTCTTTAAAAACTGTCTATCTTCTCTTTCTAAATTTATTAATCCCCATCTTTGACTGTAGTCCCATAAATCTTCGTATCTTGTTAAATCTTCTTGATTCCAACCAAGAGCTTTAAGTTCATGAGAACGATGAGTTAATTCCTTTTTCAAAAAAAACCTTTTAAACCATAATAATTCTAACCCTGCAATCAAGATTAGTAAATAAATTAAGAACTTTACTTTTTAGCAAATTAGAAAAATAATCAATTATTAAAATATTTATTAATTATTTTCAATACATTGATATAACTAGGATTTTTTTTAGAAATTTGATTACTATATTTATTTCTTTTAAGGGCATTTTGCCCTTTGTCAATAAATAATTTCTTATAAAAGTTTTCAATATCATCAAAAAGATAATCTCCTTTTAATTTTTCATTCAGTTCGAAAGATAATTCAGATTTCACAGATTCTTGGCAAAAATTAGTGATTTCTTCTGAACTAATTAAAACCTTATAAATTTCTTTTTTTTCTTCTGAATTAGCATTAAAGCATAAATAAATCAGATTAATCATTGAACAATTGTTATTTTTGATTTTGAATTCTTTATAAATGTCTGGCCAAAATTTTAAAGATTTTAGACCTTCTAAACCTCCTTGACTGAGAGAGTATTTATTACACCAATTTACAAATTCTGAGACATCTTTTGGACATCTGTTGAGTTGCGAAAGCAAATCAGATAAAACTTGTCCTGCTTGAAAATTCCGTGTTGGTTTTCCTTCAGTTGGTAGAGTCATACTCCCTAAGATATCAGCCTTAACAGCATTTAATTGAGAAAAAGTATAATCTCCTTTTTCAGAAAATTTATCATTAATTATTTCTCTTGCACTAATTATTTCTTCACCATAACCAAGTTCTTTTAATGAAAGATATTTATTCTCTAATTTATTTTCTTTTCTAACGTTTATTGATACTGATGCGGCCTGATCTAAACATTGAGTTAACAAAATCGTATTAATGGAAGGCAGCATTCCTGGCTTATCGGAATGAAAGTTATTTACAAAACCTGCAAATATTGATGAGATATTTTTCATTGATTTTATATATTGACATTCAATATTATGAACCCCAGGAGAAACTTGAATTTTCGGTGATAATTGATTCAAAATGCGTGCTCCTATTAATGCTGTTAGCGCATCAGGATGGCAGAAATTTGCAGTAAAACTATCATTAGGATTTCGTAAAGCTCCGTGACGATGAAATCCTGTAAAAAAAGCTAAATTTGGATATTTATTACAAAGAATAAAAGGATTTTTATTTTTATTATCAATACAAAAAGAACCGACTAAACAGCCAAGAACCACATTTTCTCTTTTTAAATTTTTTCTGAGTTCTAAAGCATTTTTAACATCATCTTGTATATGATTACTATTTGAAGCAAGAATAACTATCTCACATTTCAAGAGAAGATCTTTTAGGTCAAAAGACTTTATTTTTCCCTCTGAAGAATAATTTCCCATTCTCTTAATCTTTTCAATAATCTCATTATCCATATCAGAAATAACATCATTTGAGAAAGCACCTAACAAATCCCTATCCTTTCTAGGAGCCAAGAGAATATTATTTGATTTTCCATGCATAGCACAGTTGTATGCTAGTGATGCAGGATATAAACCAACACTGTAAAATCCAACTTTGCCATTCTCTATATCTTCAATCAATGAATAAAAATATTTTTCATCTTTGATGTTTTCTAAGAAATTATTCTTCATTTTTGGAAACTCTTGATAATTTTTTTAATTTCTTACCCATACCAACATTTTTCTACATTAAAGCAATTTTTGACCATAGCAAATTATTTATTGAAAATATTGAGTTTTTTAATTTATAATTTCTGAGAAATTGTAAACTAAATTAAAAAAAATAATTATAAATATGGAATATATGGCAAGTAATTTAAATGAAAAAAAACAATTAATTTCTTCTAAAAATATATTATTTATTCAAGACATTGACGGAGTTTGTATCCCTTTAGTTAAAGATCCAATGACTAGAGAATTAGAATCAAAATATATCTATGCAGTAAAAGAATTTGCCGAGGAATTCTTTGTATTAACTTGCGGGGAACATGAAGGTCCAAGAGGAGTTAACAGAATAATAGAGAGGAGTTTAAGGAGCACTACTGAGCCTAAAAACAAAAAACTATATTTAAGAGGTTTAGCTGCCTGTGGAGTAGAGTATCAAGACAGTAATGGTGAAATAAGTTTTGAAGGAGTCTTAGAAAAAGAACTAAGTTTTTTATCTAAAGTACCTAGTTTAATAAGACCAAAATTTAATTATATAGTTAAGAATATTTTTCCTGAACTCAGCCAAGAGGATATCAATTTTCACTCAGTAAAATCAATATGTGAAACACGCTTCTCGCCAACGATTAATTTCAATAGTCTATTTGATTTAGTTCATGAAGATTCTGATAAAAGAAAGCTTATTCAAATTAGTTTTGAAAAAATGATGAATGAAATCATTTTAAAAGCTGAATCCGAAGGCCTCAAAAACTCATTTTTCCTTCATATTTCACCAAATTTAGGTAATAAAAATGGTAGAGAAACAATTAAACTTTCTTCTCAAGATGATATCGGATCAACAGACATACAATTACTTATTAAAGGAGCAGTTAAAGATTCTGGAGTTTTATTTCTTTTAAATAAATTTATTGCGGATAAAACTGGTAAAGCTCCTTTTGGAAGAAATTTTAATTTTAGAAACTCTCCAAATTCTTTTACGGGAAAAATTGATTTATGCAAAAGAACTATTCAAAAAGAAGATATGCCTTTGATTGTAGGAGTTGGTGACACAGTCACATCAAAAAAAAATAAAGATGAAAAAAGTTATTCAAGAGGAGGAAGTGACAGGTCTTTTCTAGAATTAATACAAATGTTAGGTAATGAATTTGGGATTAAGAATAAAATAATTTTTGTAGATAGTAGCTCTGGTGAAGTTGAAAGACCCTCTACAAAAAAAACTGGTTTATTAGGGATCAGTGATGTTCATGACAATTTAAAATTTGACTTAGTTTTTAAAAATGGTCCCAAAGAATACATAAGTTGGTTTATTGAACTTGCTAATGAGAGATCAAACTTTAAAAAAAATAGTTGACTTTTTTATTTTCGAATGACAATTTATAATTAATAGATTCATGAAAGAAAAATTCCCCTCAATATATAAAGAACCTATAGAAACATTGCAAATTAACATAGGTTATAAATGCAATCAGGCTTGTAAGCATTGTCATGTCAATTCGAGTCCACTAAGGACTGAAAAGATGTCCAATGAAATGATATCTCTTATTCCAAAGATAATTGAAAAATACAAAATCAAGACTTTAGATATTACAGGTGGTGCGCCAGAACTTCACCCAAAATTTAAAAACCTAATAACCAGCTTGAACACAAAAAAAGTTGATATTATTGATAGGTGCAATTTGACAATATTTTTTGAAGAAGGTCATGAAGATCTACCTCAATTTCTTGCAAAAAATAAAGTGATAGTTACTGCTTCGCTACCGTGTTATGAAAAAAATAATGTTGATTTTCAAAGGGGTTTTGGCGTTTTTGAAAAAAGTATTAATGCCATAAAAATTCTTAATGATTTAGGCTATGGAAAGAAAGAAAATGGATTACAGTTAAACCTTGTTTACAATCCTGTAAGCCCAATTCTTCCTCCTTCTCAGGAAATATTGGAGAAGGATTATAAAAAAATTTTATTCGAAAAATACAATATCGTTTTTAATAATTTATACACAATAACTAATATGCCAATAAATAGATATGAAGAATCTCTTAGAAGAGAAGGGAAACTAAATACTTATTACAAATTACTAAAAGAAAATTTTAATGAAAAAAATTTAGAAAATCTAATGTGTAAAAAGACAATTAGCGTAAATTGGCTAGGAGAAATTTATGATTGTGACTTTAACCAACAGATAAATTTCAGAGAGACTAAAGGACCCAAGACACTTTTTGATCTGTTGGATGAATCATTTACTTTTGACTACGGGGTAGCTGTAAAAGAACATTGTTTTGCTTGCACTGCAGGTGCAGGATCAAGTTGTGGAGGGACTCTAAGTTAAAACTTGCTAAATGCAATTAGGACAAATTGCTCTGACATTTAAAGAGGATTCAATTAGTTTAAAACCATTAACTTTTGCAGCAACTTTGCCTGCTTCTAAAACCTCATCATTTTCGAATTCTTCTGTTCTTCCACACCTAATGCAAATCAAATGATGATGATCCGGTGTGTCGTTACTAAGCAATTCATATCTATGTCCACCCTCACTGAGTTCTAATTCATGAAGCAAACCCATTTGTACTAAAAGTCTTAAAGTTCTATAAATTGTTGCTAGTGAAACTTTGGAGCTTGTTTTAACTAACTTTTCATGAACTTCTTCAGCACTAAGATGCTTCCCAGAGCCAATATTTTCAAATAAATTAAGAACCTTTAACCTCTGAGGAGTTAATCTCTTCCCATCTTTATGTAATCCATCACCTAGAGGAGATGTGATGACTTTGTATTGAGAGGATAATGACAAAATTAACCCTTGGCTATTCTCAATAATAACTCTAGATGAGAGTAAAACAACTTATTTACTTAAAATGTTTACTAAAGTTCTTCAAAACATTATGTTAAATGTATCTTTATATGTAAATGATGAATGATCAAGAAATCTCTTCTGATAAATTATCATCGAAAGTAAACGCCTTGATAATTATTGATATTCAGGAAAAAATAATAAGACCAATTTTTAATAAAGATTCAATAATCAAAAACATTAAAAAGCTAATAAATGCTTACCAAATTTTAGAAGAAAACATATTTGTATCTGAACAGAACCCTCTCAAATTGGGAGTAACGATACCTGAAATATTACCCAGAGCAAAATTTAGAAAATTTGAAAAAATGGAATTTAGCCTAGCTAAATTAGAAGATTTTTTAAAAGAACTTAAATATAAGAAAATTAATAATTTGATAGTTTGTGGGATCGAAACTCATATTTGTATACAACAAACAGTCTTAGATTGTTTACAAAAAGGATTTGAAGTTATTCTTATATCAGATTCCATGGGAAGTCGAAATAGGGCAGATCATGAAATAGCATTACAAAGAATGACTCAGAGTGGGGCGATCTTAACAACAACTGAATCAATAATTTTTGAATTATGCAAAACTGCGGATAGAAAAGAATTTACAGAAATTAGAAATATAATAATAAGTTAAAGAAAAAAAATACTGGTTTGTTGTTTAGAGATAATTTAAAATTTTATTAGAGATAAATTTTAAGGGTTTATTTGAATATGAAATTAGTTACTGAAAACTTACTTCTGGCAATATCTATTTTTTTTATTGGAACTTTATTATCGATAATAATTTCAAAAGTTTCAAAAATATTTTTTAAAAAGATTTCCAAAAGAACAAAAACAAATTTCGATGATTTTATTTTTGAGGTGATCTCTGGAATTATAAAACCTATAGGTTTCCTCCTCTCATTTTATTTTTCAATTGACTATTTTTTTGCTGATGAAATAACTTTCATCTCTGTATTATTAAATATTTTGAAATTATTTATATTAATAATCATCATAAAAGCTCTCAACAAAGTTTTAATAAGATCTTTAACAGAATCGACCTCGAAAATTAATGATTCCTCAATTAGTTCAATGGTATCTTCACTAACTCCATTGATAAAAGCATTAACATGGACTATTGGCTCAATTTTTTTCTTGCAAAATATAGGTGTTCAAATGACTGCTATTTGGGCTTTACTAAGTGCAGGAGGTATCGGAGCAGGATTAGCTTTGAAAGATCCAGTTCAGGAGTTCTTTGAATACATAACAATTTTGCTTGATAAACCTTTTCAAAAAGGTGAGTTTATAAAATCAGATGGAGTCCTCGGAATGGTTGAGAGAGTGGGAGTACGATCATCAAGGATAAGAAGTATCAATGGAGAAATAATAGTAATGAGCAATAGCGCCCTAACAAATGGAATAATTTCAAATTACGCACAAATGGAAAAAAGAAGGTTAGTGCATAAATTGGGAGTTGTTTATGAAACCTCTCCAAAACTTATGAAATTGATTCCAATAATAATTAAAAAAATAGTTGAGGAGACAAAAGATGCCTCTTTTGATAGATGTCATTTCACAGATTTCGGCGACTTCAGTCTTAATTTCGAACTTGTTTATTACATCCCAACAAATAATTATCTCGCCGCAATGGAAGCTCAACAATCTATAAATTTAAGAATTATTGAGGAATTTGCCGTTAATAATATAGAGTTTGCATTCCCAACACAAACCTTAAATATTGAAAGTAACAAAGCCAAATGATCTACAAATCTCTTTACTTAAAATCCAGAGTTTTGAAGCCAACTCAGAATTATTTGCCTCATCACTAACCTTACTTTCAACTAATTTATGTTTTTTAAAAGATATAAGTTTATTACTTAAATGAACGTAACCAATATTATTTAAATTTGAATCAAAAACAATTTCAGAAAGTTTTTTACCAGCATTTTCTGTACTTTCAGAAATTCCTAAAATATTTTTTGCAGCTTTAGAAAAAATTAAATATCCAAAGAGATTAAAACGCTTACTGTATCTAAAAAAACCGAGATCATCATTTGGTATTACTAGACCAGGCGCCCAAGTAATTACAGAAATTTTACTAGAGGAAATTTTTAATTTTTTTTCAAGTTCTTTAGCAAATAAAATATTACATAACTTACTATTTTTGTAAGCTTCATCAGCATTAAAATTTAAAAATTGCCCAGTTACTTTTTTTCTTAAATTAACTAGGTTATTAAGTCCCGCTTTCATACCTATATTGCCACCTGAACTTTTGGGGTCGTGTACATCTGATGATGTAATAATGATTCTAGATTCTTCTTTATCTCTAATAAAATCTTTTAGGACATTTACCAAGTAAAAATGTGCAAGATGATTTACGGCAAAAGTTAGTTCTATGCCTTGTTTTGATACTTTAGGGTAAAAAGAGCCTGTATATTGCAATCCTGCATTTAAAACAAGAATATCTAAAAAAATCTTTTTACTAATAAAGTAATCTTTAATTTTTTTAATATTCTCTAGATCTGAAAGATCACAATTTTCAATAATATTTAAAAATTTAATAAGGTAATTTTTATCAAAATGTTTCTCGATTTTTTTGAGAAACTCATTCTTTCTAAATTCGTTTTTTATTACAACATATAAATTATTTTTCGTCTTCAGTAAATTCATGATTGCAAAAAACCCTATTCCTGAATTACCTCCAGTAATTAAAATATTTTTATTTTTAATCATTAAAATTCCTATATTTTTTTTATGATAAAAAAATAAATAAAGTTTTTTTAATTTTGTAATCTTATAAATTATTGTTAAAACACTGAAAACTTAGTCACTAGTATTTGAGTAATTTGATTATTATTAATCTACTCTCATTATAAGTTGGATGAAAAATATAATTCTAGGCTCAGAAGTAATAATATGTTCCATAAATTTCTTTAATCATAAGTTTTATATTTAATGTCAAAAGAAAATATGCCAGATGTTCTTGTTTTGGGTGCAGGGCCTGCAGGTATGGCTATTGCATCAGCTTTAGGGAAGGAAAAATTAGATGTTGAAGTACTTTCTCCAAATGGACCAGATGAACCTTGGCCAAATACATATGGCATTTGGGGGAAAGAAGTTGATCAACTCGGGCTTCAGGATTTACTTGAATATAGATGGAAGAATACTGTAAGTTTTTTTGGGCATGGAGCTTTAGAAGAGCAGGACGACGAGAATAAAGCCACGGAACATTCACTAGATTATGGACTATTTGACAAGAAAAAACTCCACAATTATTGGTTTAATGAATGCAATAAGTCTTTTATTAAATGGCATCAAGGCTTTGCAAACAAAATACATTTTGAAAAATACAAAAGTACAGTAACTACAAAAGATGGCAAAACTCACTCTGCAAGATTAGTGGTAGATGCAACAGGGTATGATCCTGTTTTTCTTAAATTAAAATCCTGTGGTCCCTTAGCAGTCCAAACTTGTTATGGGATAGTAGGTAATTTTAGTAAACCTCCACTTAAGAAAGGTCAATTTGTATTAATGGACTACAGAAATGACCATCTTAACGATGAGCAAAAAAAAGAACCGCCAACTTTTCTTTATGCCATGGATATGGGAGATGGGAAATATTTTCTTGAAGAGACATCTCTTGGTTTAGTAAATCCTCTAACAATGGAAAATTTAAAAGAGAGATTAGAGAAAAGGCTTTCTTATCGAAATATATCAATCACAAGCATGCAGCACGAAGAGCTTGGCTTATTTCTTCCTATGAATATGCCAATCCCAGATTTCAAACAACAAATACTTGGGTATGGTGGTGCTGCTTCAATGGTACATCCAGCATCTGGATATTTAATTGGGAATGTTTTAAGAAGAGCTCCACTTGTCGCCAAGGCAGTCTCAGAAGCAATTAAAAACAAAAATCTAAGTACCTATCATATTGCTAGAAAAGGCTGGGAAACTTTATGGTCAAAAGAATTAATTAGAAAGAAATCACTTTACCAATTTGGATTAGAAAAACTCATGAGGTTTGATGAGAAACTATTGAGAGAATTTTTTGGCAGTTTTTTCGAACTACCTAAAAATCAATGGTATGGGTTTCTAACTGATACTCTTTCTTTAAAAGAGATTGTATATGCTATGTGCGTAATGTTTATAAAGGCTCCATGGAGTGTAAAGAAAGGTCTTATGATTATGCATGGAAGAGAATTTAAAATGTTACTTAGGATAATATTTCCAAACATATAGTTAAAAAATGAGAACCATATTAATAAGTGGAGCCAGTAGAGGTATTGGACTAAATATTGCACATAAAGAATTAAAAGAAGGCAATAGAATTAGCGTTGGCATAAGAGATTTAGGGTCATTAAAAGGAAGCGCTATTGATCCAAAAAAATGGCCAGAAGGCAAAATTATAATCAACCACTATGATGCTTTAAAAAAAATTACAGCTGAAAATTGGATAAAGAATACCGTAGATGAATTTGGAGGATTTGATTCAGTAATAAATTGTTCTGGAGTATTATCTAAAGTTCCTTTCTTATTCAAAGATGGTGATGAAGAAGACATTTTAAATACACTAAATATCAATTTTATGGCAATTTGGAATTTATGTAGACTTTCTTGGGATCATTTATGTGCGTCAGGCAATGGAAGAATTATTGTTTTAGTCTCAATGAGTGGGAAAAGATCAAAAGGAGATTTAGCCGCTTATTCTTCATCAAAGTTTGCTTTGATGGGATTATGCCAAACAATGAAAAATAAAGGTTGGGATAATAATATAAGGATTTCAGCAATTTGCCCAAGTTGGGTTAATACAGATATGGCCCAAAATATCTCTTCTTTAGACAAATCAAGCATGACACAACCTGAAGATATTGCTGAAATATGCTCAACTATTCTTAAGTTACCTACCCAATCAGTTCCATTTGAAATCGCCTTAAATTGTAACTATGAAATTTAAACTAAATTAAAAATTAAGTAAGCCATTGAAAGCATTGCAATTGCAATAAATAAACCTTTGATTCGATTAGTTAACAATGAAAAAAGAGATAAATCTTCAGAGAAATATCCGCCAAAACTACCTGTAATAAATAATATAACCATTGGTAGAGATGCCATTCCGAAAGAATAAGATATAGATCTTACAAATCCAAAATTTAAATAATTAAAAATAAAAGAACCTAATGAAAACAATAAAAAAGATGCAAATAGAGTTATAGAAACTTCAGCATCTAAAGTATGAGGTAAGCTACCCTTTAATTCAAATTGCTTTTTACATTCTCTAATTTGTTTTTTAGAAAGCTTTAAATAACCAGTTTCAGGAATTCTTTGCGACTTATATTTTCTTAGTAATCTTGCTTCAAGAGTTTCTGGCTCCTTAGTCATAATTGATGTTAATACTTCATCTGGCTTTAATTTTTTAATTTTCTTTTCAAGATTATCCGTTTTGCCAATCCTATAAAGGTCTCCTACTCTAATAAGATAAACATATCCCGACATTTGCGTTGTAAAATTAATACTGTTCCTACTTAAATAATACTAAAAGAATTAGGGAAATTAAAAGTTTTTACAATATGAAAAACGATATTTTATATTCATTTCGAAGATGTCCATATGCAATTCGTGCAAGATGGGCCCTGTTAATTTGCGAATTAAAAGTAGAGATAAGAGAAATTGATTTAAAAAATAAACCTCTAGATTTTTTAAATAATTCAAAGACGAAAACGGTTCCAATTCTTATAAGAAAAAATAGTGAAGTTATTGAAGAAAGTCTTGAAATCATCCTATGGGCTCTCTCAGAGTCGAAAAAGGAAAACATCAAATTAATTTATTTTCCTGAGAACAAAAAGGAAGATATTTTTAAAATAATTAATGAAAACGATAACGAATTCAAATATCATTTGGATCGATTTAAATATGCCACAAGATATAAAGATAGTGATGAAGAATTTCATTTCACAAATGCTATTAAGTTTATAAAGAGATGGAACGAACTACTGGCAGAAAACAAATATTTTTTTGGAGATATCCCCACAATCGCTGATTGGTCTGTTTGGCCTTTTGTAAGACAATTTAGAATCGCTTGTGAAAGTCAAAAAAGGATAAATTATTTTGAACCCTCTATAAAAAACTGGTTAGATTCATTTGAGAAAAATAAAGAATTTAAATCCTTAATGTACAAATACGAATTATGGAAACCATATTCTAGAAAGAATTATTTTCCTTTTAATTAACTTTCTAACAGCTTCCTTTTTTCAATTATTCTTGCTAACTCCAAAAAATATCCTGCAGTCCTAAATTTTCCAATATTTTTTTCCTTAAAATCAAGATCGCTTCTAATTTCTGCGGTCTCCGCCATTAGCAAATCTAAATCATTTGATCCAAGACTATACAATTCTCCAAGTTCGATTTCCCTTCCGAGTAAATGACTCCTAAACCACTTCCCTTTATTTTCTTGAGGTGGAATATCGTAGGGAGTAAATGACATCAAAATAAAATTTAGGTTATTACTATTCTAAGGTTCTTATTGAAACTTTTTCATCTCTACTTTATTAAAAATCAATGCAATAAAAAGAATTGCGAATGTAATTAGAGCACAAATTTCTGTCCAATAATCTAACCCAATTTTAGAAATC
Source organism: Prochlorococcus sp. AG-355-K03 (assembly GCA_003278685.1). Classification (GTDB taxonomy): domain Bacteria; phylum Cyanobacteriota; class Cyanobacteriia; order PCC-6307; family Cyanobiaceae; genus Prochlorococcus_A. The sequence continues at coordinate 2,788 of QCDS01000008.1, read as the reverse complement.
ATTAATGGTGCAAGAACTGTGAATAGTCCCCCAGAAAGAATTAACTGAGCGAAAAGCTGTTTTGACGTAAAAATTGGTAAAGTCTTAGAAATATTTTTAGGATCTGCAAGCCTTAAAAGAAGTAACCCAGAAGCTACTACACCTGTAGAATTCCCAAACTCTATCAAGCTTTTTTCAAACCAATAATCATCAAAAATAAAGTATGCGAAATAAGCAATGCAGATTAAATTCCAAAATAAACCGAAAATAGTAAACACTAAAATAAGTATCCAATTATCAAAAACAACTGCGATATCTAAACTAGCCATAGCTGTAAAAATCAACAAATCTGTGGATAAAATACCAATCTCTCTTTGCAGAATATTTGAAATAAATTCTGTATTTTTGGTTTTCTCTAAAATATATCTTATAAGGAGCGAACCTATAAGGATAAAAGGGAATACTGGTAGTGAAAAAATAATTTCCTTCGAAAAATCTCCAAAAGAACTTGAAATATACCTTAAAAATTTAAGTAGCAAAACACCAAAAGAAATTGCCAAACCAGAGAATCCAAGATTTATTATAAAAATTCTTAAATCTGCAAAAATTCCTATCTTATTTTTTACCTTTAGAGTATCTGTTTGTTCAAGAATTTCCTCAGTATCTGAAAGACCTAAAGTTCTACCAAGGAAGATGAAAATGCTACCCAATATTGAAGATGATAAAAGACCCATTGTTGCCATAGCCAAACCAAGATCTAAACCATTTTGGAAACCTAGTTTATTAAAACTTTCACCGATTATTGATGCAGCTCCATGACCGCCCTCAAAACCTACCTCTATTAAACAACCCATTAGAGGATTTGCGTCCATAGATGGAGGCAGAAGATATTTAACAACAAGGCCACCGACAAAAAATTGTCCGAAACCTAGTGAAAGAGCTAATAGAAATTGATTAAAAATCGGTTTAACTAAACCATTTATATTCGGTATAGGTCTCCCCATCATTAAAGTTGCGAAGACTAATGATAAAAGAGGAGTAGGAAAATTACTCCAAACATTTATTGTTTCTTTTGGTAAAAAGTGTATCGCACCAAATGGGCCTATAGATATACCTAAAATTCCTGATATGACTGCTATCGGCAATCCAAATCTCTCGAGTTGAACAGCTAGTTTAAATTTTCTTCCAAAAATCAACAAAAAAAATATAATTAACAATCCAAAAAAACTTATCAATAGAGAATTTGAAAAAATATCTTTATTCTGTATAGAAAAAATATCCAATGATTTCAAAAACATATAATTATAAATCTAAATTAATAAATCAAATTTTTCAAATAAAAAAGGCTCCGGTAAGAGGAGCCTTTTGATATTGGTAAAAAAATTTGAAAATTAATCTTTAAGAGTAACTGTTGCACTATCAATATTACTAATAGCATTTGTAACTCTCTTGAAATCAAAGCCTAGTGCTCTTAAAGCGTGCCATAGATGACCTTGAATGAAGAAGAATCCAAAATAGTAATGAACATTAGCTAACCATGCCCTTGAGGTGTACTCACCATCAGGAAGATCAACAGTATCTACCCAATAAGGAGAAATACTAAACTTCAATTCAAGTGGTTCACCAAAGAATTCAGTTGGATAAACTGTTGTGTTAGCTGCACTCCAGAAGGCTGCAATAATAGCCATCCAGCCTATTCCAGCTAGTGACCATGAGAGAACAGCTTCTGCTGAGAGAAGTCCTTTACCTTTAAATTTGGTATATTCACCAACTTGCTTAGTAGCAATATGCCAAGCACCACCAGTGATCTCAACGAAAGCAAGAAAAGCATGGCCTCCCATTACCTCTTCAAGGCTATCAATAGTCAAAAAGTCTGTTTGGTGATTCCAAATTTTGGCCAAATTTAATTCATACTCAACCTGTCTTACAGAACCAATAGCTGGATCATAAATTCCATGAACCCTTGCCCATTCAACAAAAGCGATAACTGCGAAACCAAGAATAATTAAATGATGACCAAGAATAAATGTCAATTTGTCTGGATTATCCCATTCAATATTGAATTTTCTAGCTCTTGCTACATCAGAATCTTCTAGATTTCCAGGTAGAAGTAAAGAGTGTAAAAGTCCTCCGGCGGCTAAAACCATAGAAGAAACTAAGTGAACTATAGCTATCGCTAGAACAGGTTTAGTATCTCCCATCGCAACACCATTAGCATCAAACCCTATTCCAAGAGTTGCTAAGTGAGGAAGAACGATTAGAGGTTGATGACCCATTGGGACGCTTGGGTCAAATCGTGAAAGTTCAAAAAGGGTGAAAGCACCCGCCCAGAAAACAATTAATCCTGCATGAGCTACATGAGCAGCAATGAATTTTCCTGAGCGATTTGCTACACCTGAATTACCAGCCCACCATCCATAGGTAGTATCTGGATTTCCATAGGTTTGCATTTAGGAATTGATTAGCTTAAACGTTTTGAGAATACTTTATATTTCACCAAACAGTTGAATTCATAACAAAATTGTAAAGGTTAGTAATCCTAAACTATTACTAAACAAAAATTATTTGTAGGGCAAGACAAGAGTAAAGAAGGTAGATTTAATGATGAAAAATTATTCTCAGAGATATAAGTTCTATCAAATAAACCAGTATTTTTGAATTCAAATAAGTTAAATAAATTTCATTTTGCTGACATTAAACGATGTTTTGTTTCATTACATGGTGATTGTTATTGCCTCATTTTCAAACAATTATTAAATATGGGATAAAATATCTAATATTATGACCACTTCTCAAGAGTCTTCTAGAA
>QCDS01000007.1 GCA_003278685.1 Prochlorococcus sp. AG-355-K03 | reverse complement strand
TTCCAAAATTAGAGGAGGAACTGAATAATAATTTTCAAAATTTAATAAATATCAAAGAGATATCCAATATTAAAGAGGCAGTTGATTATTCTTTATCACAATAAAAAAATCAAAGGTACATATCAATTGAGCTTCTGCCTGAGTTTTTCAACCAATTCTCAATATCTAGATACCCGCCTGGATAAAGTCTTACTGCTTTAGACCAGACTTCAGCAGCTTTATCAAACCAAATATCTCTCTGATCTAAATCACCATTTTGCTCAGCATATCTTCCCCTTTTTTCATAAATTAAACCTATATTTTTCAAGCATGATGGCTGTTTGGGATTTTCTACTAATGCTTTTTCATAAGTTTCAATAGACAAATCCTCTTCACCGTTACTCATATATATTATTGCCATATTTTTTAAAGTCTCACCCCTATCAATTTTATTTTCTTCAAGCAGTAAGCTCTCTTTGTAATACTCTAACGCTTCCGAATAATCCCCATTATTTTGTGCAGCTAAGCCATCTCTATAATAAATATATGCCTTTTTTTCTTTCTCAGCGATAGGCATTATTTTTACAATAGATTCAGCAATTACAGTAAAAGCTTTATCAATAAAATTGTCTCTGTTTTGATTACTAGGCACTGCTCAAAATCTAATAAAATTAATATAGTAATTTAAAAAACAACTATTTAAAAAGTCTATTACATTTATTATTATAGTTAAATATAAAGTCAAGCATTAATTTGCTTCTATTGTGAAAAATATGGAGAGCATTCAACTAAGCGTTACAGGTATGAAGTGCGGAGGTTGTGTTAGTACTGTTGAAAAAATATTGAATAATTCTGATGGTATTGAAAATGTTTCTGTTAACTTGCTTACTGAAAGTGCTTATTTTGAAATTACCCATAAACATATAGAAATAGAATCAGTTCTCGAAAATCTAAAAGAGAATGGTTTCCCATCAAAGATTTACATAAATGATTTTTCAAAAAAAATAAATAAAGCAGAATTAGAAAAAAAAAAGAAGTGGAATAATCAATGGAATAAACTAACTTTTGCTCTATTACTTTTATTATTTTCAGGATTAGGCCATCTAGCAGAAGGAAGATATATAAATTTTCCAATATTAGGTAATATATTTTTTCACGCTTCATTAGCGACGTTAGCTCTATTATTTCCTGGCAGAGGAATAATTATTAATGGATTTAAATCATTTATTAAGAACCATCCCGATATGGATTCTTTAGTAGCTCTTGGTGTAATTAGCGCTTATACAACAAGTCTTCTATCGTTAGTATTTCCTACCACTGGTTTTCCTTGTTTTTTTAATGAGCCAGTTATGCTGTTAGGCTTCATACTTATTGGGCGTTACCTAGAAGAAAGAGCAAGATATCAAACTGGTTCATCCATTGGAGAATTATTAGATCTTCAACCTGAAATGGCAAATATCTACACAGAAGACAATCAAATAAAGTCAATAAGAGTGAACACTTTAAGACCAGAACAAGAGATTCAAGTTTTAGCAGGAGACAGAGTACCAGCTGACTGCATTGTTACCCGAGGTAATTCATATGTTGATGTTTCACATATTACTGGAGAATCAAAACCTTTAGAAGTGAAAGAAGGCGATAATCTATCTTGTGGTTCTTTAAATCTTAATTCAACTCTTAGACTTAAAGTACAAAAGATAGGAGGAGATTCTTCTCTTGCAAAACTAGTAAATCTTATTGAGTCTGTAAACGCTAGAAAACCTCGAATTCAAAGCATTGCTGATGAAATTGCAGGTAAATTTACTTATTTTGTACTTATTTTTGCTACTTTAACCTTCTTCTTTTGGTGGAAGGGGGCAAGAAACATATGGCCTGATTTATTAAGCCACAATCATGAATTAATAACTAACTCAAGCCATACACTTCATAGTTCACTTGGTAGTAATGCTGAAAATTTCCTGAGTTTAGCAATTCAATTGTCAATTGCCGTTTTAGTTATAGCTTGTCCTTGTGCATTAGGTTTAGCCACCCCAACTGTAATAACTGTCGCATCAGGTAAAGCAGCAAAAAAAGGGGTTTTATTTAAAGGCGGGGACAAAATAGAGATGGCTTCAAAAATTAATCACATTATTTTTGACAAAACAGGTACTTTAACAAAAGGTAAGCCTTTCATTGTTGATTACAAAAATAATGATGATCATTCATTTTTATTAAAAATAGCTGCCAGTTTAGAAAAGGAAAGCAGACATCCAATCGCAGATGCCTTAATTCAAGAGGCAAAAAAGAAAAATCTAAGTTTATTTCCAATAAAAAAAATTTTTACTCATTCAGGGCGAGGTATTTCTGGAGAACTTGAGTCAATTGATGGACTTATTAATATTGGTAATATTGAATGGCTACTAAGTGAAGGAACAATCATTGATAGTTATGCAAAAAAAGTTATTGAAAATGAAGAAACAAAAACGAACACCATCATTGGAGTAAGTATCAAAGATAAGTTATTAGGATTTATTTTGCTCGGAGATTTACTCAGAGATGATTCAATTAAAACGGTTCAAAATTTGAGAGAAAACAAATTTAAAATTAACATTTTAAGTGGCGATAGGAAACAAACAGTTTTAGCCTTAGCAAAAAAAATTGGTTGTAAAGAAACAGAAGTAAAATGGGATCTTCTTCCTGAGATGAAGCTAAAGACTATAGAAAATTTAAAAATTAATAATAAAGTGGCAATGATTGGTGATGGTATTAATGATGTCCCAGCCTTAGCATCCTCAGACTTAGGAATTGCGGTAGGATCAGGTACTCAAATAGCTAAGGCAAATGCAGATGTAGTATTAATGGGAGATCGACTAAATGGATTATCCTACGCCTTAAATCTTTCAAAAAAAACTATAAGAAAAATAAAGCAAAATCTAACATGGGCTTTTGGTTACAACTTACTAGCGATACCTTTAGCCGCCGGCATTTTATTCCCTAAATACGGTATTCTTCTTACTCCCTCAATAGCAGCATTATTGATGGCTATTAGCTCTATTACAGTTGTAATTAATGCTTTATCTTTGGATTAAATGAAAGGTAAATTTATCGTTATTGAGGGTATTGATGGATGTGGTAAAACTACCCAAATAGATGAACTATCCAAATGGCTTCCTAAAAGTGGTCTAATAAAAAAAGGGTCCAAATTAATAACAACTAGAGAGCCTGGAGGCAGTCTTTTAGGAAAAAGACTTAGAAGACTGATTCTTGACAATAATGAAAATAACAAGCCTTCATCTCTTGCAGAATTATTGCTTTATTCAGCGGATAGAGCTGAACACGTTTCCAAAATTATTTCACCTGCTTTAAATAACAATGATTGGGTAATAAGTGATAGATTTTCCGATTCGACATTAGCTTATCAAGGTTATGGAAGAAATATAAATTTAGAAATTATTAAAAATATTGAATCTATAGTATGTCAAGGAGCATCTCCAGATCTCACTTTCTTCTTAGAAATTTCTCCAGAAGAGAGCATATTTCGAAGAAAAAATGAAATTCCAGACAGAATAGAATCAGAAGGTATTAAATTTTTAGAAAAAGTAAATGAAGGCTTCAAACTAATTGCCAAACAAAAAAACTGGAAGATAATATCTGCCTCACAAAATATTAAAACTATTTCTAATCAAATTAAAGAGACTTTGCTAAACAATTTTTCTAGTAACAAATGAATGAGGTTAAAAAAAATAATTTTTTCTTGAATGAAGAAGTCAATATTTTTCTTAAGAACATAATTAAAAACAAATCATTAGCTAATGGTTATATATTTTATGGTGCTGAAGGATTAGGCAAAAAGCAAACTGCTTTTCAATTTATAAAAGAGATTTTCAAACAATCTTCACCAAGCGAAAATGTTGAAGAGAGAATTACAAACAATAACCATCCTGATTTTTTAATTATTGAACCTGATTCTCTTTCGACAATAAAAAGTTCAGGGAGTTCCGATTTTGAAAAAACAATAAAAAGTGGATCTGAGATTATTAAAATTGCTCAGATACGTAATATCAAAACTTTTCTTAGTCAAAAATCAATAAACTCAGAAAAAAAAATTGTTTTGATTATTGATGCACACCTCTTAAACGAAGCAGCCTCAAATTGTCTTTTAAAAATCTTAGAAGAACCAAGTAACGGCATTTTTATTTTACTAACATCTAAATTAAACCTTCTCTTAGATACGATTATCTCAAGATGTCAAATCGTCAGATTTCGATCTTTTTCTAGTAAACAATTAAAGTCAATTTTTGAAGAATATTTAGATAATTCTAAATTAAAGATAAATACAAAATTAAAATTTGAAGATTTAATAAATTCTGCAAATGGATCTCCAAAGCAATTATTGAAAAATATTGAAATTTGGAATGATTTTTCAGATGAAATTATAAGTAAATTGGATTCTCCAATTAAAAATAGTCTAGAAATATTAGAAATAACTAAATCGATATCTGAAAAATTAGATATTTTTCAACAGATTTATTTAGTAAATTTAATTCAAACAATTTGGTGGAGAAAAACAGAAAATATCGGTTTAGTTAAAAAACTTGAAAATTTAAAAAACCTCCTCAAAAAAAATTTTCAACCAAGGTTAGCCTGGGAAATAGCTTTTTTAAAAATTGCAATGGAAGATATATGAGATTAATCTACCGCAGAATTTATTAAGTCAGGATTTCTTGCTTGGATGAACTCTTGCCTAGCAGTTTCCACTTGAGAACCAATAGGTAACTCTAGACAATATCCAGCACCGTATACAGTTTTTATATAAATAGGTTTGCGTGGATCGGGCTCAAGTTTAGTGCGTAAGTGTCTAATATGAACTCTGATTGTCTCAATGTCATCATCAGGTTCATATCCCCATACTTCTTTAAGAATTAATGCTGGTGATACAGTTTGACCATGTCTCTGCAAAAGACAATGAAGAAGTTCAAATTCAAGATGAGTTAACCTAACAGGAGATTCAAACCATATAGCTTCAAATCTTTCCGGAACAAGAGTTAAAGGGCCATAATTTAATATTTCTTGCTGGTTACTAGAATTTAATTGTGCTCTGTTGGTTCTTCTTAATAATGCTTTTATGCGTACATATAATTCTTCTAAATCGAATGGTTTAGTAATGTAATCATCCGCTCCAGAATTAAACCCAGTAACTTTATCTTTAAGACCGCCTAACGCAGTTATCATTAAAATTGGTATATTTGATGTTCTTTCATCTCTTCTTAGTCGCTGGCATAATGTTAAACCATCAACACTTGGTAGCATCAAATCCAAAAGTATTAAATCTGGTGAATATTGAAGAGCTAATGCTTGTCCTTTAATTCCATCTTCAGCTTTTTGGACATCGAAACCAGAATGTTCTAAATGCCTAGCCACCAAATCACGCATATCACGATCGTCTTCAATTAAAAGGATTGAAATTTTCATATTTATCAACTATTAAATTAAAATTAATTTTTGTATAATGATTCTCTCAAGAATTTATAAAGATTGCTGAAATACTGTAAACAACTTTATCAATTAAAATTATCGAATAACTTATTGATAGCAATGGATTAGGTAAAAAATGTAAAATTTCATAAAGTTGAAATTTTAGAATTTCTTTCGATTCTATTCACTTTTTCTTAATAATCAAAGGATTTTTAGAAACAAATAATGGTTCATATTTAAAAAACATCTAATTTAGATTGTCATTATAAGCTTTAGAAAAAATGAATTAAATGAAGATTTTCAGTTTTCAAAAGATATTGCCTAAGTTTAAAATTTTTACTTACTCCAAAATGTTTAAACTCATAATTTTGTCTATATTAAAAAAAATTTAAATATCTATGAAAAAGAAGACTATTATTTATACTGATTTATCAAAAAAACAACTAGAAATTCTTAAAGAACTTTACATTCAAAAAAAAGTTGAATCGATGAGTCATCAAGAACTTAAACAATATGTATTAGAAATTATTTCTCATCAGATAAACGATACTATTGGCAAAGAAGAGGAAATGGAAGCATGGAGAGAAATGTCAGATTTTTTTGGAGAACAATTTGAAATAAATATTTTAGAAATACAAGCAAAATACATTGACGATAAAAATGTAATTGAAACAGAAATAAATTCTCAGAAGCAAAGAATAGAACTTCTTGAAAGGAATAATTTAGATCAAGAGAAAAAGGATATGTGGGATGACTAGAATTTCCTTAATAGTGCAGTAATTCAAAGGATATAAACAAAAATATGACTTTCTTTTAAAAAATAAAATCAATCAAAGAGTTCTTTTTTTCTTTTTTGTGGAGAATTAAGAAAATGTTCTAATTACTGTTCTTAAAAAAAAATTTTTATTTTTTGATTTCAGCTAAAACATTACAGATTTGATTATTTTTGATGTTCTATATACTGTTCTTAAAAATATATCAAAATACTTGATTATATCTTCGGCTTACCACTATTTGAAACACGCACAAAACAATAAAAAAGTCTCCTTTTTAGGGAGACTTTTGATAACTTTTTGAATTTATAAACTCCCCGGGCGGGATTCGAACCTGCGACCAATCGATTAACAGTCGATCGCTCTACCGCTGAGCTACCGAGGAATATAGAATGAATTTAACTCTTTTAAGTACCTTATGACAAGTAAAATAATTATTTATATTGAAATTTTGATGGTTCTTGCCAGCTAGATAAAAAACCATTTTTCAACTCTGCCACTGCATCAGCATAAGTTAATTCTTCATAACGATGAGTAATCCACAAAGCGGATAAAGGTTTTTTATTGTCGCTTGTAAGATTTTTAATAGTTTGTAAAACTTCAAATTGACTGGTTTGATCAAGTAACGCTGTAGGCTCATCGAAAAGAATAAAATTTCTATTACTAATCAAAGCGCATGCAATAGTTAAGCGTTGTTTTTGTCCACCGCTTAAAGTATGAACTGGCCTTTTTTCAAAACCACCCATTCCCACCTGATCAAGCACATATTCAATTTTTTTATTAATTTCATTTTGACTTATATTCTGATTAATATTAATCAGAAGTTCACTCCTACAATTTGGCATCAATATTTGATGATCAGGGTTTTGAAACACCATGCCAATATTTGCATTAGAGTCAATGACACCATTTTTGGGTTTGATTATTCCATTAATTAATTTTAAAAGGGTACTTTTTCCGCTCCCGTTTTTACCTACGACCATCCAAAATCCAGGTTTTTTTATTGAGAAGTTACATTTAAAAATTAAATTTTCTTTTTCTTGAGGATATGAAAAAGAAACATCTTTGAATTTAATATGAGGTATTTCATTTTCAAGGGAATCTCGCATTAATTCTATGAATCTATGTTAAGCGAAAATCCTGGTCTTTTAGCTCCTCCTGCTACTGAGGATTTTTCATATATCTGAACAGAAATGATTTCTTTAGCTCTTACAGCAATTAATTTATCTTGCACTTTGTCACACCTTAATTCGATCAAGTTTGAGGACTCTAAAGTTTCATTCATAGAACTTTTTATTTCATCATAAATTCCTTTAACATCATCAAATTCTTTCTTCTGAATTGATAATGGAAAAGGTGAATATCTCAAACTTAGTTCCAACGAATACATAATCATAATAAATGCTTCTTATTATTTTACTAAAAATTTTTCAGTAAGAAGTTATTTAAATTAATTTCTTTTGAGAAATTATATAAAAGATCTTTAAATACAATTATTATGAATATAGGAGATTTTATTTTGCATTTAAAAAATAATTTCATGGAAATAGCAAATGATATAACTTCTCTAGTTGGAAATACCCCATTAGTTAAATTAAATCGAATCAGAAAGTATTTTGATTGTTATCCGGAAATAATAGCCAAACTAGAAAGTTTCAATCCATCAGCTTCCGTTAAGGATCGGATCGCTTATTCAATGTTATGTAAAGCTGAAGAAGAAGGATTGATTACACCAGATAAAACAACCTTAATTGAAGCAACTAGTGGGAATACTGGCATCGCATTAGCAATGGTTGCCGCAGCAAAAGGCTATAAATTGATATTAACTATGCCGGATACGATGAGTATTGAGAGAAGGGCAATGTTGAGAGCATATGGAGCTGAATTACAGCTAACACCGGGGAAAGAGGGAATGAAAGGAGCTTTAGATTTAGCTAATGAGTTGTCTTCAACCATTGCAAATAGCTATCAATTTAATCAGTTTGAAAACTTTGCTAATCCAGATATTCATGAGAGAACAACGGCCCAAGAAATATGGTCCCAATCCAATAACAATTTAGATGGACTAGTCACAGGAGTAGGCACAGGAGGAACAATTACTGGTTGTGCACGTTTTTTGAAAAAAGTTAATCCAAATTGCAAAATATATGCTGTAGAGCCCAAAAAAAGTGCTGTGATTTCTGGAGAAAAAGCAGGATCTCATTCTATTCAAGGAATTGGAGCGGGCTTCGTACCGAAAGTACTTAATACTAAATTAATTGATGAAATTATAAAAATAGATGACGATGAAGCATTTTATTATGGACGTTTATTAGCTCGATTGGAAGGTCTTTTATCTGGTATCAGCAGCGGTGCAGCTTTAGCAGCAACTATAAAAATCAGCAAAAGGAAAGAACTAATGAATAAAAGATTAATAGTTATTCTTCCAAGTTTTGGAGAAAGATATTTATCAACAGCAATGTTTGAATCTAATACATCAATTCAAGCCAGAAAAGATGGTTATCTTTAATACATAATTTATAAAAATGGGAAAAAATTTATATGAAGAATTAGGTCTAAAAAAAAATGCAACCAGAAGTGAAATTAAATCTTCATACCGCTCTTTAGTTAAACAACATCATCCTGATGCAGGGGGCAAGAAAGAACGATTTCTTGCAATACAAAATGCCTGGGAAACTCTAAATGACCCTATCAAAAAGAAACAATACGATAGCAGTTTTTTCTCTTCTAGTACATCATTTGATTCATTAAATGAAAATTGGGAAGAGAAATTTAATTCAAAAAAATATAATTCTTCAATTAAGGACAAAGAAGTTGAAACATGGATTAAAGAAATTTATAGTCCGATAAATAGATTAATTAGTCAAATAATTAAACCTTTGAATAACGAAATAAAACAACTATCTGCTGATCCATATGATGACCAACTAATGGAAAATTTTTGCAGTTACATAATTCTTTCACAAAAGAAAATAGAAAAAGTTGAAAAAATTTATAACAAAAAAATAGTTCCAAAGTCTATTTCAACTTTAGGACTCGATCTTTATCATTGTTTTTCACAAGTTAAAGATGCGCTATCAGAATTTGATAGATACACACAAGGATATGTAGATAATTACTTATTTGATGGCAAAGAAATGATCAAAGAAGCAAAAAGAATCCAATCAAAGATGTCTGCAGAGAAAAAAAATAAAAACTTTTAAATATAAAAATTTTATTGAGTATATTCTTTAAGTTGATCTAATTTCAACCAAACATCTGGAACAGGTCTGCGCCATCGAACCTGAGCATATTCATCTTTGAGTGAAAGAATCTCCCCAGGACCTTCAAAGACATAATTAGGTAGATCATTATCACTGGCAAGAGCTTCGATACTTTTAATATAATTTTCTCTATCGACAAAAACTAAACTTCCTTTCTTGAGAGGTTTCTTTGGAATAGAATCTGTCATAATAAATTCAAGGAAGTTATTTGAAATTTATTATACAAAAACTTGTTTGAAAAATATTGAAAAAAATTTATAACGGAATAATAATTACAAACGTCTAAAAAATTTAATAGCCTTAAATGATAAACATCTACATGATATGCGTCTTTTATTACTTGGCTGCACTGGATTTGTTGGTAAAGAATTAGTTCCAACACTACTTAATGAAAATCACGAAATATACATTGTAAGTAGAAAACCCATTAGTAAATTAAAGATTGATTTAGATTTCAATAAATTTAGGTTTTTCCAAATAGATTTATCAAAAGAAAAAAACTGGAATAACGAAAATTTTCTAAATATTTTAAGAGAGACAGATGGAATTATTAACTTGATGGGAGAACCCATAGCAGAAAAAAAATGGACTTTTGAACAAAAAAAGGAGATTGAAAATAGTCGTATTAACACTACGAAATTTATGATGAAGACCCTTAAAAATTTAAAAATAAACCCAAAAGTCATTATAAATGGATCAGCAATAGGTTATTACGGTACAAGTTTGTCTGGTGAATTCACTGAAAATAGTATTGGAGGAAAAGACTTTTTAGCTAATCTTTGCAAAAAATGGGAAGCGGTCGCTGCTGAAAAACCATTTTTCTCAAGGTTAGTTATTTTTAGAATTGGAATTGTTCTAGAGGCCGATGGTGGGGCATTAGGAAAAATGCTACCTATATTTAAAGTTGGATTAGGTGGACCAATTGGAGATGGTAAGCAATGGATGAGTTGGATTCATAGAAGTGATTTATGTACAATAATTACTCAGGCAATAGTAGATAAAAAGTATTCAGGAGTATTTAATGCTGTTGCACCCAATCCAGTATTAATGAGTGACTTTTCTCAGACTTTAGGTAAATGTCTTAATAGACCTAATTTACTCCCAGTACCTGGAGCGGTTTTAAAAATATTGTTAGGAGATGGAGCAAAAGTTGTATTAGAAGGTCAAAAAGTAATCAGCAGTAAACTTAAAAATTATGATTTTAAATATCCTCTTCTTGAGAAAGCAATATACGCCTCCACCAAGAATTGATACCGTTTACTAAAGCACCAATAATAAGAATTGTTATCAAAGGAACTACAAGAGGATTCCAAACTATCTGAATAAAATTAATAAAAATAAATATGCCATTTAATTGCATGATGATTGCAAAAATAAAAAATATTGCAAAAAAAATGACTATAAATAAATTTATTAATAACAAATTATCGATAATTTGTTTTAACTTATTTTGATTATTCTCCTTAGTCATTTTTTATAAAAAAATGCATATCATCAACCATTTTAAGACTAGCTTTGTTTTCACCCAGTCTTTTTTTGGCATTTTCATTACATGAGATCATAAATTTCTTATTTAGCTGTAAAAGATATATTATTTTTATAATCAATTTTATTGTCTTATCTATTTGATCATTCTTATCTTTATAGTTACTGGCACAAAAAACATATTTTCCAAGCAAACGTCTTTGCGCTTCTGCAAAAGTTTTTGTAAATTGTGGACCTTTACCTTCAATCTGAATAACCGGTTTTCCTAATCCAATCGCTTGCTCTGCTGCTGTTCCTGCCATGCTGATACAGCATCTACTTTTCAATAATATTTTGTCAAAATTATTCCAATATATATTCACTTCTAAAAATTTATATTGGAATTTCAAGAAATTATTATCTTTTATATTTTCTATTTTTAACCATCCTCTTTTTTGAAATATCTCCTTTATTCTTAATGAAGATAGAGCATTAACTATTGCAAAATTAAACTGAATTTTTTGGAAATATCTCAAATCTGACAATGCTTCTAATACCTCTAAAATCAAAACAAAATTATCTAAAATCTCAGGGAATCTACTCCCTGGGAATAATCCAATACTAAATTCAGCTTTCTTTAATTCTTTTTTTCTAGGAAAAAACTTATCCATAAATGGGTTGCCTAAAAAAGACACTTTCTTTTTTAATTGAAAAGTTAAATCATTAGCTGTAAGGGAATCTCTTGTATATATTTTTTTTGCTTTTTGTGAGAGCAAGAAAAATTTAGAAGGCCATGGTAATTTTAACTTCCCTTCATAATGGCTGGAATAAGCAACTAGATATGTGAAAAAATCTTTATTACAAACCCACGCAAAAAAAACTGGCACAATATCTCCAACTACAAAAAAATAATCATATTTTTTTTTTATTTTAAAAGTTAAAAATAATCTTTTTAAAAGATAAAATATTTCTCCTCCTAATATCTCAGTAAGTCTACCTTTAAAAGAATTGTAGCCAATTCCTCCAGTACTGAATTCTTTAGTTTTACCGATAATCTTAATTTTTTCTTTTTCGTAATGGCTACCCATACCAACAATTGGCAAAGCATGAACAGAATAACCACTTTTTACGAATTGCTTAGCTATTAGACTGCCAGATAAGTCTTCTCCATGCCCATTACTTAATATTAAAATTTTGAACAATTTAAAATTCCAGCCATTTTTTTACTTTAATTAACTCAGGCCAATCTGGATATCTATTTAATCCGTCTTCCACAGACTCTTTTAACTCACTTTTCACATCTGGCATCATCATAGACATTTTTTTTATTAACTCAATATGATCTCTAACACCTTTATTGTTGGTAGCCAAAAGAGCTAAAGACAAATTCATTCTTGCTTGTGGATCTTGCTGATTTAATCGAACAGCTTGTCTGGCAGCTGACAAAGCTTCTTCATTATTTTTCAAAAGTAATTGAAGCCATGATAAGCAAGTCCAGGCAGCAAAATGATTTGGAATTTGATGTATGATTTTTTGAAAATCTTGAGCTATTGGAATTAAATCTTTGCCTGCTTTATATCTTGATAGAGCTGCATTAAAATCCTCTTCGATTGGATTAATTTCTTTATTCATTATTTATTAAACTGCAAAGGAGCTTCCACAACCGCAAGTTTGAGAAGCATTGGGATTTACAAAATTAAAGCCACCTCCAATTAATTCCTTACTAAAATCTAATTGCATTCCATAAATATATAAGAGACTTTTAGGATCACAAACGACTTGAAAGCTTTGATCAGCTTTTAATGAATAATCATAAACTTTATCATCGGGATTTATTTCATTATTTCCTATAAAATCCATCGTATAACTCATCCCACTACAACCGCCTGATCTTACTCCAACTCTTAGTGCTTTTTTAGCACTTTGGCCCTGCAATAAATTTGAAATTTGTTCTATAGCATCATTCGTAATTAAGATACCTTTGCCATCATCAGAATTTTTAATTTTTTGTTTAACTTCTAAATTTTCCATAAACAAAAGAATTCTACTATTTATAATATAAAAACTTAATTGATAGGATGCATAGAACAAACATTATCCAAACTTGATTTGTTATAATTCTAAGAAAAAGTGAAAATTGCAATAGTTGGTTCTGGATTAGCTGGTCTTACAGCAGCAGTCAATTTAGTTGATGAAGGTCACGAAGTAGAAATTTACGAGAGCAGGTCATTTTGGGGAGGTAAAGTCGGAAGTTGGGAAGATAAAGATGGCAACCACATAGAAATGGGTTTACACGTATTTTTTTACAATTATGCAAATCTTTTTAAATTAATGAAAAAAGTGGGAGCTTTAGACAATTTACTCCCGAAAGATCACACACATCTATTTATCAATAATGGTGGTGATTTAAAATCTTTAGACTTCAGATTCCCTTTAGGCGCTCCATTTAATGGACTAAAAGCTTTTTTTACCACCGAACAACTTACTTGGGTAGATAAGTTCAGAAATGCCTTAGCTTTAGGGACAAGCCCAATAGTTAGAGGATTGATAGACTATGAAGGAGCAATGAAAATAATTAGAGATCTAGATAAAATTAGTTTTAAAGAATGGTTTTTAAATCATGGTGGAAGCGAAAAAAGCTTAGAAAGAATGTGGGATCCTATCGCATATGCTTTAGGTTTTATTAATTGCAAAGATATTTCAGCAAGATGCATGCTAACTATTTTCATGATGTTTGCTTCAAAAACAGAAGCCTCAAAACTGAATCTTTTAAAAGGTTCTCCACATAAGTGGTTAACTCAACCTATTGTCGACTACATCACAAACAAAGGAGCAAAAATACATCTCAACCATAAGGTAGAAGAAATCATTTATGAAAAGGAATATTCCTCTTATTCAGTTGATCAATTAAAAATATCATCTCCTGAAGGAATTAAGGCAGTATTTGCCGATAAATTTCTAGCTGCCTGTGATGTTCCTGGAATAAAAAAAATAATTCCAAAAGAATGGTATCAATTTAAAGAATTTGAAGGTTTAAAAAAACTTAGAGCTGTTGCTGTTGCCACAATCCAATTAAGATATGACGGATGGGTTACTGAATTACAAAAAGATAATACAGGAAACGAACCAACTGGACTAGATAACCTCCTTTATTCTGCTGATGCCTCTTTCAGTTGTTTTGCTGATTTAGCACTAGCAAGTCCAGCAGATTATAGAAAAAAAGACATGGGATCACTTCTCCAATGTGTTTTAACTCCTGGCGATAGATGGATGGGAAGATCTACAGAAAGAATTACAAAAGAAATAGATAAAGAGGTTCGCCGTCTATTCCCATCCTCAAAAAATCTTAAATTGCTTTGGAGTAATGTAGTACAAATTCCACAATCACTATATAGAGAAGCTCCCGGTATGGAACCTTTCAGACCTAATCAAAAAACGTCTATATCCAATTTCTTCATGGCTGGTAGTTATACAAAACAAGATTACATTGACTCTATGGAGGGAGCTACAATGAGTGGTCATTTGGCTGCTGCTGCAATTCTAGAGAAGAAAGTAGAATTAGCAAAGAATCTTGCAGTAAGTTAATTGATGGGTACTTGGCTAAAACATGACGTAATAACAGTTGTTAATGCGCCTATTGAAAATGTTTGGGATACGTGGAGCGATTTAGACTCAATGTCACTTTGGATGAGCTGGATTGAATCTGTAAAAACAGTTGATGAAGAGACTAATAAATTACCAGATTTAACAGAATGGACTTTAGCTGCTAATGGCTTTAGGTTTAAATGGAAAGCGCAAATTACAGAAAGGGTTGAAAAAAGCAAACTCAAATGGAAATCTATAGGAGGTTTACCAACTGAGGGATCAGTAGTTTTCGAAAGTAAAGCTGAACAAATCACAACGGTAAATTTAGCAATAACTTATGAGCTACCTAAAATGATTGCGCGTTTTATGGAAGAAAATATCTTAGGCAAAATGGTTACAAACGAGTTACAGGCCAATATAGATAGGTTCAAAGATTTAGTTGAAAAGAACTATTCAAAAAATTGTTCTAACTAAAAATTTTAATTGCCAGATCTAGCAGTCCTTCAAAGGTATATTTTTGTGCCTGACTATCAACTCTTCCAAAAATCTTGTTGCATATTTTTGTTGTCTGAGGTCCAATAGATAACAACTTAATCTGATCAAAATATTCTAACCATTGTTTGCCAAGTTTTTTTTCTAGTAAAAAAGCAGCATTTACCACGGTTTTACCGCTTGAGAAAATAATTGCATCTACTTTTTGATTAGAAATAATATCAATTGTTTCTTCAGGAATTGAGTCAGGACATCTAGTTTCATAGGCAGCAACCTCAAATACACGGGCACCAGCCTTTCTAAATTGATCTGCAATTAGATCCCTACCACCTGTTTGAACTCTTGGGACAAAGACTCGAAGTCCATAACCAGATACTGGGAAATTATCAATTAAACTTTCAGCAACGAATTCTGGAGGTATGAAATCAGCCTTAATCCCAAAATCATCAAGAGTTTTTGAGGTTTTTTCTCCGACTACGGCGATTTTAGTTTTTTTAGAACATTCTTTTAATGAACTATTAAAGTATCTAAGTCTTTTATCCACAAATTTGATCCCATTACTACTAGAAAAAATAATCCAATGAAAATCATTAATTTGATTTAATGCTTCGTCAAGAGGATTCAAATCATCAGGATCACCAATACTTATTGCAGGCAAATCAAATACATTAGCGCCCTTGCTTGTGAATATCTTTTTTATATCCAATATCCCTTCTTTTGATCGAGTAATGATTATATTTCTTTGATCAAGGGGTAGATCAACTATTGGCATCCTTTTCCTCAAAATTATTATTTTGATTTTTATGTTTTAATTCATCGAGAAGTTTCAAGACTGATAATCCTTTATCAAAAACAACATCGTCTTTAAAAATTATTTCTGGAATTCTTCTCATCTCTATTCTTTTTCCCAAACTATGCCTTATCGAGCTTTTAGCAGTATTCAAGTTTGCTACAATCTCTTTCCTCACTTTCTCTTGAGCAGTTGAAGTTATGTAAATTTTACAGTGTTGCAAATCACCTGATAAATCAATCTTAGAAATATTGACGAAATGATCTCTAATAAGATCATTTTCCAAATCATTCTGCAAAATAAGGGTTATTTCTTTCTTCAAAAGAGAAGAAACTTTTGCAAGACGGTAGTTATTTGGCATTATGGTTGTAAATTTATTGGGTTTGTCATCGCTTGCAAGACAAAATAAACAGTTATGAAAGCACTTAAGACAGAAGATATCAAACCCACTACAGTGAGTGGATTTGATCTATTCTTGAATAAAGGTTCAAGCAAAGCAACAAGTCCCCCAACAATGATGGATATCAAATACTTTGGATATCTTGCAACATTAGAGAAAAATTCGCCCATCAGCTCCACAAATAGATTACTTTTTTAGCTAGGTTTTAACAAACATTAAACAGCATGATTACATTATATCAATTTAGGCATAGTGCCTTTTGTTTAAAAACAAGAATGGCTCTTCATGCAAAAAAACTTCAATATCGAGTTGAAGAAGTAACACCTGGAATAGGCCAATTTGAAATCTTTAAATTATCAGGTCAAAAACAAGTACCTGTAATAGTTGATAGTAATGATCAAGTTATTAATGACTCTTCAACTATTTGCGAATATATAGATAAAAAAAATGATAACAATCCACTTTTTCCTGAGGACCCAATATTATTTGCTCAATGCAAACTAATTGAAGATTGGGCCGATACTACAATGGCGACAACTTGTAGAAAAGCATTAATAAAATCTGCAATAGAAAATCCACAGCTAAGAACTGCATTACTTCCAGATGAAATACCTTCTTCAGTTAAAAGTATTGTTGATAAATTACCTTTTGAAAATCTTAGTAGAATTTCTAATGTAGTTTTGTCTTCTAAAGATAATTTAGAACTCCAAAAATTACTGGAAGCTTTATCAAAATCCTTGATCAACAAAAAATATTTAGTTGGAGATAGTTTATCAATTGCAGATATTTCAATTGCTGCTCAATTATCCCTTCTTAAATTTCCAAAGTCTGCAGGACCAATTCTTTCAGGGGAGGGGAGCCAAGAATACATAAATAACCCTTATTTAGAAAATCTTTTTATGTGGAGGAACAACTTAGAGGAATATCTTTTTAGTGCTAACTCTCAATAAATTCAAACGTCAATTTGTATTTATTTGTTTTTACAGCATGAATAGAAGGATCACCAACTTTTGAACCATAAGAAGCAACATACTGTACTCCACAAATTGATGGTTTGATTGAATTATCAACTTCCAATATTTTTTCGGAACATTTTTGAAATTTACTAATGGTCTCTACCTGATTAATCCTTGAAGCACCTGGCTTATGCGCTGTTTGTATCACTAGCTCATCTGCAAAAAAAATATTATCATCTTGGATTTGATTTCTCCCTGTAATTCTTGAATCGATGTAAAAATCATCTTTTAAATAAGTAATTTGATTATTAATAGATTGAGGATCATTTACAACCTTGATTAAAGTATCACCAAATATTGCTTTTCCAATAGATTCAGAATTTTTTGCACGATTACCAACAATCAAATCTGAATCATTTTTAAAGAAATTTACTTTGTAAATAACAGGCTGTTCTGAAATGTTAACCATATCTTGAGAAGTAACAAGCCAATTCCCCTCGAACCATTTAGGATAAATTAAATCTTTAGAAATATCAGATAATTTAAAATTTGGCAAATATAATTCCGGCCATTGATTTTCACGTTTTTCCAAAAACTCTCTTACGTTAGGATCTACTACAGCAAAAGAACTTTCTAAAAAAATTCCTTGAAATATCAAGCAAAGAATTAATCCAAGAAGAATCTTCATTATGTCAAATCCACTAATAAGAGCATCAGATCATTATGTATTATTAGAGCCAGATTCAAAAGAAAAAATTGTATCAAAGCAAGAAGCAATTTTATGGTTGAAGAATTGGCTTAGTAAGACAGAAACAAAATCAATATATCAAAATATAGAAGATCCTGATCAGGAATTTTTTGAAGAATTATTGGAAAGCACATATGAATTAGAAATAAAATTAGGATATGTTATCAAATGGTTTGCAGTAAGAATTGAACCAGATTAACTAATTATTTCTTTATGAATTGAATTAATTATTTTCATAGCGACTTCTTCAATATTTTCCTTTTTTACTTGAATTCTTAAATCTGCTTGAGAATACAAATTTTCTCTAGATTGAAAAATGCTCATATATAAATCATTTAGATTCTTTCCCTGAAGAAGTGGCCTTTTTTCAATTTCATTTTTCAATCTGTCAATTGCTATATCTTTGTCGAGATCTAACCAAGCAATTATTCCCTGTCTTAAGATTCCCCAGTTTTCCGATTTGGTAACTATTCCTCCACCAGTTGAGATTACTAATGAAGGAATTTTGATAGTTTCTTTTAGGCAGTTTGCTTCTAATTCACGGAAATTATCTTCTCCTTCATCATTGAAAATTTGATTGATAGATTTTTTTGCCAACTTCTCTATTAATAAATCCAAATCAATATATTTATACTTCAATAATTCAGCCAGCTTCAAACCGGTTTGTGACTTACCAGAACCCATCATTCCTATTAAAAATATGCTTCTGCCCTTTAAAGAATAAACTGTTTTTTTTATAATAGATTGTTCCATAAAGACAAAAGCGTATTTAAAACCTTAAGATAGTATTATCGCAGAAAGTTATGACTTCTACACAATCCAGACCATTACATGGAAAAGGGCGTGAATGCGTCATAACTCGACGTGCCTGCTTTAGTTCTAGTCACCGTTACTGGCTCCCTGAAAAAAGCCCAGAAGAAAATTTATCTCTTTTTGGAAAGTGCAGTATTTCTCCAGGGCATGGTCATAATTATGAACTTATTGTTTCAATGGGTGGAGAACTAGACTCTGATGGAATGGTACTTAATCTCTCTGATGTAAAACACTCTATTAAAGATAAGGTTACTGGACAATTAGATTTTCGTTTTTTAAATGATGTCTGGCCTGAATTTAATGTTGATAATCAAGAGGGAATACTTCCCACAACTGAAGCATTAGTAAAGGTTATTTGGAGTCGTCTAAAAGATGATTTACCTCTTACAAGTCTAAGGCTTTATGAAAACCCAAATTTATGGGCAGATTATTTTGGAAAAAACATGGAAGCATTTTTAACAGTTCAAACTCATTTTGCAGCCGCTCATAGACTTGCAAAAGAAGAGATATCCTTAGATGAAAATAAAAAAATCTATGGGAAATGTGCCAGAGTTAATGGGCATGGTCATAACTATCTTGTCGAAATAACTGTAAAAGGAGACATTGATAAAAGAACAGGAATGGTTTGCGACTTATCTGCTCTCCAAGAGATAATTAATGACTTGGTTGTTGAACAACTAGATCATACTTTTCTAAATAAAGACATCGAATTTTTCCATAATTGTGTTCCAACTGCTGAAAATATAGCTTTGTATATTTCTGATATTCTTAAAAAACCAATACAAAACCTTGGTGCAACATTACACAAAATAAGACTTCAAGAGAGTCCAAATAATGCTGCAGAAATTTATGTTGATCAAAAGTTAACCAATTCATTAAAGTTGAAATTTGAAAATAGTTTAGTAACACAAACTTGAGTATCCCAAGAGTAATAATTGTTATAGCATCTAGTCTTGATGGGAGAATTGCATTTCCTAGAGGGGGAGAATCGCATCTTGGAAGTGAAGAAGATAAAAAAATGTTAAATCAAAACTTATCAATGGTTGACGCCACCATTTTTGGTTTAGGTACTTTAATAGCTCATCAATCAACTTACTTAATTAAAAATCTCAATAATAATGGCGAAGTAAATATATCAAAAAGCCAACCAATTTCTATAGTTGCTTCAAATAGCAAAAACTTTAACAGTAATTGGAAATACTTTCGTCAACCAATTAGAAGATGGCTAATAAGCTCAAGTAAAGTTGATAATTCGTCAAATAATGACTTCGAGAAACAACTTTTTTTCGAAGATTCATGGGAGAAAACTTTAATTTCACTAAAAAAACAAGGGATAAATAATCTAGCTCTTCTAGGAGGTACAAAACTTATAAATTCATTTATAAAAGAGGATCTAGTAACAGATATAAAAATTACAATAATTCCACGAATTATTGGAGGTAGATATACATGGATCCCTCCAGAACAAACAAATGAGATTTTTAATCTCAAAAGACTATGGGAAATAAAATCAATTAAAAATTTAATGAATAATGAAATCCATATTCATTACAAAAAAATTTGAAATAGATTCAATAATATATGAACCAAAAAATACTTAAAGTTGAAGTCAAATTGTCAATTAAGGAAATCTCCAAGGAGATATGGAATGAATTAGCAAATGAAATCAATAATCCATTTTATGAATGGACTTGGCTTAAAAACCTTGAAATATCAAAAAGTGTTTCCCGAGAAACTGGTTGGCAGCCTCTATATTTTGTTGCTTATAAAAATGAAGAAATATTAGGAATTGCTCCCCTTTTTTTAAAAAATCATAGCTATGGAGAATTCATTTTTGATCAATCATTTGCACGATTAGCTCAAGAGCTGAATTTAAATTATTACCCTAAATTAATTGGAATGAGTCCTTATAGTCCTGTAAATGGATATCAATTTCTTTATAAAAAAAATAAAGATAAGAAAGAAATTACCAATTTACTCATAAACAATATCGAAAGCTTCGCGATTACAAACAAAATTTTAAGTTGTAATTTTTTATATATTGATGAAAGCTGGGGCAACCATCTTAAATCTTTAGGATACTATGAATGGATAAATTCCAGCAGTGAATGGAGGAGTAATGGAGAAAAAACGTTTGATGATTTTCTCTCTAGATTTAACTCTAATCAGAGAAAAAATATCAAAAAAGAGAGGCAATCAATTACTAAACAAGATATTAAAATAGAAATTTTTAATCAAGATGATATCAACCAAGAAATCCTCAAGAAAATGCATAATTTTTATGAACAGCATTGCTCAAGGTGGGGAGTTTGGGGAAGTAAATATCTAACATCTACATTTTTCGAAAAAATTGTTGATAATAAAAAAAATCTTTTACTTTTTAGCGCATCAAAAAATGATAAAAATGATATTTTAGCTATGTCGATGTGCGTTAAAAATAAAATTAACTTGTGGGGTAGATATTGGGGTAGTCAAGAAGAAATATCTAATTTACATTTTGAATTATGTTACTACCAGCCAATTGAATGGGCAATAAAAAATAATATCCATTTTTTTGATCCTGGTGCAGGTGGTAAACATAAAAGGCGGAGGGGTTTTTTTGCAAAAAGCACCATCAGCTTGCATAAGTGGTTTGACGAAAATATGGAAAATATTATTTATCCTTGGCTAAATGAAGTTAATAAACAAACCGAGACGGAAATTGAATTTGAGAATAATTCTATACCCTTTAAATAAAAAATTATTTGGCTTTACGAAAGATTATATTAGTAATATAGTTTTTATTAACTTCTAATGATGAACACTAGTAAAAGTTTAGATGAAAAAATAAAGATTGATAATAATCTATCCAACAGATATATACACTTAGATCCAAATGGTTATTTTATTATAAAAGTAGATTTAGAAGAAAATAAAATAATTTGCGAGCACTTTTTAAATAATATAGATGAGGAAGGCTATGCGCTTGACCCAGAAACAAATGAACCAATCAAATGCGACTCTCAAAATAAAAGAGTTAGTAATGAAGTTTTTAAAGGTATTAGTGCGAAACAACTTGGAATATTGATCACTGAAGAAAGAAATGACTTAATAACCAGATTCGACCATGCTCTATATTTAGGCCGGGAACTACAAAAAGCAGAAGAATGTTTATACAAAAAATTACCCTATATCCAAGATTAAGAAATTAAACGAAAAAATCTAATCTTTTCATCTGATGTTAAATTAAATAAAAATAAAAAAATTAATGAACATCATTTTCTATTTTGCATTTATTGGTTTTGGTTTTGGAGCTGCTTTCGCATTAGATAAGCTCTTAAGAGCAGTTAAATTAATTTAAAAAACTACAAAATTTTAATAGTCTCTCCATACAAGTCATATTCATCCGCAAAAGAAATATTTGCTTCAACAAATTTACCAATATAATTTTTCAAATCAATTTTATCTTTAACAGATAAAATTACAGTCCCGTCAATTTCAGGAGCGAAATTGTAAGACCGACCTATTAATTCGTTATTGTCTGATATTTTTTCTACCAAAATCTTCATTTTTGAACCAACATATGTTTGATTTTTATCTTTAGATATATTTTGTTGCACTGAAATAACGTTATCTTTTCTTGCCTCTGCAACCTCTGGAGATACTCTATTTGGTAAATGAAAAGCTGCAGTTCCTTCCTCAGGAGAAAAAATAAACACTCCCACATGATCAAATTTATGCCTATACAAAAATTCGAGAAGATGTTCAAAATGTTCTTTTTTTTCTCCTGGGAAACCAACAATGAGACTAGTTCTTAATACAGCAAATGGAATTTCTTCTCTAATTTTCTCCAAAATTGATTCGTTCAAAGAAGCTTGCCAAGGCCTATTCATACTCTTCAACACATCTGGATGACTATGCTGAAGTGGCAAATCAAAGTAAGGTACTATATTCTTTGAATCTTTGAAAGCTCTAATAACTGCATCAGTTAAACCTGTAGGATAAGCATAATGTATCCTTATCCAAGGAATTGGAACTTTAGAAAGCTCATTCAAAAGTTTGGCTAATGATGGTTTTCCATAAATATCTTGACCATAATTAGTTGTTATTTGACTAATTAATATAATTTCTTGAATACCTTTTTTTGCAAGAGTTTTGGCTTCTGAAACTATAGATTCTATTGTTCTACTTCTTTGAGGACCTCTCAACTTAGGAATAATACAAAAAGCGCAATTATAGTTACAGCCTTCAGCAATGCGAAGATAAGCAACAAATTTATTTTTATCTACAAAACGAGGCATTTCCTCATCTGCAATAAATTCAGGTATTTTTGAAACTTCATTAACGATTTCCCCTTTTTCTACTCTGTCTAAAACCTTGGCTATCTTTTGATAATCTCCTGTTCCAACCAAACCTTTTATTTCAGGGATTTCTTTTATAAGCTCATCTTTAAAATGCTGAGCCATACAGCCTGCAACTATTACTTCCTTTCCTTGATTTGTATATTCTAAAATCTTTCTAATAGATTCTTCTCTAGCTGTTTCAATAAAACTGCAAGTATTTACAACAACAACATTTGCATCATTTATATTGCTGTCAACTTCATAACCCTCTTTATCTAATAAACCTTGCATATGTTCAGTATCAACAAGATTTTTCTCACAACCAACATGACTGAATGCAATCTTAGATAGTTTTTTTTCTTTTACATTTAGACTATTTTGTTTCACAACTTAAAAAATAAGAATTAAAAGATTTTAACAGCATTTCGTATATAACTCTCATGCCAAGATAATATTAGGATAGATAATGCAAATAACAAACTTTCTTTTTGTATGGCCCTTAAGACTTTAAACAGAAGAAATAAAAAAGATTTGAAATGGTCAAAAATCATAATCGCAATTCTTAGCTCAATAGGCATAGTTGATACAGGGTCGATTACTTTAAAAAACTGGGGATTATTTACTTCGCTTTCATGCCCAGGAATAAAAAATGGTTGTGAAACAGTTTTAAATAGTCCTTGGGGTACTTTATTTGAAAATAATCAAGTTAATATACCTCTGTCATTAGCTGGATTTATAACATATTTATCAATATTAGTTATCACAATAATACTCTCGCTAAATTTAATTTCCCCAAAAGAAAAACTAAATAAGTTTTTATGGTGGTTAGTATTTCTAATTTCTTGTGCGTCATCAACATTTAGCTTTTTATTGATAAATATAATGTTTTTTAAGATTGAAGCATATTGCTTTTTTTGTATACTTTCAGCAATTTTATCGTTTTCTATCTTTATAATTTCTATGATTGGAGCAAAGTTCGAAAGTAGAGAACCTATGATTTTTAGAGGTTTCATTGTAGCCATTAGTGTTTTGTTGGGAGGCCTAATTTGGTCAACAAACGTTGACCCCTCTAATGCTATTGATGTTGCAAACCCCACTGAAAATGTATCGCCAATAATTACTACTTCAAGCTCTCCCCAGAAGGTAAAGTTTGCAAAATTTTTAAGTGAAAACAATATTGTTATGTATAGTGCATACTGGTGCCCGCATTGCCACGATCAGAAACAATTATTTGGTAAGGAAGCAGTTAAAGAATTAAAAGTAGTTGAGTGTGCTAAAGATGGTAAAGATAATGACTATGAGCTATGCCAAACGAAAGGAATCAGTGGATTTCCTTCTTGGGAAATAAATGGAGAAATTATTAGTGGTACGCGTGACTTAAATGAATTAGCAACAAAAACCGACTATCAGGGAGATCTTAATTTTTAATAAATCTTTTTTGAATTGTTTGATCTAACTGTTGTCTAGTATGGCATTCCCAATTTTTATCTTTTTCAGGAAAATCATCTCTATAATGCCCTCCTCTACTTTCCTCTCTAAATAGACAAGCTTTTAATAAGTTTATGGTGGTTATTTGTCTATTCTTTAAATCAAGTAAAAGATTTAATGCTCTTCTATTGCGTTCACTAAGTTTTATTTTTTGATGAAATTTAATTTTTTCAAGAGAATTTAGTAAATCATTTTTTTGTAATTGAGAAAAATCGGCTTGAATATTATGTAAAAATTTACTCATATTTACCTTATTTCGAGATACGCCTAGATTTGACCAACATAGTTTCCTTAATTCATCAATTTTTTCAGAGATTTGAGAAATTTGATCTTCTTTTGGATCTTGAATATCAAACTCTTGGAATGATCTATCAAATTTTTCAAATTTAGAAGGTTCATTCAAAACAATTGAAGACATTTTTCTTGCAAAAACAAGACATTCCATTAGCGAATTGCTTGCCAATCTATTAGCACCATGCACCCCTGTAGAAGCAACTTCTCCAACAGCATATAATCCTTTTCTTGTTGAAGATGCATTTAGATCAGTTTTAACACCTCCCATCCAATAATGAGCTGCAGGAGCTACAGGAATAACCTCATTTAAAGGGTTAACGCCATAATCCTGACATCGACTTAAGATCGTGGGAAAGCGCTCTACAATTTTTTCGGGGTCAATATATCGAAGATCTAAGCCAACATGATCTACATTATTATCATGCATATTTTTCATAATTGCTCTACTTACCTGATCTCTAGTAGCTAAATCACGATTTTCAAGATTTTTAACTGGACTTTCACCATTTTTATCAACTAAAATCGCCCCTTCTCCTCTAAGTGCCTCAGATATTAAGAAGCAAGGTGCGCCATAAAATTTTAAAGCAGTTGGATGAAATTGCACGAACTCTAAATCTTCGATAACAGCACCTGCTTTCCATGCAAGAGCAATCCCTTCACCAGAGGATTGAGCAGGATTTGTTGTATTAGTAAATAAGTGCCCACCACCACCTGTAGCCAAAACAACAGCTCTTGATTGAATCCAATATAAATTTGCTCCATCAAGAACCTGAACTCCTCTACATTCTTTATTTTCAATGAGAAGTTCAGTTACTCTTACACCCCTACAGTGAAGAATATTTTTTTGATTCTCAATATGATCTTCTAGAACTTCAACTAATGCCCTTCCAGTACGATCTTTAACATGTAAGACTCTTCTTCGTGAATGGGCTGCTTCCAAAGTAGTAGCTAGTTGATCAGAACTTTGATCAAAAATCATCCCTAAATTCTGCAACCTGTTTACACAACCTGGAGCTTCTTTAACCAGCATTTCTACAGCCTGAAAATCACATAGTCCATCACCTGCTTTTAAAGTATCTTCAGCATGAAGATCAAATGAATCATCTTTTCTAACAACAGATGCAATTCCTCCTTGAGCCCATCTACTGGAAGATACCTTACTTGTATTTCTATTTAAAAGAAGCACTTTTAAATTTGAGGGTAATTCAAGACAAGTCATAAGGCCAGCAGCTCCAGCGCCTACAACAATTACATCCCAATTATTTATTGGTATAGGTTCTTGCGAAAATGGAGGTCTTAACATTAAACCAATCCACTAAAAGTTGGCTGCAGAATTGCTAAAACAATAAAAATACCATCAACAATTAATGTCGTTTGAATTACGTAACTAGAAACTAAGAGCGCTTTACCACTAGTATTATTAATTGTGGCAGAATTTAAAATTTCTTTTGAAATAAACCAAAGTATAAGAGCAACAAAAACAATAATAGATAATGATTTGAATTGGATAAGGCTCTCTGAGGTTTTTTGAAGAATTATAGGTGCATTTTCAGTATCTGCTTTAATTACCTGCCTCCATTGATCCATGATTCCGATTAAGAATATTGTAATGTCGGTAACTGCAGTTCCAAATAAAGAAGAGATATAAAAACTTGAACCTATTTTCCATTTAGTACCGAATCCAATTAAAGCTAATGGGAGAACTACAGCTTCAACTGGTATGTGTAGGATAGGAAATGGGCTTAACCATCCCCAGAACAAACATCCACCAAGCCAGCTACCTGATACACCAAGTAATAATGAACTAATAGTAAACCACTTATTTGATCCTTTCTGATTCAAAAAAAATGCTACTAAGATAATAACAAAAGTAAAACAAAGAGCACTTATTGGTTCTAATCTAACCCAAGGGGCTTGAACAAAAATAGGTAAAATTACAAAAAAAGAAGACCACAACCTTAAAGATATAGGATTTGATAAAAAACTATTTTCGTATGCATCAACTGTTTTATGCAATTCATAGTTCAATTTATCTTTCACTTCTAAATTTTTTGTAATTAATTCTTTCAATGAAAAAAGTTATTTAATTAATCTAAATCGTGTTTTAGAAAACTGCGAATGCCATATTTTAATCAATTAAAGGCCCATAATTTCACACCAATATTTAGTTTTTTAAAAGTATTTAATACACTTTGAGTCATTTGTGAGTTTAGAATAGAAATAAATAAGAGTTTTTGGCCTTAAATTGTGTGGCAAGAAATTAATTACACAGAAGATCCCAATGATCTTTTGGTCCCAAGTATTACTTATAAAATAAACCCTGCAGAAATTGAAAGTATTGAAGCTAATTCCATTGCTCAAGAAATAGGATTTGAATCTGGTGATTCAATTATTAGTATTAATGGGAAAAAACCAAGAGATTTAATTGATTATCAGATTTTAATTAGTGAAGAAATTTTAGACATATCAGTTTTAGATAAAAATCATGAAATTCACAATATAAATATTGAAAAAGATCAAGACGTTAATTTAGGTATAAATTTTAAAGATGCATTATTTGATTCAATCAAGCAATGCAATAATAAATGTTCATTTTGTTTTATTGATCAACAGCCAAGTGGTAAAAGAAAAAGCCTTTATATAAAAGATGATGATTATAGATTAAGTTTCCTGTATGGCTCTTATCTAACTCTTACGAATTTAAAAAAAGAAGACTGGGAAAGAATTGCTATGCAAAAACTATCCCCACTTTTTGTTTCAGTTCATGCTACTGATCCCGCCACAAGAGAAAAATTATTAAAAAATAAAAAAGCAGGAGTGATCCTTGATCAAATTTCGTGGTTTGAAAAAAATTCTATTCAAATACATGCTCAAATTGTTGTTTGTCCAGATATCAATGATGGGGGAATTCTTGAGAAATCAATTTTGGAACTTGCTAAATTTTACAAAAAAACTTCTCAGACAGTACTTTCAGTTGCAATAGTACCTGTTGGACTTACAAAATTTAGACCTGAAAATGATGGATTAAAATCAATAAGCCCAGAATACGCAATTAATACTATTAAACAAGTAGAGAGTATTCAAGACTCTCTACAAATTACTCTCGGGACTCGTTTTTGTTGGCTAGCAGACGAATGGTATTTAATTGCTGGTACAAATTTACCTAGTTACAAAACCTACGAAAATATGCCACAAGAATCTAATGGGGTTGGGACTATTAGAAACTTTCTAGAAACATTAAGAGAAAAGACGAAAAACTTACCCACAAAAGTAAAAAAGCCAAAAAAAGTTAGTTGGATTGTTGGCAAATTAGTTTATGAAGCCTTAATTCCTACAGTTAAGAAATTAAACTTAATTGATGGTTTAAAAGTCAACTTATATGGTTTGCCAAGTATTTATTGGGGTCAAGATCAAGTTGTTACAGGTCTTCTTACTGGAGAAGATCTTATTTACGGGCTGAAAAATAAGGATTTAGGAGAAGCTGTTTACATACCATCTATTATGTTAAAAATTAATACTGATTTATTTTTAGATGATAAAAATATTCAAGAAGTTGAAAATGAATTAAATACTAAAATTCACGTTCTTGATGATTCAAATGATATTATTAATACTTTGATTGGTTAATCGAATATCTTCGATACTATAAAACATGCTTAGAAGAGTAATAAATCCCATCTTATTATTGCCACTTACTCTAAGTTTCAACACTGTTAATATACTATCGAGCGAAAGAAAAAATTACATTGATAATGTTTTAGAAGAAAAATCAAATATTACTTTTGTTGACTATCAAGAAATAGAAAAACTTGTGTTAAATAATCAAGAATTAAAATCATTGCAAAGCTTAGTAGTCGCTGCAAGCTTTAATCTTTCCAGTCAAATTGCCAAAAGATACCCATCCTTAGATTTTCAAGCCAATGGATTACCAAAATATGTTGCAGGCCAACAGTACAATAACAAGTCACCTAATTTAAAAACATCACAATTTACGGCTAATCCGACATTGAATATTAAATGGGATATAATTGCTCCGCTTAGAGGATCTGAAATTAAAATTGCCAAAAAAAACTACAAAATTGCAGAAAATAATTTCGAGATTAAGAAAAAAGATTTAATTCAAGAAGCAAGAACCAGATATCACAAATACAAAAAATCATACCAAGATATTCAAAATAAAAAATTCACAGTTGATTTATCATTTACGAGTTTAGAAAATGCTAAAGCGAAGCTAGATGCTGGAATTGGTACAAAATTTGAAGTTCTTGAAGCAGAAGCTCAATTATCTCGAGATAATCAATCACTTAATGAAAAGAAAATAGAACATGAAATTAATAAAATTTCTCTAAAAGAGATTCTTAATATTAAAGGGGATTTCGGAACTAATAAAGAGCAAAATCTTATAGGATTTTGGAATCATAAATTGAATAAGAATATCATTGAAGGTTTGGATAAAAATCTTTCCTTAAAAAACCTTATTCTTCAAAAATCAATCAAAAAGAGCCAAGCAAATAGCTTCTTAGCTCAAAATAAGCCAAATATCTATATCAGTAATTCATTATCTAGTATATTTTCAAAGGGTGACTCTCTTGCGACTAATATCGACTCTGAAAAATCTGGATCTAATTATACAAATACCATAAGTCTAAATTTTGCATGGAGTATTTTTGATGGAGGACAAAATAAAAACTCCTACAAATCAAAAATAGCAGATGCAGAAGCCGAAAAATATGTTTATGAAAATCTAAAAAATGTTTTAACCACAAGTATTAGCAAAGCCTATTTAAATCTTAAATTAAATGAAGAAAAAATAATCTCTTCTCTTAAAGAAATTGAATCTAGCAAAGAGTCTGTAAGGCTTTCCAGACTTAGATATGATGTCGGAATATCAACTCTAAAAGATGTTCTTGTTCGGCAAAGTGAATTAAGTAATGCGAAATCAAAAAATATTAATGCAATATATAATTACAACTTGAATATAGATGAATTAGAAAGATTAACTTTCCTTGATAAAAGTAAAAATTGTTTGAGTAGTAATAATACTAAAATTAGAGATACAGAGTCTATTTGCAATATATAAATATGAATCCACCAAATTTAACTAATAAGCAACTAAGTGAATTAGATTCTTTATTTGAATTGGTTAGTCAACGTCAAACAAAAGATTTTGGAAATATCAGCGCCAGCAATAAAGCAGATGGATCATTATTAACTAGTTGTGATTTATGGAGTGACAAAACAATCGTAGATGGCTTAGCTTCAATAGCTCCAGGTGAGGGCGTTCTTAGTGAAGAAGGAGATAAGCTAATTCCGAATTCAAAAGCTTATTGGGTTGTCGATCCACTCGATGGGACAACAAATTTTGCTGCAGGTATTCCTTACTGGTCTATATCTGTAGCAAGATTCGTTGATGGTAAACCACAATCTTCTTTTTTAATAATTCCTACATTGAAAAAAAAGTTTGTTTCCATTAAAGATAGAGGGGTTTGGTTAAATAACAAAAAAATAGATCCTAGCCAAAATAATCGTCAAAGTGAATGCATTTCTTTATGTAGTAGATCAATAAAAATTTTACAAAAAAAACCGAACTCAGTATTTCCTGGCAAAATCAGACTCTTAGGTGTATCGAGTTTAAATCTTACGAGTGTAGCGATGGGACAAACTTTCGGAGCAATAGAATCAACCCCTAAGATATGGGATATTGCAGCAGCGTGGCTGTTATTAAAAGAACTCAATTGTTCTATAGAGTGGTTAGAAAAAGATCCTATAAATTTAGTAGCAGGAGAAGACTTGAGCGATGTTAATTTTCCATTAATTGCTTGTAGATCTACTAAAAAAGTTGAAATTTTAAAACCATGGGGCAATTTATTATTAGAAAAATAGTTGCATCATAAATAAAGAATTGCTTGAAAAATTTCTTTATCAGATACAATAAAAAATAATTAAATAAATAAAATATTTGAAGATAATTAATATGCAGAGAAGTTCAATATGGATACTTAAAAGTTTATGGGGAGCTTGTGAGCGATGGAGCAAATCTGATTGTGTTGATTTAAGCGCTGCATTTGCATACTATACACTTCAATCATTTTTTCCTATCCTTCTAATTTCTCTTTCAATAGCTTCATGGTTCTTAGGAAAACAAGAAGGATTAGATCAACAAATAATTGCCATTGCTGCTCAGCTTTTACCTCCTTCAGTAGTTGAATTAGTAAAGACAACATTATTTAATTTGATAGATCAAGGTTTTGGAGCAGGTATTCTTGGGGCTATGTTTTTGCTTTTTACAGCAGGGAATGCATATCTATCTCTTCAAAGAGGTTCGGATAGGCTTTGGGAGGACGAAATTCCTTCTAAAAAAGTTAATGCTGCTTGGAGAGTACAAGCTTCGAAGTTTCTCCGAAATAGAGTTGAAGCCTTTTTAATAGTATTCTTTATTGGTTTTTTAATGGTACTAGATCAAATTAGTGCAAATCTTAGGATGATCCCAAGTAACGTATTAGAAAATCTTTCAAAATCTAATAATCTTATTTCTGATTTATTATTAAAGTTGCCGCTATTACAAGTTGGTCAGTTTGCAATACCACTAATTGGCTTTTCCTTAATGGCTCTTTTATTACAAGCACTTTTACCTAGTAGAAAAGTTCCTTTGAAACCACTTTTACCTGGATCTTTTCTTATTGGTATTGGCCTAACCACTTTGAATCTAGCAGTAAGTAAAAGTATTTTGTCACTTGGAGTAAGATTTCAAGCATACGGTTTTATTGGAGGTTTTCTTGTACTTACTTTGTGGGTATGGCTATTAGGAGTGATTTTATATTTTGGACAGTGTTGGAGCGTAGTAATTGCTAATATGACTTTAGTAAATAAAAAAAGAAATTATAGATAAGGATAATTAAAGTGAATTACTTTCTTAAATTTAATAAAAATCTTCTCACCTACTCGCTAATCGTACTTATCTTTATTCCAATTTTTGGATTTAACTTTTTCATTAGCTTTATTGGCAATATACTACTTCTTTTATTTTTAATTCCTTTATTATTAGTCTTAGTGTTTATAGGTTTTAACTCTTACAAATCTAAAATTAATACATGCAGTAACTGCGGAGCAATATCATTAGGCTTAAGTAAAATCTGCACGAACTGTGGTGCAGATTTAGAGAATATAAGTAAGGATAATCAACTAGGTAAAAAGCCTAGTGAAAGTACCATTGAAGTGAAAGCAGAAGAAGTAAAGTAAAATATTAACCTATTCCAATTTGTCTAAGAATACTTTGTCCAGTAATTAATTCAGTACCAAGACCAATCAAAATTCCCATCATAGCCATACGTCCATTCCAGGTTTCTGCAAAATTTACGAAGCCAAATCTTGGTTGATTGTCATTATTCATAATTAACTAAATCGTCTATCAAATTATTTTAACGTTTTAAGGAAGAATTTATGATAAATAAATAAATTATTTATTTAACATGTCTCATACCATCAACAGGTCGATACTCATCTCCGGTTAATTCCTCATATACAATAGCTGGTAAACCAGTATCAAACATTGTTTGCAATGCCTCTTTTAACATAGGATTCCAACCTCCAGTACTAACTTTTCCATGTCTTACAGTCCAGTCCCAAGTACCTTGAAGATCTCTTGGTAATCTACCTTCTCTATCTCTTCGCGCAACTAAGTCTAAAGATTCAACTATACCTACAATAACTGGATTTTTTCCATAAGAAGGAGTGAGACTTAGTTCAAGTCTCACCGGATCTTCTTTAACCATTTTTAAACGAAACCTTGGTGGCAACTTTAGAGATCTTATTACCGCTGAAACAATTTTTGTTCTTAATTCCAATTTTTTTTCTTAAGTTGTAATTTGGTTAATCAGTTGTTGAACCTTTTTCTTCTAATGTAGAGTCATTATCGTTCGAAAATCTTACTGTTAATAACTCCTCTTCTGTTATATTACCTGATTTATCTAAAAGTTCTGGGTGTATTGTGTACTTTTTTTGTTTAAAACTGGAAGTACTTAAACGTTTATTTTTATTATCAGATATGCCCCAGCCATTAGACATTACTTTAAAAGCTTTCCAAACTAAATAAGTTAAGGCCGCAGAATATATGATTGGAAATAGAAAAGTCATCAACTTATAAATTAGTAAGTTATATTTTTATTATCATAGCCCGAAAAAAAGAAATTTAGCTCAAGTCATTAAATAATTCTCTAGATTCAAATAATTTTATTAGTAGTTATATTAAGATTACACTTATCATGGTGTATTAAGTCCCTCGAAGACCATAAATTATCAAAATTGAAATACATCCAAAAGCTATTACTAATTGCCTCATTAATAATAGTGGGCATTAGATACCCTGTAAAAGTCATATCACAACCATTAAGTAAACCAAAAGTTAATGAAACTAATTTATATTCAAGCAAATCTTTCATAACTAAAGCTGTAGAAAGAACCGGTGCTGCTGTCGTGACAATTGATACTCAAAGATATGTTAAAAAAAGAAAATTTCCTAGGAATTCTCAACTATTTCTAGACCCATATTTTGAAAGATTTTTTGGATTTGATTTACCTAATGAAAGTCGGCCAAGGATAGAACAAAACCAAGGAAGTGGATTTATATTTGCAGATGGACTCATAATGACCAATGCTCATGTTGTCAATGGATCAGATAAGGTGATTGTTGGTTTAACCAATGGCAAAAAATATGAAGCAAAACTTATAGGAGAAGACTTTTTTACTGATTTAGCTGTGCTAAAGATTGAAGGGAAAGGACCTTGGCCAAAAGCAAAATTAGGCAATTCTGCAAAGATTAAAGTTGGTGATTGGGCTATAGCAGTTGGGAACCCATTCGGACTGGAAAACACAGTAACCCTTGGTATTATTAGTAATCTAAATAGAAACGTCAATCAATTAGGAATATATGATAAAAAACTTGAATTGATACAAACAGACGCTGCTATTAATCCTGGCAATTCTGGAGGTCCACTATTGAATAGCGAGGGAGAAGTAATTGGTATTAATACGTTGATAAGATCAGGTCCTGGAGCGGGTTTGAGTTTCGCAATCCCAATTAATAAAGCTAAGGAAATTGCCTATAAACTCATAAAAAATGGAAAAGTAATACACCCTATGATAGGGATTAGCCTAATAGAGGCAAGTAATTCTGAGAGAAAAAATAATGTCGTTAAAGTTGGATATGTAGTACCGAACAGTCCAGCAGCAAAGAGTGGAATCATGATAGAAGATATTATAGTTAAAGTCGGTAATAAAGATATTGAAACAGCATCAGACGTTATAGACCAAATAAGTAAAAATGGTATTAATAAACAAGTAAATATATTATTAAAGCGTAATAATAAATTTATTAAATTAAAAGTAATACCAACTGATATAACTAATTTAGAAAATAATTAAAAGGACTAATCTTCGTTCTGTTTAAGTATTTCCACACACCTAGAAATGCATCCACCATCCCTTATATCACAGGTAGTAATGCATTCAAAATAACTTTCAATAGGATCCGAAATTTGAAACTGTTTTTCTTGGAATTGATAATTTTTCATATAAATTATTTTTGTATTTTTAAGGTTAATCAAGGACGGTAAACTATGTAAAGATAAATGAGTGATCTTACTTAACCAAATGTAAACTTTTTTAAAAGTAATCAAATTTTTTTATCACTTTGATTTTTTTTCTAAAAAATATTCGTAATTACCATCATATGAAAGTAACTTTGAATCTTTAATTTCGATAATTCTATTTGCAACCTTTGAAATAAAATACCGATCATGAGAAATAATTAATAATGAACCTTTATAATTTTTAATTGCTAATTCTAAGTTTTCCTTAGATTGCAGATCCAAATGATTAGTTGGTTCGTCCAAAAGAAGGAAATTACTTGGATTAATAATCATGAGCGCCAATGCTAATCTTGCCTTTTCTCCCCCACTGAGTTGTTTAATATATTTAAAAACAGTTTCATTTTGAAAGCCAAAACCCCCTAAAAATGTTCTAACTTTTTTTTGGGACCATTCTGGAGACTTATTACATATTAAATCAATAACCTTTTCGTCAAGTGAAAGTGCTTCAGCCTGATTCTGTTCATAATAGCTAGTAACTATATTATGTTTACCAAGATTAATTTCTCCGATTTCAGGGGATATTTGTTTCATAATAATTTTTAGCAATGTAGATTTGCCGCAGCCATTAGGTCCCAATATTGCTATTTTCTCCCCAGAAGAAATCTTTAAATTAATATCTAAAAAAAGAATTTTATCCTCGAAACTATGAGACAAATTTTTGATATTTAGAACTAATTTTCCTGAGCGAGGGCACTCTGGAAAATTAAAAACAGGACTTTTTGATTTTGCTATTGGAGCCTCAATTTTAGAAATCTTTTTTAATTGTTTTTCTCTACTCTTTGCTTGAGAACTTCTAGTTGCACTAGCTCTAAATCTATCTATATACCTCTTCTGTAACTCAATTTCTTTTTTTTGTAATTGATATGCCTTATTTTGTGATTCTTCATTCAAAGATTTCTGTTCTACAAAAAAAGAATAGTTCCCATTATATGTTTCAGATCTTCCTCTATCTACAAAAATTGTTTTTTTACATAATTTATCTAAAAAATATCTATCATGGCTAATTATTATTACTGCAATCTTAAGCGATGATAGATATTCTTCCAGCCAAAAAATAGTTTCTAAATCTAAATGATTGGTTGGTTCATCCAATAAAAGTAAATCAGGTTTTTGTAAGATTATTTTTCCAAGTGCAATTTTCATCTGCCAACCACCTGAGAAATTGCCAACTAATTTATCGGCATCTTCTTTAGAAAAGCCTAATTTTGGTAATATTTTTTCTACATCAGATTGCATTTTATAACCACCTAAAGCTTCAAATTTTGCCTGATATTTTGCGAGTTGATTTACAAATATTTCAAGTTCATCGGAGTTTTTTTTAATATCCAATGATTTCATTTTATTCTCAATTTCTAAAAGTTTAATGGCAACAATTTGTATATCTTTAAAAGAACTTTCTAATTCCTGTCTCACTGAAAAATTTAAATTACAATCGAACTCCTGTTTTAAATGGGCAATTTTAGGATTTCCCTCTTTGATGATCGTTCCGCTTGTTTGCTCTTCCTCTCCAATTAAAATCTTAAATTGGGTTGATTTACCTGCACCATTAGAACCAACTAAACCAACTTTTTCTCCTTTCTTAATCTCCCAACTAATATTTTTTAAAACAACATCTGTAGAATAAATTTTGCTTACACCTTCAAATCTAATCACTGTTTTAAAAATAGAATTTACAAAATCTGTGGCTTATTTACTAAAAAATATTTTGTGGAATAAAATTAAATCATGAAAAGAATAGAACAAATTGTAGTGATTTTCATAGCTGCAGCTCTTGCAATTCCAAGTTATTGGTTTTTTTGGACTTTGGCTGGTGGAGGTGGCTACAACAAAAGAATAAAACCTATTCCTGCTCCAAATAATAATTATTCGAAACCTTTTCCTAAAGACCTCCTCGAGCCTTAATCAACCACATTTTAGTTGCCTCATCATCAATAGTACTCAAATATTCAATAACCTCTTCTTTAGTCACAGAAATATTTAACTCGTTGCCAATATCGCAGATTTTATCTAAGGCTTTTTTGGGATTAGTTAAGGCCGTCATAAACAGACTTTGTTTCTTTTTAGAATCGTTGGCTATTAACTTATAGAGCTTTTCAGCATTACTGGACATGTTTTAAAAATCTATTTATTAATAGATTATTACTTCAAGCTACATTTTGTTCACTATATTTATTATTAGATAAATCATTATCCAAATCTTTTATCTCTTTTGCAGAGGCATCTGCCATACTTCTTGCGTCTAAACATAAAACTTTTCTTAGTTTCGCAAAGTTAGCTGCATGAGATTTTCTTCCATCTTTTTGAGCATAATACTCAGACTGCTGAAGAATATGGTGAAGATGAGTTAACAAATATGGACTAATAACAGCTGATACCAAAACGTCACTATTTTCATTATCGTGAGAATCAGAATTAACTAATCTTTTTTTCGGTTTATCAATTATCGACCTTTTTGGAGAATCAATTTTTCTTGAATTTTTCATGGGACAATAAAACAATTAATTGATACGGACATAAATTTCCTTACTAATAATATACACAAAGATAGTATCCTTGACTAACTGTGTATACTTATAAGTAACAGTTATCAACTTTGACTCATGGCTACCCGCCAAAACTCAACCAATGGGAAGCCTAAATCCCCAAGAATTCAAGTAGTTCTTCCAGAATTAATATGTGAGCAATTAAGTATTTTGGCCGATAATGAATCTAGGACAGTAAGTAATATGGCAAAAGTGTTAATACAAGAGGGTATAAAAAAATATTTCGAAAAAGAAGCTAAATCTCCTGTTTCAGAAAATAGTTTAAATACTGATAAATTTAGAGATGAACTTGAAAAACAAAGCGTCAGAAGATTAAAAAGAGCTCCTCAAAGGATTAGATACTATAAACAATCTGATTAAATTAATTAATTTTGAGGCAATTTCTGTAAATCTACAGTTTTACCCATGACGACCAAAATATTTCCTCTTTCCAAAATATATTTTGCTGGAGGATTAACTGTTAACTGTTCAGCAGGTCCTGCAGCAAGAACATTTACTAAATAATTTTTCCTCAAATTTAAATCTCTCAAAGATCTTCCAATAAATTCCTCTGGAACTGTTATTTCATCTATACCAGTTTGATTATCTAGTTCCAATCTTTCGATTAGATTCGGTCTTACTAGTTCTAAACCTAATCTTTCTCCTTGCATCCTTGATGGGAAAACAACTTTATCTGCACCTACTCTTTTTAACATTTTTTCGTGCAAGTCACTGGTAGCTCTCGCTATTACTCTTTTAACTTTGCTACCTTCACTATCCTTAGCAATAAGAGTTGTGGTTATACTTGCTTCAATTGGTTCACTAATACCCACCACAACAGTGTTCATTTCAAGTATTCCCGATTCCTTCATTGACTCTTCATCAGTACAATCTACAACTCTCGCTTCTATTGAAGGTTCTAATTGCCTCAAATCATCAATAGCTTTTTCCGAATAATCTGCAGCCAAAACATCTGCACCATTACTAATAAGTTCTCTGCAAACTGCGGTTCCAAATCTTCCAACGCCGACAACTGCAAAAGTGAGTGCTTCATTTTCTCTCTTTTGAGACCACTGCCACCAATCAGCCATAATAAAACTCAGTCAATCTTAAACGTATAGATCAGCCCTAGGATAGCCAATTCTCTTTTGTCTATCTATTCTACTCTTATAAAGAGCCTGCCAAAGTGCACTTAAAAGCAAAAGAATCCCAAGTCTGCCCACAAACATACCCACAATAAGAATAAATTGACCAAAATGATTTAATTTTGCAGTTAAACCAATATCAAAACCAACTGTTGCAAATGCAGATATACAAGTGAACAGAATTTCTAGGAATGTGAATGATTCTTTTTTAACAAAAGTATTAGTTGTACTAAGCAACATTGCCATTAAAAGAACAAAAAGCAAAGATCCAACTGTGATTCCAACTGCCTTTAGAATAACCTTATCTGAGATTAATCTATTGCTAATAATTACATCTTTCTGACCTCTTAAAGTTGATCTAGTTGCAGCCATTAAAGCAATAAATGTAGTTGTTTTTATGCCTCCACCAGTACCTCCAGTACTTGCTCCAATAAACATAAGCGTCATTAATAATAAGAGGCCAGTATCTGAGATAGAGTTCAAAGAAATCGGAAAATTTGTAAAGCCTGCAGTTCTTGCACTAACTGTTTCGAAGATAGATGACATCAACCGTTCAAACAAATTTAAATCATTAAAAAATTGACTATTTAGCAATGATTCAGTGATAAAGAATCCTAATGATCCGAAAAATATTAGAGACAAACTTGTCCTAATAACTAGTCTGGAATGAAGGCTTAATTTCTTATAAGAAAGATTTTTTTTATGACTCCAAATATCATCAATAACACGCCAGCCCAATCCACCCGTAACAATGAGAAAAACAAAAACAATATTCACCAAATAATTTGTTCTATAGTCTTGAAGACTATTTGACATTAACGAAAATCCTGCATTGTTATATGCAGAAATGCTGTGAAAAATCGAAGACCAGAGTCTTTCCCAATTATTTTGAATGTCTACAAATCCAAAAGAATATAAGATAATTGCTCCTAAAGATATGATACTAATTGCCGTAATAGCAATGCTTTGAAAAGTTCGACCAATTCCTCCAACTCCAAATTCATCTAAAGTCTTTCCTTTGTCTAATCTAGTTCTTAGCTTTGTCCCCTTTACAACAAAACCTTGTAAAAATGTTGTAATGGCCATTAATCCTAGACCACCTGATAAAAGCATAAAAGCCAAGAAAACTTGGCCAAAGAAATTTAAATCAACACCAATATCTATTATGGTTAAGCCAGTTACAGTTATAGCTGAAGTTGATGTAAAAAATGCCTCCCACAAACCAACCTTTGAAGATGAACATAATGGTGAACTCAAAATTAAAGTTCCAAGGCAAATAATAAACAAGCCCGTAACAATAGTAA
The DNA here is from genome assembly GCA_003278685.1 of Prochlorococcus sp. AG-355-K03. Classification (GTDB taxonomy): domain Bacteria; phylum Cyanobacteriota; class Cyanobacteriia; order PCC-6307; family Cyanobiaceae; genus Prochlorococcus_A. The sequence goes on along the minus strand of QCDS01000007.1, from coordinate 8,664 downwards.
ATTGAGGCACTGATAGCTTTTTGTAAGCATCTTTGATCTTGTACACCTTACTTGTAAATTTCACGATATTACCCGTAATTTAGAATTATCAATGCTGGCACTGTAAATGACATTATAAGTGTCAATCCAGCCCCATATTTTGCGATATCAAAAAATCTATATCTTCCAGGACCATAAACCATTAAATTTGTTTGATATCCCATTGGAGTCAAGAAAGATTGACTTGCACCGAACAAAACAAGCATAATTAAAGCGCTTGGTGAAATGCCTAATACATTTGAGAATTCAATTGCAACAGGCAAAATCAAAGCAACCGAAGCAGCATTACTTATAAATTGTGTAAGAATAACTGTCGATACAAAAATTACGACTAGTGCAAAATACAGAGGCATGCCATTAAGGACGAAGTTTAGATTTACTGCAATTAAATCTGCTAATCCCGTTACCTGCATAGCTACACTAAAGCATGATAAAGATCCCAACAATAAAATGACGTCTAACCTAATTGATTTTTGTATCTCTGCAGGTCTTAAACATCCACAAGCTACCATGGCAATGACTGCTAAAAGGACTGAACCTACTAATGGAATATTAGAAACAGAAGGCAAAACCACCATTCCTATTGCAATTGCAATCGATATAGGTTTTTTTATCAAAAAAGGTAAGTCATCTTCGAATTGATCTAAAATAAGCAAATCATTACTAGCTTGCAAACCTCTTATTGAATCTAAAGGTGCTTGCAATAATAAAACATCTCCAGCCCTTAAAACAGCTTGGCCTAATCTCTCCTGTACAGTTTGTTGACCTCTTCTTAATGCTAAAACTGTTGCATTATGACGCTGCCTGAATCTTAATTCTCTCAAACTTGCGCCGGCTAGAGTTGAACCAGCTGGTAACAGGGCTTCAAAGGTCTTAGTACCTTCATCATCTGAGAAAACATTAGCTCCGTCGAAAGATGTTTTGTTTTCTCCTAACAGAATGGTATGTTCCTGTTGCAGTCTAAATAAGTCTGCCCTTGTAACGCGTATTATTAATCTATCATCCGGTTCAATCTTTCTATCAGCCAAAGGAGGAAGAATAACTTTTCCATTACGTTGTAATTCCAGAACATCAACATCAAATCGTCTTTGCAATCTACTATTTCTGACAGATTGTCCAACTAATTCTGAAGTAGAGGGAATAGTAACTTCAGTAAAATATATATTCATATCGCCATTTTTAATAAACTCCTTATCTCTACCTCTATCTGGCAAAAGCATTTCAGAAACTAGAATCATATAGGTTGTGCCTATAAGCCATACAGGAATTCCTATTGAAGTCAAACTAAATAATTCCAAAGCTCCATAACCTAATTGTTGACTAATATCACTTACAAGAAGATTTACTGAACTACCTAATAATGTCAGAGTTCCACCTAGTAAAGTAGCAAAAGAAAGAGGTAATAAAACTTTTGATGGTGATATATTTCTTCGCTCGCACCAACTTTCAATTAAAGGTAATAATGATGCCACTACTGGAGTATTAGGTACAATTCCAGATATTGGAGCAATCAAAAAAGCTATTAAAGAAATTAATTTCCTTGGAGTTCTAATACTTTCAGAAGAAATCAATTCTCTTACTCTATCTAAGGCACCACTTTTAAATAATGCAGAGGAAACTGCAAATAAACCCATAAGGGTAATTAAGGACGGGCTACCAAATCCAGCTAAAGCTTTTTCAGGAGAAAGAACACCTGTAGCTATAAATATTCCAACACATAACAAACCAGTCAATTCTGGCGCAATAGTATTTTTAATAAACAAAATTATTGACATTATTAAAACTACTACCGTTATAAACGCATCAAAATTATTACTAACTACTGCAATTAAATTCATACGAAACTTATTTAACTCAATATACCCAAAAACAATATTTCAAAAAAGTTTAATTGGAATAATCTTTTTTAAGAAACTTTTTAAAAATAAATTTTTTTTGGAACATCCATGAAGATGCAGATTTTAAGCTTTCTGTGATATCAGGCAACTTGGAAGCATATATAAGTCTTCTTGCCTCGAAAGCCAATTTCCCAGATAAAGTAACACCAAGACCAGAGATTGAGGCGTCGCCTATTCCTAAGCTAATCATTTCACCGTTGTCTTGAAATTCAAAGGGTAAAGAATCCTCTCCTTGAATTAACAGTTCTAAATTTTTAGCAAGATGATTCCCTTCCTGCATAGCAACCTGAGCAGTTACGGGTAAATCCTCCATACCTTCAATAACTGAAATATCACCAATTGCAAAACAGTTTTTATGATTTTGTATTTGCAAATTATTATTCACTAAAATTCGTCCAAATTTTTTTGTTATTTGATCAGTTTCCAAGTAAGACAAATTAGATTTAACACCTGCAGTCCAAATAACAATATCTTTATCCAAGGAAGTTATTCCAACCTCACTAGAAATACTAATCTTAGTTTCTGAGACTTCTTTAACTGTGGAATTCAAAAGAACGTTGATTTTTCTTTTTTCTAATGCCTTCTCTGCCTCTTCTCTATTAAAAAATTTGTTTTTATTGAGTATTTCGTTTGATTTTTCTATTACATTAATTTCAAATTGGTCTGTAAATATATCTTTAATTTTGCATGCCAACTCGATGCCAGATGGACCACCTCCAACTATGAATAACTTTTTATGCAAAGCAGTATCTTGTGATTTTTTTAAAAAAGAATTTAATTTATTTAGATCATGAAAATCATTAAAAAAATAACAATTTTCATCTACACCTTTTATAAAAAAACTATTGGGAATAGATCCTGTGCAGATAACAAGATACTGATAACTTAATTTTAAACCGTCACTAAATTCAAGAATATTTTCTTTGAAGGAAATCTTGGTTAAACAATTTCTTACAAAAGTTATACCCGCATCAGAAAAAATATTTGCAAATTTTGGGGTAGCTTCCCAACTTCTTATTTCTTTACTTAAAACTTCGTACATTAAAGGTTTAAATATAAAGTTAGTTTCAGAGTCAACTACAATAATCGGTAAAGAAGGATTAAGATTCTTTAAATTCAAAGCAAATGTCATACCTGCAAAACCTGCTCCAACTATTACTATTGGTTTTTGTATTGATTTCATTAGAGAAATATTGTTATGCGTAAATGTATTATTAAACTATACGAATAATTTATAAATTGAGCGAAATAAAATTAAACTCATAACCAAACTGAAGAATGATTGAAAAAATCAAAAAAGATATTCAAACTAATTTGAGGAAATATAAGCAAGAGCTAGTAGATATGAAACCTCAAGAAATGCTTACATGGGGTTATGAAAAGTTTGATAATCAATTTGCTATTACAACAAGTTTTGGTATTCAGTCATCAGTCCTTTTAAATATGGTCAGTAAATTATGTCTACAAAAAAAAATCAAAATATTTTGGATAGATACAGGTTACCTTCCTCCTGAAACATACCATTACGCTGAAAAGCTTATTAATAATTTATCCTTAGAAGTTGAAGTTCTGCAAAGTGAATTATCTCCAGCAAGAATGGAGGCCAAATACGGAAAACTTTGGGAAACAAATAAAGAGAGTGATTTAGATAAATATCATGAATTGAGAAAGATAAAACCTTTAGAAAATGGTCTAAAAAAATATAATATTCTCTGCTGGGCAAGCGGTGTTAGATCAAGTCAAACAGAAAATAGAAACAAAATGAAATTCCTAGACGTAATTCGTCAAAGACTCTCTTTAAGACCTTTACTAAATTGGACAAATAAAGATATTTTTTATTATATGGAAGAAAATAATTTACCTGCCCATCCACTTTTTATCAAAGGTTATTCTTCTGTAGGAGATTGGCATTCAAGCAGTCCTGATGGTATTGAAACAAAGGGAAGAGATACAAGATTTGGGGGTATTAAACAAGAATGTGGAATACACACTAATAATTAAGTTGATCATAGAACAATGGTCTCAGATATAAATTTTTTATTAGTAGGCAATAGTAGGCTTCATTGGGCAAAATATTCTAAAAGTCAATCTAAATTCTTCCATACCAAAAAAGAGCAAAACGTTCCCGAAAATATAGATCTTGATCAATTAATTTGGGCTTCTGTAGGAAAGCTACCAAATTTTTTGCTGAAAAAAGAAAATGAAATAAAAACTAAAGATATTCAGTTATCAAATCTTCCTAAGTATTTTGGAGTTGATAGAGCTCTTGCCTGTATTGCCGCTTTAAAAATTATTGAAAATCCTTTCAAAAAAGATTTGCTAGTTGCAGATTTTGGAACAATTTTATCAATAACAAAATTGAATTCAAATGGATCTATTATTGGAGGTCAACTTCTTCCAGGTTTTCTAACACAATTAAAATCAATGGAACAAAATACAAAAAATCTTAAAGTTCCCAAAAAATATGATATTCCAATCAAAGATTTTTTAATTAATACAGAAGAAGCAATTTTAAAAGGAGTAATCAACTCTCTTACTGGCGTGATTAATAGTTTATTTAATCCCGCAAAGGATATTTTAATAATCTGTGGAGGAGACTCTCAATTAATTACAAAATCTCTAGAGACTCAAAAAGAAAATATCATCAAGGCTCCTAATTTAGTTATGGAGGGGATGATTATTCATTACCTGTCCATAAAAAATTAGCTTAACCCAAGGTCTGAAATTATATGATCAGCCATTATTGCTGCTTTTACCTTTAAGTAAATTTTTTCGATGTTACCATCAGTATCGATCAAAAAAGTATTTCTCATCATTCCCATATATTCTTTTCCCATGAATTTCTTAAGTCCGTAGCTATCGTAATCAGTAGAAACTTTAAAAGGTTCAGGATCAGTTAAAAGAATAAAAGGCAAATTAAATTTTTCTATAAATTTTTGATGAGAGGATGCATTATCTTTGCTAATACCAAGCACAACAATATTATTTTTTTGGAGTAAATCCCAATTCTCTTTAAAATTACATGCTTCTTTAGAACATCCTGTAGTATTATCTTTTGGATAAAAATATAGTATTATTCTTTTACCTTTAAAATCACTAAGAGAAACTTCTTTCTCAAAAGAATCTTTTAATTTAAATTCTGGTGCTTTGTCGCCAACCTTAAGAGCCATTGAAATTATTAAATGAGTATGAATATAAAATACCAAAAATTTGGTTTTATGAGATTAAAGGTGTGCAAGATATCGCAACGGTAGAAGAAATAAAAATTGCAAAAAATCTATCAACTTCAAGATCAAAGATTTTTTTAGAAACAAGAGCTTACTTACGACAATCACTTTCAACACTTTTTGATTTAGACCCCCTAGAAATTCCAATTAATGCGCATCCTGGAGAACCTCCAAGTTTACCCTCAGGCATGGGAAATGTAAGTTTAAGTCATTGTAAAGATGCTATTACTATAGTTTGGCATAAAAACAAAATAGGGATTGATATTGAGAGAAAAGATAGAGATTTTAACTATTTAAAATTTGCAGAAAAATATTTTTTTCGTACCAATAAATCAACCCATAATAATTATTTGACAAAAAATATGATATTAAATCAATGGTGTGCTGTTGAAGCAGCTATAAAATGGGATCATGGGAAATTAGCTAAAGACATTAACCATTGGCAATTTTTTGAAAAGCCTAAAGAGTTAATTCATGAGAAAAAAAATATACATTTAAATTATTCACAGATTAACTTTCATAATTGGACTATTGCTTTAGCCTACGCAGAGAGAACTTCTTTTAATCCTGAGGTTATTTGTTGTTCGAAAAATTTTTAATTTTCTTTTCTTCTAAGCAGTTCTTCATATTGAATTTTTTCCCATCCATTATTATTTGGTTCCCATATTTTTAAACCTTTTAAAGATTTGGGAAGATATTCTTGTGCTACCCAACTACCTGGATAATTATGAGGATTGCTATAACTATTAGAATTATTTTTTAAATGAAGTGGAACTTCAAAATCATTGGTAGATTTGATTGTTTCAATTGCTTTAAAAATGCTTTTCGTACTATTACTTTTTGGAGACACAGCTAAATATAAAGAAGCCTGCGTTAAAAAATATAATCCTTCTGGAAAACCAACTCTATCAAAAGCATCACAACAGGATTGTACAACTACTATGGCATTAGGATCAGCTATTCCAATATCTTCACTGGCAGATATAAGCAGTCTTCTAAAAATAAAATTAGGATCTTCACCAGCCTCCAGCATATTCGCAAGCCAGAACAAAGTTGCATCTGGATCAGTACCTCTTATGGACTTGATAAAAGCACTTATTACATCGTAATGATTTTGACCTTTTTTATCATAAACAATATTTTTCTTTTGAATTGCATCCTCTGCTATTGAGAGATTAATATTGATTTCTTTAGCATCATTTTCAGCAGTTGTTTCTATCGCCATCTCTAGAGCATTTATTAATGTTCTTGCATCTCCGCCAGAAAATTTAATTAAATGACTTTTAGCATCTTGAGTTAAGTGAACCTTTTTTGAATCTATTTTTTTAGAATAGTGAGTTATGACTTTTTGTATTATTTTCTGTAAATCATTTTTTGCCAAAGGAAGTAATGTGAAAATACGAGACCTGCTAACAAGCGCTTTATTAACAGCAAATAAAGGGTTTTCAGTTGTAGCACCAATAAAAGTTATAGTTCCATTTTCTATTGAAGGTAATAAAGCATCTTGCTGAACTGCTGTAAATCTATGAACCTCATCTATAAATAAAATTGTTTTTCTTTTTGAATTTATTAATCTATCTTTTGCATTAGCGATTTCATTCCTTAATTCTTTAACACTTGAAAATACTGCATTTAACTTAATTAATTTTGACCGAGTATTAAAAGAAATAATTTCAATTAGAGTTGTTTTTCCAACACCAGGAGGGCCAGAAAAAATAAAATTACTAATCTTATCGTTTAATATTGCACTTCTTAAAAGCGAATTCTCATTCAGTATTGGTTGTTGACCAAAAAAATCTTCCAAGTCCCTTGGTCTTAATTTATCTGCCAAAGGTGCATTATTTTCTATTTGAGAATGATTAGTAAATAAACTTTCTGAATGCATATAAATTAAATCAAAAAATCATTGCTTTCAATTCTATGTAATTACTGTAGGAGTTTCCATTTGAGTAAGTTTTGAAATGTTTAATAAAGCATCTAAATCATTTATTAGAGGTTTCAAAGCGATCTGAGGATTTAACGAAAGATTCTGTTGAGGATCGAAAAATTTCTCAAAGTAAAGTCTTAATGTTGCACCCTTAGTCCCAGTTCCAGAAAGGCGCACAATTACTCGAGAATTATCATCAAGGACCAATCTTAAACCTTGATTTTCACTTATAGAATTATCAACGGGATCTAAATATGAAAAGTTATCTGCAACTTTAACTAAATGACCAGCAAAACTATTTCCTTTTAAATTTTCGAGCATAGAAGTTAGATTACCAAAGATTTGATTAGCAATATTTGAGGGAATTGCCTCATAATCATGTCTTGAATAATAATTCCTACCAAATTGTTTCCAATGATTCTGCATCAAATCACTTACCGAACATTTTTTTTCAGCTAAAACTTGTAACCAATACAAAACTGCCCATAGTCCATCTTTCTCTCTCACATGATTACTACCTGTTCCGAAACTTTCTTCTCCACATAAAGTAATTAAATTAGAGTCTAAAAGATTTCCAAAAAACTTCCAGCCAGTAGGTGTCTCGAAACAAGGTATATTTAATGCTCGAGCGACATTATCAACCGCTGAGCTGGTTGGCATGGATCGTGCCACACCTGTAATACCATCTTTATAACCAGGGACACATTTTGTGTTAGCAGTGATAACTGCAAGGCTATCACTTGGATTTACAAAACATCCACTTCCTAAAATCATATTCCTATCTCCATCTCCATCGCATGCAGCACCAAAACTATAAGATTTTTGATTTAATAACAAATCAGCTAAATGGGATGCGTAAGTAAGATTAGGATCAGGATGTAAACCTCCAAAATCTTTTAACGGGTTACCATTCATGACACAATCTGGTGCAAGACCCATTTTTTCAACAAAAATATTTTTTGCATATGGGCCTGTGACCGCATTCATTGCATCAAAGATTAACGAGAAGTCTTTTTTTAAAAAATCACTAATTTGATCAAAGTCAAAAATTTTCTCCATCAAATTAGAATAATCTGTTAATCCATCAATAATTTCTAAGGTAGTTTCGTCGTAATGATAAGTTCCATATTCACTAAAATCGGGTAATTGAATTTTACAAATTTTATAACTAGTTAGTAATTGTGAAGCCTTAAAAATCTTATTAGTAATTATCTCAGGAGCTGGGCCACCATTAGAGATATTCAATTTCACTCCAAAGTCGCCATCAATCCCGCCAGGATTATGGCTTGCAGAAAGAATAATTCCACCAATAGAGTTTTCTTTTCTAATTAAATGTGATGTCGCAGGAGTAGATAATAAACCGTATTTTGGAACAATAACCTTTTGAACTTTATGAGCAATGCATATTTGGACAATTTTTTCTATTGCTTCAATATTCCCATATCTGCCATCACCACCAACAACTAATGTTGAACCTTTTAAATCTCCTAATGATTGTAAGATTGCTTCAATAAAAACTTCTAGATAATGTTCTTCCTGAAACTTTAAAGTACTTTTTCTTAATCCAGAAGTA
>QCDS01000006.1 GCA_003278685.1 Prochlorococcus sp. AG-355-K03 | reverse complement strand
TTCTGATCAGGATTAGCCGAAAACAAAAAATTTATATCGTCAATTCCATCGCCAGAAGGCTTGCATTCAGAAAATTGGATTGAAAAATTTGCATTTTCTAAACCTAGATTGCTTAAAATCGACATTACTGAATTTTGTAACTGTTTAGCAATTTTTTTTCTTTCAGTAGATTGAATAATAAATAAAGAATTTAAATTACTTTGTAAATTCTCAATCTGAGTTTGAATCCTGGAAATATCACTACCTTGATCATTTTGTTGAAAATACGTCTTTAATTGATCGCGCCTTTCAATTAATTGAGTAAGATCCAATGAAAAAGTTCTCTCTAAGTTTTTTAAAAAGAATAATCTTTTTTGTATTTCTGGAAGATTAGATTCATGATTTTCTATTTCTTGCAAATATGAGTTTAGATCAAAAATTAAATCTTCAATATCAGCATGAATATTTAATAACTTCTCTCTAAATTTTTGAATCTTTAAATCGAAATCTGCTGTTTTATTTAAAATCTTTATTGATTGATTTATGAAAGAAGTTACTGAAGGCTCATCATGACTGAAATTATTTAAATTTTCTAATGATGATTTAATTGAATTATTAATTTCTAAATTATTCAAAAGTTTTTTTTCTACTAACTCTAATTCTAAAATTTCTTCACTGGAATTTAAATCAGCTTCTTCTAAACTCTTCAACATGTGTTTAATTGCCAAGTTTTTTTCTTCTTGATTCTTAGAAAATTCTATTTTTTCATCCATTGATTCCTGTAAAACTTTAGTTTCTCCCCATATACTTTTAATCCTTTCACTAGTCTCTCTAAATTCTTGTGAACATAAGTCATCAATAATTAATCTTCTTTTATCTAAAGAATCAAAGATAAAAGTATCAGATTGACCTGCAGAATCTATTAAAAATCCACCAAGTTTTTCTAATGATTGTCTATTAATTGTTAAATCATTAAGGCTATATTTGGATAAGATTTTATTGTTCTTTTTATAAGATTTTCTTTTAATTTGTAGTTCTGAAGATGTTATTTCAAAACCATTACTAATTAACCAATTATTTATTTGAGAAGAAGAGGAAAATATTGCCTCAATAACACAAAAATCTTTTCCTGGACGAATCAAATGTTTTAGAGGTATATTAGTTCCACCAAATAAAGCATTCAGGGAATCCAAAATTAATGATTTTCCTGAACCTGAATCCCCAGTTATGATATTCAAACCTTTTTCGAAATTAATTTCTATAATTTCTATTAAGGCAATATTTTCTATTTTTAGTTGTATTAACATGATAAATCTTCCATATAAAAAAATTAGCTTCTTTTTTAAAAAAATAAAGGGTTTAAATATATAAAGTTATGAAAGAAGATTTTACTGATTTTATAGAAGTATCTGGACTATTAAATTATGATCCAGATACGATTTCTAAAATTTACAAAAAAAATCCTAAAAGACTTTTAAAAAGACTTTGGCAAACACTCATACCTATTTTCGCTTACATCTTCTCCGTTGGATGGGATAAATTAACTGGTAGATTGAAAAATGAACACCAAGCAAGATTTAGAGCTAGAGAATTAACAAATTTGTTGGTGGAACTTGGACCTGCATTTGTTAAAGCAGGCCAAGCTTTATCAACAAGACCAGATATAATCCCAGGAATTCTATTAGAAGAATTATCTGAATTGCAAGATCAACTCCCTGGATTTGATGGCGATAAAGCTATGGAATTAATTGAAGAAGATTTAGGATATAAAATAGATGAGATTTTTTTAGAAATTGATAAAAACCCAATTTCCGCTGCTTCTTTAGGACAAGTGCATAAAGCTAAATTACAGAATGAAGAGATCGTTGCAATAAAAGTACAAAGACCTGGTTTAAGAGAACAAATAACCTTAGATCTTTACATAGTGAGAAATATTGCTTATTGGCTAAAGAACAATATCGGATTAATAAGAAGTGATCTAGTTGCTTTGATTGATGAATTAGGCAAAAGAGTTTTTGAAGAGATGGATTACCTAAACGAAGCTGCAAATGCAGAAAAATTTAGAGATATGCATAAACATAATAAAATGATTGCGGTACCAAAAATTTATAAAGATATAACTTCAAGAAGAGTTTTAGCAATGGAATGGATAGACGGTACAAAGTTAACAAATTTAGAAGACGTAAAAAAATTAGGAATTAATCCTGATGAAATGATTGATATAGGTGTCCAATGCAGTTTAGAACAGCTTCTAGAACATGGTTTTTTTCATGCAGACCCACATCCAGGTAACTTATTAGCCTTGGAAGATGGAAGATTATGTTATCTAGATTTTGGTATGATGAGCGAAGTTTCTAGAGAATCTAGATCAGGATTAATTCAAGCAGTAGTACATTTAGTAAATAAAAACTTCGATAAATTATCTCAAGATTTCGTAAAATTGGGATTTTTATCGGAGGAAGTTAATCTAGAACCCATTGTTCCAGCATTTCAAGATGTTTTCATTAACGCCGTCGAACAAGGAGTTTCAAAAATGGATTTTAAGAGCGTTACAGACGATATGTCTGGTGTTATGTATAAATTCCCTTTCAGACTACCCCCATATTATGCACTTATAATTAGGTCATTACTTACATTAGAAGGAATAGCTTTAAGTGTAGATCCAAACTTCAAAATATTAGGCGCAGCTTATCCATATTTTGCAAGAAGATTGATGGAAGACCCTGATCCACAATTAAGGGAAAGCCTGAAAGAAATGCTTTTTGATGATAAAAAATTTAAATGGGACCGTTTAGAAGATCTGCTTTCTAACGCTGCAAAGCAAACAAATCTCGATTTAGAAAAACTTTTAGACGAAGTTATAAATCTTCTCTTTTCTCCAAATGGCGGATTTCTTAGAAATGAGATAGTTGAAGGTTTAACAAATCAGATAGATTTATTTAGTCTAAAAATATTGAAAAGTTTGAATAACTATCTTCCACAATCAATTAAATTAAATACTATTAACGAAAACAACAACTTGAGCGACCTTTTAATGTATGCAGAACCCTTAAGAAACTTTTTAGATATTTTACAAAAAATACCCGGTTATTCAATTGACATTTTTCTAAAAAGGGTTCCTAGACTTATAAATGAGCCCTACACAAAAGAAATGGGTATAAAAATAGCAAAAAAAGTAACTGAAAAAGGAGTAGTAAGACTTGTAAAAATTGCCGCTGGCGCAAATATCTAAATGAAGTTTAGTAAATTTTTAAGATTTAAAATATTTTTTATTCTAGTAATTTTTCCATTATCTTTTAATGTTCCAAAAGCTAATGCTGCTGAAGAAATTAAAATTATATACAGCATATTTTCTAGAACAATTAAAGTAAATTCTTTAAAAACTTTTGCTAATGGAGGTAAATCCACAAAAAAATTAAAAAGAATTTTGAAAGCAACCGGGTCTCCCGATAAAGAAATTAGAACAGTTTTAAATAAAGATTTTGAGGTTCCTATTACCATTGCAAGCAAATTAATTTATTCTGAAATAGGAAATGTTTTTTTAACAAGACTTTCATCTATTATCCACCCACCAAGAGCAACTGATGAAAGAACAGGTATGTTGGCTCTTAGAGCAAGCGTAATTCAAGGAATTAACATAGGAAATGGAAAAATAAATCTAATAAATTTTTTTGAAGGATATCCAACTAAAACTGTAGTTTTAGATGTCAGCGCTTTGAGCAAAGTTATGAATAAAGTAGAATCGATTTCAGAATTATTAACCTTTTTCACCAATTCTCCTCTAGAAAAAATCAAAACCAATTAAACAACTATGGTGTTATTAAATAAAATCAAAAATAAACTGCGTATTAATTACAGAAAAAAAAGATGGCCAGGTCTAATAGAGGCTTATAAACAATATCTTCCAGTTACTAAGAAAACTCCTATTATTTCTCTCAATGAGGGAAATACACCTCTAATTCTAAGCGAGTCAATTAGCAACTTAATTGGAAATGGAACAAAAGTTTTTTTAAAATATGATGGTCTTAATCCAACAGGATCTTTTAAAGATCGTGGTATGACTATGGCAATTAGCAAAGCAAAAGAAGAGGGCCGTGAAGCAGTAATTTGTGCAAGTACTGGAAACACCTCTGCTGCTGCTGCTGCATATGCTTCGAGAGGAGGATTAAAACCTTATGTTTTAATACCCGAAGGATTTGTTGCACAAGGAAAACTTGCACAAGCATTAATGTATGGCGCTGAGATAATATCAATCAATGGAAACTTTGATAAAGCTCTTGAAATTGTTAGAGATTTATCAGCAGAACATCCTATAGAACTTGTTAATTCTGTTAATCCATATCGAATACAAGGACAAAAGACAGCAGCTTTTGAAATAGTTGATGACTTAGGTCATGCTCCTGACTGGCTTTGTATTCCAATGGGTAATGCAGGAAATATAACTGCTTATTGGATGGGATTTAAAGAATATTCAAAAATAAAAAGAAATTTGAAATTACCAATAATGATGGGTTTTCAATCCGAAGGCTCTGCTCCACTAGTAAAAAATATAATTGTTAAAGATCCAGAAACAATTGCAACTGCAATAAGAATTGGAAATCCTGTAAATAGAGAAAAAGCAAAAAAAGTAAGAAAAGAGAGTAAAGGAGACTTTCAGTCAGTTACAGATGAAGAAATAATCAATGCCTACAAAATCCTTGCCAAAGAAGGAGTATTTTGTGAACCTGCCAGTGCAGCATCAGTTGCTGGACTGATTAAAAATAAAAATAGAATTCAGAAAGAATCGACTATTGTTTGTGTTCTGACTGGAAATGGATTGAAAGATCCTGATTGCGCTATAAAAAACAACGATGCTATTTTTAGGAAAAATATTGAACCTTCATTAAAAAATATAACTAAAATCTTAGGATATTAAAATCCAAAAAAAATAGTGTCTGTGGAAATCAACTAAAAACAAACCTTATTTGTTGAAAAGTGCATAATAAGAAATTCTATTTGTTGAATAAATTTAAAATTTTCGAAAAAAGTAAAAAATATTCAACAAATAAAAATTTTTTTACACATATTCTTTTCTTCGTAAACTAAATAGACAAGCTGTTTAATTAAAGAATTCCACAGTTCCCACAAAAACTACTACTACTAAATTTTTTACTTTATTATTTATTTTTATATTAGAAAAAAGTAAAAAATAAATTTATTGAATTTAATTTACGAAAAAAGTATATTGTATTTGTAAAAAGTTCCAAATTCTGATGGAAATTATTTGTAATCAAAATGAATTAAATAATGCTATACAACTAGTAAGCAAGGCAGTTTCTTCAAGGCCAACTCATCCAATTCTTGCAAACATACTTTTAACAGCTGACGAAGGAACTAATAAAATTAGCGTCACAGGATTTGACTTGAATTTAGGAATTCAAACTTCTTTTGATGGAACTGTCAAAAATAGTGGAGCTATTACTATACCTTCAAAACTTTTATCCGAAATAGTAAACAAACTACCTAATGAAACACCTGTTTCTCTAGGAGTACACGAGAATTCAGATAATATTCTGATAAAAAGTGATAGAGGTTCTTTTAATCTAAAAGGGATACCCTCTGATGAATATCCTAATTTGCCATTTGTTGAAAGCGGTACTTCTTTGAATATTGATCCTAGTTCTTTTTTAAAGGCTTTAAAATCTACTATTTTTGCCAGTAGTAATGATGATTCAAAGCAACTATTGACAGGTGTCAATTTTACTTTCAAACCAAATTATTTAGAGTCTGCTTCTACAGATGGTCATAGATTGGCTGTAGCCTTAATTGGTAATGAAGAACATATTGAAAATAAAGAAAACTTATCTTCAAACGTTGATGATTTATCGGTAACTATCCCAACTAGATCATTGAGAGAAATTGAAAAACTAGTATCTTTGAGAAGCTCAGAAAATTCAATTAAGCTTTTCTATGACAAAGGTCAAGTAGTATTTATATCTTCTAATCAAATAATTACTACAAGAACTTTAGAAGGTACTTATCCTAATTATTCACAATTAATTCCTGATTCTTTTTCTAAAATTCTAAACTTTAATACAAAAAAATTAATTGATTCATTAGAAAGAATTGCTGTTTTAGCTGATCAGCAAAGTAGTGTTGTAAAGATTAAATTAGATGATACAGATTTAGCTTCAATCAGCGCAGATGCTCAAGATATTGGAAATGCAAATGAATCAATACCTGTTTCCTATTCTGGAGAAAATTTTGATATTGCATTTAACGTAAGATATTTGTTAGAAGGTTTAAAAGTTATTGCTTCTGAAAATGTACTTTTAAAGTGTAATATTGCAACAACTCCAGCGGTTTTTGTGCCAGAAGATAATCTTAATTCTTTTACTTATTTAGTTATGCCTGTGCAGGTTCGTTCTTGATTTGAAATTACCTAAAGAAATTTTATTAAGTGAATTATTAAATTATAGTGTTAAGGGTAATATGGTCCTTAATTATGGAAATGGTGAAAACGTCTGGATGCATCCTCCAGTTCACCGGATTCTAGGATGGTACTCTCGTCCTTCAAACTTTGATTTAAAAAGAAATGTTTGGCGATTAAATCAAATTACTCAAATAATAGATAATGAAATTTATGTCAAAGGTGATCCAGCTATTTCGGATTTAGCAACTTTAAATAGGTTCCCAACTTTAATAGAAGCTAATCTTATAAATATAAATGGATCAAAAATAGGATTCATTGCAGATTTTTTATTTGAAATGAAAACGGGAAAAATTAAATATTACCTTGTTTCTAGATCTAATCCTAAGATTCCAGGTTCTAGTAGATGGAAATTAACTATTGATAATATCAATGACCAACAACCAGGATTGGTATTTTGTGAAAGTAATTCTTTAGATGATTTACCTTTAATAAAATCAAGTATTAAAAATGAATTTATGCAAAAAGGAAAAAAAATTTTTGATAGATTTGATGATATGAAAAATATTGCTTCTAATAGATTAGAGGAATGGCTTGAAGAAGATGAAGATATTAGCCAAAACTTAGATTTTAAACAAAAAAGTTTTTATAATAATGACAGAACATCTATACCTTTTAGTGAAAAAAAAGAAGATGACCCTTGGATATAAATAATGATAAATCAAGAAAATAATGATCTATATGATCTTAATGAAGCACTACAAGTTGAAAATTTAACACTCAAAGATTACGAAGAAATTTGCAAAAGATTAAATAGAAAACCTAACAGAACGGAATTAGGCATGTTTGGCGTTATGTGGTCCGAACATTGTTGTTATAGAAATTCAAAACCTTTACTATCTAAGTTTCCCACTAAAGGTAAAAATGTTTTAGTTGGACCTGGAGAAAATGCTGGCGTCATTGATGTTGGAAATAATCAAAAACTTGTTTTTAAAATAGAAAGTCATAATCATCCTTCTGCTATCGAACCTTTTCAAGGCGCAGCAACAGGTGTAGGAGGAATTTTAAGAGATATATTTACAATGGGTGCTAGGCCAATTGCAGTCTTGAATTCATTGAGATTCGGTAACCTTGATAAATCATCAAATGTTGATTTACTACGAGGAGTTGTATCGGGTATTTCACATTATGGGAATTGCGTAGGTGTGCCGACTGTTGGAGGTGAAATTGATTTCGATGATAGTTACTCTGGAAATCCTCTTGTGAATGTTATGGCTTTAGGACTTTTAGAGACTGAGGAAATCGTTTGTTCTGGAGCTAAAAATGTAGGATCACCAGTGTTATATGTTGGTAATACAACTGGCAGAGATGGTGTTGGTGGTGCTAGTTTTGCTAGTTCAGAATTAACTACAACTTCATTGGATGATAGACCTGCTGTTCAGGTAGGTGATCCATTTGTTGAGAAAAGTCTTATTGAAGCTTGTTTGGATGCTTTCAAGACAGGGGATGTAATTGCAGCTCAAGATATGGGTGCTGCAGGTTTAACATGCAGTAGCGCAGAAATGGCCGCAAATGGAAATTTAGGGATATCTATCGATTTAGATTTGGTCCCTTCTAGAGAAAATGATATGTCTTCATACCAGTATTTATTATCTGAATCGCAAGAAAGAATGTTGTTTGTCGTTAAAGAAGAAAAAATTAATGATCTTATTGAAAAATTTAATAAATGGGGATTATATGCCAGTGTTATTGGAGAAGTGATAGGAACTAATGAAGTAATTATTTCTCATAAAGGTAAAATTGTGGCCCAAATACCAACTTCTGCCTTATCTCATGATACTCCTGTCAATTTTCACAATGTGATTCATAACCCACCAGATGATCTCTTAAATAAATGGGAATGGAAAGAAAATGATTTACCAGAAATTCATGAGCAAAAAATTTTTTCATTGAAGGAAAATAAGAATTTTTCTTTTTCAGACATCATTTTAAAACTACTCTCTAATCCATCAATAGCTTCTAAACGATGGATTTATAAGCAATATGATTCTCAAGTTCAGGCAAATACAGTTTTTAAACCTGGAAAATCAGATGCAGCCGTAGTAAGACTAAGGGAACAAAATAAAAAAAATAAAAGTAAAGTATTTTCTGGTGTCGCTGCTTCAGTTGATTGCAATAGTAGATGGGTTGCGCTTGATCCTTTCAGAGGATCTATCGCTGCCGTTGCAGAGTCCGCTAGAAATGTTAGTTGTGTTGGTGCTGAACCAGTGGCAATTACAAATAATTTAAATTTTTCTTCCCCTGAGAATGAAATAGGATATTGGCAACTTTCATCTTCATGTAATGGAATTGCTGAAGCCTGTAAAGCTTTAGAAACACCTGTTACAGGAGGTAATGTATCTTTATATAATGAATCAAAAAATAAAGATAATCTAATTACTCCTATTAATCCTACACCTGTTATTGGAATGGTGGGAAAGATAGATAATGTCGAAAAAGCTATAAGTAGTGAATGGAAAAATATTGAAGATCAAATCTGGTTAATTGGTTCTTCCAAATCAGAAATAAAAATTGCAGCTAGCTCTTATCTGGAATATTTTCATGGAGAAATTACAGGTCGGCCTCCAAAAATAGATTTGTTGGATGAAAAGTTTTGCCAGAGTTTTTTAAGAAATGCGATTTTAAATAGTCTTGTGGTTTCTTCGCACGATATCAGCGACGGAGGTTTAGCTATAGCTTTAGCAGAGTCTTGTATTTTGTCCGCAAGGGGTGCAACTATAGAATTAGACAAAGATGTTAATAGAGTTGATAATTTATTGTTTGCCGAAGGGGGGTCAAGAATTATTTTTTCAATTAGTAAAATGAAGCAAAATGAATGGTTTAATTATTTAAAACAAAATCAAATAAAATTCCCATCAAGTGTTTATGTAAAAAAAATAGGATATGTATCTAGTGACACGCTGAAGATAAAAATCAACGAAAAAAATATTTGCAATATTAGGGTTGAGGAATTAACCGAAAAATTTAATAATAGTATTTCAGATTACTTTTAAACATGAAAAACATTTCTCAATTATTAATCATTTTAAGATATTAAGTTATGTGCGGAATAGTTGGAATTGTCTCTTCAAATGATGTAAATCAACAAATTTACGATAGTCTTTTGCTTTTGCAGCATAGAGGTCAAGACTCAACAGGTATAGCAACAATGGAAAATACTGTTTTTCATATACATAAGGTTAAAGGTCAGGTTAATACTGCTTATAGAACTAGAGATATGAGGAATTTAATTGGCAAAATTGGATTGGGTCATGTTAGGTATGCAACAAAGGGATCAGCAGAAAGTGTAGAAGAAGCACAGCCTTTTTATGTTAATGCTCCTTATGGAATTGTTTTGATACATAATGGAAATTTGACTAATACCAGAGATTTAGAAAAACAGTTATTTAATGTCGACAAGAGGCATACAAATTCCTCAAGTGATACTGAAATGTTGTTAAATGTATTTGCGACAGAATTACAAGAACAAATTCATAATCAAGAATTAGAACCTGATATTATTTTCAATGCTGTCAAATCTTTACATAAAAGAATTCAGGGGTCATATGCTTCAATTGCGTTAATTTCAGGTCATGGTTTATTAGCATTTAGAGATCCTTTTGGTATTAGGCCTTTAGTCATAGGGAAAAGACTTTCATTAACCACAAAAAAAGAAGAATGGATGGTTGCAAGCGAATCTTTAGTACTTGAGAATAATGATTATGAAGTAGTGAGAGATGTAAATCCAGGAGAAGCTGTTTTTATAAATCTTGATGGGGAGTTTTTCTCTAAGCAATGTTCTGAAAATCCAATGTTATTTCCCTGTGCTTTTGAATATGTTTACTTAGCTAGGCCAGATTCAATTATGAATGGAATTTCAGTCTATAAAGCTCGTTTAAAGATGGGAGATTATTTAGCAGAAACAATAAAAGAAACAATCAACTCTGGAGATATTGATGTAGTTATGCCTATTCCTGATTCTTCTCGACCCGCGGCAATGCAAGTTGCAAGACAGTTAGGGATAGAATATAGGGAAGGTTTTTTTAAAAATAGATATGTTGGCAGAACATTTATAATGCCTGGTCAGCAGAAACGTAAGAAATCTGTAAGGCAAAAATTAAATGCCATGAGTGCAGAGTTTAAAAATAAAAATGTATTAATTGTTGATGACTCGATAGTAAGAGGTACTACTTCAAAAGAAATAGTCCAGATGGCTAAAGATGCAGGAGCAAATAAAGTTTTTTTTACATCAGCAGCTCCTCCTGTTCGCTATCCTCACGTTTATGGAATTAATATGCCTAATAGAGATGAATTAATAGCTCACAATAGGACAATAAGTGAAATTGCCGATAAACTTGAAATTGATAACCTTGTTTATCAAAGTGTTGAAAGTTTGCGTAAATCTATAATTGATGATTCTCCTATTAAAGGTTTAGAGATGAGTTGTTTTACTGGTGATTATGTAACTGGAACAGTAAATCAAGAATACTTAAATTGGGTTGAACATGAATATAAATCTTAGTCGAGAAAGTTTTCAAGTCGGAAACAATTTTCAAGGTATTCATCATTATCTAATTTTAAAAAATCAATTAAAAAGTTTGATTTATTTGATTTGAAATTTAATTTATTTAGGTCTAATCTTGCAGATTTATTTTTATTAGTTTCAATATCAAGGTAATGGTTACTTGCCATTATTTTGAGGAAGTAATCGTTCTTAAGTTGTGTTTTTTCATTCAAATATCCCAAACTGTATTCATTTGAGCAGTAAATTTCATTACTATTTATGCAAAAGATTTTTCCTTGTTTAGATATTAAAAAAATATTTTCTCTATCATTAAATGTACAACAAGAAACGATTTTTTCAGATGGTAAAAGTTTTGCAATGATTAATCCTTGGGATTGTTTAGAAGTTGGCGTTAAAAATTTATCTGATAAATTTAATTTAAAAATTCTTCCTATCGAGGTTAATATTATTAAATCTTTCCTTTCATTAGAAATAAAAGAATCAATTGTTTTTAAATTATTTTTTAATTTTGTAATAGTGTAAGATCTATTGCTTTTAATCATATCTTCATCAAATAAAACTTTTTTAAATCTTCCATCAGAATTTAATATGCATAAATAATTTTTAATGTCTTTTTTAATTGAGTGAAAATTTATTATTTCACTAGGATGTATATTTCCAAGAATTTTATTATCTAATTTATAGTCTTTATTAATATTTGATTCCCAATCAATGTTAAATACTTTTCCCGTATTTGTTATTCCAATTAATTTGATATTTTTTTCAATATTACATATAAACTTTTGAATATTTTTATTATCTATAATTTTATTTACAACTTCAAATGATTTCTTGTAATTACCTAAAATCATTCTTTTTAAATACAGCCTATTGTCTATGTACAATTTTGTTTTTTTATTTATAAAGTCTTCTAATATCTGATTATTAAGCGTTTCTAATTCTTGATTTTGATTTATATTTTTAATTATTTTTGTTTTACGTATAACATTGTATTTTTTCTTTAATATTACTAATTCTTCTATAAGTAATTCAAGTAATAATTCTCTTTCATTCAGTAATTTTTGGAAATAATTCTTTTTTTCTTCTAAATTTTTTATATCGGTATCAATTTGATTTTTTTCTAGATTTGTTAATTTTTTTAGCGGCATATCCAAAACTGAATTTGCCTGTTTTTCACTTAAGAAAAAATTTTCTACTAATTTTGATTTAGCTTGCACAGAATTTTCTGATTCTTCTATAGTTGCAATAACTTTGTTTATGTTTTTTGTAGCTTTAGATAAACCTTCTGATATTTCTAGTTTATCAAGGGTGTTTTTTAGAAAATAAAAAGTTCTTTTTCTAATTGTTTCTTCTCTAAATTCAAGAAAATAGTTGAGATATTTTTTCAAATTTAGTTGTACAGGCTTGCCTTTAATTAAAGCTAAGAATATTGCGCCAAAGTTTGTTTGGAGAGTTGTTTTTTTATATAAATTAGAAATAACAAGTTCAGAATTAGAATCTTTTTTTAGCTCTATTACAATTCTCATTCCATCTCTGTCGCTCTCATCCCTAATATCAGAAATCCCAATAATCTTGCCTGAATTCACAAGTTCTGCGAGTTTTTCAATCCAACCTGCTTTATTAATTTGGTAAGGAAGTTCAGTAATGATTATTGCATTCTTTCTATGTTTCCCTTTGCCTAAATTTACCTCTTCTGTATTTACAACTCCTCTTATCGTTATAGATCCTTTTCCAGTTTGATAAAGTTCTTCTATTGCATGACTATAAATTAATTCTCCGCCAGTAGGAAAATCAGGTCCTTTGATAATGTTAGAAAGTTTTTTGTCACTAATATCTTTATTTTTAACTAATGCAACTAAACCATCTACAATTTCGCCAAGGTTATGAGGCGGAATATTTGTTGCCATGCCAACAGCAATACCTGATGAGCCGTTCAACAATAAAAATGGAAGTTGAGCTGGAAGAACATCTGGTTCTTTTTGAGAACCGTCAAAGTTATTTGAAAAGTTTACTGTTTCTGATGCAATTTCTTCAAGAAATCCTTTATGAGCTATTGGAGCTAATCTTGTCTCTGTATACCTCATTGCTGCCGGCGGATCATTATCTACCGATCCAAAATTCCCATGCCCGTCAAGAGTAGGATATTTAGTTGAGAAATTTTGTACCAGCTTTACCAATGCATCGTAAACTGCTTGATCTCCATGAGGATGGTATTTTCCAAGTACATCTCCAACAACTCTTGCACACTTTCTGAATGGTTTATCAGGAGTTAAACCTAATTCATACATCGCGAATATGATTCTTCTTTGTACAGGTTTAAGACCATCTCTTGCATCAGGCAACGCACGTCCAACTATGACGCTCATTGCATACTCCAAATAAGAACGTTGCATTTCTTCTTGAAGCGAGATGGAAGTGAAGTTTTTCTTATCCATTAGAGCGCATACTTAAATAATTATTAATTAACTAAATTAAGACTAATAGGTAAAACAATATTTACCAGTATTGAACATTAAGATGATTTAATTATTTTGGATTTTGCCAGTATTATATCTTTTTTTAGTTGTTCATTTTGTAAAAGAATTTCTGTAGAGGCTTGTAATTTTTCTCCCCATAACTGTTCTTTTCTATAATCATAATTGACATATTTGGGATCTTTCGCCAAAGCTTTTTTTGCTAGCTGGATTGCTAATTTAGTATCGCTGATATTTATACATGAGGCCAGGCCTAGTAATGGTTCAGCATTTTCCTCAATTGAGATTGCACTTTCAAAAAGTTTGATTGAGAGATTTACATTATTTCTTTCGAAATAAGCTAAACCTTGATTATTGATTGCTTGCCAGAAATCAGGCTTGATTTTTATAGATTTATCAAACAATTTTATAGCTTCCAAATAATTTTTTTCCATTAATAAAATATTTCCTAATTGAAAAATAGCTTTGTAGTTGTTAGGCTCAATCTTTATTCCTTTTTCTAAAGCATTCTTTGCCTTTGTCTGTTGAGAAATTTTTAAGTAAACATTACTTTTAACAAAATATATTTCGCTAATATTTGAATCGATCTGTTCTGCTTCATTTAGAGAATTTAATGCGTTTTTGTATTCTTTGTTAGCTATTTGTGCTTCAGCCAAAATTAACCATAGTTTTTCATCTTTTGCATTTATTTTTACTGCTAATTTGGCTAAGTTAAGACTGTCTTCATATTGACCAAAATAAAGTAGTTGATATGCATTTTTACCAATATATAAACTTTGCTTTTGTAAATTTTTTATTGTTGGAAAATAATAATAGGGAACTATGGCTTGAACTTTTGCTATTTGAAAAAAGTAAAAAAAGATCAAGCAGGACCAGATTGTTTTTTTTAAAAACTTTTTCATATTTTTATTTTTTTATTTTTAATGTTTGCTTGTATGTTTCTTTTCCACATCCATGGTTTAATTCTTTTTAAAGTAGTTCCCTTAAGATTTTCTTGCCACGTTTTATCGTCCCAATTCATAGACTCAATATCAAGATTTTTAATCCATTCTTTCGGTGTAGTTTCATAATTATTGTTGTATGGCACTGATTTATTCCATGGACAAACATCTTGACAAATATCACATCCTGCAACCCATCCACCTAAATTTTTTTCTATTTTCATTGGAATAGTTTTATCTCTGCTTTCTATTGTGTGATACGCAATGCATAGATCAGATTGTATTACAAAGGGTTCGACTATTGCCTTTGTGGGACAACGTTCAATACAAATATCACATTTTCCACAAAGTGATTGATGAGGTTTATCTGGTATTAAATCTTTTGTGAGAATCATAAAACCTAAAGTAAACCAAGAACCATTTTTTTTGCTGATTAAATTACTATTTTTACCTATCCAACCAATCCCTGCCTCCTCTGCCCATGCTTTTTCAAGAAGAGGAGAGGTATCAACACATATTTTCCATTTGCAGTCAGGGATTTCTAGGTCGATCCATTTACCAATATTTTTTAATTTTTTGTTAATCACTTTATGATAATCTTCTCCTTGGCTAAATTTAGCTACCTTGAGGAAATTGTTGTTGTTGTTTTGTGAATTAATATAAGTAAATCCAACGCTTAAAACACTTTTTGCATCTTCAAAAAGTGATCCTATATTTTTTCTTTTTTCTGCTTCCATCCATTTCATTTCAGCATGGTGGTTATTTGATAACCATCTTTCTAATGCATTTGTTCTTAACTTTATGCGCGAACTACCTGGAATTGAAGCTATTCCAGCAACTGTAAAGCCCTCAAAAATAGCCCTTTCTTTTAATTTTTTACTTATTTCTTTTTTGTCTTGAATCGTATTAATCATTTCTTTATTTTTTGTAGCATTTACTTTAAAAGTTATTTTTAGAGAATAAAGTTATAAATAAAAATAGATATATTTAAGAAAAATATATCCTAACTTAGTAAAAACAGTTAAATTATTAGTAAAGTTAATATAGTTAAGACGTTATTTTGGTTGAATCTAATCAAAATCAAGATTCGAATTTAGGATCTAGGCTTCAACAAGATCTTAAAAATGATCTTATAGCCGGGTTGTTAGTTGTTATACCCTTAGCAACAACTATCTGGCTGTCATCATTAGTTAGTAAATTTGTTTTAACGTTAGTTACTTCAGTCCCAAAACAATTAAATCCTTTTATTAATTTAAATCCTTTATTACAGGATTTAATTAATCTCACATTAGGTTTAACTGTTCCTTTATTAGCTATTCTGCTTATAGGCTTGATGGCTAGAAATTTTGTAGGAAGATGGCTATTAGAATTTGGAGAGGGTACCTTATCAAAAATTCCTGTAGCTGGAGCGGTTTATAAAACTCTTAAACAATTGCTAGAAACTTTTTTAAGTAATAAATCTAATAGATTTAGAAGAGTTGTTTTAGTTGAATATCCTCGTGAGGGACTATATAGTGTGGGGTTTGTAACTGGAGACGTAGGGCCTTCTCTACAGCCAGAACTGGAAGAGAAGTTACTTAGTGTTTTCATTCCTACAGCACCAAATCCTACTACTGGTTGGTATACACTTGTTCCTGAGTCTTCTGTTAAAGATTTGGATATTTCTGTTGAAGATGCTTTTAGAACAATAATTTCTGCTGGGATAGTTAATCCAGATGAGAAAAATAACACCACAAATCCAACATTTTCAAGATTGTTTTCTCAATTACGAGCTTCCACGAATACTTCTTCTTAATTGATGCATAATAGATCCCTTTCTAGAGAATTATCTCTAATTTCTCTTGGCCTCATAAAAGATAAAGGTGATTTTAAATTAAATAAATTTCAGATAGAAGAAATTATTGAATCTGCTCTGGATTCTTTAATAAATCATTGCAGAGAGGAATTAGATAATTGCGAGTCAGATCTAGAGAATGCTTCACAAAAAATATTAGATAGTGAATTGCAAGAAGGTCTTGATTCCTCTTTTTCAAATGTTCGAGATGACTTAAAAAAATCTCTGACAAAAATTGAAACCGTAATGAATACACTATCTGTCACTTTAGACTTTCCAAAATTAATTGTTTCTAGCGGTCAAATAGATATTAGAGAAGATGTCAATCAAAGGATTTGTAATATAGTTAATAATATTAAAATTATTGATTCTGATATTGATCAGGTAATGGATGGTTGGAGATTAAAAAGATTACCAAGAATTGATAGGGATATTCTGCGTCTTGCTTACGTGGATATCAATTTTTTGAATACACCTGTCGCTGTTGCTTGTGATGAGGCTGTTAATCTGGCTAATAAATATAGTGATTTGCAAGGCAGAAAATTTATTAATGGAGTTTTAAGGAGATTACAAACAATTTAATTGTCATAATTATTTGATATAAATAAATAGTATTTAGAAATTTTTAATTACGAACTATAGATAATAATGACTAATACTGATTCTGATAATTCTCGTGAATGGGCTGCGCAAGCTTATGCTCTTTTAAAAAAACGACAGGAAGAGCAAAAGCAAGAATTACAGAAACAGGAAGAGCAAAAGCAAGAATTACAGAAACAGGAAGAGCAAAAGCAAGAATTACAGAAACAGGAAGAGCAAAAGCAAGAATTACAGAAACAGGAAGAGCAAAAGCAAGAATTACAGAAACAGGAAGAGCAAAAGCAAGAATCCATTAACATTCCTGGACACTCTAAGATTATTGCTGAAGCTGAATTAGGAGAATTTGATGATAATTTTACTTGGTCTGCAATGGTATTGGCTGCTCAAGGAAAAAAAATAAATCAAATATCGATTGATGAAATTGATTGGTTAACTAAATTACGGAGAGGATTAGAAGAAACCCGAAAAGGATTCGTTACTGAATTATTGGATAAATTGGGAGATGATCCTCTTACTCCTGAATCTCTTGATGATTTAGAAACTTTATTAATAAGAGCTGATGTAGGGATTTCTTCAACCGATAAAGTTATAAATTCTCTTAGAACAAAATTAAACGAAGAAGTCGTGGGTGGAGAAGCAGGAATAAAATTCTTGAAGAAGGAATTAAAATTAATTATAGATAAACCAATAAAAAATTCGGGCACTGATCTTTTAGTTCCCCAAAAGGGTAAGTTAAATGTTTGGTTACTAGTTGGAGTTAATGGTGTTGGTAAAACTACCACATTAGGAAAACTAGCATATTTATCATCAAAAAGTAATTATAAAACTTTGATAGCTGCTGCAGATACTTTTAGAGCGGCTGCAGTAGAACAACTTAAAGTGTGGGGAGATAGAAGTAATGTTGATGTTATATCTAATCAATCAAAAAATGCTGATCCAGCTGCTGTAGTTTTTGATGCAATTAATTCTGCAAAAAAAAGAAATGTTGATTTATTACTTGTTGATACAGCGGGTAGATTGCAAACAAAAAATAATTTGATGGATGAATTAGCAAAAATCAAAAAAATTATTGATAAAAAGGTTCCAGATGCACTTGTTGAATCATTATTAGTTTTAGATGCAAGTCAGGGTCAAAATGGCTTAAAGCAAGCAAAAAGTTTTGCTAAATCAGCAGATCTAAGTGGAGCAATTATTACTAAATTAGATGGTACTTCCAGAGGAGGAGTATCTTTAGCTGTTTCTGAAGAAGTAAATTTACCTATAAGGTTTATTGGAGCTGGAGAAGGTATAAAAGATTTAAGACCATTTAATAGTTATGAATTTGTAGAGGCTATGCTTGCAGATAAATAAATATTTAATTAATTTTTTTTAAAAATTAAAATTTAATGTTAAAACATATTTATCTATTAGATTTGTTTTGACAAATAATCAAAAAGAAAAAATATTTTTGAATAAATTTATAAAAAATTTTTTAGAAAATGAATCTAAAATAACCTTAAAAAATAAATATAAATTTGCTGAAATTGCATCTTCTTTAGCATATTATTTAAAGTCATTTTCCAATATAAATAGATTGCTGGATTATGTATGCTTAATTTTTAAACATATTTTTTCTGAGAATATAATTTTAATTATTCCTCTAAATTACGAGGGTGAGATATGGAATGAAAATATAAAAATTTCTGCTAATGATCCATATTTAATAATTCAAGAAGAAATTACTGGTTTTTTGGATCAATTTCATTTTTCAAAAAATTTTAAAATAAAAGAAATTTTAACTTTTGAAAAAGCTTTAAAAAATAAATTTAAAGAATATAAAATTGATTCAAAAAAAATAATATCTAGAGGTAAATGTAGAGGATTTATCTATATTTTTAGCAAAGATATTTCTGGAAAGTCGATTTCTGAAGATACTAATTTTAACTTTATAGAAAATTGTCTAGCTGTTGGATTAGAAAATTACTATTTAATAAAAACCAAAAAAAAGCATGAAAATGTTGATAGAGAAATTTCTACTGGTGCTGAAATTCAATCACAATTACTCCCGGAATATTGTCCAATTATCCATGGTATAGACCTAGCTGCACATTGTAGGCCAGCTCTTCAGCTCGGTGGGGATTACTACGATTTTATGTGCTTAAAGACTAACATCTCTGAAAAAAGAAAAGAAAAATCAAGATGGGCCTTTGTAATAGGTGATGTCATGGGTAAAGGGATTCCAGCTGGTCTTTTAATGACTATGTTAAGAGGAATGCTTCGTGCAGAGGTTCTTACAGGTCTGCCTCCAGACAGAATTTTGCATGATTTGAATCAACTAGCAATAAATGATTTAGATCAATCGCATAGATTTGTCACTTTATTTTACTCAGATTATGACCCAAGAACTAGAAAATTGAGATTCGCTAATGCAGCACATAATCCTCCCCTGCTTTGGAAAAGTTCAGATCAGAAAATTATTAAATTAGATGCAAAAGGATTTGTACTTGGAATACAAAAAGATGCTGAATATCATTGTGGCGAAATCAAGCTTAATCAAAATGATTTAGTTCTTTATTACACAGATGGAGTAATTGATACTTCTAATTCTTTAGGGCAAAGATTTGATGAGGAAAGATTAATTAAAATTCTTACAAAATTATGCAAGCATTCTTATACATCTCAAGAAATATTAAATAAAATATTTAAAAAGTTAGATGATTTTACAGGGCAAAATAGACATCTTGAAGATGATGCCTCGATGGTTATTTTTCAATTGACATAGATATTTTTTGTCACTTATATAAAAAAATGCTTTATTAGAGATACTTAAAGTTACCAATTGATATGGCAAAAGTTTGGAGTAAAAGATTTGATAATGCACTTGACCCTTTTATTGAAAAGTTTAATGCCTCAATTGGTTTTGATAGAAAGCTTATTTTAGAAGATTTAGATTGTTCGATTGCTCATGCGAAAATGCTTGGCAAAACTAAAGTTTTATCTTCTTCTGAAGCTTTGCAAATTATTAATGGATTAGAATCAATAAAAGTTGAGTATTTGGAGGGTAAATTTTGTCCTGGCCCACCTTCTGAAGATATTCATTATTGTATTGAAGAAAAGCTTATAAGTTTAATTGGTGAAACCGGAAAAAAATTACATACAGGTAGAAGCAGAAATGATCAAGTTGGTACAGATATAAGATTGTGGCTGAGAAAAGAGATTGATAATATTGAAATTTTAATAATTGATTTACAAAAATCCTTCTTAAATCTTGCTAAATCCAATATTTATACGTTAATTCCGGGATATACCCACATGCAAAGAGCTCAACCTTTATCTTTGGCTCATCATTTATTGGCTTATGTAGAGATGCTTCAAAGAGACCGCGAAAGGTATAAAGAAGTACGCTCAAGAGTTAATATTTCTCCGTTAGGAGCTGCAGCGATAGCTGGAACAAAAATAAAAATAGATAGGAACTTTACAGCTGCAGAATTGGGTTTTAAAAAGATTTATAAAAATAGTATTG
This sequence comes from Prochlorococcus sp. AG-355-K03, assembly GCA_003278685.1. Classification (GTDB taxonomy): domain Bacteria; phylum Cyanobacteriota; class Cyanobacteriia; order PCC-6307; family Cyanobiaceae; genus Prochlorococcus_A. Next base: position 32,801 of record QCDS01000006.1, on the reverse strand, counting down.
ATGCTGTTAGTGATAGAGATTTTTGTATAGAGTTTGTTTCTGCCTCAGCTTTGTTGATGACTCATTTAAGTAAAATTTCAGAGGAAATAATTTTATGGGTAACTGATGAATTCTCTTTTGCAAAATTAACAGATAAATGTGCTACTGGAAGTAGCTTAATGCCGCAGAAAAAAAATCCTGATGTTCCAGAATTGATAAGAGGTAAGACAGGAAGAGTGTATGGACATCTCCAGGCATTGTTAACCATGGTCAAAGGGGTACCACTTTCATACAATAAGGATTTTCAAGAGGACAAAGAGCCAATATTTGATACAGCAGAAACAATTTCTTCTTGTATTAAAGCAATGACCATTTTAATTAATGAGGGCATTGAATTTAATAAAAAAAATCTATCTGATGCTGTAGAAAACGACTTTTCTAATGCTACTGATTTAGCAGATTATTTAGTTGGTAAAAATGTTCCTTTTAGGACTGCCTATCAAGTTGTTGGTCAAATAGTTAAATATTGTCTGGAGAGAAAAGTGTTATTTAAAAATCTCAAAATAGATGAGTTTAAAAATTTTCATCCCGAATTTGATGAGGATGTTTTTGTGGACCTTAAACCTGTGAATGTCGTTAAATCAAGAAATAGTGAGGGTGGTACAGGTTTTGTTCAGGTAGAAAAAGAGGTTAATAATTGGCAAAAAAAATTGTTGCTTTGAATATCAATTATTTATCTCCAACAAGGGTATGCTTTGAAGTAGAATAGAAAGGCAACGTTATGGGACTACTTTTTGTAGTTTTTTTATAAGGTAAATTTTTTGTTGAGTTTAAAGTGAGTATTTTTGTTGGCAATTTGCCGTTCCGCGCAGAGCGTGAAGATGTTTTACAGTTGTTTGCCCCTTTTGGAGAGGTTTTAAATTGTTCTCTTCCCTTGGAGAGAGATACTGGAAGGAAAAGAGGATTCGCATTTATTGAAATGGCAGATGAAGCGATTGAGTCAACAGCTATTGATGGTTTGCAAGGCACAGAACTCATGGGCAGACCATTAAGAATTAATAAAGCAGAGCCAAGAGGTTCTGGTGGATCTCGTAGAGGAGGAAGAGGCGGCTACGGCGGTGGCAATAACAGCGGCGGCTACGGTGGTGGCGGTTACGGCGGTGGCAATAATAGCGGCGGCTACGGTGGTGGCGGTTACGGTGGTGGCAATAATAGCGGCGGCTACGGTGGCGGCGGTTACGGTGGTGGCAATAAGAGCGGCGGTTACGGTGGTTACGGAGGCGGTAATTCTGGATCTAACAGCTCTAACGCTAATAAATCCTCTGGTGCAGAAGGTTGGGAAGACAGAAGTTATGGAAATTCTTCTGAAAACTCTGAATATGAAAATGGTAGGAGCAGGAGAAAAAGGGGAGTGTCTAACGAGAGTAACGCTTCAAACGAGACAAATTAGTAACCCATCTCTTCAAGCGCTTTTGTTAATTTAAATAGATATTCAATATTTAATTCTTTTTTAATAGATTTATTTGAAATTTGATTTCTCCAAATCTTGGCTTGTGGTATACCTTCAACTAAATTTATCAGATGTTTACAAATATCCCAAGATTTCCCCCCATTGCTTAAATGCGCTTCTAAATATGGAATTAATGAAAATATAATACCTGACGCAGAGTTGGTTTTTTTGTTAATCCCATAAATTTTTTGATCAATTTCAGACCATCTTAGGGGATGTTTATAAATTGACCGTCCAATCATGACCCCATCAAAATCATTTAAGGCTTTTAATGATTCATCGATATTTGTTAACCCTCCATTGATTTCAATTAATAATTCTGGATTTGATTTTTTCAATTTTTTTACTACATCATAATTTAGTGGAGGTATAGTCCTGTTTTGTTTTGGATTTAGACCTTTTAATATGGCTTTCCTTGCATGAACTGTAAATCTATCTGCACCAGCATTTGCAATAATTCTTACGAAATTTTCCAAGTTATCGAAACTATCATGATTGTCTACACCAATTCTGTGTTTGATGGTAACCGGTACGTTGCAATTATTTTTTAAGGACTCTATACATTTTGCTACTTTTTCAGGGTCTTTCATAAGTGAAGCACCAAAATTTCCAGAACAGACCCTTGGACTCGGACATCCAACATTAAAGTTTATTTCGTCATAACCCCAATCCTGTGCCATTTGGGCTGCCTCTTTAAGAATTTTTGGCTCGTCTCCACCAAACTGAATCGATATCGGATGTTCTTCCCCATTAAAATCTAGAAAATTTTCTTTTTTATTCGTATAAACTAAACTCTGGGCCACAATCATTTCTGTATACAATAGAGCCTTAGAACTTATTTTTCTCATTATCATTCTGAAATGTCTATCAGTACAATCCATCATTGGAGCAATACTTAATTTATGAATATTTTTAATAGAATTAAGCTTTATGAAATCCATTACTTTTTGTGATTAATTATATGAATCAATTTCTATCAAGAAGAACTTTTATTCTAATTCCTACTATGTCAATTTTAAAAATAATCTTTAAACCTATGCAAGTATTAGCATCTTCACTAGCTTCTAAAGAAGAGTGGAATTTTTCAAAAGATGAGTGGAAAGCTAGGCTTAGTCCAGAATCTTATTATATTTTGAGGGAGGAAGGGACAGAAAGAGCTTTCAGCAGCCAACTTAATAATGAGAAAAGAAAAGGGATTTTTCACTGTGCAGGATGTGATTTGCCGCTTTTTTCCTCAGACAAAAAGTTCGATAGTGGTACAGGATGGCCAAGTTTTTGGGATTCAATTCAAGGTTCAGTAGAAACAAAAGTTGATTTCAAGTTAATTGTCCCTAGAACCGAATATCATTGCTCTAGATGCGGAGGTCATCAAGGACATGTCTTTAATGATGGGCCACTTCCTACTGGTAAAAGATACTGCAATAATGGGTTAGCATTAAGGTTTGTTTCTGACTGAATATTTGTGCGGCCTTCCGCAACTTGTTTTGTGCATCACTTTATTGGAGAATAGTTTTATTAAAATTTAGAAAAATGATTGAAAATCAATCAGACAATATTGATAATAAAGAAGATGAATTGTCTAATCAGGAAAATGCTCCTGAAGATATATCATCTTCTCAAAATTCAACTACCCAAAATGATGAATTATCTTCTCAAAAATCAGAAGAAATAAATACTGAGGAATTAAAAAATACTATATCTAATAATGATGCAAGATTAGAACAATTAGAAAAAGAGCATGAAACATTAAAAAATCAATATGTAAGGATTTCAGCAGACTTTGATAATTTCAGAAAAAGGCAGTCTAGGGATCAGGACGATTTAAAAATTCAACTCGTTTCAAAGACTTTAACTGCAATACTTCCTATTGTTGATAATTTTGAGAGAGCAAGACAACAACTTAAACCAGAAAGTGAAGAAGCTCAAGCTCTTCATAGAAGTTATCAAGGATTGTATAAACAATTGGTAGAAGTTTTAAAACAACAGGGAGTATCACCTATGAGAGTTGTTGGTCAGCAATTTGATCCAAACTTGCATGAAGCTGTATTAAGAGAACCTAGTGAAGAGTTTGAAGAGGATATTATTATTGAAGAATTGCAGCGAGGCTATCATCTTGAAGGTAAGGTTTTGAGACATGCATTGGTTAAGGTCTCTATGGGCCCTGGTAAACAAAATTCACAACAGGAAGTAGAAAAGGATACAGTTGAAGGGGATGTCGATTCAGAGGTAAATACTTCTGAAGATGTATAAATTCCAAATTCTTATTTGAGCATTATCTAATGGCTGATTTTTACCAAATACTTGGAGTTTCAAGAGATGCTGATGCGGATACCTTAAAAAGGGCTTATAGAAAATTAGCAAGACAATATCATCCTGATGTCAATAAAGAACCTGGTGCTGAAGATAAATTTAAAGAAATTGGTAAGGCTTATGAAGCATTAGCTGATCCTGAAACAAGAGCTAGATATGATCAGTTTGGTGAGGCTGGCCTTGGAGGTGCGGCAGGAATGCCTGATATGGGTGATATGGGTGGCTTTGCAGATTTATTTGAAACTTTTTTTAATGGCTTTGGGGGACAAAATCCCCAGGGAGGAAGAACTCAAAGAAGAGGCCCTCAACAAGGCGATGATCTGAGGTATGATCTCAATGTTGATTTTAAAGATGCAATATTTGGCCAACAAAGAGAAATTAAAATTCCTCATCTTGAAACATGTGAAGTTTGTAGGGGAACAGGTGCAAAACCAGGAACAGGACCAAAAACTTGTTCAACATGTGGAGGCAGTGGTCAAGTTAGAAGAGCAACTAGAACACCTTTTGGTAATTTCACACAAGTAGCTGAATGTCCTTCATGTAATGGAGCAGGTCAGATAATTGCAGATCCATGTGTAAGCTGCGGCGGTAATGGAGTAAAGCAAGTCAGAAAAAAATTAAGAATTAATATTCCTGCTGGAGTTGATACTGGTACTAAATTAAGGGTTTCCGGAGAGGGAAATGTTGGCTTGAAAGGTGGTCCACCTGGAGATCTTTATGTTTTTATCAAGGTTAAGAATGATTCAAAACTTAAAAGAGATGGTGTGACTATTTACTCAGAAATAGATGTGAGTTATTTACAGGCTATTTTAGGTGACACTGTTGAAATTACTACAGTTGATGGAAATGTCAATTTAAAAATTCCAAGTGGTACGCAGCCAAATACAACTCTTTCACTAGAGAATAAAGGGGTACCCAGACTTGGTAATCCGGTTGCTAGAGGAAATCATGAAGTTTTAGTAAAGGTAAAATTACCAACTCGTATAACTGACGAAGAACGAAAGCTTTTAGAGGGTTTAGCTTCTCAATATACAGATAAAAATATTAATTCCAGTAGTGGACTTTTTAGTAAATTATTCGGTAAAGAATCATAATGAATTTTTTAAAGCATTTGGATCTTAAATCTGTTCCATGTCCTTTAAATGTTGTCAAAATCAAATTAGCTTTGGAAAAGTTATCTAAAAATGAAAATCTTATAGTTGAACTAGATAGAGGTGAACCAGAAGAAATGGTATTAAATAACTTAAAAGAGATGGGATGTTTGTTTAAACCAATTAAAGAAAGTGAAAAATTTATAAAAATAAAAATATTGAATGAAAACTAATAATAAATATTTAGGTTTAGTTACGAAAAAATTTAATGATTTTTTTTTAGTTGACTTAAAAATTCAAGAAAACTCTAAAATTAGTGAGAAATTTTTATGTAAGGTAAGGAAGTCTATAAATTTTAAGAATCAATTAATTTATGTTGGAGACGAAGTATTAATTGAAAATATTGATTTAAAAAGCAAACGCGCAGTAATAACAAGTCTAAAAAAAAGAAAAAATTTATTAGCTAGACCCTCAGTTGCAAATATTTCTAACATATATATTACTTTTTCCGTTGAAGAGCCAGCTTTGAATTTATCTCAAGTTAATAGGTTTTTGATATCAGCAGAATCTATGGGTGTTGAAGTTTCATTAGTTTTGACAAAATGTGATTTAATTTCGGATACAACAAGAGCCTCCTTAATTGATAAATTTGAGAAATGGGGTTATCAAGCAATAACTTTAAATTTAGAGAAATCTGATTACTTTAATGATTTATTAGTTGAGTTAAAACAAAAAAAGTGTTCAATTTTTATGGGCCCATCAGGTGTTGGCAAAACTACCTTACTTAATATGATAATCCCAGGTCTTCAAAATAGTACTGCTCCAGTTTCTAATAAAATTAAAAGAGGTAAAAATACTACTCGAAATGTTGAGTTATTTCCAATTTCAAATCAAAGTTACATTGTGGATACTCCTGGTTTTAATATGCAACCTCTAGAGGTTGATATGAGGTTGTTACCAAATCTTTATTCAGAAATATATAAACAAGTAATCGATAAAGAAATTAAGTGTAAATATAGAAACTGCTTACATTTAAACGATGAGGGTTGTAATTTAGATAAATCCTTCGAAAGATATTCTTTTTATAAAGAAATGATTGAGTCTTCTAAGAGTCACTATTATCAAAACCAGGAAGATTAAGGTTTAATCCGCCAGTCAAATCATTCATCCTTTCTTTCATAGTTGTAGTTGATAATTCATGAGCTTTTTGAATAGCTTGTAGGATATTTTGTTCTATTTTTTCTTTATCTACATTAAAAATATTCTCTTGTACTTCTACCTTTAAAGGAAGTTGGTTTCCACTTATCCAGACTTTTATCATTTCATCATCACTTTTTCCTTCAATCTCCATATTTTCAAGTTCATCTTGTAATTTTTGAGCATCTTGCTGAATTTGTTTAGCTTTTTTAAAAGCTTCTGTAAGTTGTCCAAAGTTAGGAAGTCCAAAACCCGCCATTTTGTAAAAAAGTTTCTTTAGTTAGGATAGTCAAAACCAATCATTCTTACTTCTGGTTGCAAAAAAATTCCTTTTTTTTGTAGTACTTTTTGTTGAATTACTGTTATTAATTCATAAATATCTTTTGAACTTGCTGAAGAAGTGTTGATTATAAAATTTGAATGTATTGTAGAAATTTGAGCATCGCCAATTTTAAATCCTTTTAAACCCATTTCATCAATTAATTTTGCTGCAAAATAATTTTCAGGATTTTTAAAAACACTACCAAAACTTGGTTGATGATATGGTTGCGTTTCTGTTTTTAATTTGAGGTTATTTTTTGTTTTTTGAATTAATTGTTCCAGATTTCCATTAGGCTCAAAATGTAGTTTTGCACTAATAATTGACAAATCATTTTTTTGAAAAGAGCTAAATCTATACTCAAAATTGATATCTTTTTTTTCAATTTCAAGTATTTCATGAGTTTTATTGTTTATAACTTTTACGGAAATAAGATTTTTTGCTAAAGATAAATTACCTGTGCCAGCATTCATATAAATTGCTCCTCCTAATGTTCCAGGAATTCCGACAGCCCATTCTCCTCCTTGTAATCCATTTTTAGCAAGAGAATTAGATAATGTTGGGAGCATCACACCCGCTTCCGCTTCAACAATTCCTAGATTTGGCTCTATCTTTAATGATTTCAATTTTTTGGTACATACAACTAAGCCTTTTATGAAAATATTATTTATTAAAAGATTCGAACCTGCGCCAATTATTTGACATCTTTGTTTGTTTAAATTAGCCCACTCTATTAGATATGAAAATTCTTCAATGCTCCTTGGCTCAGCAAAATATTCAGCTACTCCTCCCACTTTTATAGTTGTATAATTACTTAAATTACAGTTTTCAGAAAAATTTTTTTTATTCATTAATTAGTGATTTATTTTAATTATTTTTTCATTTAAAATTGACCAAAAATTATGACAATCACCAGCTCCCATATTCAAAATCAAATCCCCTTTTTGTGTTAATTCGTAAAAATTCTTTTTAACTTCATAATAATTGTTTATGTAACTAACATTTTTATTTTTTTTATAAATCAGATCAGTGATAATTTTCGAAGAAATTTTATCTTTATTTCCTTCTCCTGCTCCATAAATACTCGTTACATAAATAACATCTGCTTTTGATAGCTCTTCAGCGAATTCTTTAGTAAATTGCTTGACTCGAGAGTATCTATGAGGTTGAAATATTGCTATTAGCCTACTTTTTTGACCTTCAGTATTATATTTTTGCTTTATCAATAATCTTCCTAATTTAATTGTTTCTTTTATTTCGTTTGGGTGATGTGCATAATCATCATATAAACTTCTTTCATCTATTTGGCCTCTGAACTCAAATCTTTTTTTTGGCAGTTTCAGATATTTTATATTTTTCTTGATTTCTATAAAATCTACTCCTATAGTTCTTGAAGCTGCTATTGCTGCAGTGATATTAGATAGATTGTGTAATCCTGGAATTGGAATATTTAAAATACTAATAAAATTTCCATTTTCATAATATTTTCCAATTGTATACTTAGAATTAATTTCAGTCGGGATTATTGCATAAGCTACGTTTGTAGCCGTAGTGTTTGACCACTGATAATTAGAATAAAAATTATTTCTTGAGGTTTCACAATCAAAATTAAGTAATAATTTTTTCGAGTTTACAGCGAAACTTTTAAAAGAAGATATGACATCACTTAAATTTGAAAAATAATCGCAATGATCAAAATCAATGTTATTGATTATTCCAATATCAGATTTATATTTGCTTATTGTTCCATCAGATTCATCAACTTCAGCTACTAAGTATTTTGTATTTTCTAAATGACAATTAGAGTTGTAGATAGGAATTATTCCTCCTGTTATTGAAGAAGAATTATGTGTACATAACTCAAGTATTGTAGAAAGAAATGTACTGGTTGATGTTTTTCCGTGGCTTCCTGCTACCGCCAATACAGTGTAATTGCTCATTAGCATTGCAAGTATCTCTGAACGATGTTTTATTAATAAATTTTTTTCTCTGCAGTACGAAAATTCTTCATTTTCTGGCTTGATCGCGGAGCTTACAACAAAATTAATCAATTTGTTGGTAAATTTTGAAATAACAAATTCAATATTTTGTCGAACTTGAGAAGTAAAGATTACTGCACCTAATTTCTCTAATTTATTAGTTTCATCGTTTTTAACTAAATCAGATCCTGAAACTGAGCAACCTCTTTTAAGTAAACCCATTGCTAATGCTGACATCCCAATTCCTCCAATTCCAATAAAATGAAAATGACTTTTCAATAGTAATTCTTTATCCAATGTTTATCTTTTACTTAAATCAAAATACCTTCTAGGTTAAATTTTGCTATTTTTTCTTAAAAAAAAATGTTTTTTTTTTGGGAATTAATACAAAACTAGACTTATTTGCTTAATAAATTAAAAAAACCTTACGTTATTGCACAAAATTCAGTATGATCAGCAACTTAGGTTAAACATTTAGAAATTATTAGTTATGACTTTGCGTGTTGCAATTAACGGCTTTGGCAGAATTGGTCGAAACTTTATGCGTTGTTGGCTTAGTAGAGGGGCTTACACCAATATTGAAGTAGTTGGAATTAACGTGACTTCAGATCCTAAGACTAATGCTCATCTATTAAAGTATGACTCAGTCCTTGGCCAGCTTGATGGTGTTGATATTAAGTATACCGATGATACTTTTGTAATAAATAACAAGACAATTAAGTGTTTCTCTGATAGAAACCCAATGAATCTTCCTTGGAAAGACTGGGGTGTAGATTTGGTTATTGAATCTACTGGAGTGTTTAATACAGATGTAGGTGCAAGTAAGCACTTAGATGTAGGCGCAAAAAAAGTTATCTTAACCGCTCCTGGTAAAGGCGATGGAGTTGGCACATATGTAGTTGGAGTTAATGCTGATACATATAAACATAAAGATTATGATATTTTGAGTAATGCTAGTTGTACAACAAACTGTTTAGCTCCAGTAGTGAAAGTTTTAGACCAAACTTTTGGGATTAACAAAGGTTTGATGACTACAATTCATAGTTATACAGGGGATCAAAGAATTTTAGATAACAGTCATAGAGATCTAAGAAGGGCTAGAGCCGCAGCTACAAACATCGTTCCTACTTCTACAGGTGCTGCAAAAGCAGTAGCGCTGGTATATCCAGAAATGAAAGGCAAACTAACAGGAATTGCAATGAGAGTTCCAACTCCTAACGTTTCAGCAGTAGACTTCGTTTTTGAATCTTCTAAATCTGTCACAGCTGAAGAAGTCAATAATGCTCTCAAGGAAGCATCTTTAAGTTCAATGAAAGGCATTATTAAGTATGGAGATGAACCATTAGTGTCAAGCGATTATGCAGGTACTAACGAGTCATCAATTGTAGATAGTGATCTTACTATGTGTATTGGAGATAACCTTGTAAAGGTTCTTGCCTGGTATGACAATGAGTGGGGTTATAGTCAGAGAGTTGTAGATTTAGCTGAGATTGTTGCTAAAAATTGGGAATAACTAGAAATGTTTGAAAGGTTTGTTATTAAATAATTTGTTTTTTTGATTATCTTTAAATTCTATTGATGGTTCACCATCAGTAAAAAAACCAATTTCTTTAATATTGTTATCAAGTGTAGATAAATTCTTTGCCCACTTTTTTGGCAATGAGAAAACTAATTCATAGTCTTCTCCTCCAAAAAAATAATATTCGTCCCATTTATCTCCTTTAGGCCAATCCTTATCTTTAGGTATTTTTTCATAATTTATAATTGCTTTACAGTTGCTAGCTATTGCTAAATCTTGTAAGGCTTGAAATAGACCATCACTACTATCGGTGCATCCTATTCTTCTTATTTTTTTATTGGAACGAGTTTTGAGGAGATTATTTAGGAAATTGGGGTAAACTTTAGGGCGACAAAAATGTTCAATGGATTTAATGATTAATCTTTCATTAAGTGAAAATTCATTATTGAATTTGATTTTATTTTGTATCAAAAATCCCAGTTTGCTAAGACCATGAATTCCTGTAGTTAAGATTAAATCTCCTGGGTTACATGCGTTTCTCCGTAATTCAAGTTCACCTTGAATTCCAAAAGCCGAAATTGAAATGATTTTTTCATTTCCCTTTGAGCAATCTCCCCCTAGAATCTTCCCGCCATATTCTTTCAATGCTTTATTTATTCCTTTGTATAGTTTTTCAACCCAAATCCACTCAGTTCTAGCAGGTAGAACTAGGCTTATTGTAATACCTATAGTTTTCTTACTTCCACTAGATAATAAGTCAGAGATGTTGCTTATAACTGCTTTCCACCCAAGGTCTTCAGGACAAATAGTAATGTCATTAAAATGAACATTCTCTACCAAAGAATCAGTATTAACAAGTAAATTTTCATTTTTAGTTTTTATTAAAGCGCAATCATCTGAAATTTGATTTTTAGGCATAAATTTTCCTAGCCTATTTATTAATTCTTTTTCTCCGATATCTTCTAATATTTCTTTATGCATTTAATTTGAGGTTTTCAATACCTTCTAAAACATCAATTGAAATTATTGTGTCATCTTTAGTAAGCTCTTCTAATACATCAAATCCATCTACAACGTAACCAAAGGCAGCATTCCTCCCATCAATTAGATTGCGACCTGCTGGATTTAATTCTGCTTCATATAAAAAGAAGAAGAATTGCGATGATCCATCATCAACTGCGGTATTTGAATGGGACCATCCTAGAGTTCCAAGTGTTGCAAAAGGTAATGTTGGCGTTTCTGTGTAAAGACCTAAATCTTCAAAAGTTTGATTATAAAAAGTATCTTTTTCATCAGGAATTCTTATTTCTAAGGGGACGTGACGTTCTTCGTTTGTTTCAGGATCTATGTAACCAATATCTTCTCCAATCGGATCACCTGTTTGGAGTACAAAAAATTCTTCTGCTCTATTGATAGGTAAATCTTTGTAGAAGTTTTTTGAAGATAAATCTATAAATGCTCCTGCTGTCAGTGGAGCGTTAAATCCATCCACAATAGCTTGCATATCTCCTTTGGAAGTTTTTATATCGACTTTTGCTCTGCCCAGTAATCTTGGTAAATTATCAAATTCCCGGGGGATAGAGTATGGAAATTCATTTGGTAGAAAATATTCTTCTAATCCACCTATTTTATCTAAAGCATCTCTTCGGGTAGCTATAAACGAGTATTTATCTTTTAATTTAGAGTAATCTTGAAGATTATCAAAATTTTCTTTGAGCTCTAAAAATGTTTTTTCAGCAATTTTCTTTTTATCGTTTGGTAATTCTTTAATAATTTTATTCTGGTATTTTTTTAGTAAAGATTGACATTTTGTAACAGTTTTTGTAAGGGCGGGCCATCTTCCTCCTCTTACAAGGTCACTAGTTTCTTCTAATTTGTGTTGAAGTTCTTGCAATTCAACTTGCCTGATAGGGAGTGCGTTTCTGAGGATCGCACTAGGATCTTTTACTGCATTTCCAGTAGGTAAATCAGCTAGTACTTGAATCGGTTTTAAGAGAAAAACATGTAAAATTACAATCGAAAGAATTAAGAAAAGTTTGTTCTGATTTGATAAGAATTTTTGCATAGCACTCTTGTAGGTTTATGATCCTTGGGGATGTAATACAGGAATGATTTCCAGTAACGATTTTCGCACAGGTACCACCATCGAATTGGATGGACAAGTTTGGCGTGTTGTAGAATTTCTACATGTCAAGCCTGGTAAGGGTTCTGCTTTCGTGCGAACAAAATTAAAATCAGTTCAAAGCGGCAACGTTGTTGAAAAAACTTTTCGAGCCGGAGAATCAGTACAACAGGCTATCCTTGAGAAGTCTAACCTGCAGCATACTTATGTGGAGTCTGGTGATTATGTTTTTATGGATATGACAAGTTTTGAAGAGACAAGACTAACCTCTGAACAAATAGGCAAAGGCGCAAAGTATTTGAAAGAGGGCATGGAGGTTAATGTAATTTTTCATAATGGTAAAGTTTTAGAAGTAGAACTTCCAATATCTATTACTTTGAAAGTTACAGAGACCGATCCTGGAGTCAAAGGTGATACTGCTAGTGGGGGCACGAAACCCGCTATTCTAGAAACAGGTGCTCAAGTTATGGTTCCTTTATTTATTTCTGTAGGAGAAATGATTAAAGTCGATACTCGTAATGACAGTTATCTTGGACGTGAAAATTAATTGTTATGAAATTAGATCATGATGACTTAAATCGCTTAATAGAGAAAATCTCTACAAGTGATATACAAGAGTTCTCGCTAGAGGGAGAAGATTTTAAACTCGAAATAAAAAGGAATGTATTTGGTCAGAACCAAGTTATTGATAATTTAGTTTCTAATACTTCATTTGATAAGCAAACAATTGCTAATCAAAAAACTATTAATAATAATATTCCTGTTGTTAATGAGCCTGAAGCAACTCAGGTGGCGCCTCCAGGACGTTCTGATCTAACTGAAATTACTTCACCTATGGTTGGGACATTTTATAGGGCTGCAGCGCCTGATGAGGAGCCATTCGTCGAAGTAGGGAATAACGTTAAGGTTGGTCAAACCATTTGTATTTTGGAAGCAATGAAGTTAATGAATGAAATTGAATCTGAATTTAATGCTGAAATAGTAGAGATTCTCGTTGAAAATGGAACTCCAGTTGAATTTGGTCAAGTTTTAATGCGTGTTAAGCAGTCTTGAATTGTTAGTCATTTCTACGGCAGCCTTGATAGCCTCAATCATGCTTTGACATTGAGCAATTCCTTTGCCAGCAATATCAAATCCCGTTCCATGATCAGGAGATGTTCTTATAAAAGGTAAACCGATTGTGGTATTGACTGAGTAATTAAGAGCTATCACTTTCATTGGGATTAAACCTTGATCATGATACATAGCAAGAATGCCATCATGCTTTTCAGCATTTTTGTCATTCCATGCTTTTACAGAAGAATTCCAGCAACTATCTGGTGATAAAGGGCCTGATAATTCAATACCTCTATTCTTTTCATTCCAAGTAATTAATGCATCATTAAGCCAATCTTTCTCTTCATGACCTAAAATGCCCTCTTCTCCGGCGTGAGGGTTTAATCCTGCTACTTTTAAAATAGGTTTATCAGTATAGGTATCACAAAAATCTTTGAAAAGATCCAATTTAGAGTGGATTAATTCTGCAGTTAATTTCTTGGGAACCTCAGAGAGGGCTATGTGGGTTGTAGCTAATAAAGTATTAAATCTCCAACCTGTAATTGGTGATTTAGCTGTGAATAACATGCCAACGTTTTTTACTCCACATGATTTTGCTAGTACTTCAGTTTGACCAGAGAAGTAATGACCTGCTTGAGACCATGATTTTTTGCAAATTGGTCCAGTGACAAGTGCTGAATTGGGAGATTGTTTTACAATTTCTATTGCTTTTGTTAAATATTGGAAACTTGAATTGCCATAACTTGATTTAGGGTCATTACCTGATGAAGAAATTTCGAGATCATGTATCTTGAAATTTTTAGGATTTGCAAGGTTTTCCAATCCTAATGATCTAAGGTATTCATATGTATTTTGTAGATTTTTTTTTGATCCAACTAATATAAAGTCAATATTTTTTGGTATCTGATTAGAACAAAGTGCTTTTAAGATTATTTCAGGTCCAATACCTGACTCATCCCCGACGCTTAATACTATATTCAATATTTTATTTGTATTTTGAAAATTCATAAAAAGTTTTAATATATTTTTTGACTATTCAGATAGCAATTTTTTAACCCTAATTTATAGTTTTTATAAATTAGTTTATATCCAAGTGTTTCGCATAAAAGTTTGTTAGAAACTCTTCTATTTTCCATCCAAAAAGATTGAGCGATAGGTGATAATTCATCCTTTACATCCTCAAATAATATTGGCTTTGGCATCTTTAAACCAAGAAAATCGTAGCAATATTGAATAACTTCTATCTGAGAACAGGGTTCATCATCTGCAATATTAATGATTTGGTGAAACTTTAAATTATCCTTATTTTGTAATAAAAAAATAATCGCATGTGTAATATCAGCAACATGAACCCTTGAAAATACTTGAGCATTTTTTAAAATAACACGAATTTTTTGATTTTTGATTGCTTCAAACGTGGATCTTCCAGGTCCATAGATCCCAGGCAATCTAAAAATTTGCACGGGCAAACTAGATTCAATCCATTTTTTTTCACAATTTAATCTATTAAGGCTTCTTTTTTGAAAAGGATTAGGCTGATCTAACTCAGAAACCCAACCACCTTCGGTGTTTCCATATATTCCTGTGGTAGACAAATATCCAACCCATTTAAGGGGTAAATCTTGTAGTTTACTTTGAAAGCTTTCTAATACTGGATCATTACCATTTTTGTCAGGAGGTATGCAACTAAGAATATGCGTGACTCCATCAAAAATTTCCTCATTAGGAAACACACCGTTTTCACTGTTGAAAGTAAAACTATTTGGATCTTTTCTTGCAGATCTTGAGCTTGTTAAAACAGTGCAACCCAATTTTCTAATAGTTTTTGCAAAAAAACTACCGCTGAAACCACATCCCAAGATTAAAAATTTATTTTTACTTCCAAGTAAACTTGCAGGTTTATTCATATTGGGTTAAAGTAGTACATATGTATTAATTAGTAATGAAGACAGCTCTTGAGCCCGATTTAAAATCAAAAACTTTCTGTATTAGCAAAAGCTACCCTCTTCTTGTAGAGAAAAAAGTAAGTTTAGTTAATTTTAAATTCTATCAAAAGTTATTTGTTTTTCTTATTTCATTTTCGACAATTTTAATATTCCCAGAATCTCCAAAAGAATTGGAAAATATATGTAAGACTTATAACTCTAGAAAAATATGTAATGTTTGGTAGTCAAGCTGCTTTATATTCTGATTCATCTTTTATATAATTTTTATTTTTTAACTTAAAATTAGGATTAGCCCATTGAAGTAATCTAATAGCTAATCTTAAATCTCCTTCTAACCAAGCTCTTATAGCCATTGCTCTTCGGGGATCATAAAACTTTTGCCTTCTATACCAATACAATGCATTTTCATCTGATTTATCCCCATTACATGAAAGACATGCAGGGACACAGTTTTCTGTTGTACTTAATCCTCCCTGGCTTCGTGGTATTACATGGTCAATAGATTCAGATGGTTTTCCGCAATATATACAACTTTTTCCAGTAAATTTATGAATAGATTTTCGCCATTGTCTTAATCTGAACTTAGGACATAAATCCTCTAAAAAAACCGCATCATTAATATGCATTCAGAATATTTAGTTAAATAAATAATGGCTTGGATATATTAAAAGTCAATATTTATTTATGTTTTTTAGCTTAAATTTGCTATTAAAAATATGATTTAGTGTGTTTAGATACAAAAAAGTATTTATTAAATTTAGGAAAAACTATTAACGTTCTGAACTTTATTAATAACTATATCTATCAAGTGTTTCATCAGTAAATTTTTCAGAAATTTCTTCATTAGTTTCTTCTAATTCTTTTTCTAATTTTTTTCTTTTCTTTTCTCTATTTTTTGCTTCTTTTTCTTTTCTTTCTTCTTCTTTTTCTAAATCTCGTATTAGTTTTCTATTAGGATGAAGATTATCTAAATATTCAACGCAATAACTAAATTTTTCTTTTTCTCTTATCACTGTTTCAGTAATTTGCGCTGCTGCATTTTTAGGTGAAACTTTGAAAAATCCTCCCTTTTGTTTTTTTATATATGAATAAGCTGCTTCCCAACTACTTTCATGATCATTTCCGCCATCTCTCATAGTACAAAAAATTTCGGCTCCAAATGCACTCGCATTTACTTTTGAGGTAGTAAAGGTTAAAGGAGTGAAAATTCCCAATACTAATAATAATAGTTTTTTCTTCTTAAATCTTTGCATTAGCCTTTTATCTTCTATTTAAAAATATCTTTTATTGTGAATATGTCTATAGAAATTTAAGATTTAATTACCCCAAATATATTCAAGCATTTCACAACTAAAGGAAGAATTAAAAGCACAGTAATCAATCTTACTGCGTGTAGAGTTGCTACTGCAGCTCCCACTCCGTATTCAGACCCAACAAGACTCATTCCGCTAATTCCTCCTGGTGCAGCTCCTAAAATTGTTGTTATTACATCTATATTAAGTAATCTGCTTGTCCATAATCCAATTGCTAATCCAGTAATTACTAAAGTGAAAGTTATTAATATGGCTGGCCTCCATAAATTTTGAATATCAACTAATGAATCTTTTGTTAAGGACGTACCAATAACTGTTCCAATTCCAATTTCTAAAATTGTTCTTGTACCGATTGGCCACTCCGCTATGTCGACTTTGCCACTGATGCTAAGTAAACTTGCGCCTATTAACGCACCTGCAAGAGGAGCAGCAGGTATACCTGTTTTTAAAGCTAAAGCTCCAAAAATGCAGCCTGCGACGATATAATAGATTAAATTTATGTTAGTCATAAATTTGAAAGATGTTTGATAATAATATTAGAAAAAATTTTTTTTGTTTAAGTTTTTAGTCAAATAATATTTTTGGTTTCCTCTCGTAATGTCCCCTTTTGTTGGCATAATATATATTAAAGCATGAATTTTTATGTCTTCACAAATTTCATACAAAGATAATAAAAACCGAATAAAGAAAAAATTATCTTTTTTTGAGGGTGGTCACCAGCTTGAAAAATTAGAGTTTGCCCTTGCAATAGCTCAAACCAAAGGTGATGAAAAAAAATCAATCGTTCTTAGAAAAAAAATTGTTGAATTAGGCGGAAATGTTGAAGAGCCAGGTACTTAACTTAATTACCCTTAAGATATTTTGATACCACAACTAAAGCTTCCCCAGCTTGTTGGGCTGTAATTTTACCGAGGTCGAGAAGTGTATTACTAATAGCAGAAACGACCGTAATAATATCTCGGTCATTAACATAGCCTAAATGTCCGACTCTAAATATTTTTCCTTTCAAATGGTCTTGACCACCAGCTAGTAATATATCGAAATTTTTCTTTATTGTTTTTCTAAATTCTTCAGCATCCATTCCTTCGGTTTTTATTGCAGTAATAGAGGGGCTTAAACATTTTTCATCAGCAAATAATTTAAGATTTAAAGCCTTCACAGCATTGCTCATCGCTAATTTATGTTTATTGTGCCTAAGGAAAATGTTATCTAAGCCTTCTTCTCTCATCATTTTTAATGCTTCATCTAAAGCAAAAACTAAATTAACTGCTGGAGTATAAGGATTACTGTTACTTGAAAGACTTTTTCTGTAGGATTTTAAATTTAAATAAAACTTAGGTATATTAGATTCTTCTGCAGCTATCCATGCTTTTTGGCTCATTGCTATAAAACTAAGCCCTGGAGGTATCATATATCCCTTTTGTGATCCTGAAGCAACGATATCTAATTTCCATTCATCTACAGGCACATTGCAAGCTCCAAGACTTGTAACGCAGTCAACAATTGATAATGCTGTGTTGTGTGTGCGAATATATGAACTTATAGTTTCTAGATCATTAATGACACCTGTTGAGGTTTCAGAATGAGTCAAAATAACTGCTTTTATTTCTTTTTGTTTATCTTCCTCTAATACCTTTTTGAATTCTTCTGGATCAAGTGGAGTACCCCATTTGGAATCAATTTTTATTACCTCTAGACCAAATTCTTTAGCAACTTTCACCCATCTTTCGCCAAATTTTCCATTTTCTCCACAAATTACTTTATCTCCTTTACTTAAGGTATTTATTATTCCAGCCTCCATTGCTGCAGTCCCACTTCCAGTGATTGTTAAAACGTCATTTTGAGTTTGATGAAGCCACTGTAAATTTTTAGTTGTACTCTCTACGAGATCTTGAAATTCTTTACTGCGATGACCTATTGGATGCTTACTTAATGCTTGTAAAACTTTTTCTGGAACTGGTGTGGGTCCAGGAATCATCAATGATAATTTTTGTTGTATGGCCACTTTTTATTAAATAGGTCATTCTTAGATTAGTTCTCATTATATATTTTTCAATTACTTGATTTGAAAAAAGGATTTTCTTTACCTTTGTGGGTTGCTGGTGCTGCTAGGTCAGCATTAAATAAACTAGTAGGGTTACCATTTAAGAATTATGAACTAATAAAAATTCCTAATGAAAAAAAAGAAATAAAAATTGAGATTCATTCTGTTGGTTTACTTAAAGATGACTCGCATGCATTAGGAATTACTTTTGCAAAGTCTGGCTTAGATCTTGACATTACCCAAAATTTAGAGATATGGACAATAGCCTCTTTAGAAAAAATTTCTTTTAATAATCCTGTTCAAACAATTCCAATAAATATTATTGCAGGATCTGGTGTAGGCATAAAAGAAGATACATCAGAGATATGTATTTCTAATTTTGCCAAAGAAGTTTTATATGAAAATTTATTAGATAGTATTCCAGCCGGCTTTAATTTGAAATTAGAAATTATTTTCCCAAATGGGAAGTTTTTAGCAGAAAGAACTAGTAATAAGTCATTTGGTATTGTTGATGGATTATCAATTATTGGTACTTCTGCTGAGACTTATTCAAGTGCATCACCTGATCAATTAGAAGAGGCTAAAAGGAATCTAACAAAGTTAATTCAAAATGATTTTAAAGGTGAAGTTATATTTGTTATTGGTGAAAATGGGTTGAATTTGGCCAAAACTTGTAATGTTAATTTGCCAATTATCAAAATTGGAAATTGGATAGGACCATTATTAGTTGATGCTGCAATAAAAAAAGTTAAAACTGTAATTCTTTTTGGTTATCACGGGAAATTAATTAAATTAGCAGGCGGTATTTTTCATACACACAATCATTTGGCTGATGCAAGAATTGAGATTCTTGTGTATTTAGCCGTTCAAGAAAAAGTGCCATTTGAAATAATAGTTGAATTATCTCAGTTAGATAATCTTGAGAATGCTTTACTTTCCCTTGAAAGATTTAATAAATCTTTAGCTGATAAATTATTCAAGAGTTTATCAAATACGATCGAAAAGCGTTCTTTTACTTATGTAAATAGGTATGTAAAAACTGATATGGAAATCGCATCAATCATTTTTGATAGAAAAAGGAAAATAAGGTGGGCTGGAATTAACGGTAATAATTATATCTCTTATTTTCAATGAGATTAATTTGTAATTCATTATGCTTTTGTAAATAAATTGAGTTAACTTTTATACATGAGTCAAACATCTTTAAAAAAAGAACGAGATCCTTCAATATTAATATTAGATTTCGGATCTCAATATTCTGAATTGATTGCAAGAAGAATTAGAGAAACTAATGTGTTTTCTCTTGTAGTAAGTAATCACATTTCAATTGAAGAAATTAAAAATATTAATCCTAAAGGGATCATTTTGAGTGGAGGCCCAAATTCTGTATATGAACAAAATGCTCCTAATTGTGATGAAAAAATTTTTAACCTTGGAATCCCTGTTCTTGGTATATGCTATGGAATGCAATTAATGGTCAAAGAACTTGGAGGATCTGTTATTTCAGCTACCAAAAAAGCTGAATATGGTAGAGCACCAATAAATATAGATAAAGAATCTGCCCTCCTTACTGATGTAGAAGATAAATCAGTTATGTGGATGAGTCATGGAGATTCTATTAATTGTTTGCCTGATGGATTTAATAAAATTGCTCATACCGAAAACACATTCCATGCAGCAATTGCAAATGATGTAAAGAAATTATTTGGCGTACAATTTCATCCTGAAGTTATTCATTCAGAATTTGGGATGACGGTAATTAAAAATTTTGTTTATAAAATTTCTTGTTGTGCGGCTGATTGGACAACCGAAACCTACATAGAGGAAACTATTCCTAGGATAAGAGAGCAAGTTGGCAATAAAAAAGTTTTACTTGCCTTGTCTGGAGGAGTTGATTCCTCAACTCTTGCTTTTCTTCTCAATAAAGCAATTGGAAATCAGCTTACATGTATGTTTATAGATCAAGGTTTTATGAGAAAAGGTGAACCAGAATTTTTAATGAATTTTTTTGATAAGAAATTTCACATAAAAGTTGAATATATTAATGCAAGGGAAAGGTTTATTGCCAAGTTAAAAGGGATTACTGATCCAGAACAAAAAAGGAAAATTATAGGTGCAGAATTTATTAGAGTATTTGAGGAGGAAAGCAATAGGTTGGGACCTTTTCAGTATTTAGCCCAAGGTACTCTCTATCCTGATGTTATTGAAAGTGCTGGTAGTAATATTGATCCTAAGACTGGTGAGAGAATAGCTGTAAAAATAAAAAGTCATCATAATGTGGGCGGATTGCCAAAAGATTTACAATTTAAATTAGTTGAGCCATTAAGAAAACTTTTTAAGGATGAAGTCCGAAAAGTAGGAGGCGCCTTAGGTTTGCCGGATGAAATTATCAAAAGGCATCCATTCCCTGGTCCTGGACTAGCTATAAGAATTTTGGGAGAGGTAAATAATGAAAAACTCGATTGTTTAAGAGATGCAGACTGGATAGTAAGAGACGAAATTAAAAAAGCAGGTCTTTACAATGATATTTGGCAAGCTTTTGCAGTACTGCTACCTGTAAAAACAGTAGGTGTTATGGGTGATAAAAGGACTTATGCATGGCCAATAGTTTTACGTTGTGTATCTAGTGAGGATGGTATGACAGCCGATTGGTCAAAAATTCCTTTTCAGATTTTGGAGAGGATTGCAAATAGAATCGTAAACGAAGTAAGTTCAGTTAATAGAGTTGTTTATGATATTACAAGCAAACCTCCTGGAACTATTGAGTGGGAGTAAGTCTTCAAATTTTTAAAAAATTTAAAGTTGTTATTTAGCAAGAAATTTTTAAATGAGATTTAAAACGTAATGCCAGATATTATTAAATTAAGTCGATCTACAGTTGAGAAATATCTTAGTTGTCCAAGATGCTGTGTACTGGACAAAAAATATCAAATAAAACCGCCATCCTTACCATTTACCTTAAATATAGCTGTAGATAATTTATGTAAAAATGAATTTGATTATTACAGAAAGATTCAGGAGCCTCATCCTTTATTCATTGAAAATGGAATTGATGCTGTGCCTTTTAAACATAAAGATTTAGAACGTTGGAGAAGTAATTTTCAAGGGATAAGATATAAGTCAATTGAACACCATTATGATTTTGGTGGAGCTGTCGATGATATTTGGCAGAAAAAAAATGGTAATCTTATTATCGTTGATGTAAAAGCAACATCAAGAAATAATTTTGATTGGTTTGAGACTTTTAATAAATATGAATATGCAAAAGCTTATAAAAGACAGTTAGAAATGTATCAGTGGTTGTTTAAAAAAAACGGCTTTCAAGTGGCTAAAGAAGCTTATCTTTTATATTTCAATGGGAAGAAAAATGAAGAGTTATTTAATAACCAATTAAATTTTGATGTACATCTAATTAAATTAGATTGTTCTACTTCATGGGTAGAAAATAAGATAATTGATACGGTTAATTTATTACGTTCGGATGTTTTCCCTAAACCTTCCTTAAAATGTGAATACTGTAATTATTTAAAAAAGCGTTGGCAGTTATCAATAACTTAATATTTATGGGGTAATTTTTTTTTATTTATGGAAAAATAGTGAATAAAAGATAATCTTTAATTAGATTATTAATTTAGACTTTTGATAAAATCGAAAAATTCTGAAAGAAAGATAACTAATCATCTTCAACAAGATGTAGTAAAAGTATCTGGTAAAACAATTTTTATTAATCCTTTTCTATATTGGCGGAGATTTGATGAAAATACTAATAGATGGCTCAGAGAACCTGGTCAAATGTCAGATGATCAAATTTCACCAAACAGAAACCGTTTTTATCCAGAGATAGAGTGGGCTGATTTAAGTCATGAGCAAAAGCTCATAAAAGATGCAACTGTTGAGATGTTTTTAAAAACTCTTGAATTGATAAGTACGTTTCATCCTCATCTCAGTTCCGGACAATTATTAGAAGTGGAGAGAAAGATGGCGATTATAAAAAAGATTCCTTTCGAAAAGTGGGTAACAAAATCTTTCGCCAAAAAAGCGAGATTATTAGAAAATGAAAAAAGAAAATTTCAAAGAGAAAGATTTTTTAGTAGCTGGAGGGAATGGTTTAGCCTCGTAAATACTCAACAAGCAATTATGCCGTTTATCGTCATAATATTTATTTCTTCATTTATTGGATGGTCTTTAGGGATATCAAAGAATAGTTGTAATCCTTATTTTGAACAAAATATAGATCAATTAAATTAATTTGTTTTTGATATATTTTAAGTATTTAAGTTATTATAATTTTGAAAAAATAAATTTCTTCATTAAGATAATATCAATTGAAATAATTGATTAAAATAAGGAAAAATGTTATGAGTGGAAATTTGAATTCTAATAATCTTGAAAATGATGAGTTTATTTTTAACAATAAAGATAGTGATTATAAAGATTTAATCGAAAAACTTAAAGAAATAAAATCAACTATTGCTTTATTGGAAAAAACAATATTTAAATAAATTTTATATTTTTGATAAAAACAAGTCCAAATAAAAACCTTTTTTCATTAAAAAGACAACCTCTAGTCTTACTTATTTTTTCTTCTGTTTCCTTTTTATTAATACTATTTAGGTTAATTTTTTTACAACTTTTAAATTATGAATCTTTTAAGAAGATGTCTGATGAGAATAGGATCAGAATTATTTCTTCACAGCCAATTCGCGGCAGAATACTTGATAAAAATGGTTATGTTTTAGCAGATAGTAGAGTTAAATATTCTTTAATAATAAAGCCTCAATCTGTTAATAAAAGTAATTGGGAAAAACATAAATCAAGTATTTCTAATTTGTTAAATATTGATAGTAATGTAATTCAAAAAAAATACACTGATGGTCTTAAAAATCAAAAACTTTCAGTAGTTATTCTTGAGGATTTAAATGTAGATCAATTAATAAAATTTCAGGAGAATGAGGGTAATTTAATTAGTTTTGAAATAGCTACCAAAATAATTAGAAATTATCCTTATGAATCCCTTGCTGCCCATGTAATTGGGTATACTCAGCCAATTACTGAATTAGAATATAAATTCTTATCTAAGGATGGTTATAAATTAAATGACTTAATAGGTAGAACTGGAATTGAATATGTTTACGAAGATTACATAAGAGGTGAATGGGGTGGAGAAATGGTTGAAGTGAATTCATTAGGAAAATTTCAAAGATCATTGGATATAAAACCTCCAGTACAAGGTAATGATATTGAACTAACAATTGACCTTAATCTGCAATTAGTTGCTGAGGAAGTTCTTAAAGATAAAAAAGCCGGAGCCATAATAGTAATGGATCCAAGAGATGGTGCAATAAGAGCAATGGCAAGTAAACCTACATTTGATTTAAATTTTTTCTCAAAGGATTTTAAACCTGAGGAAGAATATAATAAACTTTTTAATTCTCCTGCTAAACCTTTATTAAATAGAGCATTAAATGCCTACGATCCAGGAAGCGTTTGGAAAATTGTAACAGCTTTAGCTGGATTGGAAAGTGGAAAATTCCCCAGAGAAACCATTTTAGATACTAAACCATGTATAACTTATGGGAGCCAATGTTTTAGAGAGCATAATGATTTAGGCTTTGGGGTAATAGGTTATGAAGATGCCTTAAGAGTTTCTAGTAATACATTTTTTTATCAAGTAGGTTATGGAGTAGGAGTTGATGAAATTTATAAGGTCTCACGAAAGCTTGGTTTTAATTCTTTATCTGGAATTGAAATTTCTGAACAAGAAAATATAGGATTAGTAGCGAGTAGTGAATGGGCTAAAGAAGGCAGAGGATGGGGGCAACCAGGAAGAACCCCTTGGGTTCCAGAAGATATTGCGAGTATGTCTATTGGACAATTTGTTGTACAAGTTACCCCTATTCAAATTGCTAGAGCATATGCTGCAATTGCAAATGGAGGTTATTTAGTTACTCCCTATTTAGTTAAAAAAGATGAAGAAAATCTTTCAGGTAAAAAACTTATAAAAATCGATATTGACTCAAATAATATTCAGTTGATAAAAAGTGGTCTCAGGAAAGTAGTGGAGTCCGGCACAGGAGTATCAATTAATTATGGAGTTTCAAATTTACCTCCAGTTTCAGGCAAAACTGGAACTGCTGAAGATGGTGAGGGTGGATTAGATCACGCTTGGTTTGTTTGCTTTACTCCTTCTGAAAAAAGCGAATTACTTGTAGTTGCTTTTGCACAAAATACTCCTGGTGGGGGATCTGTTCATGCACTGCCAATGGCTAGAGAAATTTTGAAAGTTTGGAATGAAAAAGGGTGAATTTTATTAGGTTTTAAATGTTTATGTTTTTAATTTTTTCATTTGTAAAAGTCTTTGAATAATATCTTCAATAGTTTTTGTATCTATAGGTTTACTATATGAGGACAAAAGTTGTCTTCCTAATACTTGACTTCCTAAATGCACTAATTGAATGCGTAATGAGGTCAGCAGTTCTAACCCTATGCCACCAGAAAATGTTGCAATTGCAATCGGTTGACCATTAAATAAATTTCTAAAGTCATCTCCCGAAATAGAAAGCCATGCTATGAAGTTGGAGAGAATGGGGGGTATAGATCCATTATATTCAGGCGCGCAAATCACCCACTTTTCAATCTTGAAAAGCTTTTTTTTTAATTCTTTTATTTCATTTGGAATATTTTCTTTGCTGTGAATTCTTGGATTAAATAGTGGAATATCAAGAGTGGTAAGATCTAAAATTTCAGAACTTATTTTAAGTTCATTACTTTTTTCAAGAAATTTTTCAGAAAGTTCTAGATTTTTACCACAACTAGCCGTAATGATTATTAGATCTTTTGTTTCAGTCATAAATTAGATAAATAAATTTAATAGTTTGCACCTGTTTTGCGGTGATGAACTGCCGTTAGACTATCGGATTTTAGTATATTACCGTGTAGTACTTCGGCGTAAATTACCCAATGATCTCCACATTCCATTCTCTCTTTTACAGAAGCATCTAACCATGCGAGTGATTCAGGAATGATTATCTGTTCATTAGGAGTTAATTCAATATTTATTCCTTCAAATCTATCTTCTCCGGGTGCAAAGGGCTTTGTAAATCTTTTCAAAGGTTCTTTAAATTCTTTTTCACTAAGAATATTTAATGCGAATGAATCTCCTACTTGCAGAAGGGATTCTACCGATCTATCTTTTGCTACTGCAATACTTAACCCTGGAGGAGAAAAACTTGCTTGACTAACCCAAGATGCAAGCATAGCTCCTTTAATATTATTCTCATCTTTGCCTTTAGAGGCTGTCAGGACACAAAGTGAACCAATTACTCTTCCAAGAGCTTGTAGCTTTGGATCTGTTTTGCTTGTAATCATTCCAGTATCTGATTTTCTAGGTTTTTTCTTTGCTCTTTTTATAATTTTTCTTCCAAAGTGAGTTCCTATTTCTTCTAACTCTTTAATTTTTGGTTTATTTGGACTGAATTTAATCCTTATAGGGTCAAAACTAAACTTAAAACCACCGTCTTTTAATTTTGTTTCAAGTAAATCTATAGCTTCGCCGCTCCAGCCAAAACTGCCAAAAATTCCCACTGGCTTGTCTCTACTACCCTCTGCTAATAATGTTCCTAATGCACTAACTATTGGAGTTGGGGCGTGACCACCTAATGTGGGTGAGCCTATTAAATATCCATCAGCATTTTGGATAGATTTTATAAGTACATCATTAGGTGTAAATTCACAATTAATACTTTCAACTTCTACGGAGGTTCTATTTATCCCTTTAGCCAATGCATCACCTATTGAGGCTGTATTTCCATATGCACTTGCATATATCAGAGCGATCTTAGGATTATTTGTTGAGAGATTCTCTCCCCATCTTATATAGTCATTTAAAAAGCTTTTTAAGCTATATTCGATCGCGGGACCATGTAATGGTGCAATAGTTTTAATGTCATAATCTGCAATTTTTTCAGTTATTGATACTACTTGGTTAGACATTGGTGCCATCAAGCAATCATAAAAATGTTTCCTATCAATTTCAGTACTAACTCGATTTGTTTCAGACCAATATTTAGATGCAATGTGTGCAGAGAAAATTTTTTCACTAAGAAGTATTTCTTGATTACGTTCATAAATTATCAGACCACCAGGCCAACGTGCTGTTGGAATAGGAATTAACTCTAATGAAACGTTATCTAAATCTAAATTAAGTTCTTTTTTGATTATGTTTATTTCAGGTAATTGAATTTCAATAAAGTTTTCTAAGTTAGGATTTCTTTGATTCCAAAGTTCGCTAATAAGTTTATAACCTGGATTAGAGCAAGTAATAGTTGTGTTTTGAAATTGGGCACTTATTTTTTTTATAGTTTCAATAATTTGGGGATTAATATGACCAGAAATGAAGTTGATTTTATCTAATTTAAATTGATCGCAAAACCTAGAAATTACTTTATTAAATGAATTTAAATATTGTTTCTCAGGAGGATGAATAATAAAAAGTTCTTCATGACTTCTAATGATAAAAGTATTAAAAGAAGTTCCTTTTTCAAGGTTAAATTCAAGTTCAAATCTTTCTTTATTTTGGTCTAAGAATCTTAAACATGAAAAATTTTCGGAAATTTCAAATTCTGTTAAGTTTTGATTTTCTGCAATTAAGCCTATATTAATATCTGACATTTAAAAATTTATTTTGTAGTAATAGTTTCCGACTTATTAGTCGCAGTGATGTGTCATATGTACTTTCAACGGATTTTCAACTATCGACCAGAACATTTAGTTCTTGTGAAACCGTTATTTATCTGTCGATTATACCTATAACAGCACCATTAATGAGTTGTTAAATATAGGGTTTTCAACTATAACGCGATTTCTTTTTTGGTTATCTAAGCAAATTGATGATATTTATACATTTTTCTATAATCGTCATGCAATCTTTCTGTTGCTAATTTTCTATTCTTCATTGCGTCTCTAATCAAATCTATTTCATGGAAGTTTTGATTGAGAATTGTGAAAGGAGTAATGAGTTTCATAAGACCTCCTGTATCTACACTTATATTGTCCTCCTTTTTACTTGAAATTCATAGGGTATTTCTACCCGAGTATTAGTGCTTTGTGGTTGTCACGACTATCATTTTCTATTCATTAGGAGTAGAAATAATTCAGGAGTCAAAAGCACTTCATCGACTTTGTGGACAGCGAGGTGCATACGACTCGAAGAGGGCAAACAAATGCCCTCTTATTTAATGTTTAATTCTCTAAGATTTCTCTAAATTGCTCGCGGTGCCTGCTTAAATAATTTTTCATCTCATCATCAACTTTGACTTTGGCATTAGGATCAATTCCTAAGACATTTACTAAATTTTTTATTTTAGAAGAAACAATAATACTTCCTAAATCATCAAAACTAATTAAATGTTTATCAAACAAGGCGTCATAAGTGGGAGAAAGTAAAATCCCATTATTCACATCTCTTCTTTCTTCATCACTCGAGTCCTTCCAAGGCACAATATGACTAGCAATCAGGATTTCTTTTAACTCAGCACCTGTGACAGCACATTTATTCTGAAACTTATTTAAAAGTTCTCGCCTGTAACTACCTTGACCAACTCGGGAAGTTACAAGACCTTTTCGTTCAGTTGTATTTGGTTTTTTATATCTTGCTTCAACTGCTGCAGGTTCTTTTAAAGAAGTTAGTAACACTTCCTTTTGTTGTTTTAATCCGAGAATAAATTGATAAATTAATCTATTTTGATTATTGAAATCTAAACCTTGACTTTCTTTGTAATCAATAAAATAAAATTCACCAATTAATTTAATATAAGTATCAGTAGTTTCCTCGAATAAATATATTCTTTTCCCCCTTTGAACATGCTGACATATTTGCAAATTACCTCTTGTTAATTTTTGATCGCCATATCTTCCTTCACCACTGTATAAATAATTTTTCTTATCTTCCATCCAACCATCTTAATAACCATTTTCATCACCTCCAGAACTATTAATTAAAAAAATTACTGGTAAATTCGCTGGAGTAGAAATTCCTGATTGCCTGTTACCTCCGAAGTGATCATGCAATTTTTTTCTTTTGTATATTTCACCAAATCTAAGTTGCGTATAGATTTACTTTTTCAATATTTTTCATTCCTACTCTAAGGCACCTATTAAAAGGCAGTCAAAAACGTAGTCAAAATAATATATCTGAGCATAAAGTAAAACATACTTTTAAAAAATGAATCCAATAAAATTTTGGATTTTATAGATATATGCAGGGATCGATTTTCAACTAGTTTTAAACTATAAATCAAAAAAAATCTAGTTAAAACTTTAATATTTATTATTTTCAACTAAATAAAAAATATATATTTGCTATTTGAGTTTAGTGATATCAATTGATCTTAAAACTCTAATTGAAAAGTCTAATCAATAGTGATTAGCAACTTTTCTGTGATGAACTGCTGTCTTGCATGATAAGTCAGAAACATTACCATTTTCAACAATTCCGTAAATTATCCAATGATCTGGAGTCTCCAGTCTGGAACTAACTTTACAATCTAAAAAGGCGAGTGAATCTGAGAGAACTGGTCCTCCTTCAGCGATGTTGCTAATTACATCTACATCTGCAAATCTATCAGCTCCAGGGGCAAATCTTTTTAAAAAGTGTCTGAACATTTTTTGATAGTTATCTTCTCTCAAGATATTCACAACAAAACCTTTCCCAACTTGCATATATGATTCAATAGCTCTATCTTTTGCTACTGCAACTGTAATACCTGGTGGAGAAAAGCTTGCTTGGCTAACCCAACTTGCGACCATTGCACTTTGTCTAAATGTCGAACCTTCGCCTTGGCTCGCTGTAACTACATATAATCCTCCACTTAATCTCCCTAACGCTTTATCTAAATTTGAATCAAGGCTCTTCATAGAGGCAATATTCTTCTTTTTATTGATCAATTGACCCAAATCAGTTCCAGCTTCTTCAAATTGTTGATAAACAATGGGATCTGGAATATTTTTAACTCTTAAAGGGGATAAAGCTTCTTTTTGACCAAGTTCTCTTAATTTATTTGCTAACGAATCTATTGGTTCATCATTTCCACCAAATGCATCATAGACAGCAGTAAATTGTTTTGGTTTTAGTGCTGCAAATAAAGTACCGAGAGATTCTTTTAATTCATTATCTGAGTCTACTGGCCATGTTGGAATGACTACTGCTTTTGATTCGGAAATTAAACTTGTTAATTCTTGCGGGTCAGATGATCTTAAATCAATTAATTGAACCTGTGCATCTGCTTTACTTATGCCATGAGATATAGCTTGGCTTAGTCGATCACAATAACCATAGTCGCTTATGTAGCAGACTGACACAAAATCATTACCTTTGCTTTTATTGCTACTCCATTCTAGATATTTTCCTTTCCAAAAATTAACCTGATTATGGAGTAAAGGCCCATGACCAACAGCTAATGTTTTTAATTCAGGTAGCTTATCTATTCTTTTAATTGCCTGTATAACGCTTCTAGCGTTTGGACCCATAAGGCAATCGTAATAAAAACGGAAATCATCGTATATTTCTTTTTGATCAGTGTCAAAAAATTCGTCAGAACAAAAATGGAGTCCAAATGCATCGCATGTATAGAGAACATGTGTGCTGTGATCATATGAAAATATGGTATCTGGCCAATGTAAATTTGGTGCACTTATAAATTCAATATTATGTTCTAAACCGCTATTAGGATTAGTTCCTAGATTTAAAAACTCTCCACTCTTAACCTCTAAACGCTTAAAGGGAATATGTATTTGATCTTCAATAAATTTAAGGGCTAATTTTGATCCAACTACTGTGATATTTTGGTTTAATTCTAAAAGATTACCTATAAGTCCAGAATGATCAGGCTCTGTATGGCTTGTAATTAAATAATCAACTTCTTGCGGATTTACCTTTTTCAGTAATTCTTCAAACCATAATTCTTCGAACTTTGCGTGACTAGTATCAATAATTGCTAGTTTCTCACCTTTAATAATAAAACTATTGTAAGTAGTTCCATTTCTTAAACCGAATTCAATATCAAATCTACTGCGATCCCAATCCAAAGATCTTATGGCACAAGAATCATCAGCAAAATTTTGAGATTGAACTGTTAAATTGTTATTAGTTTGTGCCAATTTAGAATTACTTGTTTGGGCAGAGGCTATCATAGAATAATTAGCTTTATAAATTAACTTTAGTTATATAGAATATAAATTCGCGTGATTATTTTTGCGAAATAACCGAAATTACGCTTTTCTTTAATTTTTAATCTTCTTATTCTGGATAAATGACATCTCAACTAATTAAAAAAATAGTTACCGGAGATGAGATAAGAAATGCTTTTTTAAAATTTTACAGTGAAAAATTACATAAAATCATTCCAAGTGCATCTTTGATTCCAGATGACCCTACAGTTATGCTAACGATTGCTGGAATGCTACCTTTTAAACCAGTTTTTTTAGGTTTAAAAGAAAGACCATCAAAAAGGGCTACATCTAGCCAAAAGTGCATCAGAACAAACGATATAGAAAACGTTGGAGTTACAGCTAGACACCACACTTTTTTTGAAATGCTTGGTAATTTCTCTTTTGGAGATTATTTTAAACGAGAAGCTATTCAATGGGCTTGGGAATTAGTTACTAATATTTATCAACTTTCTGTTGAAAATATAATTGTGAGTGTTTTTCACGAAGACGAAGAGTCTGCAAAAATTTGGAGAGATGAAATTGGTATTCATCCAGATAGGATAGTGAAACTAGGAGAGGAAGATAATTTTTGGTCATCTGGCAAAACAGGTCCATGTGGACCTTGTTCAGAACTTTATTATGATTTTCATCCTGAAAAGGGTCTGCAGAATATTGATTTAGAAGATGGAGAGCGTTTTATTGAATTTTATAATCTTGTTTTTATGCAATATAATCGTGATCCTAATGGAAAATTGACAGATTTAAAATTTAAAAATATTGATACAGGAATGGGTCTTGAAAGGATGGCTCAAATACTACAAAAAAAGAAAAATAATTATGAGACAGATTTAATTTTTCCTATTATTCAAAAAATTTGTGAGATTGCAAATATTGATTATTTTTCTTCAGATGATAAAAACAAAATTTCTTTAAAAATCATTGGTGATCATACAAGAGCTGTCATTCATTTAATCTCTGATGGAGTAGCAGCAAGTAATCTCGGCAGGGGATATATATTAAGAAGACTTATTAGAAGAATGGTCAGACATGGCAGATTATTAGGGATAACAAATGAATTTTTGCCTCATATTGCTACTGTCGGTATCAATTTAATGCAAAATAACTATTCTGATTTAAAAAATAATAATGATTTAATTTTGAATGAGATAAAACTTGAAGAAATAAGATTTATGGAAACTCTTGAAAGAGGAGAGAAATTGCTAGATGAGTTAATTTCTTCAGGGCAGAAATTGATTTCTGGTTTTAAAGCTTTTGAACTTTATGATACTTATGGATTTCCTCTAGAACTTACTGTAGAAATTGCTGAAGAAAATAGTATCAGTGTAGATATAAAGGGTTTTGAAGAAGAAATGGATGCACAAAAAGAGAGAGCTAAAGCTGCTTCGAGTAATATTGATTTGACATTAGAGGGATCATTAGAGCGAGAAATAGATCTTTTTAACAAAACCGTTTTTAATGGTTATAATTCACTTCTTTCGGAAGCTGAAATAAAGGGTATATTCTTTAATTCAACATTAGTTAATCAAGCAAGTGAAGGGCAGAAAGTTTTAGTTGTTCTTGATCAGACAACTTTTTATGGAGAATCTGGCGGGCAAGTTGGTGATATTGGAACGATATTTTCAAAAGATGTAGAGGTCTTGGTTGATAATGTTGTGCGAAAGAAAAATGTTTTTTTACATTATGGAACGATCAAAAAAGGAATATTAACTATTGGACAAAAAGTTAAGACTAATGTTAGCTCCTCCAATAGAGCTAAGGCTGCTGCAAATCATACAGCTACTCATTTATTACAATCTGCACTTAAATCAGTTGTTAATGAAAGTGTTGGACAAAAAGGTTCATTAGTAGCCTTTAATAAATTACGATTTGACTTTAATTCCTCTAATCCTATTTCTAAAGATCAAATTTCTAAGATTGAGACTTTAGTGAACTCTTGGATTATGGAAAATCATATCCTAGAAATACAAAATATGTCTAAGAGTGAGGCTCTTGAAAAGGGCGCAGTCGCAATGTTTGGAGAAAAATATGATGATGAAGTGCGCGTTGTTAATGTACCAGGAGTTTCCATGGAACTTTGTGGTGGCACACATGTTAAAACTACATCCGAATTAGGTTCTTTCAAAATAATTAGTGAGGAAGGAATCTCAGCTGGAGTCAGAAGAATAGAAGCATTATCAGGCCAATCAGC